>DASRFK010000219.1:0-45960 GCA_035651635.1 Verrucomicrobiia bacterium | reverse complement strand
TTCGGGACAGAGCGCATCCGCGTCCGGCCGATCACCGAAGCGCATGAGTCCGAAAAAAACCATCCGCTGGTTTGTTATTGCCGGGGTGCTGTTCGGCTTCATCTTTTTTTATCAACGCCATGCGCGTCCGCCGGCGGTTAGTCCTGCAAAGGTATTGCCCGGCCTGCGCCCGGAAGCCGTCACTTCGTTGCTCATCCGCCCCGCGGGACCGAGTCAGTTGCTAATCCGGGTTGATCGGACGAATGGAACGTGGCAATTGAGCCAGCCGCTGCTTTACCCGGCGCAAGCGCAACGGGTGCTCAAGCTGCTGGCGTTTCTGCAACAACTCACTCCGGCGCCCTACATTTCCGGCAGTGAACTCCGGGCCCACGCCAATGCCGATGAAGAGTACGGGTTTGCGTCTCCCCAGGTGACCGTCGTGATCCAGCAGGGCGGCTACGCGCCCCGATTGCGCGTCGGCGCGTTGACCAACCCGGGCGACCAGGTGTTCCTGCAAGTGGAAGGGGACCTCGGGGCTTATGTGGTGGATGCCAAATTGCTGGAGTACCTGCCACGCTCGGCCAACGACTGGCGCGATACGACTCTGCTGGACCTGACTAACCTCGCCTTTGACAGGATTGCGGTAACCAACAGCTCCAAAGGCGAACTGGGCCGCGGCGGGCTGCCGGCTTCCTCGTCGACTTTCGTGCTGCAGCGCAACTCAACCAATGGCCTTTGGCGCATGGTTTGGCCTTTGGATACTCGCGCCAATCAATCCAGGATTCTCGGCGCTCTAACCAGCCTGCAACAACTTCGAATCCGCCAGTTCGTCTCCGACGACCCCAAAATCGATCCTGAACCATTCGGGTTGGCGCCCGCGGAACTGGAACTCGGTTTTTCCAGCGGCACCAACGCGCTGGCCTTGCTTCAATTCGGGCGCGGGGCGACCAACGATGTTACCGAGGTCTACGCGCGGCATGGCGGGCAGGCTGGCACGTTCGCCGTCGACAAGGATCCGCTGCTGGCCTGGTGCTCTTTTCTGAACGATTTCCGTGACCCGCATTTGCTCTCCTTGACCAATCGCGTCGGCTCGATCGAGTTCGTCCGCGGAACGGACCGATCTTCTGTCCAGCATCAGCCCGACGGCAGTTGGCGTATTCTGCCGGGAAACTATCTCGCCGATGATGAATCGGTGCAGTCGGTTGTGTCCAGCCTGACGAACCTGGCCATTCTCAAGTTTGTCAATGACGTGGCCAACCCGGCGGACCTGCCCCAGTACGGCCTGGCTCCGCCGCTCGAGCGGCTGACCTTAATGTCCGATTGCCCTGTCGGGGGTGCGCCTTCGAATAGTGTGGTGCTGGCGGAGCTGGATTTCGGCTTGGGGACCAACGGCCCCGATCAGGTTTGTGTCCGGCGAACAGACGAGAGCTTCGTTTATGCGATTTCGACCAATGACTTCAACCGGTTGCCGTCCGGCAGTTGGCAATTGCGCGAGCGCCGGCTTTGTCCTTTTGGCCTGGCGGACGTGGCGGCAGTGACGCTGCGCTCGCACGGCAAGACCTCGCGCATGCTGCACAAAGGCGCGCTGAGCTGGTCCTTTGCGCCAGGTTCGCAAGGCATTATTAATGACGCCGCGATTGAAGAGACCGTTCGCGGAATCACTCAAGTGTCCGCGATCGTCTGGGTCGGCCGGGGGCGGCAAAGCCGGGCGGCGTTCGGGTTCGTGGACGACGGTTACCATGTTGTTCTGGAGCGCTCGAATGGGGAATCCTTTGACCTCGAATTTGGAGGGGAAGCCCCTACCGGGAATCTTTATGCCGGAGTGACGCTGGAGGGCGAGTTTTGGATCCTGGAGTTTCCCTGGATCATGTATCGCGACATTGATGCTTATTTGCCGCTAAAACCCGGCCGGTAAACTGCTCTATGGGTTCGCAAAAAAAGGGGCGGTTTTGGCGGATCTGCCGGGTTTATTTCCGCGGCTTTCGCATCTCGGTCTGGCTGCTGGTCCTGACGCTGTTGGCCGCGGTGGTCTATTTAAATCAGGTCGGATTGCCGGACCTGGTCAAGCGGCCGCTGCTGAGCAAATTGAAGCAACGCGGGGTAGACCTGCAATTTTCGCGACTGCGCCTGAGCTGGTACGAGGGAATCGTTGCCGAGAATGTTCGCTTCGGCCCGGCGGACCAGCAGTTCAGCCCGCATCTGAAGGTGGCGGAAGTTGAGCTTCGTTTGAACTGGGCGGCCTTGAGACATCTGCAAGTGCAGATCGACTCGCTGATGCTGCGTCAGGGACGCGTCACCTGGGCTTTTGCCGATACCAATCCAGCAGTCCGTGAGTTACTGGTGACCAACATCCAAACGGACTTGCGTTTTCTGCCGGACGACCAGTGGGTGCTGGACAATTTTCGTGCTCAGATTGCTGGCGCGACGCTTCAACTCTCGGGCATCGTGACCAATGCCTCCGCCGTGCGGGATTGGAAAGTCTTTCAAGGCCAGCAACCGGCCTCGGGCTCGGCCAATCTGTGGGAAAGGCGGCTGCGACGGATCGCCAACACGCTCGACGAGGTTCACTTCTCAGCTCCCCCGGAGATTCGAGTCAATGTTCGCGGCGATGCCCTGGACCTGCGCACCTTCAGTGTGTTGCTCTCGGTATCGGCCCCCGGCGCGCAAACGCCCTGGGGCACGATCGTAGACGGCCGATTTGCCGCGCGGCTTTTTTCAGTTGATTCCAACGGCCTTTCACGGGCCGAATTGGATCTGCACGCCACGGCCGCCGAAACGGCCTGGGGTTCCATCACCAATGCGTCTGTGAATGTTAGCCTCGCCTCTGCCGAAGGACAGACCAACCAGCTCAAAGGCCAGCTTAAGCTCACTGCGACTCAGGCGCATACTCCCTGGGCCGAAGGCAGCAACGCCCTGTTCACCGCCACCTGGGTTCATTCCATCACCAATCTCATCCCCTTAGCCGGTCAAGGCAGCTTGACTTGCGATTTTGTCAAAACGCCCTGGGCCAGCGCGGCGGCAATTCAACTGAACGGGCAACTGGCTCAGGCCGCCGATTCCGGCGCCATCGGCAGTCGCGATCCATCCTGGGCCTGGTGGACTAACTTGCAGCCGTACCGGCTGAGTTGGGACTGCCGGTTGGTCGATCTGAAGTCACCAAAGCTGACCGCGAGCCGGATTGCCTGTGAGGGCGATTGGCAGCCGCCGAACTTGATCATGACCAATCTGCAGGCCGCCGTCTGGGGCGGGCTGCTGAGCGCACGCGGGCAAGTGGATGTCGCCACGCGCGCCGCAAAGCTGAACCTGGACTGCACTTGCGACGTGCATCAACTCGCGCCGTACCTGCCCGCCGACGCGCGGAGCTGGCTTGAGAATTTCTCCTGGCCGAGCCTGCCCATTCTCGCTGCCGATCTATCTCTAAGGTTGCCGGCGTGGACCAACCTCGAGGCAAATGTCCGTGAGGAAGTGCTGCCGAGCGTGCGAGTCCAGGGCGAGGTCAATTTGCCGGGCGGCGCTGCCTTCCGCAATGTCCAGGTCTCCTCGGTGCGCTCCCACTTCATCTATTCAAACCAGTGTTGGTTTCTGCCCGATTTCGTTCTGGCCCGCCCCGAAGGCCGGCTCGAATTGGAACAACGGTTTGACGAACGGACTCAGGATTTTTACACACGCGTTTCCAGCACGATCGACCCGTCGTTTGTACGCCCACTCCTCAGCGAACCGACCCAACGCGCGTTTGATCTGCTGATTTTTTCCAACCCGCCATCGGTCGCCCTCGAGATTCGCGGTCGCGCTCAGGACCCGGCGACCATTACCGCGGCCGGCCGCGTGAGCGCGTCGAACCTGACCTTCCGGGGCGAGAGCTTTTCCACCGTAACCACCGCGGTCTACTATACCAACCACGTCCTGCGGTTCATGGCGCCGCGCGTCGACATCGGCGACCGCCACGCCCGGGCCGACGGCCTGGCGGTCGACCTGGACGCACAATTCGTGTATCTGACCAACGGTTTCAGCACGATTGAACCCATGGTCATCGCGCGGGCCATCGGGCCGCATGTCGCGCGGGACATTCAGGATTACCAGTTCGGTGCGCCTCCGACCGCGCGGGTGCACGGAATCATCCCGCTGCGCGGCGAAGAAGGGGCTGACTTGCACTTCGACCTGGCGGGCGGCCCGTTTCATTGGTGGAAATTCAACGTGCCTCACATTACCGGTCACGTGCATTGGTTCGGGCTCCATTTGACTTTGACCAATGTGCAGGCGGAGTTCTACCATGGCGTGGCCTTTGGAGATGCCGCGTTCGATTTTCCGCGGGACCGGCCCACCGATTTCCGTTTCGGTCTCACCGCCACCAATGTCCTGCTGCAGTCGCTCATGCGTGATTTATCCCCGGGCACCAATCAACCGGAAGGGAGGTTCTCGGCCAGCCTGCAAGTGACCAAAGCAGATACTGAGAACACCCAAAGCGTGTTCGGTTTTGGGGAAGCGCACTTGCGCGATGGGCTGCTGTGGGATTTCCCGATTTTTGGAGTTTTTTCGCCGATTCTCAACGGCATCACGCCCGGGCTCGGGAATTCGCGAGCCAGCGCCGCCGACGCCAGTTTCGTGATTACCAATGGAGTCATTCGGACCAGCGATTTGGAGATCCGCTCGACCGGCATGCGCCTTCAGTACCGCGGCACCGTCAACCTCGAATCCCAACTCAACGCTCGCGTCGATGCCGAGTTACTGCGCGACATGTGGCTGGTCGGGCCGTTGGTCAGCACCGTGTTTTGGCCGGTGACCAAGTTGTTCGAATACAAGGTCACGGGCACCTTAAGCGAACCGCGAACGGAACCTGTTTTTATGATCCCGAAAATCCTCTTGATGCCCTTTCATCCTCTGAAAACCCTCAAGGGCCTCAAGGAAGAGGATCCCAATTCAAATCCAAACTTTTCACCGCTGCCTCTTAGTCCCTAGCCGGGTGATATGGAAGAACCACGGATGAACACAGATGAACACCGATACTGATAGACTATGCTGATAGGGATTTGGCTTTCGGCGACCGCATTTACTTAGAGCGTCTTTTAGATCCCGTTTGGAGTCCCGCCTTTAGGCGGTTTGGCGTCGGGCCGCCTAAAGGCGGGACTCCGAACCCATACGCCCGTGCCCAAGTTGGTATTCTTTAAAACACGCTCTTAGAGCGTGTTTTAGAGTTCGGTTTGGAGTCCCGCCTTTAGGCGGTTTGGCGTCAGGCCGCCTAAAGGCGGGACTCCAAACCGAATTCTAACCGCTTTTAGGCTTTTCGGCCATCACCCCAAGGCTGGCGCGTTGAGCTGGTATAAGTGACGCCGTTGGCGTCAGTACACCTGCGGCCTTTTGTGGTGTTGCTTGACGAACCATCAAACAGTCAGAAAGGATCGCTGATGCGAACCCTCAAAGATGTTTTCCAGGCGTCGACTGGGAATCCAAAGCGGGCGCGCCTTCTGTGGGCTCTACCCACTTGCAATTGGGATAAAACTCCTCAAGTTGGAACCTGGATTTAAAAACTATGAAGGTTGCGTTTCAAGCGCCGCCACGCACGGCCGGCGAAGGGGTGCATTCGTTGTCGGGCTCCGGCGGAAGCAAGTACCAACGTCGGCTGCCGATTGGCGCCGAACCGGTCGCGGGCGGGGGCACACATTTTCGAGTCTGGGCTCCCAGGTCTCGACACGTCAAAGTCCAGCTCGGGGACTCCGGCCCGGGTTCGCCGCGGGAATTCGAATTGGGCGCGGAATCCGACGGATATTTTTCCGGTCAGATTGCCGAGGCGCATCCGGGAATGCGCTATCGGTACCGATTGGATAGCGGGAGCTTTCCGGATCCGGCGTCGCGCTTTCAGCCGGAGGGTCCGCATGGTCCTTCGCAGATCGTCGATCCCTCCACCTTCGCCTGGACCGATGGGGGCTGGCCGGGAGTGAAGCGCTCGGGCCAGGTCATGTACGAACTGCATATCGGGACCTTCACCCGGGAAGGGACCTGGGCGGCCGCGCAGGAACAACTGGAGGAGCTGGCAAATCTGGGAATCACCGTTCTGGAAGTGATGCCGGTGGCGGAATTTCCGGGCCGGTTTGGCTGGGGTTATGACGGGGTGGATTTGTTCGCGCCCACGAGACTGTACGGCTTCCCGGACGATTTTCGGCGCTTCATCGATCACGCCCACCGCGTCGGCCTGGGTGTCATTCTCGATGTTGTGTACAACCATTTTGGACCCGATGGGAATTTCTTGAAGAATTTCTCCGAGGATTATTTTTCCACCCGTTATAAGAACGAATGGGGCGAACCCATCAATTTCGACGGAAAGGCTTCCGGCCCAGTCCGTGAATTCTTCTGCGCCAACGCGGCCTATTGGATTGACGAGTACCACCTCGACGGTTTGCGCCTGGATGCCACGCAGCAAATCTTCGACGCCTCCGAGGACAACATTCACACCGCAATCCAACGCCAGGTCCGTCGAGCAGCGGGTTCTCGAGCCACTCTACTGGTCGCCGAAAATGAGGCGCAAAACGCCACGCTCGCCCGTGCCGCGGACCGGGGCGGCTACGGCCTGGACGCCCTATGGAACGACGACTTTCATCATGCGGCGATGGTGGCTCTTTCAGGGCGGGCCGACGCCTACTACTCCGACTACACCGGCAGTCCGCAAGAACTTGTTTCGTCGCTGAAACGCGGGTTTATCTACCAGGGACAGCGTTCCGCGTGGCAACACCAACCACGCGGCAGTTGGAGCTTCGATTTGGCACCGGAACAGTTTATCAACTACCTGCAAAACCACGATCAAGTTGCCAATTCACTCTCCGGGCTGCGAGTGCACCAGCTGAGTTCGCCTGGGTGCTTGCGCGCGCTCACGGCCGTGCTGCTTCTAGGGCCGGCCACGCCCATGCTCTTTCAAGGCCAGGAGTTTGCCGCCTCGGCGCCGTTCCTTTATTTCGCCGATCATAACCCGGAGCTCGCCCCACTCGTCGCCAAAGGCCGGAAAAGCTTTCTTTCCCAGTTCCCGGGAATTGCCGAGGCCGAAAGCTTGCCCTGCCTGGCTGCGCCGCACAGCGGGGAAACCTTTGCCCGCTGCAAACTCGATTTCTCCGAGCGCGCGAAGCACTCGTCGGTTTATCAGTTACATCGGGACCTGCTCCGGTTGCGTCGCGAAGATCCGATTTTTTCCGAGCCCAGACCCGGGGCCATCGATGGCGCGGTACTAGGCCCCGAGGCCTTTGTGGTGCGGTTTTTTGGCCAACAAAATGACGATCGCCTGCTGTTGGTTAATCTGGGCACGGACTTGCACCTGGCTGTGTTCTGCGAGCCTCTGCTGGCGGGCTTGCCTGGCTTCAATTGGGAATTGTTGTGGTCCAGTGAATCGCCCAAGTACGGCGGGACGGGCGCACCTCCGGTGCTGGGCGAGGATGGCTGGCGGATTGCCGGCCATGCGGCCTTGGTTCTCGCGGCCAGCCCGCGCCAGCAGAAAGAGCAGGCTGAGCATCAGGACTGACTATGTACAAAGTCGTCCGCCGTATCGATCTCAGCGCAGCACGAGGTGAAGAGGCCAGGCAATTGTTGCGACGCGAGTGGCTTGCCACCAACGGACTCGGGGGCTACGCCTCCGGCACGATTTCCGGCCAGGTCAGCTGGCGGTACCACGGCCTGCTTATCGCCGCCTTGCCGGCGCCCTTCGGCCGCATGGTCATGCTCAATCATCTGGACGAATCGATTCGTCTGGCGGACGGGCATCTTGTCCAAATCGGCGGCGCGGAGCCCAGTGAACCTGAGGAAGTCAGCAAAGTCTCCCATTGCCTGACAGAATTTCGGCTCGAAAACGGGCTGCCGATCTGGCACTACGAAATCGACGGCGTAGTCCTCGAAAAACACGTGTTGTTTCTGTACGGCCAGAACACCGTTCACATCAACTATCGTTTGCTTTCAACCCAGACGGAGATCGAACTCGAGCTTCGGCCTTCGATGCATTTTCGGGGTCACGAACAGACGGTCGATTCCAAGCTCTCAGACGATTACAACCTGCGGGCCGAAGCCGATCGGTACGAGGTAAGTCAGCCCTCGATGCTGCCCCGTCTGCGCCTGGTGCTGACAGGGGACCGCGCCTCGCTAACGTACGATGGCGGGAGTCGCCGGGAAATCTATTATCCCAAAGAAGCCGAGCGAGGCTGTCCTTCGCGGGGTTGGCTCTGGAGCCCAGGTTTTTTCACCGTCACTTTGCGGCAGGGCCAGGATGCGACTCTGGTTGCTTCGACGGAATGGTGGAGCACCATGCTGGCGCTCACTCCGGGTGAGGCGCTGGGGTTTTACCACACGCGTCATCAGCGCTTGATCACTTGCAGCGCTCCGGCGGCTCAGCAAGGCATGGGGGCGGACCTGGTGCTCGCTGCCGACCAGTTCATTATTAATCCCGCCGGCCGCATCCAGGATTCGGCGCGCGCGCACGCCGCGGGCGATGATATCCGGACGGTAATCGCCGGCTACCACTGGTTCACCGATTGGGGCCGGGACACCATGATCAGCCTGGAAGGACTGACGCTTACTACCCGGCGATTTACCGAGGCTGGCTGGATCTTGCGGACGTTCGCTTATTACATTCGGCATGGCCTGCTGCCAAATCTGTTCCCCGAAGGCAAAAACGAGGGGCTGTACCACACCGCCGATGCCACGCTGTGGTTCTTCCATGCGCTGAGCCGGTACGTGCAGCTGACGGGCGACCGAAGCACGCTGCGCCTGATCCTGCCTAAGCTAGTGGATATCGTGGACCATCATTTGCGCGGAACAGATTTCGGGATCAAAGTCGACCCGCGCGATGGCTTGTTATCCCAGGCCGCCCCCGGATATCAGCTGACCTGGATGGACGCGAAGGTCGATAACTGGGTGGTGACTCCGCGCCGAGGAAAGGCAGTCGAAATCAACGGGCTCTGGTACAATGCCCTGCGGTTGCTGGAACGCTGGCTTCGTGAGGAGCACGGCGAACCGGCGGCCAAGTCCACTGCCGAGCATGCGCGACGCGCGCAAGAATCCTTTAACCGCCGGTTCTGGTACGCCGCGGGCAATTATCTGTACGACGTTATCGATGGGGAAACTGGAGACGATGCTTCCTGCCGCCCTAACCAGCTTCTGTCCTTTTCTCTCGAATTCCCCGTGCTCGAGCCGAACCGTTGGAAGCCAGTCCTGGAGGTGGTTCACGAGCGTCTGTTAACTCCCTTTGGCTTGCGCTCGCTGAGCCGGGATAATCCGGATTACAAGCCGAAGTATTTCGGCGATCTCCGCGCCCGCGATGCTGCTTATCATCAAGGCACAGTCTGGGCATGGTTAATTGGCCCTTTCGTTGATGCCTGGCTGAAAGTTCACCCGGAGGATCGCGCCGGAGCGCGCGGGTTTTTAGAAGGATTTGAGCGCCACCTGGACGATGCGTGCGTGGGCTCGATTAGCGAGATTTTCGATGCCGAACCGCCGTTCACGCCGCGCGGTTGCATCGCCCAGGCCTGGAGCGTGGCCGAAGTCCTCCGCTGCTGGGCCAAGACCGCGCCGGAAAGCAAACCCGCCGCGGTCCAGGCCTAGCGCGTAGACCTTGGTCGGGATATTTTGTAGGACGCCAGACCTGTCATTAACACCGCGGCTTCAGCCAGGTGAGGGGGAACTGGTCCGAAATTGAAACTGTTTCAAACAGTTTCAATTCAGTTACGGCATGGGTACACCGCTCTGAAGCGACGGTGTTAATGAAAGTGGAGGATTCTGTAGTGTCCGGATGCACGCCCTCAACTCCTGGTTTGGGCTTTTTCCTTGTAACAATTCCGGCGCCTGGTTCGTTATAAGGGGTGGCGGGATGATTCGTGAACTCGAATTCAAAATCCTGTGTGAACGGCATAGTGATGAGGTCTATCGCTACGCTCGCGCCTTACTGGCCAATCAAGCCGACGCGGAGGATGCGACGCAGGAGGTCCTGCTCCGGCTCTGGCGCCATTTGCCTCGGATCAACCCGTTTAACCTCAGGGCCTGGCTGTTGCAAACTACGCGCTATTATTGCCTGGACCAAATCCGCCGGCGCTCGCATCGGGCCGCGCCGCTGTCGCTGGACGACGGCGTGCTGGAGGAGCAGACGGATGAATTTGCGGTCAATCCCAGCCTGGCCGCCGATTCGAACCTGCGCCTCGAACAAGCCCGCGAGGCCCTGCTCAAGCTGCCGGAGAACCTCAGAAGCGTGTTCCTCCTCTATGAAGTCAACGGTTTGCGCTACCGGGAAATCGCCAGCACCCTGGGCATCCCGCTCAATAGCGTCAAGGTCTATCTCTCACGCGCGCGGGAGAGACTTTCGAATCTGACAATTCAGGACACGCCATGCAAGAAGACCTGCCCGGATTAGTGCGCGAACTGAGTAAAGAGACCTGCCCCAGGCGGGTCATAGACGGGGCATTGCGCAGGATTGCGGCCGAAACGCCAGGGCCCGGCTGGCTTCGTCCTGCAATCCCAATGGCGCTGGCAGGCGCCGTGCTCCTGGGTGCCCTTTTCATTAGATATCAGCCAGCGGACGGGAACGCCGGACATCAACCCGAATTGGCTGCGCAGCAGCCGCACGGCCGAATGCAATCCGCCCGCGAAGCGGAAACAGCTTTGGGATTAATTGGGACGGTGTTGCTCGACGCCGGGGCGCACTCACAAACCGTAATTTGGGACCGGGCGATTCCACCGCTGCGCAATGGGATCGAGACCGCAAAGAACAAAATCATCCGTCATACAGAATTATGAAAAAATGGATCATCTCATTCATGCTCGTGGTCTTGACCGCGTATCCTCTAGCCGGCTTCGGCGAAACCGGGGTGGAAAGCGACCCCGCGTATCTGCCCATCGACAAGGTGCTCGATCTGAAAACGATTCGACCGGAAGTGAACCTCAACCTACCCCGCTTCCTGCTGAAGGATGCGTTATCCGAGCTCAATGGTTCAACCAATGGTTCGGTGGTTGCGGGGATCGATATTGCCGACCTAATCAAGGAGGTAAAATTAATCCGAGTCGTCGTGATCGCGGTCAACCAGACCAATCGGGCGGCCGTGGACAAGGCCGTGAAAACACTCCAGAGGGAGCTGGAAAAGAAATGGACGACAATCGTCAGCGTCCCCGAGCAGAAGGAGCATGTGGGGGTTTATGCCATGTCGGATCCCGCAGGTGAGGCCACGACCGGCCTGGCTGTATTGGTCTTTGACGGCCACGAAGCAGTCATTGGGAATATCGTTGGCCGTGTATCGATTGGCAAGCTGATCAAGATCGCCTCGCAATCGGGCAAGGTCCCGAAGGATTTTCTCACAAAACTACAGGGGCTCGGCAATCAGACGCAGGAGCCAGCCGCGGCAAAAGCCGACGATAACCCCAAGACCAACGAAGGCGCAGCCCCGAAAACTCCGGCGGAAGATTCGTCTGTGAAGTGATCGAGACTGTGACGCTTTGAGGCTGGGATCGGCAATTTTACAGGTCCCGCTTTAGTCTAAACAATGCAGCTAAAAACCACCGATGAACACCGATTCGCACGGATGAGACAGGGGCAGAAGCTATCTCGGGCAAGCCTGCTCCGTTCACCTAAAGGTGATGCGAGCTCAGGCGGCCGAGTTGATGGCAATCCGCTCATTTTATCAGTGTTCATCCGTGTCCATCCGTGGTTGAACTGCATCGTTACGGCTTAGTCCTCGTGTGTCCCGCAAACTGGATGCGCCCGGAGATTTCCCATACAGAAAACAACAAAGTCCGTAACGCTGGTAGGGTTGGTACCAAGGAAAAACCGTCAATCAAAACGCGGATGGAAAAGGAAGACTCCAAAACGACTCGGCCTTAAGGCGCAGGGAACGACTCAGCTCGAAACGGCTCACAGCGTCGCAAACGGCGCGAAAGCTTGGCCGCGCGACGTTAGAGGCATCCTCGTGCATTCGTCCCAATGTACCCGAGCCTTTTCTTAAGCACTACACCCCAGTGCGGCCGGCTGCGGCCCCCCCTTATATTGGTCGCGCTTGACCGTCCCGCGTAAACGAGTTAGCTCGTCCATGATCCGGCCGACGGCAAGCATGACCGATGCACCAGCCGAATGCCCACCAAACCGGAGCGAAAAACGGACGAACATTGCAGGTATGAACACGTTGTTTCTGAATCACTCAAGGCCCGTTTCTTTGCTGCTGGCCTTAACCTGCTATTCGGCGTTCGCACAAGTCAGTCCAAAGCTGATCACTGGGCCGGACCAATTCACATTCGCAAGCGGCGGGTTTTATTGCTCACGCGGCGCTACTAATGCCCTGGTAACAGTTAACTTCATTCCGGGAGATCCCTGTTGGTGCGGCCAGGTGAACTACGCCACGCAGGATGGCACCGCCGTCGCCGGCCAGGACTACACTCCGGTCACGGGCACGCTCACCTTTAACGGGACGAGTCGCCAAAGTTTTGCCGTCCCGATCCGAAATAATTCAACCTCATCTGAGCAGAAAACCATAACCCTGGTGCTCAGCACCAATGCGAATGACTCGCGCGTCATTCTCACCCCGCGTGCGCTGGCAGTGCTCTATATCAATTATCCACCGCCACCTGCCCTTCAAATCTCGCCGGGCCCGAACCAAACGATGAACCTCTCGTGGGTGGACGATGGAACCAGCCTGGTCCTGGAGAAACGGGACACACTCACGAGCACCAACTGGACGACGGTGAGCGCGTGGCCTTCGAGCTCTAATGGAAAGCTCACAGCGGTGGACACTTGCGCAGGTGCCACGGCCTTATACCGGTTGCGCCGGCCGCAGTAGCCCGGACTCGGCTTGCGCAGGCGGGCTGACCGCGTCGTAGTGGGAGGCCGCCGCAAACACGCCGCCACCTTGCCAAAACACTCCTGAAGTGGTGGCGTTAATCGCCGCATCTAGTCCAGTCGCCCGGGATGATGGAACAGTGAACCATTATAACTTGACCACTCCTTCCAAAGACACGAATGGTTTCAAGAACGGTTGAACCGCTAATGGACACTGATCTTAACGCCCGCGGACCGCGAACTTCCATCGCCGAAACGCGTTTCGACTGGCCGCTGTGCTATGAAGCGGAAAACCTGGTCCTGAACCAAATCGAGATGTTTTGCGGCCGCAATTCCGCCGCCGCGCGAATGTCCGAGCGCATGCGCGCGGAAACCGGGACCCGGCTGATCGATTGGATCGATTATTTGGTCTTGCCGGTCGATCTCGAGCCTGCTCTGCGTCAAGCCGGGTTCATTCCCGATCCCTTGGGCGATGCTCCCGCCACATGGCAGACGGTCTTTTGGCACCCGGAGTCCATGTTGCCCCGGCTGATCCTGGACCGCACCCTGCCTGGCGACGGCTGGCCTCTGGCACTCGCCATTCACGTGGACAGTCTTTCCGACTTCATCTGTGCCAATCACCTCACCGGCGAGCCGGAGGGACAACCCTTCACCCGGTTTCGCCGTATTTGCATCGCACGCGAAAACGGCACCCACTTCGAAGCCGTCGAACGAAGCGGTTATCGCGGTTATTCTCCGGAGGCTCTAACTCCTGGCCGAAAGGATGACTGGCGCGAAGCACAGCGTCTCTGGAAAACACGGGCGCGCGACTTCGACGACGATGCCGAAGGATTCAGGCAGGCTCGTGCTTTGCTCAAGCGCCTGATCGATTTGGTGGGCCGCGACCTTGCGTGTCACATCGTGTTTGCCGAAGAACGTGCTTATTGGCAGCAACGAAACCACGCTGCACGAATTCAGAAACAGCGCCAGGACCGGCTGGGTCTCGGCTGGGCAAATCATGACCATCACACGTTCCGCAGCTCTCGCGCGAACTTTTTGGCCCTGATGTCGGCGCTGGAAGAACTTGGGTTCGAACGGCGTGAGCGGTACTACGCCGGCGCGCAAGCCGGTTGGGGCGCTCAAATCCTCGAGCAACCGGTCGAAGGGATGGTCGCGTTTTGTGACGTGGATCTGGACCCGGCAGATACCCAGATCGATTTTTCGAGGCAGGGACTTTCCACACCCCGGCGCCTGGGTACCATTGGCCTATGGGTCGGGCTGCACGGGGAGAGCTTTCTCCAGGCCGGCATGCATCATCTGGAATGTCGTTTCGATTTCAGCCTGCTCCGGGAGCAACTCGCGGCTGCGGGCGTAGAGACCATGAAGCCCTTTTCCGACTTTCCCTTTCTCAAGCAAGCTTTTACTCAAGGCGAACAGTGGCCCGTCCGCGCCGAACGTGCCGAGCGGTTGGTCCGCGCCGGGTTGATTGATGACGCGCAGTTTCGCAAATTTATTAGCGAAGGAGCCCTTGGCAGCCATTTGGAAAACCTGCAACGCAAAGGCGGATTCAAGGGTTTCAATCAAGCCTCCGTCAGCGTCATCATCCGCGACACCGATCCCCGCATCCACTCCCACGCCGCTTAATTGAATCTTCCTCTTTAGTAGCCCATTCGCTGGGATTCGTGTCTCTCAGATGTCGAACCACAGTCCAAGGTACCTGGGGGCCATTTGGTTGTTTTGTTCCCTCACCAGGTTTGGCCATGATGCTTTACAAAAGTGCTAATTCTACTTGCGCCGGAACAACTTAGCATGCACGTTCGGCTCATTATGCTCCGGACACAAACAAGCAGGGCCGCGCCGCTGGTCGGATTCCGAATCCAGCTTTGAGCTCGCGGGCAGGAGCTCCTTCGAACCATAACCACAACGAGTCCACATTGGGCCAATTGCATCGCACAGCTTGAAAACTTTGACATTTATTACCACTTACGAAAAACGGTTCATTTCGCGACTAATTGCGCGGCCATCATTGTTCCTTTACGCCGGAATTTTCTGGCTCCTGGCGGTATGCTCCACCTTCGGGGGGAATCTTTATGTGCCGAATTTTTCATTCGAATCGCCCGTCACGCAGTTTGCCGACCCGCGAATCGATTCCTGGCAGAAAGCGGCCCAGCCGGCAAGTTTTGACACGAACACATTTGGTTCGTGGGATAATCTGATTGGCGTGTTTGCCAATCCGGCCGCGACAAACACCGGCTCCATCGAAAATGCCCAAGGAAACCAACTCGCTTACCTTTTCGCGTACCCGCAAGCCGCCATTTTCCAGGATTACAATTCACTGGACGGGACCAACACCGTTGCGAGCCACGCCTTCAATGCCCGATTCCAACCCGGGAAGACCTACACCCTTACGGTGGGTCTCACCAGCAGCAGCCAGGAACCCTTGCTCGACGGTTCGACACTCCAGCTAAGTCTCTATTACCGTGATAGCGCCAGCAACATGGTGACCGTGGCGGCCACCACCGTTACCTACAAAACCACGGTTTTCACCAACCTCAATCACCTGCTCGATTTCCAAGTCACCGTCCCAGCGGTCCACACAAACGATCCCTGGGCCAGCCAAAGCATCGGCATATTGATTGAGTCGACTGTCGCTCCCAACCTGATTAGTGGAGTCTGGGACATCGATGACGTTCGACTGGTCGAGAATATCGCTGTTCCGAACTTTTCCTTTGAGTCAGTGGCCACGCAATTCGCCGATCCGCGGATCGACTCGTGGCAAAAATCGCCTCAGCCCTCTACTTTCGATACAAACATCTTTGGCGCGTGGGATAATCTCAGTGGCGTATTCCTGAATGCTCCGTCGACGAACGCGGATTACATCCCGAATGCCGATGGAAACCAGTTGGGATATCTATTTGCGTATCCACAGGTCGCCATTTTCCAGGATTACACTTCGCTGGATTGGTCCAACACCGCCCCGACGCATGCCTTCAATGCCAGATTTCAGCCGGACCGAGCCTATACGCTGACGGTAGGATTGACGAGCAGCCGCGAAGAGTCGCTGATGAATGGATCGACTTTGCTCCTGAGCCTTTATTACCGTGATGCGGCGAGTAACATGGTTACGGTGGGTTCCACCGTGGTTACCTTCCAGACGAACGTGTTCACGAACCTCAACCAACTACTCGATTTCAAGGTACAGGTCCCGGCCGTCCGGTCGACGGATCCTTGGGCGAATCAAAATATTGGGATTGAGATCGAGTCTATCGTGCCGCCAAACCTGATCAGTGGAGTTTGGGATGTCGACAATGTCCGGCTGACGGAGACCTTCGCTCCCAGGTTGGGCTCCGTAGTGAAAGGGAACGACCAGAAGACCAGTCTCACGATTCAAAGCGAGCCTGGGGTGATGATCGACATTCAAGCTAGCACCGACCTGGCGCAACCCTCAGGCGGTTGGGCCACCATCGGTACGGTGACAAACACCACGGGAAGCGCTACCTTCATCGACTCGCAAACCGGTTTAACCCAGCGATTCTACCGTACGCGGACTCGTTAAATGGTGTGAACGGCGATAACGGCAATCGACGACGGCATGGCTTTACACTGCTGGAACTCCTGGTGGTGATTGCCACGATCGCCATTTTGGCCGCCCTTTTGTTGCCCGCGCTCTCGGCGGCCAAGCAAAAAGCCTGGACCGCCGCTTGCCTCTCGAACCTGCGGCAGGTTGGTCTGGCGATTAATGTTTATAGCGCCGATTATGGCGGGAAGATCCCGTTTGGACCGAAGGCCCCGCCGTTCACCAACCCGTCGGACTTCTATCCGTCGACGGGCAGCCCGACCAGCTTGATCTCGTTGCAGAGCGGGGATCCCGTGGGATTGGGCTTATTATTGCAGCAATACATCAGCCGCCAACCCAAAGTCCTGTTCTGTCCCGCGACCGACCAGCCGTTGGACGCCGACGCCGAACTGGCCAAAGTTGGCCTGTACCAGGCGCAGTCGGGCTACTATTATCGGCACGGGGGAAACATCCTGCTGCATGACAGTCCATCCGCCACAAACATCCTGGACCATCTGCAGCTGGATAATCTCGGCGCGAATCGGAGCGGCCTGCCCATCCGCGCGCTTGCCATAGATGTCAGCTTTCTCTGTCCGCCCGACCTGGCAACCTATGGCGTGAAACAGGTCACCCACCACCGACAGCGATTGGCGAACATTCTCTTCGCCGATAGCCATGTCCGTTCCCGGAGCAATTCCGATAGGCGATTTACCGTCGACGTAACTAACTACGGCGACCTGACCAGCTCTTTCGATCGAATCCTCAAGGTGCTCGAGCAGGCGGACAGTGAGGAGTGACCCGGCCCGCTTGCCACCACCATGTCATCGGCGGTTTCTGGTTCGCAACAAACCCTTCCTGGCCCGGATAACGCACGAATGCGGACGATCCGGGTCTGGGGTTCTTTCAACGTGGTGGTGGCTGCCGTGCTCATGCTGGCCACCTTGCCGGGGCGGACTCAGGGATTGGGGTTGATTACCGAACCCTTGCTGGCCGACTTGCGGATCAGCCGAGTCGATTACGCCACGATCAATCTGTGGGCAACGCTCATAGGCGCGGCGTTCTGCTTCCCCGCTGGACAGCTCATTGACCGACTGGGCCTCAGAGTGGTTTCAGCCGGATTAGCCCTTGGGCTTGGAGTTACCGTTTGGCGAATGAGCGCGTTTACCGGCGGCATTGCCGGTTTGTTTCTTTTGCTGTTCCTCACCCGGGCCCTGGGCCAGAGCGCCCTTTCGGTAGCCAGTATTACCGCTGTCGGCAAATCGTTCGGGCGCAAAGCGGGTCTTGCCATGGGTGTGTACACGTTTCTGCTGAGCGGATTCTTTATCATCGCATTCGTCGTGGTGGGCGGCACCGTAACGGCGAGTGGCTGGCGCACCGCCTGGGCGCAGATAGCGAAGTTCCTGGTCTTTATTGTTACGCCCATGGCGCTTCTCCTGCGGGAGAACCTCGCCGGCGTTGCAGGAACTGGTCCCGCCGGCACAGAGGAGGCCTCGACGGGGAATCGTTCCGAAAACTTCAGTCTTGGCCAGGCGCTCCGTAGTCCGGCTTTTTGGGTATTCGGCCTGGCTACTGCCCTGTTCGCGTTGGTCTCCTCCGGGCTGGGACTTTTTAACGAAGCCGTCCTGGCCGAGCATGGATTCAATCAAAAGACTTTCCACACTTTCCTTGCGGTAACGACCTTCGCCGGATTGCTTGGGCAGCTGACCTGCGGTTGGCTGGCGCTGCGGCGCTCGTTACGCCAGCTTTTAGGCGTTGCCATGCTGTTATACGCCGCGGCTCTTGGGATGCTCCCCTTCGTTCGCACGTTCCCGCATCTCTGGACGTTCGCGGCATTGGTCGGTATCACGGGCGGATTCATTACGGTCATATTCTTTGCCATCTGGAGCCATGCCTTTGGCCGCGAACATCTCGGTCGCATACAGGGAGCGGCCCAACTCCTGACCGTGGTGGCCTCCGCCATTGGACCGCTCCTTTTTGCCAAGTGCGCCACGGCAACGGGGTCCTACACCCCACTGCTCCTGGCGCTTGCTCTGGTTGTTCTTTTCGTGGCGGTGGCCGCCTGGACGGTTCCGCTGCCAGACGCAGAATCAACCAGGCAACGCACCGTCGGCCGCTCGGGACCGGAGCCGGCGCAAGCCTGACGACCATGGGCCTGGCGGAAATCGGAAGGTCAGAGTTACGGACATGCTGAAATGCTTGCGCCTGCCGCTGCGCGGGGACATCGCAGCGCGATGTCCTTACCATCTGGGCTATTCAATTTGTTCGAGCACAGCTACGGGGAAAAGGCCCAGCATGTCTGGAATCCCGAGCGGCCGGCCACCAGGCTCAACTGTGATCACCTGCTCCGTGAACACATTTCGGTAGCGCACCGTCTTGTTTGCCATGGGAATCAAGAGAGAAGTATCCTGCCATACGTCTGCTTCGAGCGCACCTCGCTGAGCTCCTTTGGTCAACCCGGGCACGAACCGCGGAACCAATGTGATCGTGGTGGCCTCCGCATTGCTCCTGGCAAAGGCGCAGACATGGTCTCTTTTTGGTCCAGTTGCCAGTATCGGAACATACGCACCCCGGTTAAACAACTCTCGACGGCGTTGCCGTAAATGCAGAACTCGCCAGATCAGGTAGAGCTTGATCTGACCGTTTTGATAATTCTTCAGGAGCCCTCGGAGCAAGGCGGGCAGGTCCGCCTCGGGGATGTTAAAGCTCCTCTGCAACTCGGCCAGCAGGAATTTGCGCTTTTGATAATCCACCGGCCGCCGGTTATCGGGATCGACGAAGCTATAGTCCCACAACTCCGTACCCTGGTAAAAATCAGGCACACCTGGAACTGTCATTTTAAGAACGACCTGGGCCAGGGAATTGAACAATCCGAAGAAGGCGACTTTGCGTTGGAACAACATGAAATCGTCCAAGAACAAATTCTGCGGCGAATCAGTCAATAGTTGGGCGATAAAACTCGTCATGCTGTTCTCGTACGCCTCATTCGGTTCGGTCCACGAGGTGTGGACCTTCGCTTCCCGGATCGCTTTGAGCATGTACTCGCAGATTCTGCGGCCGAACTGTTGGGAATCCGGGCCATCTTTAGTTTCCTTCTCCCAAGACCCTATCAGGGTCTGGTAAAGAAAGTATTCGTCGTTGGCATCCGGCGCTTCCTTTCCATCGACAATGGTCTTTTTCGCCGCGTTTAGCTCGCGCCATTTGAGCACGGCCTGCCGCCATTCATCGGGCATCTCGGAGAGAACATTTAAGCGGGCGCGCAGGTCTTCACCGCGTTTGGTGTCGTGAGTGGCACTCGCCAGGAGTGTGTGCGGCCAATGTTCGGCACGCCATTGGTTCTGCTGATGAAACACGTCGAGGCTGGTCCCGAACTGATCCGGCGCGCCGCCAACCTCATTGAGCGAAATAAATCGGTTGAAGTTGTAAAAGACCGTGTCTTCCAGGCCTTTAGCCATCACTGCCCCGGTGAGCTGCTGGAATTTCATGACAAACCGACGGCACTCTTTTTGCGCGGCCCCATCCAGGTCCTGCGGGACGCGAAGCAGAAGCAGCGCCTTAATGAACCCAAGCGGATCGGCATCCTTGCCATTCTGTGCCGCCAGCGCGGTCTCGATCGCCCTTTCTATGTGAGCGGCTTCCTCCGGTGCTGGCTCCTCAGTCCCTTCCGTAATATACGTACGATAAACCGGGAAGGCCGCAATGACCGCCGCCAGAGCGCCCTGCAATTCGTTGTGTGTGAAATCGAGGCTGTAACGTGATCGGGCGGCAATCGAGCGCAACAACGATCCTAGCCTTCGCAGGTCGCTACGCAGGCTGCCGCGCAGAATTTTCAGCTTTGACTCGTAAACCAAGGCGCTGTAATCGCGAGCGCGCCCGGCAAACTCCGCATATATTTCGTCCATCGCGCCACGGTTTGCGCTGTTAATAAAAAGCCCGTTCAGCAGATTTAAGAAATCATAACCTGTGGTTCCAGCGACCGGCCAATCCGGTGGCAACGTCTCCCGGCCGCTCAGAATCTTTTCGGCCACCACATAAAGGGGCGGCGCTCCGGTTCGGGGTGCCTCCGACGCGGCTTCCGCGCGCCTTTCTTTCGTGGTGCTGCCGTCGGATGGTCCTGAGCAAAGCGCACGCTGAAGGCGGGTGAAATACTGTTTGGGATCCCACAGGCCGTCGGGATGGTCGACGCGCAAGCCGGTGATTTTGCCCTCGCGTACCAGGCGCAGCACTAGTTCGTGCGTGGCTTGAAACACGTCCGGCAATTCCATCCGCAGCGCAACCAATTCTGCGACATCAAAAAAGCGCCGGTAATTGAGTTCCTCGCCGGCGGTACGCCAATAAGCCAGGCGGTAATGTTGCCGCTGAAGCAAATCGTGCAGCAGTTCGATCGACCCAGCCGCCGGTGACGCGCCTGCACTGGGATTTGGGGTTTCTTCCAGGAGCCCTGGTGGGCGTCGCTCCCGCCCAGGCGGTTCGTCTTGTTCCAACAACGATACCGAGGCCGGGCTTAGCGGAAGTTTTGCCTGATGATAAGTGACCACCGCCCCCTCCGGTTCAATTGCCACTTGTACTTTGCCCGATTCGAGCACCTTCCAATAGTGATCCTCGAGAACGGGAAGTAAGACTTTCCCGCGAAAACCGCGGTCGGCGCGATGCCAATCGATATCGAACCACAGGGAAAAAGGCGAGGCCTGGCCATATTGAAGAACATCGCGCCACCACGGGTTGCGGGGGTCGGCCGCCATATGATTTGGGACGACATCAAGCAGCAGGCCCATGCCCAATTGATGAAGCCTTTCCGACCAGCGTTCGAATTCCTCCTGGCTCCCTAGTTCCGGGTTTAGCTCGCCCCAATCACAAACGTCGTAACCATGCGAACTTCCGGGGCGTGCCCGCAAGATGGGTGACGCGTAGCAGTCGGTGACACCCAAGGCATGAAGGTACTCGCCCACTTCCAAGGCGTCACCGAAGGTGAAGGCAGCGTTGAGCTGCAGTCGGTAAGTGCTTCCCGGCACGCGAAAAGCCGCGGGAAAAACTCTCGATTCACCGCCTTTTCCAGACTGTTCGGTCATAACTATCGGCGCCGGCCGTTTGCCAACGCAGCCGCACTTTCGGCCTCAAGCAGCCATTTTGGTTGCTGCTTCGGCCGGCGGGTCAGGCTTCATGGCGAAACCCAGGGTCGTTCCCAATGCCGTAAACTGTTGGGTCCACTGTTGCGCGGCCTCATCGCCCGCAGCGGCCCGGGCGCGCCGATCGCTTGCGACGCTCTGCAGCAGGCCCCAGAAAGTGTTCTGCACTTTCCACAAATTGAGACCGAGCGGCAAAGGCATCACCAATTGCGCCAGTTGCTCCAGCGCCGTCATCCGCTCCGGTTCTTCCGGATGCGCCGCCAGCTCATTCATCATCCGCTCCATCCGGTTTTTCACGACGAAGCTGATTTCCGCATCCAACACATGGCCGTTGCGCGCGCGGGCTTCTGCGATCAGGTTTCGCAATTCCTCCAAGTTGATCGGATCGGCTTCGAACCGCCTCCGGATATCTTCGTGCAGCACGTATTCCTGCGCGGCTTCCAGTCCGCGCGGCAACGGCGCGCCCACGCCCTGCAAAAACTTCAGCAAAGGCGTGTACCGCTCCGCAATCAGCCGGAACCGGCTCTCCAGGTCTTCATGGGTCGTGGCTAAGATCTCGCTCAGAATCCGGCGTTGCTCGTCCTTGAAGAGCGATTTCAGGGAACAGGGGGTTCCGCCAAAGTGTCGATCGATCAACCGAATAGCCTCCGGGTAATCCGCCGCATCAAACGCCTTTTTAATTTCCTGGAAAACCGCGTCGTACTCCTCCTTTGATTCGAAACGCCGCACGGCTCCGGTGAGGTTGTGTTCACCAAGGTAGAGCACACCGTAGGAAAGCCGCTCGGATTCCTGCGTGATTTCCGACCGAATCCGGGTGCGCCCGACCGACAGCTTCGTTTTGCCTGAAGTCAGGGTCTGCCTATCCTCGTCTTCAAAACTGAAGGAGAAAATACGGGTCTTTTCGCCATATTGCTGGAACAACGAGCTAATCGCGTAGTGGGCCCCGGCTTTGGGCCAGTCAATCATCGCCGGTTTGACAAATTTCTCATAAATGACCCGGCCATCGCCATGTTCAGGGATGTTGCTCTTGGCGTTTTGGAAACGGTTGAGAAATTCCGATTCGAGGTCTTTGCCGAAAATCTCGTTGGCTAACTGGAGAGCTCGGGCCGCGTATTGCACGACCTGCACGCTTTCGATTCCGGAAATCTCGTCGAAAAACCAGCCGCAGCTGGTGTACATGAGCATCGCATGGCGTTGCAACTCCATCAGCTTCAGGACGGTCACCTGGTCCGGTTCGCTCAGTTCCTTTGCGCCATGCTCGCTGAAGAATCGCTGCCGGCTCTCAGCGGAGCGGTCGAGGATCACTGCGATGTAGTCGTTGCGCGCCGCCCAGGGATCGCGCAGCAGCTCTTTGCCTTTGTTCTCGAACAGGGGCGCCAATTCGTCGCGCAGCCAGTCCAAAGACATCCGCAACGGGGCGCGCCAACCCTGGTTCCAGCCCGAGTGCCCGCCGCTGTTACAGCCGCAATCGTTCATCCAGCGCCCGACTCCATGCACGCAGCTCCAGGCGCTTTTTTCATGGATTTGCGCCTCATGCGTCGGGGGATGTGTCTCCAGGAACTGGCCGTAGTTGGTGAGCTTGGCAACATTATTATGCTCGAGGTGATGGAGCGCGTAAGCCAGCGCCATTTCACCGTGACGATGATGGTGCCCGTACGATTCACCGTCGGTGGCGATGTGAACCAACTGGTCCCACTGCCTGCCATCATCGAAAGCGCTCGTCAACCGATTCGCCAGCGCTTCGCCGTTCGTGAGCAAGCGCTCGAAAGCAATCGCTTGCGAGACCGGTCCATCATAGAAGAACAACGTGATGCTGCGTCCCGAGGGAAGCCGCATCAGGTACGGACGGGTCGGATCGATCTGGCCCCCGTTCACATCCCGTGAATTGCGTTTGCCGATTTCCTTGACCCGGCTGGCCTGGAAGGGCGAAAGAATTGTGAACCGAATGCCCAATTCGGCCAGCGTCTCGAGAGTGGGTGTATCCGCCGCCGTCTCCGACAACCACATGCCTTCCGGCGCCCGGCCAAAGCGCGATTGAAAATCTCGAACACCCCACAGCACCTGGGTGTAGCGGTCCCGCGGGTTGGCCAGGGGCAATATCATATGGTTGTAGACCTGGGCCAGCGCCGAACCGTGCCCCCCATAGCGCTCCCGGCTCATTTTGTCTGCGGCGACGATCGCGTCATGGATCTCCGGCATCTTGTCCTTCATCCACGACAGGAGCGTCGGTCCAAAATTAAAGCTGATCTTGGAGTAGTTATTGGTGATCTCTTCGATTCGGTTGGCGCCGTCCATAATCCGAGCGCTGGCGTTCGGCGCGTAGCACTCCATCGTGATCCGTTCGTTCCAATCGTGGTACGGCGCGGCCGAATCCTGGACTTCAACCGACTCCAGCCAGGGATTTTCCCGCGGAGGCTGATAAAAGTGTCCGTGAATGCAGATAAATTTTTGCATGTTGCTTTCCCAAAAATTCAGCCATCCATGACGGCCGCACACACGCCGTCCTAAACCGCGGCGCTCTTGGGCAGCGTGAACCTCGCCGGGCACCAAAGGCGGGTCAATTGGGGTGTTTTCAGGGGGCGGTTTGTTGGTTTTAAGTTTTGAGTTTTAAGTTTTAAGTTGGAAAAAAGGTGGAGAGACGAGCTCCTCGGAGGGCCCTTTCCCGACGACGCTTTCCATGAGTTTGTATCGTGTATTGCAAAGCGCGGTCGGCTATATTCCGGTCTAACACGATGGACCCACATGACAATACGTCCGTCCCGACTCGAATCGAGTTCATCACTCTGCTTCGGTCCCCGGAGGACCAATCGAGCCTGCAGCAATTTTTTGACCGGTATTGGCGGCCGATTTATTTTGTCGCCCTGAAGGCCGGCCTTACGGATGACGAGGCCCAGGAGTTGGTGCAGGAAACGATGGTTGCGGCGGCCAAACAAGTGCCCGGCTTGCAGTGCGATCCGGAGGTGCTTTCATTAAAGAAGTGGCTGTTGCGTCTGACGCGCCGGCAAATCATCCAACAAATGCGCAAGCGAGTATCCACGTGCGAACCGATGCTCATCCCGCTGAACGATGACGCCTCCGAAACCGCGCTGCTGCATCAGTTGACCGGCGGCGCAGCCCCCGACCTCGAAAAAACGTGGGCGGATGAATGGGAAAAGGGTGCGCGCTAAGAGTCAGACGGAAGGAAACGGGCGTGCGCGCCGATGGCATGCGGCCGCGCAATTAGCTTCAGGAATCCACGCTCAACAATTCCACGATTCTTGCGAGCACTTGCCGCACTTGGCGAGGACCACAGGTGCTTTGAAACACTAAGTCGGCTTGGTGCAGTTGCGGGATGACAAAGCGCACGTGCATTGGTTCGACAGAATGGCGAAATTGCTGCTCGACCGAGGCTCGGGTCCGGCCGCGCGCTGAGCGGTCGCGCTGGATCCGTCGTTGCAGCCGCAGCCGAGCCGGACAGTGCAGGAACACGCTCAAGTCGGCCAAACGCCGGATTGCCCGCCGTTTGAGTGGCCAAAGGCCTTCCAACAGGATTAGCCGCTGAGGGTGCACCCGCTTAACGAAGGGTAAACGGGTGTGGGTTTTAAAATCGTAGGCGGGAACGGTGGCGAGCCGGCCGGCCAGCAATGCCTTCAGCGCGCCTTCCAAACCCTGCCAGTCGATGGCGCGCGGGTGATCGAAATTAAGCCGGGCGCGGCGCGCGGGCGGCAAATGGGATCGGTCCAGATAAAAGTCGTCTAGGCACAGGCGGACCACGCCCGGCGCGAGTGCCCGCTCCAGCTTATCTGCCAGCCAACTTTTGCCCGAGCCGCTGCCGCCGGCAATGGCCACCAACACCGGCCTCGGGCGCTCTCGTAAGCGCGCTCCTTGACCGCGCGCCTCCTTGCGACGCGGAGCTCGAATGATAGTTGGCGCGCGCATGCTTGTGGAAACTGCCTAATCCTCACGATCGGGCAGGAAGAAGGCCGTCGCGGTCGCTGGCAGGAACAGAAGCCCGGCATAAAGCAACGCCGCCCGATGATCTCCCACTTTGGAAAACATCCCAAAAAAGACCGTTCCAAATGCCGCGGTAATCCGGCCGATATTATACGAAAATCCGGCCCCCGTGGTGCGGAGCAACGTCGGAAATAAAGGTGGGAGATACATCGTAAACAGCGCAAAAGCGCCCTGGCAAAAGCCGATGCAGGGAAACCACCACAGCAGCGCGACATGATCCCGCGGGATTGCGTACGCGCTCGTCATCGCCAGCCAATATCCCAGGAACATCGCGATAATCGTCCGCCGATAACCCCAACGACGCGCGACCCATGCTCCGACGAAGTTCCCGACAATCGACGAACCGATGACGATGTACATTGCCAGGCTCGCGAGCCTGTTCTTTTGGGCCGCCGTCCACGTGAGAACCTCGGGCAGATTCCGCAAGTGTTGCTGGTGCCAAAACATGAACGCCCAGTGCGCGGTCAGCGAAATGCCGCAGACCAGGGTTACCCACCCGGTGATTCGGCGGGTCTGGCCTTTGAACAAATCCCGCACCGGAGGTTGCTGTTGCGCCGCTTCCAGTTTTGCCTGCCGCCACTCCGCCGTCTCCGGGACCGCTCGTCGAATCCAGAAGACCAGCAGGGCCGGGAGAATGCCGATCAGAAACAGGTATCTGGGCGGAGCGGCCGCCAACAAAAAGTTAGCCAGCCCCGCCGCAAGAATCCCCACGTTCACGCCCGTCTGTAAGACCGCAGCGACCCAGGGACGCCAGCGATGCGGCCAGGTTTCGGCGAGCAACGACGCGCCCACCGCCCATTCTCCGCCGATGCCCAGCGCCGCTAGAAAGCGAAAGATCAGCAGTTCCCACCAGGTCTGCGCGAAAAAGGACAAGCCCGTAAACGCGGCGTAGGTCAACACGGTCAGGCTCAAGGCGCGGGCCCGGCCCAGGCGATCGCCGATTCGGCCAAAAAAGCCGCCGCCAATCGCCCAGCCGAACAGAAAAGCGCCTTGAATGAGCGAACTGAGATGTCCAACGCGCGGATCGGTAGTCGTCGAGGTGCCGATTAGTTGGGCCACGAATGGGGAAGCCACCAAGGTGTAAAGGTGCATGTCCAGACCGTCGAAGGTCCAGCCCAGCCAAGCCGCGATTCCGGAGCGCCATTGAGCTGAGGTCACCCGAAATGGTTCGGACTTGGAAATGGCTGAGGGCGGTTGGAGCTTCGGGATGCTAGCCATGCTGGGGCCGCATGGTGCGGGACTCAGCGCCGGATGCCAGCCAAAACCTCTGGCGGTTACAGTTGGACCGGCTCGGCTGAGGCAGGCTCAGCCTGGAGCGAATCGAACCGTTCGACCACGATACGTTTGCTCGAATTAGTGCCGGCGTCCCGGGCGGTCTTCGTTTTTTTTAGCGGGAGGGAGCAGGTAACGACCGTGCCGTTTTTGTTCTGGGGTTTGATCTCGAGCTCGGCGTCGATGGTGTTGGCACGGTAATGCATGATCCGCAAGCCCATCCGCGTGCTCGTGCCCGAGGGTGGAGTGAAAGGCAATCCATCGTTTTTGATCGTCAGGACCAGGTGGCCTTCGTCGCAACGCAATCCGATCGATACCTCGGTGGCTTTGCCGTGTTTGATCGCATTGCTGACGGCTTCCTGGGCGATTTTATACAGTTGCAGCGTGCTATTGTGACTTAGTGTCGGAGGACGGCCCTTGACCACAAACTCACATCTGATTTCAAACAGTTTTTCCACACTCGCCGAGAGGCCTCGGAGCACCGTGGCCAGGTCATCGCCTTTGACGTCCAGCGAGCTGAACTGGCGCGCCAGGTTATGCGTGTGCTGAATGACGTCCCGCATCAAGCTGTGGATTTTTGCCGCTTCCTCCATGCACGGGTGCGACGCCCCGGCCAGACGACGCTCCAGCCCTTTCATCATTAAGGCCATCCCCGTGAGCTTTTGCCCCAGGTCATCGTGCAGGTCGAACCCGATCCGCCGGCGCTCGTTCTCCGCAATCTCGAGTAGTTCGCTTTCGAGGCGTTTTCGTTCCTCAATCACGTTCTGGAGCTTTTGATTCGCGGCTTTAAGGTCTGCCGTGCGCCGTTCAACCCGCAATTCCAAATCCTCGTGGGCCCGACGCAACGCTTCCTCGGATTTGGCGCGCTCACGCCGGACCTCGGCATCGCGCAATTCGCGTTCAACCGCTGGCACGAGCCGCGCCAGGCGGTCCTTCATAATATAGTCGTGGGCGCCGGCCTTCATGGCGGAAACGGCGGTCTCCTCCTCGATATATCCGGAGACGATGATGAAGGGGACATCGGCGCCGTGGCGCTGGAGCAGTTCCAGGGCTTCCGGCGCGCTGAAGCGCGGCATGGCGTGATCGCACAAGATGAGATCCCATGGCTGCTTGCGCAGCGCCTTCTCCATTTCGTCAGCCGTATCGACCCGGGCCCAGGTCAGCGCGAATCCGCCGCGGGTCAGTGCCCGCGCCAGCAGTTCGGCATCCAGCTCCGAATCTTCGACCAGCAAAGCTCGAAGCGGTCGGCGAGGCCCATTTCCGTGCGTTCCGTTCTTCTCACGTGTGCTCATATCTTAACCTGTCGCAGCTCTCACCTGGTCTCGGGCGGAATTTCGGCCAGTCAGATTTACCCTAAATCGAAGGGCGGTTCGGCCCCACACGACATGAAATTTGAGCAAGGAAACCGCGATTGTTAATGGGGTCAACTCCCTACGGGGAAACCTTCTTAAGCAACTCGCGCCAACGGGTCCAAGCCTGGTTGCGAGCTTGTTGATTGGCGGCAGATGCGTCGGGTGCCTCCCCCGCGCGCATGAAACCGTGGCCGGCGCCCTCATAGGTAACCGGTTCATAGGTTTTTGCCGCTGCTTTCATGGCGTCGCTGGTCTGGGGAACCGTGCTGGTAATCCGCGCGTCGTTGCCGGCATAAAAGCCATACACCGGGCACTGAATATTCTTGAGCGAGGCCGTTTCGGGCGGCGGTCCGTAAAATACAAAAGCCGCTTTGAGTTCTTTATTGTTGGTGGCGTAACGGAACGATTGGCCGCCGCCCCAGCAAAAGCCGCCTACTACAATCGTGCCGTTGCACGCCGGAAGCTTTTTGACGTACTCCGCGGCGGCATTCAGGTCCGCGGTGACCTGATCGGGCGGCAGGGAGGTAATGGCTTTTCTAACCGCGTCATTGCCCCCTAGCTCCGCAGTGCCCCCTCCGTTTGGGGCGGTTCCCGACAGCAGATCCGGAGCAATGGCAACATAGCCCGCCTCGGCTAACTGGTCGGCAACTCCCCGCACCCAGTCGGTTAATCCGAAGATTTCATGAATCACGATGACGGCCCGCGCTTTGTCTTTCACCTCTGGAAATGCCACAAAACAGTTCACCTCCCGATCGCCATGCTTGACCTTGACCCATTCCAGGTGCCGCGGTGATTTGTCCAGCCGCGCCCTGGCCCAGTCCTGGGCCGAAGAAATTCCCGATGCCAAAGCAGTCCCCATGATGAGCGCCATAAGTTGTTTCATTGGTTTGGTAATATACGCAGAATTCGAGCTTTGAGAAGAGGGCCAGGCGGAAATCCGAAATCCGAAGGCCGAAACCCGAAAGACACCCGAAACCCGAAATCCGAAACCGGAATGACCATCCACCGGATAATCATCCATGCACACAAATGCCGCGGCAAGCAGCCGGAAAGAAGGAAAGGCGTCTTAATTTTTGCGTTCTTTGCGTTCTTTCGCGGCTTTCCGGTTCGGATTTCGGCTTTCGAGCTTCGGAGTTCCTTCGGCCTTCGACCTTCGGGTTTTGGCCTTGCGCCATTGCGCGCGCCTTCGCATTTCGGATTTCCGCCACACTCTTTCCAGGCTTGCTAATGCCATTACGGGGGAGAATGATGTTTTCGCGGCGGCACGCCACTCAGAAGGCGGTCGATCGCTCGGAAACTATGAACTCTTCATCAACTTCTCAATCGGGAGGAACTACGCGTCGCGAGTTCCTCAGGAAATCCAGTGCTGTCGCCGCCGGGGTAGCCGTGACCGGCGCCTTGGCCCGGCCGGGTTACGCCGCCGAGAACAACACCATTAAAATCGCGCTGGTAGGCTGCGGAGGGCGTGGCAGCGGCGCCGCGTCTCAAGCCCTCTCGACCAAGGGCCCAACAAAGCTCTGGGCCCTGGCCGACGTTTTCGAGAAACGCCTCCAGAGCAGCCTGGCAAATTTGAAAAACGGCCATGAGCCCCAGCTTGACGTTCCGCCCGAGCGCCAGTTCATTGGATTGGATGCCTTCAGGCACGCCATTGATTCGCTCGATAAGGGCGATATCGTCTTGCTGACCACACCTCCGGCCTTTCGCCCCATCCACTTTGCGTACGCAGTGCAGAAGGGGGTGAACGTTTTCATGGAAAAATCCTTTGCGGTGGATGCTCCCGGCATTCGGCGCGTTCTGGCCACCGGCGCAGAAGCCGCCAAAAAGAATCTGAAAGTAGCGGGTGGGCTGATGAGCCGGCATTACAAGCCGCTGGAAGAGGCCGTCGCGCGGATTCACGATGGCGCCATTGGCGAGGTCATTACCGAGTGGGCCTATCGCATGCATGGGCCGGTCGGCCTGGCACCAAAACAATCCGACATGAGCGAACTGGCCTATCAGATCACCAATTACAGCAATTTCACCTGGTTGAATGGCAGTTTCATTGTCGATTGGCTAATCCATAACATCGATGTGTGCTGCTGGATCAAAAACTCCTGGCCGGTATCCGTCCAGGGCATGGGCGGCCGACAGGTCCGGCGCGAAGCCGACCAACTCTTCGACCACTACGCCGCCGAATTCACGTTCGCGGACGGCACCCGCTTGCAGGCGCAGGGAAGGCATATGAACAACTGCTGGGACTTTTTCGGCGACCAAATCCAGGGGACTAAGGGCTGCGCCGTGCTAGGTGAAGGGCAACCCAAACCGCGGCTCTTCCGGGGACATCAGCCCGTTTCCGAGAATATTATCTGGAGTTACAAAGGCCCGGAATGGGATCATTACCAGTACGAACATGACCTGCTTTTTGAGGCCATCCGCAACGACCAGCCCTATAACGAAACGGAACGCTGCGCCAAATCCTGCCTCACGGCCATTATGGGTCGGATGGCCTGTGAATCGGGCAAACAGATCACCTTGAACGAGGCTCTGGCTTCAACGGTGGAACTGGCGCCCGGTCTTGAGGAACTGAAATGGGATTCTTCACCGCCAGCTCGGCCCGACCCTAGCGGCAATTATGAGATGGCAATCCCGGGCCAAACCCGCGCCTGCTGAGCGTTTTGTTCTGTTGACCGCGAATTTGTTTCCATTACTCTTCGTCATAATTGTAGCGATATTGTAAACGAAATAACTTCCTATGGAACATTCACCAACTCCTTCGGCGAGCGGGGTACCGCGCCGAGATTTCATCAAGAAAGCCGCTACTGCGGCTGCGGCTATCGCCGCAACGTCGGTCATCAAAACTCCGGTTTACGGGCAAAACCAGGCTCCCTCGGCCAATGTCACGGGGGCCAATAACCGCATTGCCGTCGGGATTATTGGGATTGGTTTCGGCATAGGGCAGAACCACCTGGTAGGCATCCACGACAAGAGTAATGAGAACAATACCGTCATTGCTGCGGCCTCGGATGTTTTCAACAAGCGCCGCAAGTTCGCGCAGGAAAAAGCCGAACTGAAAGAGGCTGACGTTCATAACGAATACCGCAAGGTTCTGGATCGAAAAGACATCGACGCGGTGTTGATTGCGACGCACGACCCGTGGCACGCGCAGATCTCAATGGATGCGCTCGAGGCGGGCAAGCATGTGTATTGCGAAAAGCCAATGACCCGCTACCTGGACGAGGCGTTCAAGGTCTACGACACTGTTAAGAAAACCGGAAAGGTCTACCAGGTCGGTTCCCAAGGCTGTTCCGCGGCTGGTTGGCATAAATGCGCCGAACTGATCAAAAGCGGCAAGCTGGGGACCTTGGTTTGGGGCCAAGGTTACTACTGCCGTAACAGCATCGAAGGCGAGTGGAACTATCATATCGAGGACGAAACCAAGGCCGAAAACATCGACTGGGAGACCTGGCAGGGCAAAGTCAAAACCCGCGTCCCGTTCAGCGCCGAGGATTTTCATCGCTGGCGCAAATATTACCGTTATTGCGCCGGTTTGTACGGGGACCTGGTGCCGCATCGGCTGCATCCGTTGATGCTGGCGTCGGGGACGCCGGAGTTCCCGGTTCGTGTGACCTCGATTGGGACGCACAATGTGCACGAAGATTTGTCGGCGCCGGAAAAGCCACCGGAGCGTGAAGTTGCTGAGCACATGCAGTTGCTGGCGGAATTCCCCAGCGGTTACATGATCACCATTACGTGCAGCAGTGTTAACGCCAAGAGCCCGGGATTTGTCATCTACACGCACAAAGCCACCCTCAACATTGGCAGCAGCGGCGAACGGGTCGAACTGGTTCCGGAAAAAGAATTCGCCGATGACATCGATCCCGACACCATGACGGGACTGCAACCCGAGGACTTGCGAGTGCACGAGAAGAACTGGTTTGATTGCATCCGCTCCGGCCAGACGACCAATGCCAACATCGATTTGGCAATCCGCGTTCAAACGGTTATTTCGCTGGCCGAAATGTCGGACCGCTTGAAGACCACATGCCTTTTCGACGAGAAGAGCCGCAAAATCAGCGACGCCAGCGGGAAAGAAATTCCCGCGATCACTTACGGCACGCTGGCACAGTCCTGATTCATTGATTTGATCGATCTCATACGGGTTTCGCGGGGACGCCCGCGAAACCCGTTTTCCATTCTATATGGCCACTCTGCGGCTTGCGCGCCTTGCCATGGCGACGCGATTTGAACTCGTGTTGAATGGGGACAATCCGGTCGCGCTGCGCGCTGCCGGCGAGGAGGCGCTGGATGAAATCGAACGGCTGGAAGCCCAACTCAGCCTGTTCCGGCCCATCAGCGAAATTGCCCGCGTGAATGCGCGGGCCGCCTATGAGCCGGTGCGCGTCACTCCGGCGGTTTTGGACCTCTTGGAGCATGCGCGGCAATTGAGTGAGCAGACCGACGGCGCGTTCGACGTCACCATTGCCCCCCTGATGCGCTGCTGGGGTTTTCTGGGCGGATCGGGCCAGTTGCCCGAGGGGGTTGAACTGGCGGCAGCTCGCCAATTGGTAGGCATGGCCCTGGTCCATCTGGACGCCGCTGCCTGCACTATTCGGTTCGAACGCCCCGGAGTCATGATCGATTTGGGGGCGATTGGCAAAGGCTACGCCATTGATCGCGCCGTTGAAGTACTCCGCCAGGCCGGCGTGGAAAGCGCCCTCATTCACGGTGGGACCAGCACCGTTTATGGCTTGGGCCACCCTCCCGAGGCGGATTGCTGGAAGGTCGAGATTCCCGGCCCTTCAACCTTGCAGGCCCGCCTGGACGAGAAGCTCTCGCACGGACATTCGAGTAAGGCGGGGTCTTTACCCTCCGGCACAAACCAAGGAGCCCCTGAGAGCACGGCTCCTTTTGCCGTTGTGTCGCTCCGCGACGAATCGCTCTCGGTCTCGGCGATTTGGGGCAAGTTCTTTCATAGCAACGGTCAAACCTTCGGCCATGTGATTGATCCGAGATCGGGCCAACCGGCCAATCGAGCGATACTCTCGGCGGTGATTTTACCCTCGGCCACCGAAACGGACGCTCTGTCAACAGCGCTGCTGACGGTTGGCCCCGAAGGGCACGATCGGCTGGCGGCGCTGCGAATTGGGATGAAAACGCTCGTGCTCAACGAATTGAAGGGCATCGTGCAGCTGTGTGCCCGAGGCATCCAGGTGGCTTCCTGTGCCAACGGATCTTCCGTCAAATGCTCAATTGAAAATTAGGCACTCCGCGTCTAGGTTCAACTGCAAGAAATATATGTTAGAGGACCGTTACTACATGCGTCAGTCGGAGTTTGATTCGCGCAGGTCGGCGACGATGATGCTGATAATCGCCAACGTTGCTGCGTTTCTCTTCGAATGCGTGCGGTATGGCGGTTCGCCTCATTTCCCGCCCGGCGATTACTTCGCCTTGAGTTGGGATGGGCTCAAGAGCGGTCATATCTGGCAGTTGATCACGTTTCAGTTTCTCCATGCGAATATCTGGCATCTTATCTTCAACTGCTGGGCCATTTTCATGTTCGGGCGTGAAGTCGAGATTGCCCTGGGCGCCAGGCGGTTCCTGATTTTGTACTTTTCCAGCGGAATTTTCGGCGGCCTTATTCAGGGTTTGGCTGGCGGGCTGCATGAGGTGTTCCCGTACTCCAACTGGGCCGCAGCATTTGCGGCCCCAACAGTGGGCGCTTCCGCCGGCGCCCTGGGCCTGGTCGCAGCTTTTGCCACATTGTTCCCGGAACGCTCGCTGACGCTGCTGTTGTTTTTTGTCATCCCTGTCAATATGCGGGCAAAATTTCTGCTCCTTTTTACGGGATTGATCTCTCTTTTTGGAATCGTTTGGCCAAACAGCACCGGGAATATGGCTGACGCTGCGCATCTTGGGGGGATGCTCACGGGCATGTTCTTCGTCCGATACGCACTGCATTGGAGTTTCCACTGGCCTTCCCTCAACCGTCGTCGAGGCGAGCCGGCCCGGCGTCTGGTTAAAGTCAGTTCCACCAGTTCGGCGCGCTGGGGACGCGCCAAAACTATCAGCTCAGCCGATTTGCCCCCGGACGAGTTCCTCAGCCGTGAGGTGGATCCCATCCTGGACAAAATCTCGGCGCATGGGATTCAAAGCTTGACCGAGCGCGAACGCCGGATTCTCGAAGCCGCCCGCGAGCGCATGGGCAAGCGGTAGTGACATCGCGCTGTGCTGTCCCCGCCCGCGTTCAGCGGGCGGAACGAATGCTCAGCGTGAGCAAGACGGCACTGATTTGCGCCGCTGGACGCGGCGCGGACGGCGCAGCACGCCACCCCTACCTCGGTCGTGGAATATCTCGCCTGTGCGCCAAATCGGGTCAATACTTGTCGCCGGACTATGGCTAACGAGAAGTTGGATACCAATCAGAAAGCGCTGCAGATCAACGTCGACGCCAAACGGTATGGGACGTTTGCCGAAATCGGCGCTGGTCAGGAAGTCGCTCGCTGGTTTTTTCGTGTTGGCGGGGCTGCCAAAACGGTGGCCAAGACTATTTCCGCTTACGACATGGCTGTCAGCGATGCCATTTATGGTCCGACGGATCGTTATGTCAGCCGCCGGCGGCTCAAGGCCATGCTCGATTATGAGTACGACCTCCTGCTCGAACGACTGGAAGAGAAGCGGGGAGCCAGCACCGCTTTTTTCGCCTTCGCGGATACCGTCACTACCCGCCGCGAGGAAGGCCACGGCTGGCTGGGCATTAAGTTCCAATCTGAGCCCGGAGCCGATGCGTCCGAAATTTACATTCACCTGCGAATGTTGGACCGAGAGAATGTGCGGCAACAGGAAGCTCTCGGTGTCATTGGCATTAATCTGATCTACGGAACCTTCTACGCTCACCGTGAACCTGAGGCGCTGATTCGCTCGCTGCTGGACAATCTCACCTGGGAGCGGGTCGAGGTAGATATGATCCGGTTCGCCGGACCGGCCTTCGCAGGGGTGGACAACCGCTTGATGGCGCTTCAGCTCGTGCGCGAGGGCCTTACGGAAGCGGCCATGTTCACCGCGCAGGGTGAAGCGATCCAATGGGCCGAAGCGTTGTACAATAAACCTGTCCTGGTTCAACGCGGCAGTTTCCGCCCGGTAACCAAGGCGACCTTGGATGTGCTCGAACGTGGTTTGGAACAATTTTTGCAGGAACCAGAGCTGAAGGGCGAGCAGCCCCAGGTGCTTATGGAAATGACTTTGCGCCACCTCACCTCCGATCATGGAATCGACGCGACCGATTTTCTTCAACGCGCCGAAACTCTGCGGGCCCTCGGGAAAACAGTGCTGGTCTCGAATTTTCGGCGATTCCATCGACTGGCTTCTTATTTGTCGCGTTACACGAAACGGCCTCTTGGGATCGCCTTGGGGGCCTCGAACTTAAAGGAGATTTTCGACGAGAGTTTCTACAATGAAAGCGAAGGCGGCCTGCTCGGCGGCCTCGGCCAGTTGTTCAAAAACCCCGCGCGGCTTTACGTTTATCCTCATCAGGACCTGCCTTCCGGCGCCTTGATAACCGCCGAGAACTATCCGGTCGCCGCGCAGCTGAAACATCTGTACGCGTATCTCCTCGAAAAACGCTACATTCAGTCGGTACGTAAATACGATCCGAATCTGGTGCGCATTCGGCGCCGCGAGGTGATCGCCGGTATTCAATCCGGGGATGGGGGTTGGGAAGAAATGGTTCCGCCGCAAATTGTCGAGATTATCAAACGGGACCAACTGTTTGGATACCATGCGGAGGGTCGAGCTCCCGCAAGAGTCTAATCGCTTGCAGGATTTCCCCGCAGATTCAGGGCGACCGCAGATGGGAAATCCCAAACCTGGGGCTTTCCATAGACTGGAGGATTGCCAAGGTTTGGAGGTTTGGGGAGGGGCCGTTCACCCGAGCAGGCCAATCGTCGCGGTGCCTACAAATACCGCACCTGCCTCAACCACGAGATTGGCCGCGGTTATATTCCCAAACATCCGCGCAGTTGGCCTGAGGTGAACGGTGCCAGTGCCGAGTAAATTTGACACCAATTCACCGCTAATCTCCGCATCCCGAACGCTGAGCGGCTGAGTCCAGTTAAAGTGATGCCCTTGCGGGATTACCAAGCAGCCGGGAGCGAGAGTGCCTTTGATATTGGCCGAAGAGTGGATCTCGAGCGCACCGTGCGTTGTCAGTTTGCCAATGAGTCGCCCCCGGACCACTGCTTCGCCCACCAACGATTCCGTGTTGAGCAGGTAACCCTTCTCCTCCAATACCAACCGGCCGTGTGTGCGAAAGCTCTTTGAGACGGTCTGTGAAATTTGATAATCGGCCAGATCGACGTGGCTGCTGCAGCGCTTGCACATGGTCGATGCCGCCGCCTTGGCCACTTCCAATTGCGTGCCGCACTGGAAGCATTGGACCCGCCGCTGTTCAATCGTTCGTTGGACAGGCGCCGCGGCGGGGCGCAACATTTCCTGCACCCGGAAGTGCTCGTGGCATTTCTTGCAGATCGTTGAATAAGCGCTGCGCGGTTCCGATTGGACATGCCCGCACTTCGGGCACGCCACCGCAACCGTGTCTTTTTTCGGCGGCGCCATGGAATCAGGCGCGGGTCTCATTTGTTAGTGCTCGTGCACCAGGGAACCACGGCTGGACACAGCACGGCGGAGCCGCAACCAAATCGAGGCCGTCGACACGGTTGCAAGCTGCCGGCTGCTGGTGACAGGTTGCGGATTCGGAAGCTCTTTTGCGACACACAAGAGATTTGCGCCAACTGCCAAACCGTTGAACGATCGTAGTACAAGTGAACCCAGAACTCGGGGGAAACAGGATGATTTGTTCGGGAGCTACGGCGTTCAGCAAAGACATTATTGGTCTCCCGGTCACGGGGTAGAGTGGGCTTCCATCAGTGTTCATCCGTGTCCATCCGTGGTCTAACTGCATTGGTCCGGGAGGTGTTAACGGATGATGCAATCAGACCCGTCACCAACCGATCAATGAAAAAAGAGCACCCGCGCTGGTCGTTGCCTCCAGCGCGGGGCGCACAAAGTCGCCGGCTCGCCGGCGCTCTGCGACGGTTTGAAATTCTTAGATCCCGGGACCCTTGGCGGGTGTGGGTGTTGCCTTGGCCGGTTCATTGGCACGGGCCGGCGGCGCTGTGGGCGATACCTTGTTTGGGTTGACCTCGGTTTTACCAACAAACGTTACGCCTTCTTCGATGACTAATTTCGCCGCGCGGACATCGCCAAAAAGTTCCGTTTTGGCCTTCAACTCGATTTTGTCCTTAGCGATAACATTGCCCGTAATTTTGCCGCGCACCACGACCGAGCCGACGTCGATGGTCCCTTTGATCACGGCATTGTCCCCCAGATTGAGCGTCCCTTCGGAGTTGATGTCGCCATCTACTTTGCCATCGAAAGTCATTTCGCCGGCAAATTTCAGGGTTCCTTTGATTTCCACATCGGAGCCGAGGATGTTTTTGGAATTTGGGTTTGGTGCTGTACTCATAAATGGTTGATTCGGTTAGTGCTTTATCCAGTTGGGATTCGCTGCGGCATCTTAGCTGGAATAAGTGTGCCGCAAACCAAGGAATTTCCTAGTTCCTCGTACGGTCGAAATTGTTGGCCTTTCTCCGCAGTCCGAGTTTCAGATTGCGAGAGAAGGGAAGTTGTTATTCCACCTGCCCTCAGAACATATCCGGGTTTAGTCCTGCTCTTGAGGAGTATTCGGGCCCGGATTTCGTCTAAGAAAAGGTGCGGTCCTGTGTCATACAATCAGAAGCGATGATCTCTGTGAGATTCAAGGTTGGCGCACGTGGCTGAGAGCCGAGCATGGCCTTAATGCGACCAGACCAAGCCAACGCCGGGCCAGGCCGTCCGGAACCGATTGAAGAGCTGTTTGAGGCTCTGGAGTCGCCTCTTTTGAGCTACGCGTTGCGCCTGGTCGGCGAACGCAGCCTTGCCGAGGACATCGTTCAGGAAGCGTTCATGAGATTGCACGAACATTTTGCCGAGGTACGCGAGCCGCGCCGCTGGTTATATCGCACGACGCATAACCTCGCACTCAACCAGCGGCGGTCGACCAGCAAGATCGTCTCGCTCGATTCCAACCAGGAAGAGGCCGGCCGGGCCCTTGAACCCAGCGATCCCCAACCCTTCCCGGATGAGCAAATCGCCCGCTGGGAAGGTATCGGCCTGGTTCGGCTGAGCCTGAAATCGCTCGACGAGAGGAGCCGCCAGCTCATTGAGCTCAAGTTTCATGAGAACCTCTCGTACAAGGAGATCAGCTCCCGAACCGGATTAACGGTGGGACATGTGGGCTACCTGCTGCACCACGCGATCAAGGCAGTGGCAGACGAGCTGGGCCGGAATGGAATGTTGCCATGAACCCCGAATCTCCAATCGATCCTCGAAAAGCCTTGGAGGCCAGTCTGACGGCACTCTTGCTTGGCGAACTGTCGGAAGACCAGGCCCGATTCCTCAGGCAGGCCATGGTCACGGACCCCGAGCTGGCGAAGACATTCGAGTCCTTAAAAAAGACGGTCGAGCTCGTGTGCGAGGTTCAAGCGAGTCCGCGTCCCGAGCATGGCGGAGCCATTTCGCCGCTCAAATTAAGCGAAGCGAGGCGGTCGGTGCTACTGCAGCAGTTCAAAACCATCCGGTCTCCCGTGTTCACCCCCCCCGCACGCCGTCAGCCGAACTGGCTGGTGCCTCTGGCGGCGTCAGTTGCGCTGGTGCTGGTGTTGGCCGGCCTGATGTTACCGGCTCTTTCGAGGACTAAGGCCCGCTCGATAGCTCAGCCCGGAGAATCGCCGTTTGGCCACCTGGCGCAATTGCGTCGGAGCTCAGATGGGCCCCCAGTTGAGCCGGCGCAGCAATCTGAAGAACGACTCCAGGAATTGCGCCAACATATCGAGCCAACCAAGCAAGCTCTCAAGTCCTCGCGCCTGACCCTTCTGGCAGGATCAAGCGGTCAGGGCAAGCAACCTCTGGCGCAACCCGAAGAGTCGTTGCGGCACTCCGGAAGCAACATCATTTTACCGGGGCAGGCGCAAAGCGCCGAAGGCATTACCAGCGGCCAACACACAACGGACGCACGTGATGTGGGGTTTTACGCGTTTGATCCTTCGGCAAACTCCGGAGCCCCGGGCACACCGACACCGGACACTTTTAACACTTTCGGCCTGGGAGGTGGCTTGGGCGGGGCTGCTCAAGCCCCCACTCTTGGTGACGCCCCGCAAGCGGGGCGCCTATTTCAGGTGCAGAACAAAAATGAAAGCGCGCCGGCGGCTGCACCGGCGCTTCAAGTGGAGACTAACGCCTTGTCGTGGCAGTACCCTTCCGGGGCAATATATGGCGGCGGCGCCTTCGGAGGTTATTCCACCATCACAACATTGCCTCCGGGACAGCCTTACCACCTCATGACGATTCCTGGAGTTGGGCAGGTCCCCGTCCTGGATAGCCGACTTGCGGAGGATGGCGAAAAGCTCGGACTGGCTCAAAATCTCGGCGGTATGTCGCCGGCGCCTGTGGAAAGCGACGTCAAACTGAAAATCGAGGCTGGCAAAGAAGTGGTTTTGGCGAAGGACGAACCTAAACAAGTCCGCGAAAGCGAGAAGCTGGCGCGCAGGTTGGAACGGGTAGATGGCTTGGAAGAGAGTTTGGACAAGAAAACGGGCCTCCGAGCCAAGTTGGCGGAAACACAATTGAGTGACCAAGTGGTTCGCGAGCGGGACGATTTGGCGCTGGTGAATCCAGCGGTGCCTCCTCCGGTTCCGCAGCCGGAAATCGTCACCCGCTCCAACGCCTTCTCGACCTTCTCGCTTAATGTCAGTGATGTTTCGTTCAAGCTGGCGGCAGCCAGCCTGGAAAAAGGGGCCCTGCCCGATCCCGCGAGCATCCGCAGTGAGGAATTCCTCAACGCTTTCGATTATCGAGATCCCGAACCCGGTCCGGGAGCCGCGGTAGGTTTCGCTTCCGAAGCCGCCCAGGATCCCTTTGCGCAGAACCGTGATTTGTTGCGGTTCTCAATCAAAACCGCCGCTGCCGGCCGGCAATCGGGTCGGCCGCTAAACCTGGTGCTGCTGCTCGACAACTCCGGATCGATGGAACGGGCGGACCGAGTTCAAATCATTCGTGAAGCGTTGCGCGTCCTGGCCGCGCAACTTCACCCGCAGGACACCTTGAGCGTAGTGACCTTCGCGCGCACTGCGCGGCTCTGGGTGGATGGCGTACCCGGCGATCAGGCTGGGCGGATTGCTGATGAACTAAGCGACTTGACCCCGCAAGGCGGCACCAACCTCGAAGAAGCTATGAACCTGGGCTATCAAACCGCCTTGCGCCATTACAACAGCAAGGGGATCAACCGGGTCGTGCTTTTGACCGACGGCGCGGCCAACCTGGGCGACACCAACGCCGAGGTGCTGCGGCAAAGGGTTGAAACCAACCGCAAACAGGGAATCGCGTTGGATTGTTTTGGGATCGGGTGGGAAGGCTACAATGACACTTTGCTCGAAGAACTCACCCGGCATGGCGATGGCCGTTACGGGTTTATCAATACGCCCGAGGAGGCGGTCACTGGGTTTGCCGGTCAATTAGCCGGCGCGCTCCAGGTTGCCGCCTCCGATGTGAAGGTGCAGGTGGAATTCAATGCCAATCGCGTCAGCTCATATCGGCAGATTGGCTACGCACATCATCAACTCACCAAGGAACAGTTCCGCGACAATTCCGTTGACGCCGCGGAGATTGGCGCGGCTGAATCAGGCAATGCTCTGTATGTGATTGAGACTAATCCGCAGGGTGAGGGCCCGCTGGCGACGGTTCGGGTGCGATATAAGCTTCCCGGAACTGCGGATTACCGGGAGCAGGAATGGAGCGTGCCGTTCAGTGGGAGACCCGTGCCTCTTGAACAAACCAGTCCGGCAATGCGCCTGGCCGCAACTTCCAGCGCTTTCTCCGAATGGCTCGCCCAGAGCCCGTTTGCGCAGGAGGTAACTCCCGAGCGCTTGCTGGTTTACCTGAACGGAGTGCCTGCCGTTTATGGCGCTGATGCTCGTCCCCAAAAACTCGAATGGATGATCCGCCAAGCTAAGGCGATTTCCGGAAAATGAGATTATGAAGATATGGATGCTCCGAATCGTAGCGCAGACTTTCAGTCTGCTGTACCGCAGACTTTTAGTCTGCAAGACGCCCGACAAATACAATGCCCCAGCCCTGGCTGACGCGAAGCAGACTGAAAGTCTGCGGTACAGCAGACTGAAAGTCTGCGCTACGGCTGCGGCGACCTTTGCTTCGAACCCCGCCAGGCACTGCTCCAGCGCCATTCTTCAGGAGTTTTGCACAGCCTGGCCTTCACCGGATTGTAGATCACGTATCTGCAACAGCGCTCATGCTCCGCGTCGTCTCTGATCCAATGATCGTAAGCCTCGGGTTGCCAAACCGGCTGACCCATTCGGCCAAGCAATTTGTTGATCTCATGAGCGGTGTACCCCTTCCAACTCCGGGTGATCGCGCTCAAAGTGAAATTCGGCATCGGCCAGACAACGGTATGTACATGGTTCGGCATCACAACCCAACTTCTCAACAGATACCGCGAGCCTTCAAAAAACCGCAATGCGTTGCTGACGAGTTCAGCGACATCCTGCCGTTTGAGGACGCACCCTCCCGCCCCCGTGTCGAGGTACGCTTCCAGTTCTCGGAAATACTCCCGTTCAATTGCCTGCGCCGTGAAGGCCGCACTGCAGATTTTGTCGGAACTGGCGCCTTCGGGTGGAAGCCGAGCCAAATTTTCAGCTCGGAGGCGCTGAATCTTGCACAACACTTCCGGAGGCAACGAGTCGGCCAGACGGAATGTTACGAAATAGCTGGCGCCCTCGCGTTTGACGTGGGGCAGATATCCGCGTGTATGAATGCCGGAGCGCAAGGGGTTGTAGCTGTCCTTTACGCCGGCCGAGCGAAGCTCAAATCGGACAGGAGTGAGGCGTGGGTTTGTATTCTCCTGGCTCACAGCGTGGTTTTAGTCAACAAGCAGAAAATGGGTCAATCTGTATGAAATGGAGTAATACGTTAGCTGAGTTAATGCAAGGCCCCCGAATCGTAGCCCGAATCGTAGCGCAGACTTTCAGTCTGCTGTACCGCAGACTTTTAGTCTGCAAGACGCCCGACAAATACAATGCGCCAGCCCTGGCTGACGCGAGGCAGACTGAAAGTCTGCGGTACAGCAGACTGAAAGGCTGCGCTACGGCCCTTGTCCTGGTTGTTGGCGTGGCGGACGCAAGGGAAATTCCGCAACCTATCTCGATTGCTAATCTCCAGCTGGTGGGAGATTTATCCGGCGGGCGGGCAGCCTTTACGCTCGAAGGGACTGCTCAGGTCCCCGATTCGCACGGTGGGGCTTTGATGATTCTGCGGGGCCCTGTGGCTCTGACCCAATTGCCCTCGAATGCCAAATGGCAGGCGAAGGCCGAAGATGCACAATTCCTGATTCATTTCGAGCATGGCGGCAGTTTTCCGATCACGATTAAGTTTGAGGCCAGCGTGCAGCGGTCAAACGGCTGGAACCGGGTCGAGTTTGGCGTTGCCCCCAGTGTGCTGGAAGCAGTCCGGCTGAAGGGCCTGCCGCCGGACACCCAACTTCAATTCACAGGCGCCGCGCCGCCTTTGTATCGGAATGGAGAGTTCCGCGGATTCTTGCCCGGCGACGGTCAAGTGGAGCTGTGCTGGAAGGAGGCGCCGAAGCCAACCGAAGGGAAGCTCTTTTACTCGGCGGAGATGCTTTCACAGGTGAGCGTCAGCCCTGGCCTGCTGCGGCAAGTGGCGCTCTTGAACGTCAAAGTGATGCAAGGCGAACTCAGCCAGGTCGTGGTACGCTTGCGAGGTACTGGTGAAGTGACTCGCGTTCAGGGCGACCAAATCCTGAGTTGGAAAATTGAGCCGACCGATAACCCGGTCGAGCGCCGGCTCATCGTGCATCTGAATCAACCCCAGAAGGACCAATTCGCTTTGCAGATTCAAACGCAAACAGCTGTCGGAGCGTTTCCGCAAACCGTGGATGTTTTGCAGTTGCGGCCGGAGTCGGCCACCCGGTTTGGAGGATATTTTCGCATCGTCAATGAAGGGGCGGTGAGGTTGGAAGTTACGCAAGCCAGTGGTCTCTCGCAAATCTCACCCGAACAGTTTCCCGAAACCGACCTGACTCGCGCCATGTTAAGGTCCAGTGACAGTCAGCGATTTGTTTATCGATTCTCCGGGGCGGAGTTCGCCCTGCAAATCGCCGCGGATCAAATCCTGCCGGAACTGGCGGTTTCGGAGGTGCTCAGCTATCGGCTTGGCGAGAATGACCTCGCGATTGACGGTGAGTTCGAGGTGGACATTCGTGAAGCGCCCCTGCGTGAATTAAGTTTGCGCGTGCCCGCGGGTTATGCCGTGTCGCAAATCAATGCGGCCGGCTTGAGCGACCATTTCCAGGTCGAGCCGGGGAACCAGGATCAGAGCGAATTACGCCTGATCTTTGCGCAACCCATCTCCGGCCGCCAAGTCGTCCATCTCCGGCTCGAACGCAATAAGCCGCTCGGGGAAAGTTCGTGGGCGCTGCCGCGCATAGAGATACTCAAGGCCAAATCCATTCGCGGCCATATCGCGACCGTAGCGGATGCCGGGTTTCGACTTAGCCCCGAGCGCACCTCGGGGTTGACGGAGATTGCCAACGCTTTCTTTCCTCGAAAAGTGGCGTCGATTCAGTCCGCCTTCCGGATCAATGAAGCGGTATGGCAGGCGGTGGTGCGAGTGGAACGCTTGAGCCAAACTGTCCAGGCGGACGCGCTCCACCTTTTTTCAATCGGCGAAGGGATCGCCTACGGCAGCACGGTGCTGAATTATGTCGTTTCGGGTGCGCCCGTTTCGGTTTTCAAGGTGGGGCTCTCCGACGAGTATTTTAACGTCGAGTTTACTGGCAAAGACGTGCGTAACTGGCAAAAAATAGCTGGCGGGTATGAGGTTCAGTTGCACACGCCAGTAGCCGGGGCGTTCACTTTGCTGGCCACGTACGAACGGCCGTTCAAACCGCAAGGGGAGACGCTCACCTTTACCGGCGCGCGCCCCCTGGACGTGCAGTCCGAGCAAGGCCACACCGTTATAGTTAGCGCGTACCAATTTCAGGTAAAAGCGGTGGATGTTTCCCCTGGGTTGCTGGCGTTGGAGCCGGGCGAGGTTCCGTCGGAGTACCGGCTGCTGTTCGATGCGCCGGTGCTGGCAGCGTACCGCTATTTGGCCAGGCCTTTCAACTTGCGTCTGGCGCTCAGTCCGCTGGCGCAAGGCGACTCGCTCAGTTTGGTAGTCGACCGGGCCTCGCTCACCACGCGGATCTCCAAAGAAGGCCAGGTCCTCACCGACGCCAGGTACTTCGTGAAGAACCGAGGCAACCCGCACCTGCGGCTGAGCTTGCCTAAGGGGGATCGATTGTGGTCCGTGTCGGTCAATGGTTCGCCGGTGGTTCCAGTATCCGACGCCAATTCCAATCTCATACCCTTGCCCCATGGCGCCGACCCAAACAGCGTCCTGACGGTAGATTTCAAGCTCGCCTCGGTTGCGGCCGACCCGAGACACGTGGCAGTAATGGCGCCAATGGTCGATGCGCCGCTCATGCTGGCGGAGTGGCGTCTGGCTCCGGATGTCGGGCAGCGGTTGGTTTACCGGCGCGGGTCACTAAAACCGATTGGCGTTTCGGGAGACGGTTCGGGGTTTGCGCAGCTCTCGGCAGCCTTGACACCCGGTAAGCGGGCGCGGTCGCTGGGACTAATCGGTGTTGCAGTTGCCTGTGTTGGGCTGGGGGTGCTCGGCTTGCGCTGGGCAACGGGCGCATCTTTCAAATTCACCTCGCGTCATCTCGCAGGATTGGCGCTGAGCGGGCTCGCGGTCCTTACGGCATTGCTCGTCTTAAGCCAATTGGCGGATCAGCTGCCGGTTGCCCAAACTGAACCGGTCGGTGAATTGAGCTTCGTCGCGCCGGTCCAACAAGCGGCAAGCGCGATGAACGTCGAAGTGTTGAACGTAGAAGACAAGACCTCATTGGCCGGACAGCTCGGAACGGCCTGGCCTGCTTTGCTGGCATTGCCGGCGTGGGCCGCGGCGGCCATTCTTGCCTCGCGAGCTCGTAAAACCCTGGCTATCGCTTTCGGCTGGGTGATGGCCGCGTGGGGCGCTCTTGGACTGGCAAACGGAGTGATTTGGTTCCTGATGGTAACCGGCGCCTTTGTTCTGGCGCACCTGATCGGACCGCTGCTTGTGAGTTGGTGGCGGCTGCCTACCCGCAAACACGACGCCGGGCTTCGTGCCGCGAACCCGAGTTCGGCGTCCGCCGGGTTGACGATTCTTATGGTGCTTTCGGTGTTGGGCGGCAGTCGCGCGGCCTTTGCCGCAACACCTGAATCGCGTCAGGGTAAGCCGGTTGGGACGGCTGACGTGGTTTTGCAGGAGATAAAGGTGTCGGACCGGTTCGGTTACGGTAGCGCAAAGATTCGTTGGGAAGCGAGCAAAGGCCAAACGCTGCCCTTGCTGTGGGAGCCGGCTGTGTTGACGGGCATCCGATACCCAAAGGACGCTCTGAAGCTGGAGCGCACTCAAGCTGCGTTGGAGCCAGGCAGAACGAACATCGGAACGAAGTCCTGCTGGATGCAGCAAATAGTTGCAAAGCGACGCGGCAGTATTGATCTGGAAGTTGAGTACGAAGTGCCGGTCGAGGAAAGCCCGGGGCGTCGCGGGTTCGTGTTGCCGATGCCTTCCGGAGTGATTAACCGGCTCAGGCTCACGATCGAGAACCGTGATGTGGAAATCACTTCGCCGCAGGCCGTGTCGGTTCATTCGGAGCTGACTTCGAGCAACACGGTTGGGGAGCTGGTGTTGTCGCCGGCGCCGTGGATTTGGTTGGAATGGAAGCCG
>DASRFK010000218.1:0-14038 GCA_035651635.1 Verrucomicrobiia bacterium | reverse complement strand
GTAAACGACATTCGAGTCCCACACAGGGCAGGAACCTCTGCAGCCGGTTCAGATTCTATTTCCCAACGGTTCAGGGTTCATGGTTCGAATCCCGAACTCTCCAGAAAATGGGTTCGAGCCAGATCAAGAAGGCACCACCATTTCGAAGATTGTGCGGAAGCGTCGCTCACGCTCCGCACGGCAATGTTGGTTTCAGCCAAGAAATTCCAGGGTTTTTTAAAGGAAACGGTTAACGTCTGAGCGCGCAAAAGGCGGGAGCGAATTCACTTTCGCTCATCGTTCACAACTGTAGTTTGAGCGTTGGAGCTGCAATTTTAGGTGTGAATTGTGGTCAAGGATGGCGCTCATGCCCCCTTGTCTGGTACCATGGACTCGCAAATTAAGTGGTCTTTTTTAGCCGCCCTTAACACTACGATTACAATTGCAAGTATGCCTAGGCGCTCAAGTAAAACCATCAAAGGTAAAAAAAATCCTGCTGCTGTGGCTTTGGGCAGGTTAGGAGGCCTAAAGGGAGGCAAAGCTCGAGCTCGGAAACTATCGGCAAAGAGGCGATCCGAAATCGCCCGCAAAGCGGTATTGACGCGGTGGAAGAACCTTCGTTCGAAGCAGTAGGAGAACATCGCCAACGCAAAAAGCCTAGTATTCCTGTCAACCAGAGGAACAACTGCACGGGTTGGGCCGACCTGCTCATATAACACCAGATATTTCCTCCGCCTCGGGTCTGGTCATCGTTACCCGATGGCTGAACCTGAGAGGTCCGTTCCTCCGCGCCTTGGCTCTCAAAGTTTTTGGCGAGCGCCTCGGCCAGGGCGAATTGGGGCAGAGGACCCGTGCTCGGCGTTTGACCGCGGTTTTCCGGGGCTGCTCCTGCTGTGGTTGGCCCGGCAGCGCTCGCTACGGGCACGGATGTCGCGTTCCGAGTTGTCATGGGATTTGGCATCTTTTGTTTAAGCTGGATTGAGAAGTTCCAGGGTTCCTTACTGCGCAGGCTTTATTTAATCGGACGTTGCGCCAGCCCGTCCTTGATGCCGGTTATCTACCCCTCCTGTGGAACAGTCAATACCGTTTCTCGTAAGCCATTATAAACCCTGACAAACCATTACAAACCGTTACAAACTCACACGTGTTTCTCGTGGAACAAAATGCTTCCCGGCTATTGCCAACCGAGACCTGCGTCGGCGGGGATTCTTCGCTCTATCGGGGGCATTTCATCGGCATAGAGTGTGCAGATGAGAAGGGTTCCGGCTGGAGTGGGAATGTATCCGAAGAGCGACTGGGCAAACTCATCCTCGCAAAACACGTCGGCGCCTGGAAACAAAGGCTCCTTCCCAATCATGTAAAATCTCCAAAATTTAAACCCGTCCACTTCTTGTACGATTTTCTCTTCGTGGTGTTTGAGCTTTATGCCGCTGACTATGGTAGGCAGGAAAACGAGCAAACCGTACTGCTTGGGAACGACGCTGCCAATGTTTCTAATCCTGGCGATAACTCGAACGCTTGAATTGCCTGTACGGTCCAACTGCATCGAGAACTTCAACTTTGGGTGACGACGTCGATTCATTACGTCTCGAACTTCGTAATCCTGCATCGGTTCGGATTGGAAATTGTATCGCTTATAATATCTAAAATCCCGCGCCTGGTGTGCTGTGAGGCTCTTGGGGATTTCGACCACATAAACGACGTGCCAGTCCTCTGGCCCGACCCGAACCGGAAATATTTGGACCCCTTCAATTTTGGGGCTGATTTGATCTATAATTTGGTCGAGCCACTCCCGAGAATATTCCTTCCCATCGATGGCCCCAATTTTCTCGGGCAAGTGCTTTTTGCCCTCCTCTCGAAACTCTTCAACACCGTAGATGACGGTTCCTCCGTCTGAATTCGCAAAAGCAGAAATGTCCTTGGTTACATCGAGCAGTTTCTTGGGTTCAGCACGGTTCAACGCCCCCGCACCTTTGTAATCAAGATGGTTATTCTCCTCAATCTTGTCGGTTATGAGTTTTTCGACGCGCTCCTTGGTCCATTCTGACGCGGTGATATTTGGCATGGTTGCTTTTCCGATTCCCAGCTCGCCTTCAGCCTCTATTCGAAGTCCACGTGCGAAAAGACTATGGCTGCGGTGCTCCCAAATCGGCTAGAAGCTTCCGCAACCGGTGAATTTCCACAATCAATGCGGGCACATCTTCACGTGCGCTTGCGATGAAATGCTTGTCCTCATCTTTCCCTACACACTCAAGCGCGATTGTAAGCGTCGGCTTGCCAGCAGCATTCGCTTTTTGAAAACGCTCCAGCCAATAGGGCTCACCGCCGACTTTGCCGGCAGGAAAAATGACGTTGTCGTTATCAAACCGGCGCCCGTCTGGAGTAAAGCTTTCGATGGGCGTCCTGGTGTGTAATCCACCCGCGTCGGACGTCTTCTTGTCCTCGGTGTGTTTACCAACCCGCCAATACCAAGGTCCAGGCGTCGCACGCTCCGCACGCTGCTCAATCTCCTCGATTTCGTTGATGGTCATAATTATTTTGATTGCTTTCCAACTGGAGAAACCACAGCCAAACGTTGGAGGATGTAATCAGAAACTTGCCTTGCTTTGCATTTGCGGGCGTTTATGTAGCCATCCACAGAGAAAAATCCTTCAACGTGAGCATCGTCGAATCTAACCGGCATGACCCGGGTATCCTCCTTGGATTTGATGATGTCTCGAATGGAGCGAAGCTCCAACCCGCACCATTGCTTTATGTTGTACTGCGCGCAGAGGAAAACGACAATCAGCTCACTTTGCGTCCGATATATCTTCTGCAGCAGAACGTCCAGGTTGGGTTGAGCCAACTGCGACTGGTAGTCCAAATCGTAAAAGACGCTGTCCTTTCCCAGGCGTTCGCGCAGGAATTTAGCAACTCGGGATACGTATCGACGCTTTTCACCCGGAAATGATAGCGCAACCTTAAAATTTATTTCGGACAGCTTTCGTGTCGATCGGTCAACCTTGCCAATGGCTTGGTCCTCAAGAAGCCGTTCCAACGCAACGAGTGAAAGTGTGAACGGGTCGGGCGCGATCTTCCTGGCTGGCTCAGGCTCCATTCCAGTAGACATCGAAATGTGGTAAAGAAGAAAATTAAGCCAAAGTGCTAACGGGTTCGAATTGGTCACTTCAACGGGCCGTTTGACTCGTTTTGAACTGCGCTCCATCTCGCTGAGGACCGAAACGATGCGTTGTTCGAGGAACGCAGCTTCCTTCTGACCGAACAAAGCTCCAGCGCGCATTGCCATACGAGCAAAGATTTCCGTGGCCTCGCCCTCAATCACGCCGAATAACGAAAGCTGAGCACCTCGCAACCCAAACTTCAGATGGCTGGTGCGAAAATTAAGGATGAGGTCTTCCTTGTCGGAAGACGAATCCAAGGGACCATAGTACTGCCACAGCATGACGGTGTGGTTCTTTGGTGAGAACTTGCGTTGTGAAACAGGGCCCCCTTGAACGATGAGAAATGTTTCAAATGAGATTTCGTGGAATTTGTCGGCTTCCGCCTCAAAGGCGTTTATCAGGCGACGGATTTCACGCAGTTTTGCGGCTGGATACATTCGAAGAATCACTGAGCTACCGCAAAAGAAATGGCAAGGCCTAAATTGAGCATCTCCGTGCAAGCAGCTCTTATTGCCGTGCTTTCAGCTCCCTGTCGAGCTTCTCCCGTGCAAGTTCAGCTCGCGCCTTAGCCATTTGCCGAGCTCGCTCGAGGATGTTTTCCACGTGCGCGATAAACTCCATCAGCCCAAACGCGCGCCCGCTCCGGAATTGCCGTTGCTGGTCGCTTAGGTTTGGCTGCAACGCCCCTTCTCCAACCGCCTTCAGCATCTCGTACGCGGGGTCCATCACCGCTCGATAAACCGGGTGTGTGTCTGTCACTTGGCTCAGCACTTGGTCGTTGCGCTCGCCGTCAATCTTCGGACGCGCGATCCAGGATTGCCCAGCACACCAAATCGCATTACTTGACCGCTCATGTAAACTTGCTAGAATAAAACCATGAACACGCCATCTCTAAAGCATTTCATTTATGGCCGGAAATCGACTGAGGACGAAGACCGCCAGATTCTTTCCATTGATGCTCAGCTTTCTGAGTTGCATATCATCTCGGCCCAGGAGAGTCGCACTGTTGTCTCCATTTTGACCGAAAGCAAGAGTGCCAAGGAACCGGGCCGCGAGGTCTTCAACGATATGCTCCGCCGCATCGAGAAAGGCGAAGCGAATGCCATTCTCACCTGGAAGCTCGACCGGCTTGCAAGGAACTTTGAAGACGGCGGACGTATCATCGGACTTCTTCAACGGGGAGTGATCCAGGAAATCCGCACGTTCGAGAGGTCATATTTGCCTTCCGACAACGTCCTCATGATTGCGGTCGAGTTTGGTATGGCCAACCAATATGTTCGAGACCTCTCCGCGAATATTCTTCGTGGCATACGAGAAAAGCTCCGTCGGGGTGTTTTCTGCGGCAAGGCCCCATTGGGATATGTGAACAACCCTAAGCTCCGAATCATTGAGCCTCATCCCGTGAATTTCAGGAAAATGAAACGAATCTTAGAACGGTTTGCGACTGGCACGTGTTCCCTTACAGCGATTCAACGTGAAATGGCTGCCGTTAAGCTCGTTGGAGACCGCAGCGGCAAACCTCCGGCGCTCACCTCTATCGACCACCTTCTCCGGAACCCCTTCTTTTACGGTGTATTCTCCTACAAAGGAGAGCTCCACCAAGGCAGTCACGTGCCAATGATTTCAAAGAAGACATTCGATGAAATCCAACAAGCCCTGGTTGCCGTCGGCAGGCCAGGAAAAGCTTCGATACGCGAAGGCTTCATCTTTCGCCACTTTGCCACATGCGGCTCGTGCGGATTGAGCATTACGGTTGAGCGTCACATCAAAAAGAGCGGTCTTCGCTTTCATTATTATCGCTGCACGCACAAGGACAAAAAGAAACGCTGCGAAGACCGCAGCTTCGTACGGGAAGAGCGCTTTCACGCGGAAGTGAGGCGAAATGTGGAACTCGCAACCATTCCCGAGGAATGGAAAGAGCGCTTCCTTGCCAGGATCGAAACCTGGCAAGAGGAAGCGGCTCAAAAAGCGCGGTCTCAGGCAGGCAAAATTAGAGATGACCTCGCATTACTCAAAGCCAGAGTTGATCGACTTAACACAGCATTCGCCGATGGGGGCCTGGACATCCAGGAGTTTAAAGAACTGAAGAATCCACTGATCACCCGAAAGGTGGAATTGGAGCAGAATCTCGCAGTTACAGAAGCCACCGGCACCGATCGGCTCGAACCCTTAAGAAACTGGGTTTTAGAGGCAAATCAGGCCCAGAAATGGGCTTTCGACAACAACTGGCTAGAAATGAAATCATTTCTTCAAAAAGTTGGCTCGAACCGCCTTTTGCGCGCTCAGACGTTAACCGTTTCCTTTAAAAAACCCTGGAATTTCTTGGCTGAAACCAACATTGCCGTGCGGAGCGTGAGCGACGCTTCCGCACAATCTTCGAAATGGTGGAGCCGAGGGGGTTCGAACCCCTGACCTCCTGAATGCCATTCAGGCGCTCTACCAACTGAGCTACGACCCCATCCGGAGCGACAAGGAATGTAAGATTCCCGCCCCTTTTGTCAAAACCAAACCACGAATCACAAAAGGCCAGCGCGGCGGCAAACCCTCAGTGGAAGAGCCAACCGCGAATGGACGCGAATGGACGCGAATTAACGCCTGAACGAACGCCAAGCAACGAAAGCTTTTGACCTTTCGGAGCAGGCCCGTAGTTTTTTGCGCGTGAGCGAACATGTTCCGAGCGTCACCGTGCTGATTGCGGCGCGGCCCGGCCAGGCTTTGGTCAAGGCCGTGCCGGCCAGCTGCGCGCTCGATTATCCGCCTGAAAAGTTGCAGATTATTGTCGCGCGAGGCAAACAGCCGTCGGCGCAGCGCAACGCCGGAATGAAGGCCGCCACAGGCGAGCTGATCTATTTTCTGGATGATGACTCGGTTCCTGTCGCTCACAATCTAAGGACAGCTGTTCATCATTTTCAACGCCCCGAAGTGAAAATGGTTGGCGGGCCCAATCTGTGTCCGCCCGAAGCGCCCGGATTGGAAAAGGTTTTCGCTTTGGTTCTGGGCAGTTGGCTGGCGTTCGGCCCGAGCCGCGCCCGTTATGTGCCGGTCGGCAAGGTGCGTGAGACGAGCGAAAAAGAGCTGATTCTCTGCAACCTGTTGGCGCGACGCGAGGCCATGCTCGAACTCGGCGGGTTCAACGAAGCGCTTTATCCGAATGAAGAGAATGCGCTAATGGATGAGTTGCAAAAGCGCGGGGGCAAGCTGGTCTATGATCCCCAATTTGCCGTATCCCGCCGGCCGCGCTCGAATCTGAAGGCTTTCGCCAAAATGTTAATGACCTACGGCCGCGGCCGGGCGGAGCAGTTCAGGTTACACCCGACGCCTGGGTCGGTCCTCAATTTCGTGCCCCCCGCGTTTGTGGTCTATCTTTGTCTGCTTGCCATCTTGGTCCCTACGTGGCCCAATCTGAGATTGTTTCTTTTGCTTCCGCTGGCGTTTTATGGCCTGGCATTGTTCGTTCAAGTGGCGGTTTTGGCCGCTAGCGCCGGCCCTGTGCGAAGCGTCGCCGCCCTGCCATTGATTGCGGTCACACATGTGTTATACGGGCTGGGTTTCTGGCATGGATTGTTCACTTCGCTTAACACGTCCGCGACCCGAGACCCGGTGCCGGTCGAATTGGAAATCGTGTCGGCTGGACCTGCGCAACAACGCTGAGCAAAGATGGAGAGGAAAAAGCCGGCTGTTCATAAGTCTGTTTGGGCCAAAGCGGTGCGGCAAAGCGCCGATCCGCAACGGGCGAAACATTTTTTGGGCTTGCTGAGTGAAAGGCCGGACATTGATCTGGCCCGCTTTTCAGCCGAACAAGCGCGCATTCTAACTGCCGTCTTGAGCGGTTCCGAAATGCTGGGCAGCTTACTAGTGGCGCAGCCCGAATGGCTGGAAGTTGTCCGGCCCGAAGCGCTGGCTTATGGCCGCCGCAAGCAAGGTTTGCGGCAGGAGCGGGACGCCTGGTTCAACCCCATGCTGGCAGCAGGTGATTTCTCCGGTGCGCTCGCTCGACTTCGTGAATTTAAGACCCGTGAGATGTTGCGAATCGGCGCACGCGACCTCGCGCACTTAAGCACGCTGCCGCAAATCATTCCCGAGATCTCCGATGTTGCCGACGTGTGCCTGGAAGCTGTCTGGACCGCGTGTTCCCTCCAACTTGAGCAACGCTACGGCAAGGCCTACCACCGGGATTTACACGGGCAATGGCATCCGACGCGTGCTTGTGTGCTGGGCATGGGCAAACTCGGCGGGCAGGAACTCAATTACAGCTCGGACGTGGATGTGCTGTTCGTCTACGGTGAGGAAGGCGAGGCTTACAAACAGGCGCCCCCCGCGGAACTGAGCGCTGCCGAGGCTCCCGGGTCAGACCAGGGCAACACCAAAGCCAAGGGAAGCGGACGCCGCCGGAGACCCGCCAGGCCGAGGCTGGAGCAACGGCCGACGCTGGCCAGCCACCAATATTTTAATCGATTAGCGGAAGCCTTCATCGCCGAGGTCAGCCGGTTAGGCCCGCATGGGGCCCTGTACCGAATCGACTTGCGTTTAAGACCGGAAGGCGATTCCGGGCCGCTGACGCGGTCGGTGGCCGGGTACGAAAATTATTACGCGCAGTGGGGGCAAACCTGGGAGCGCATGATGCTGATCAAAGCCCGCGGAGTAGCTGGCGACGAATCGCTAGCGGCGGAGTTTCTCGAAACCGTGCACCCGTTTCGTTATCCACGGTCGGTCAATGAAAGTGTCCTGGTCGAGGTGGGCGCGATGAAAGACCGCATTGAGAACGAAGTGGTCCGGGTGGATGAATTGGACCGGAACGTCAAACTTGGCCGAGGCGGCATTCGGGAGATTGAATTCATCGTCCAGGCAATGCAGTTGTTGCATGCCGGTCGGCAGCCATTTCTGCAAGGCTCCCAAACCCTGACCACTCTGGCAAAGCTGGCCCAATACGAATTGCTTTCGGCCGAAGCGACGCGCGAATTGAGCGAGGCCTATTGCTTCCTTCGCGATGTCGAGCACCGGCTCCAGATGGAGAACAACCAGCAAACCCACACGATTCCGGCCGACCTGGCTGCGCAGCAGCGTCTGGCGCGCTTGATGGGATTCCAGTCCGTCAAACCATTTGAGGCGGCACGACGGCTCCATACCGATCGCGTGCGCGATATCTTCGAGAGCGTTCTAAAACGCGAGGTGCCCCAGGCGCAGAGCGGTTCCTTGTTTCCGGCGCAATTCGAAGGCTTTGAGGCCGAATGGAAACGCGTGCTGGGCGAACATGATTTTAAGGACCCCGAGAAGGCCCTTCGTATGTTGCGGGAACTCGTCGAAGGCCCGGGCTATGTGCATGTCTCCTCGCGAACCACGGAGCTGGCGTTTCGGCTTTTGCCCAGACTTTTTGAACTGTGCTCCCCTTTCGGGAAACCCGAAAGCCGAAGGCCGAAGGCCGAAAGAAACCCGAAAGCCGAAACCCGAATCGAACAAAGACCTTCGAATGACAGCGAACCCGCTTCGGATTTCGGGCTTCGGCCGTCGGGTTTCGGATTTGCGCATAAAAGCGCAGCTCCAAGCCCGCGCGTGCCGCTGTCCGACCCCGATCGCGTTATCACGCGGCTCGACAATTTCATCAGCGCGTACGGGGCGCGGGCGACACTGTTTGAGTTGTGGAACAGCAACCCGGCGATTTTCGAGCTGCTTTTGCTGCTGTTTGATCGGTCAGAGTTTCTGGCTGAGCTGGCGATCCGGACGCCTGATTTGGTCGACGAACTGGTCACCAGTGGTCGGTTGCGCCAGAGGAAATCAGCGGAGGAAACCCTGCGCGATCTTCGACATGGACTCGAAGACAAAGATCAAAAGCTGTGGTTGCGCCAGTATCACCAGACTGAGGTCATGCGCATCGGCCTGCGCGATATCCTGGGCGTAGCGGACTACGAACAGTACCTGACCGAGTTGTCGGCGTTGGCTGACGCTTGCCTGCGGTACGCACTGGAGTCGGTCTTGTACAAGCACAAGCTCAAAACCGCTCCCTTCGCCATCATCGGATTGGGCAAACTGGGCGGCAGCGAGATTGATTATGGCTCGGACCTGGACATCCTGTTCGTGGCGGATCGAAAAGCAAAGAATCTTGCAAAGTTGAAGGTTTTAGCCCTCGAAACGCTCGATTTGCTCTCGACCCGCACTGAACAGGGGCTGGTGTTTCACACCGATGCCCGGCTGCGGCCGGACGGGGAAAAGGGGTTGCTGGTCAATACGCTCGATGCGTATGAAGAATACTATCGCCGACGCGCGATGCTCTGGGAAATCCAGACACTCACTCGAACTCGTCCGGTTGCGGGGGATATCAAGCTGGGCGAGCAGTTCCAGAAAATGGCGGCCAGTCTGACGGACTTTGCGCATCCGGCGCAGCCATTGGCCGCCTACACGAATGATTGGAAATCTCGGATCCATCAAATGCGCATGCGCATTGAAAAGGAGCGAACGCCGTCTGGCCAGGACGAGTTGGCCATCAAGACCGGGTCAGGGGGCCTGATGGATGCCGAATTTATTGCCCAGGCTCTTTGCCTGGAGCATGGCTGGCAGGAAGCCAATACTTTGAAGGCATTGGAACGCGGTCGACAGGAGGGCGCGTTGCCGGGCGCCGAGAAACTGATCGAGAATTATCGCCAGATTCGGCGCGTTGAAGGCATCTTACGCCGGTGGAGCTACGAAGGCGAAACGGTACTGCCCGCCGACCCGGCGCCGTATTATCGGGTATCGGTGCGCTGCGGATTTGACTCACCCGAGAATTTTGGCGAAGCGATGCGGCGTTATCGCCAAGCGGTCCGCGAGGTGTACGACCAGGTTTTTCCTCTGAAGGGGCGGTGACCGGTTTTGTGGTGCCGTATCAAGTGAAGACGGCGAATCCACTCGAAGCCGGCCTGGCCAAGGTAGGGTTGGAGACCCCAGGAGGATTCGGGATTTAGCCGATTACCCTTTACCGAGGCAGAGCCTTAGCTTTAAACGAGGATTTGTGTCGAAACCCGCAGCGGATCTTCCTCGGTTCGCTGAGCCAACAGGATTAAAGCCATGAACGATCTGGAAAAACTTTTCTTGAGCAAATTAAAGCACATGTATGACGCTGAACACCAGGTGGTCGAAGCGCTCTCGGAAATGCAAGAGGCCGCTGAGCCTTCTGTGAAGAATGCGCTCACCGAACATCTCGAAGAAAGCCGGGAGCAGGTCCGTCGCGTCAGCAGCGTCTTTGACGATTTTGGGCAATCTCCGGAGCGAAAGACCTGCCACGGGATGGCGGGCATCATCAATGAAGGCCGCCGGATGCTGCAGCAAATGCCCGGCAGTGCACCGCTAATCCTGTCGGCTCGGAAAATTGAACATTATGAGATCAGCTCGTACGGGAGTCTTTGTACGTGGGCCGAGAAGCTGGACAGAAAGGAGGTCCTGCGGACTCTGAAACAAAATCTTTCCGAAGAAAAGGAAGCCGCTCAAACACTGGCTGCCCTGGCCGAATCGACTGTGCCGGACACCAACGAGCTAAGCAGGTTATTCCAATTTCAATTGCGTGAAATGTATGACGGTGAACACTTGCTGGCGCAGGCGCTGGCGGAGATCGAGTTTTACGCCGTTTCGAAAGTATTGAAGTTTGCTGTTCATCATCATTTGAAGCAGACCGACAAGCATTTTAAACGCCTCGAAAAGGTGTTCAAAAGAATCGACGTCCAACCGGACCGCCGCCCCTGCAAAGGAATCGAGGGGATCATCGACGACGCTCAGGTGACCGTTTTGGAGTTTCTGGACAATTCGGCGTTGGACGCGGCACTTATCGCCGCGGGCCAGGTCGCTGAACATTATGAGATCGTCACCTATGAGGCTCTGTGCGGCTGGGCCAAAGAGTTGGGGCAAATCCAGGCGCTCGACCTGCTGTCGGCTAATCTGAACGAAGAAAAGCGGACTGATAAAGCGCTCACGCTATTGGCGGTGGCGAGCCGCAACGGCGAAGCCATGCACCACGATACGCCCAAAAAGAGCGACCAGGAGGCCGCTTTGGCCAAAGCCATGACCCACGGCGCCTAGCCTGCCTACGTTCGCTCGGGCCTGGCGAGTCAGGGGCTCAGGCCACTTTGATCGAGTGGAAATGGCTTGCTGCGGGGTCCAGCCACGCCTAAAACAGCGGCGTAATGGACCCACTGCTGAAGCTCGCCCTCCTGGTGGCCTTCTGCCCAGCGCCCAGCGCGATGGTGTTTTATCTGGTTTCTCGTTCGCGCCACACAACGAGGCACGCAGGGTCCTCGACAGCCGGGCAGGCCCGGCGTCGGCCTGCGGGGGAATCCATCCGGGCTCGTCTCGAAGAATTAGACCAACAGATTTATGCCTGGTTGACTTACCTGGCGATGTGCCCGGCAATACTCGCCCTGGTCGCAGTGCTCACGCGCGTGCCCGGAGTGGCCCTCGCAATCGGCCTTTTTTCGGGATCGATCCTATGGACGGGCCTCTGCGCCATAAAGCTTCACCAGTTGCATCAGCAGCGAGCCGAGGCCGAGCTTGGGTTTGACGGTTGCCGCCGCGTGGCCGAAGAACTGAACCGATTGCCGGCCGAAGGCTTCGAGGTCTATCACGACGTTCCTTTCGATGCGTTCCATATCGACCACGTGTTGGTTGGCCCGCCGGGCGTGTTTGCGATTGAAACCAAGACCCGCCTGGACCGCCAGCGGCGCGCGACGCATCCCGAAGTTCAGTTCGACGGCTTTCGCGTGAACTGGCCTTCCGAGAGCTACGGCCTTGAGCAGACCGTTTCCCGCGCGCGGTTCCTGGCGCAGTGGCTCCTCGAGGTTCTCGGTCAAGAAATCGAAGTGACACCCATTCTGACTTTGCCTGGCTGGACCGTCGCGTGCGTCGCCCCCAACCCGAGTGCGCTGGTCTTAAACCCCAAAGAGATTGGCAAGCTTTCCGAACTGAAGCTGGTGCACCTGAACGAGGAACTCATCCGGCGCGTTTGTCACCATCTGACCCAGCGCTGCGCGGTCGGTTGGCCGATGCCCGCCAGAGATCCGTAGGGACGGGCCAGAGGGCGCACCGCAACGATAGCTGGAGTGAAAAGAAGTCGAATTGAAAATTGCAAATTCTGCGATTGCAAATTGCACATGGTCGGAATGGAGAGGGTAGCGCGAAAGAGGCGGTGGCGTTCATCCCTCGCCGCGCTTGCGCCAGGCGCCCGGCGTGACTCCGGTTTCGCGTGCGAACGCTCGTGAAAATGCCCGGGCTGCTCCGAAAATATTTTATCGTCTCGGCGGACGGTGCGACAGGCGGCGGTGTGTATCTTTGGACTTCAGGGCAGAGGGCGCGCGATTTTTCCGAGGCGACCATCCGCCCCATGATCAAAGAGAGATTCCACGTCGAGCCGTCGATCACCTATTTCGAGACGCCTGTGATAGTCGACAACATCGCGTCTCAGATTCTATCCTGACGGACGTTAAGGGCTGACAGCTTGGTCTGAGGCAAAGTCCTGAACGAATTCCATCAGCTCTTTTTGGTTCAAATCCGAAACTGCCCAAAAAGCCATTCCTGCTTTCGACCAATGGATTAAATTGTAGCCTTGAGCCGCCTTAACGGGCGCGGGTTTGGAATCGGCTTCCGTTGCGGGCCAAACCAGGAGATTGATCGTGTGTTTGTGCCGTTGAAAAACCAAGGCAGCCACGCTGCGCCCGTCCAAATAATCAAGCCTGCCTCCCGTGAGGGGAAAACCTTCTGGCGCCAAATCCTTGACTGGCGGAGAGAAGTCCAGTTTGCCATTGAACCACGGTTTGACCGTGTGCTGGTCAGTTGACGCCACGTCCGTGACATGGCTCGCCATCAGTGACCGCACGTGGCAGGAAACAACCTCCTGCGCCAGTTGCTGTTGTGGTGAAGGTCGAGTCTGGGCCGTTAGCAATAGCAGCGCCAGGCAAACTGCAAATGCCCCAGACGTCGCGGTTGTCAGCCAGTTCCAATTCCAAATCGATCGCCGAGTGACCGCCGTCCTGGCCGAAGGCAATTCAGCCTTTATCCGCCGCCGCAATTCCGTCGGAGCGCTGAAGTAGAGCGCGTCCTGCTTCAGCGCCTTTTTCAAACTCTGCAGGTTGCGCCATTCCAGCGCGCACGCGGAGCAATCGTGGATATGCTTCTCCAGTTCGAGAATGGCGGCGGCGTCCAGCTCTCCATCCGCGTAGGGGCCAACGAGCGGTTTGGCTTGCTGACAGTTCATCGCTGATCTCCCGGGTTGAATGCGGCGGCGAGGCTTTTTTGCAGCAGCTTCCGCGCGCGCGCCAGGCGTGACATCACCGTGCCGATAGGCACTTCGGCCATCGCCGCAATCTCTTTGTAACTAAATCCCTCCATCTCGCGTAATATGACGATCTCACGAAATTCCAACGGCAACTCGGCAATCGCGCGGCGTACCGCGCCGGCGTCCGCGAACTGCGGATTAACCGTTTCCAGGTTTACCGAAGAATCTTCGATATCCAAAATATCGTCGGTCATTTCCACTGTCTTCTCAGGCGGCCGGTTTTTGCGCAGCCATGTATGAAACGAGTTCCGAACGATTGAGAGCAGCCAGGCCCGCGCGTTGTCGCCGCGAAAACTGCCAAAGTATTTGAAAGCGCGCAAACTCGCCTCCTGCGCCACATCCTGCGCGTCGTGGTCGTTGCCGGCCAGCCAGCGGGCCAGGTTGTAGGCCGAATCCAAATGCGGCAGCACCGTCTGTTCAAACAATTCCGATCGTTCGCGCTCGTCCACTGGAGCCATTTGTTACTGGTTCCGCCAATATACAAGACCAATCTTCGACTGCTTTTATTCCAGGAAATAATTTCAGCGGGTGTTTTAAAATGGGTCCGCGCCATTCCGGCGGCGAGACGCCGCCGGAACCCGCAGGCGAGGACGCCTGCGCTACGTAG
>DASRFK010000217.1:0-103784 GCA_035651635.1 Verrucomicrobiia bacterium | reverse complement strand
AGGCGGTCCGGCGCCAAAACCGCCTAAAGGCGGGACTCCAAACCGTACTCGGGCTAAGACCCCATGGCCCCTAACACTTGCCAACTCCAGTTTGGGGCATGGCAGATGCCCCGATAGTCAAAGGTAAACGGCCTCCGGGCGCGGCGTTCATGAAGCCCGTCAAGCCGGATGAGAAATTAGCGGTCATCATCGGCAGCCAACCGCTGCCACGGACCGAGGTCACTCGCAAAGTCTGGGAGTACGTCCGAGCTCACCAACTTCAGGACCCGGAAAATAAAACGTTCATCCGCGCCGACCAACCGCTGCGTGATGTGTTTGGAGGAAAAGACCGTGTCAGCATGTTCGAGATGACAAAGTTGGTGTTTCAGCATGTGAGCTGAATGCGACAAAGCCGCCGGGTAGGTTGCAGGTTACAGGTTGCAGGTTGAGCTACGGGTGGTTTGCATACAGGGGAGGGGGATGCGGATAACAAGGAAGTATTCACACACTGTTTTGCTCAGCGAGCTCTTTTGATGGATGGCAGCGAGATTTTTTTAAAAAATCTCTATCTTTAAATTGGTATTTATCAGTCAGTTACATCGACAAACCCGCTTTTTGCGATTTTTTTTGTAAGGATCATGCCCAGCTCACGATTAATGCGGACAGAGACGATAGTCTCGAGATGTTTCTCTGCCTCACGGCGCCGCCAAGGAAGTGGGAAGGGAACGTTTCAGAAGCTTTGGCCATAAGGCCCGGTCGAGAGTTGGGAGGTGGAAGCTGCTGCGCGATCACAGCGTAGCAGCTTCCTTTTTTTACCCAGCAAAAGGTTTGACCTGCCGCGCGGGGCTTGCCCTTAATCTCCTTAAGATGAAAGGCAAACTACCCTCGCCCTTAGTACAACTCACACTGATTACCCTGCTGGCAATCCCCAGCGCTCGTGTGGTCGCGGAAGATTTCTCGACCCAAGAGGCGCGCCAGGGGCCGCAATGGCTCCAGAATGGAATCCTCTACGAGGTCTTCCCGCGCGATTTTTCGGCAGAAGGCAATTTCAACGGCGTGACGGCGCGACTGGATGAATTGAAAGACCTCGGAGTTAACATTCTGTGGCTGATGCCGATTCATCCGCTTGGCCAAAAGATGAAAAAAGGGACCATTGGCAGCCCCTACGCCGTGCGCGATTACTACGCCATCAATCCCGATTACGGAACCGAAGCGGACTTGAAGAACCTGGTATCCGAGGCGCACAAGCGGGACATGAAGGTCATCCTTGATATCGTCGCGAACCACACCGCATGGGACAACGTGATGATGAAGCATCCGGAGTTCTATAAACAGGACGCCAACGGCAAGATCATTCCCCCGGTGCCGGAATGGACGGACGTCGCGGGCCTCAACTACGAAAACCCACAACTCCGCTCCGAGATGATCGACATGCTCAAGCATTGGCTCGATCCGCAAACTTTCGATTTGGACGGCTTCCGCTGCGATGTGGCCTCGATGGTGCCGACGACTTTTTGGGAACAGGCGCGAGCAGAACTGACCAAGGTTAAACCCGACATCATGATGCTCGCGGAAGCGAGCAAGCCGGAGTTGCTGGTGAAGGCGTTCGACATCGATTATGCGTGGCCCTTCCATGGGACGCTGAACGAAGTGCTGTTGAATGGCGCGCCCGCCTCGGAGTTTCAAAAGTCCTGGGAGGACAGCCGCCGCCAATTTCCGCGCGGTTCATTACACATGCGGATTTCGGATAACCACGACGAAGCTCGCGCGGTGGCTCGGTTCAGTGCCAAAGGCGCCTTGGCGGCCTCGGCCCTGATGTTCACCTTGGACGGTGTCCCGCTCCTTTATAATGGAATGGAAGTGGGCGACGCCACCGAGTCGGGTGACCCGGCGCTGTTCGAAAAGCTCCCGATCTTCTGGCATCCGAAAGGGCGCCCCGCGTTGCGGGATATCTATCGCGAGCTAATTCGCTTACGCAAAGAGAATCCAGCGTTTCGAAATGACAAAGTCGCCTGGTTGCGAAATTCCGATCCAGCGAATCTGGTCGCGCTGATGCGCTTGGACGACAAGAACGAGTTCGTGGTGGTGATCAACTTCTCAAATCGCCCAGTCACCGGGTGGGTTGAGGTCATGCACGATCAGCAGTTTCAGCCGGTGAAAATCAGTGGCATGCCGGAAAGTCAGCCGACGGGATTTCCTCTGTTCCGGCTGGGCGGGTTTGAGTGGAGGATTTATAAGAGAAGCGTGAATTGAAAGCAGGCGTCGCCGCGGCCGCCGTTCGTCGAATGGTCATGAACCGCGGATGGCGCCGAGTACGCAGATGGCCCGGAACAGCTTTTGTCCTGCTCGGCGCAGGCTCTAATGGGTAGCGGCCGCAGCGATGGCCGATTTTTCTTCTGCCACGACCGCCTTCTGAGCCGATCCCACGTCCTTTACCCGTGAGACAAATGCGGCGGCGACGAGCATGGAAGCACCGCCGAGCATCACTACGTTTACGGGACTGTCGTTGAAGACTCTCTTAACGATCGGTTCCAGGGCGAGCGAGGCGAGGATTTCCGGAATAACGATGAAGAAGTTGAAAATGCCCATATAGACACCGACGCGTTCTGCCGGTAACGCGCCGGAGAGCATGGCATATGGCATAGCGAGGATAGAAGCCCAGGCAATCCCGACTCCGATCATCGTGCATTGCCAGAGCACGCGGTCGTGGATGAAGCCTGTTGATAACAAGGCGATGCCGCCCGCTACGAGGGCCACCGCGTGGACGAGTTTGCGACTGGTTGCGCGCGCGGCCACCGGCAGGATAAAGGCCACCAGGAAACAGACGATCGAGTACCACGCGAATGTTTGGCCCCCAAACAAGGTGCCTTCGTCGAAGTCGCGGGATTTGGGATCGGTAGTATGGAAGACCTGCTGAGCGGTAGCCAACCCGAAGAACATCCACATGCAAAACAGCCCGAGCCAACTAAAGAACTGGACGACGGCCAGCTGTTTCATCGTCTGCGGCATTTCCTTGATCGCCGGCGCCACGTGCGGGCCGCTCAAAACCGTCCCGATGGCGGCTCCAATGGCCGCGCCGGCCAAGATGTGCCAGGCGCTCAGGTGACCATCGACCAAGGCCCCTCGGGCCATGCCAAGCAGCGCCCCGGCAATTGCCCCGATCAACAGGAAGCCGGGCTGGATGAAGAAACCGCCGCGCTCCGCCTTTTTGCGCCGGAATTCCGCCAGGTCCTCCGGCGGATATTCGTTCGAGGTGGCGACGGTCCAGATAACCGCCAAGAGGAAGACGACGGCCCCGAGCCGGAAGGCGTATTCTACAGCCAAAGGCACTCCGTTTGGAGAGTTGCCCATGACGCCAAACCTGCGAAAGATGGCTGGCAGCGCGTTGGCAATCGCCGCGCCAATACCGATAAAAAAGCTTTGCATCACGAAACCGGCGGTCCGCTGTTCGTCAGGCAGTTTATCCGCCACGAACGCCCGGAACGGTTCCATGCTGACGTTGATCGAGGCATCGAGGACCCAGAGCATCGTGGCCGCGGCCCATAAGGCCGGGGCATCAGGCATGAAGAACAATGCGATGCAGGAGAGAATGGCTCCGACGGAAAAGTAGGGACGTCGCCGGCCCAGCCAGCACCAGGTCCGGTCGCTCATGGAACCGATAATCGGCTGGACCAACAAGCCGGTAACTGGTCCCGCCAGCCACAAAATCGGGATCTTGGAGGCATCCGCGCCCAGCTTGGCGTAAATGGCGCTCATGTTGGCCAGCTGCAACCCCCAGCCAAACTGAATGCCGAGGAATCCGAAATTCATGTTCCAGATTTGCGGGAGATTTAGGCGAGGCTTTTGCATAGAGGGCGTGCATCAATCCAACACCGTTCAGGAGCAGTAGCAAGTAATTTCAAACCCGGCGCGCGGGCATTCCTGCCCGCAGCAACAGCCGAACCCCACCTGACACAAAACCTGACCCTTCAACAGATTCAGTTCCTGGATCTCTGCGGACTGAAAGTCGACCGGAGGTTCGCGCGCCGGTACGAATGGGGACGATTCCGACTGGAAACGTGTCTCGGTGCGCCTACACTTCCGGCGTGAGACTCACCATTCAGTTGAGATACCATACGATGCCTGGACAATCGCTCCTGATTACAGGGAACCACGAGATTCTCGGCAACGACGCCGTGCAATCGGCGATTCCCCTCGAGTATCTCGACCACGAGTTTTGGCAGGTTCGCTTGATCCTGCCCAAAAGCGCGGTGCCAGATGCGACGCTTGTTTATCGGTACCTGCTGCGTGAACCGGACGGGACCATTCACGAAGATTGGGGCAACGGTCGCACTTTTACCCCGGGCGCATTCAGCCAGGAAGAGATCCTCTTGATCGATTCCTGGAACCATCCCGGGTTCTACGAAAATGCTTTTTATACCGAGCCGTTCCGAGGTGTTTTGCTTAAGCCCAGGCAAGCCGAGTTCCAGGCCCCGCAACCTCCTTTGTCGACCCACACTTTCAGGATTAAGGCGCCGCTGCTCGAAAAGGATCAGACCCTCTGCCTATTAGGCAGTACCGCGGCGCTTGGGAATTGGGAAACGGATAAGCCAATCCTTCTGAGTCGCACCAACAAGTCCGATTGGCTCTCAGCAGAGGTGGACTTAAGTTCGGCGCACTTCCCCACCGAGTACAAGTATGGGGTCTACAATTTCGCTGAGCAAAAGTTCGTCGGCTATGAAGCTGGCCCGAACCGGACGTTACGCGACGGGGGCGCGCCGCGAAAGCAAACGATCCTCAACGACGGCTTTGCCGTGTTGCCGGTCACGACCTGGAGAGGAACCGGGGTCGCCATCCCGGTCTTCAGTTTGCGCACCCACGCCAGCTTCGGCGTCGGCGAGTTCACCGATCTCAAGCCGCTGGCGGATTGGTGCCAGGTCGTCGGGCTTAAGTTAATTCAGATTTTGCCCGTCAATGACACCACGGCCCGGCACACCTCGGCCGACTCTTACCCCTACGCGGCGATCTCGGCTTTCGCCTTGCATCCGCTCTATCTGAACCTTGGCCAGGTCGCCTCGCCGGCCCACCAGCACCTGGTCGCGGAACATGAAGAAGAGCGCAAGCGGCTAAACGCGCTCAAAGACTTGGATTATGAAGCCGTGATGCGGCTGAAGCTGACCGTGATCGAACAGCTTTATCGACTTCAACGAGGGCAGACGTTCAAATCAAAAGACTACCAGCAGTTTTTCGCTGCCAATGAACATTGGCTGGTGCCGTATGCGGCCTTCTCTTACCTGCGCGACCAGAACGGCACGCCGGATTTCAATCAGTGGCGAGACCAGCGAAAATGCAGCCCGGCCGAGCTGGCCGCCCTTGCCACCGAGACGTCGCCGGCCTGGGACAAACTGGCGCTTCACTACTTTATCCAGTACCACTTGCACCTGCAACTGCGCCAGGCCAGCGAATATGCGCACCGCAAAGGGGTCATCCTCAAAGGCGATATTCCGATCGGGGTTTCCCGATACGGCGCCGATGCCTGGCAGGAGCCCGAGCTTTACCGGATGGACATGCAAGCGGGCGCGCCGCCGGACGCCTTCGGCATCAAAGGGCAGAATTGGAGCTTTCCCACCTACGACTGGGCACGCATGAAGGCGACCGGCTTTGATTGGTGGAAACGGCGTTTCGAACAAATGGGGCGCTACTTCGATGCTTTCCGGATTGATCACGTGTTAGGTTTCTTCAGGATCTGGAGCATCCCTTTACACGCGGTCGAAGGCATTTTGGGCCACTTCGTGCCGGCAATTCCACTGCGCTTAAGCGATTTTGCGGCTCGCCAAATTCCTTTTGACCGGGATCGTTATTTGAATCCGTTCATCACTGAGCCGGTGCTGAATGAGATTTTTGGAATCGATGCCGAAGTGGTTAAGCGTCGGTTTCTTCAACCCGGTTCCGGCGGCAGATATGCCCTGAAGCCGGAGTTTGCCACTCAACGCCAGGTCGAGCGGCATTTTGCCCAACTCGACGCGAGCGAACCGAACCAGGCACTGCAGGCTGGTTTATTTGACCTGATCAGCAACGTCATCCTGTTGCCGGACGAGGAAGCGCCCGATCAATTTCATTTCCGCTTCGCCATCGATACGACCTCCTCGTTCAAACATCTCGACCCGCGGACCCGGCAACAGTTACAGGAGTTGTACGTCGATTATTTCTTCCGCCGGCAGGACGCGTTTTGGATGAAAGAAGCAATGGAAAAACTACCCACGCTCAAGCGGGTGACCAACATGCTGGTGTGCGGGGAGGACTTGGGCATGGTACCGGCGTGTGTGCCCGAGGCCATGAAACAACTCGGCCTGCTGAGCCTGGAGGTGCAGCGCATGCCCAAACGTCTCGGCCAGGAGTTTTCTTATCCAAAAGATGCGCCGTACCTGAGCGTGGTGACTCCGGGAACGCATGACATGAGCACCGTGCGCGGGTGGTGGAAGGAAGATCGAAACGTGACCCAGCGGTTTTATAACCTGGCGCTCGGGTTGCCCGGGCCCGCGCCGGAGGAATGCGAGCCCTGGATTAATCGCGCCATTATCCGGCAACACCTGGATTCCCCCGCGATGTGGAGCATTTTCATGCTGCAAGACCTCTTGGGCATGGATGCCCAACTGCGCCGGCCTGACCCGACCGAGGAGCGGATTAATGTCCCAGCCGACGCCAAAAACTTCTGGCGTTATCGCATGCACCTTTGGACGGAAGATTTGCTGCAGGCCAGCGCTTATAATGCGGCCTTGCGCACCGAGATTCAGCAAAGCGGGCGCTGAGTCCGTCGGCGGAGGGCACCATCAGGGGACTACGGAACGCCCCATTCATGTGGCAGCGCGCGCCCGGACGTCATCAATTGCGCGCTGGTCACGCAAGCCTGCCGCCTGCCTGCGGCTTACGGTTGGGCGTCGGGTCCCAGAGCTTGAAGGGTTTGCTGCTGTGCTCCTCCAGGCAGTTGCGATTCCTGGCGCGGCCCTCGGCGCACGGCGTGACGCGTGTTAGACCCAAAGTCTTCGTAATTCGGGAACCAACAAAAATTCTCGATCGCGGTTTGAATGGCGGCGTCCTCCAAGGCCTGGCCGAGGCCTTCGTCCCGGGCCGTTTGCGCGACGCGAAAAGCGATGCGCTGGCTGACCTGGCGCAAGTCATGCAAACTCGGGTACAGGCAACCCTCGCCCGCCGGATGCGAGGCGGTGTGCCAAGCCAGAGCCTGCGCCGCAGCCAGGAACATCGAGTCGGTCAGCCGGCTGGCTTCACTGATCAGAACCCCGAGGCCAATGCCGGGGAAAACAAATACATTATTGCATTGGCCAATCACATGCTTGTTGCCGGCAAACTGCACCGGCTCGAAAGGTGAGCCCGTGGCCACCAGGGCACGGCCATCCGAGTTCTGGAGCGCCTCGCAAGGAGTGCATTCGGCTTTGCTGGTCGGATTGCTCAACGGAAGAATGATTGGGCGCGCGCAATGCTTCGCCATCGCTCGGATTGCCTGCGGGGTGAAGTCTCCCGATTGGCCGGTCGTCCCAATCAAAACGCTGGGTCGAAAGGAATGGATGATGTCTTCCAGACTGGCCGTAGCCGAGTCGGGCAACCCGAGCGCGCAAAAGTCAGTGGCCTGCAGGGCCACTTCACGCTTGTGCGTTTCCAAATCCTGCCGTCGCTCGGAGACGATGCCGCCCGAATCGACGAATACCTGGCGCTGGCGGACCTCGTCTGGGGTCAGACCCTCCTGGAGGAGCGCTGTGCGCAACAGTCGCCCAATGCCCACGCCGGCGGCGCCTGCGCCGGCCATCACGAGCCTTTGATCTCGCAACGCCCCACCCGTCAAAGCCAGCCCGGAGAGGATGCCCGCCAAAGTGACTGCCGCAGTGCCCTGGATGTCGTCATTAAAGCTGGGCAGCCGCCGGGCGTACTTCTGCAGGAGCCGGAAAGCATTGGCTTTTTTGAAATCCTCCCATTGAAGCAAGGCGTTGGGGAAAACGTGGCGGACTGCCTGGACGAATTCCTCGATGAACGCTTCGTACTCCAGGCCGCGCAACCGGCGCCCGCGGTAGCCGATGTAAGCTTGATCCTCCAGCAGCGCGCTGTTGTCCGTACCGACATCCAGACTGATGGGTAGACAGAAAGACGGATGAATCCCCGCCCCCGCGCAATAGAGGATCAACTTGCCGATCGGAATCGCCATGCCACCGGCTCCTTGGTCGCCCAGCCCCAGGATCCGTTCATTATCCGTCACGACGATCAACCGAATGTCGCGTTGCTGAAAATTGCGCAACCGCTCCACGAGGTGACCGCGGTCGGCGGGGCAAAGGAACAGGCCGCGCGGCCGGCGATAGATGTGGCTAAACTGCTGGCAAGCCAGGCCGACCGTCGGGGTGTAAATGATCGGCGTGAGTCGCTCCAGGTTCTCGACCAGCAACCGATAGAACAGGGTCTCGTTGCGATCCAGGAGGGCCACCAGGCCAATATATTGCTCCAATGCGTCGCTTTTGGAAAAGATGTGCTCCAGCTCCATCGCGACCTGCTGTTCGATGGTCTGAACCGCCGGGGGCAACAACCCTTCGATCCCTAACTGCCGGCGCTCGGCGCTGGTAAACGCCGCATCCTTGTTACGGCCGGGGTCTCGCAAGAGCTGCTCGCCGTGCGACCAGCGCGAGTTAAAGACCGGTTTTTGTCTCACATATTCCTCCGCTGGCCATGCTCACGCGCTCTTTGAAGCCGGCGGGTTGGCTAATGGACCTTGGCCCGGAAATCCCAGGGAGCGCCGCTATCAAAGCAGCAATAGTCTAGCCAGGCCCAGCCGATCGGCTAACCGCCTATTGCCAAAGGCTTGGCATCTGTTGATAGGAACTACTGGCTGGCGCGGCTGTTGCGGGTCAACCGGGAGAGCATCACGTTGCGCACGGCCAATTTAAGGATCCGCTGGGCGGTGGCCAGGGCGTCATCCAACTGCGCGCATTCTTCAAGTTCGGCTTCGTCGGCGCTGGATTTGTTTACCAGCACCCCGGCAGCCTTGCTGCAAGCGGCGCGTAAAGTATCCAATTCATAAGCGACCTTGGCCGTGCGGCCAATCGGAAGGGCAGCGTGACTTTTTGTTGATCTCACGCGTTAAACATTACTCATTTATAAGGCCCTGCCATTGAGAAGGACTCTCATTCTGGCCTAGGAGTTTGTCTTACAAACTACCCATGGGGAGTGCGGAGTGATAAGTGCGGAGTGCGGAATGTTATCCGCAAAGGGAGTTCTGTTCCGCCGCCTCTGGAAATTGACAGGATCACTTTATCCAATATCGTCAGCGTGGATTGCTTCAAAGCTGATGAACATCGTTTCAGATGACGCGGGTGATGCCGCCGGGCGCCGCTCGGTCGAAGAGTTCCTTCGGCCGTTGCTCGGCCTCGATCGGCTGCAGCACTCCCGGCTGGGAGGGTTCGAAAGCGGCGGCAAAACCTACTCCTTGCCTCGCTTTACTTTTGTGGGACCCAATAGCGCCGACCCGATTCGAGTTGGGCTCTTTGGAGTCATTCATGGGGATGAGCCGGCGGGGGCTTATGCGCTGGCCGAGTTCCTGCGCCAGCTGGCGGACGACCCCGGGGCAGCCGAACACTTTGAGCTGCAAATTTACCCGATCTGCAATCCCACTGGGTTCGAGGATAACACGAGGCATTCCCGGTCCGGTCGCGATCTCAACCGCGAGTTTTGGACAAATTCCAGCGAGCCGGAGGTCCGGATCCTCGAGGCAGAGCTGCAGCGGGAACATTTCAGCGGCATCGTCCAGTTGCATGCCGACGATACGAGCGAAGGCATTTACGGCTTCGTTAAAGGGCATACTTTGACGGAACATCTGCTGCGGCCGGCTTTGCGAGAAGCCGGCAAGGTCCTCCCGCGCAATGTGAACGCCACCATTGATGGTTTCGCCGCGCGGGATGGCATCATCCATGACCGCTATGAAGGTGTGCTGGCGCCTCCAGCGCGCATTGACCCGGTTCCATTCGAGATCGTGTTCGAGACGCCGCATGCCGCGCCTTTGGACCTGCAGGTGCGCGCCCTGGTGGTGGCGATTCGCGTCATCTTGTCGGAGTACCGCCAGCTCATTGCTTTCGCGGCAAATATCTAGCCAGACACAGCCTCAGCCCAGTCACTTCAAAGGCAGCCAGTTCAAGGACCCTAGACACGAATTACACCAATTAACACGAATCCCTAACCACGCATGAACACTGACGGATACGGGTGGGGCACGAACTGGTCCTGTAGGCTGTCCGTTCGTGCTGTCCGGTCCATGGGCGGAATCGAGCTCTCAGTGTTGTTCAACTTGCAACCTGGAACTTGCAACCTGGAACTCGTTTTCTCGTTTCCACCCGCCAAAGACGGCGAAGCGGAACCAGCGGAAGAAACAGTCAACGTCTGCAAAGCCCGCCTGGGTCAGCCAGTTCAATTGGTCTGCAACCGTTGCACAGCGGTCGATCCGCATGCGCTCGATGGCTCCTCGGACTTCGGCTTCCGAGCTTCCAAGTTGACGGGCGCGGTCCAGGTGAGTTGCTTCGAAGAGTTGTTGCAGCCGGGGACTGCTGCCCGATACCTGCTCGGCGTTGATAAAAACGCCTCCAGGAGAAAGCACCTCGAGAACACGGGCATACAGTGCCCGCTTCTCCTCATCGGCGAGATGATGAATTGCCAGGGCCGAAACAATCCCGTCGAACGGGCCGCTCGGCAAATCGTCGGTCAACTCGCGTACCAAGATCTTTGGCTTGGAGCGGGCGAGGCGGTGCTGCGCTTTATTGAGCATTTCGCTTGAAGCATCCAACACGGTCAAATCCACTCCCTGGACACGCTCGAGTATGGCCGAAGATAACAAACCTGTGCCGGCGCCCAGGTCGAGAACGCGCGGCACCTTCGGGCAAAACCGGAAGATTAATTCGGCGACGGTTCCGTAGAATTCATCAAAACAGGGAACCAGACGCCGCCGTTCTGAGTCGTATGTGTCCGCATTCCAAACCGTGTTCATAAAGGTTGTTCCATCTTGTACCGGCCCGCCGTCCGCGCAATATGGAAACCACGAATTAACACTGATTCGAGGTTTGGAGTCCGCCTTTAGGCGGTCAGTGAAAGAATCGGAACCGACCCGAGTTCGACGCGAAGAAATGTTCGGAGATCGCACCTGCTGAAGCCGGAACTCCGAAACTGGAACATGCAACATCGTTGCGTGCCCTTTCGCTCACGCGCGGTCACACCGCTATCTGAACCACACAACCTGTAAGCCGCCGGGCCGTTGGCTATCGGTTTTTAAAGGTGTTCATCCTTGGTAAACAAAGAGGACTGGCATTGCGCCAGCCCTCGATAACTCATCCTACCAATTAGTTACGGCGCCGGAATCACGTTCAGCACGCGGCTGTCGTAGGTGACCGGAGTGCCGCTCGGGTCGGCAAACTGCAGTCTGACGATTCGAGTTTCGTGTGGGGCCAGGACCTCGTCTTCTTCTCCGATTTGAATGTTCACAAACGGACTGCCCAACGGCGCCAGCACCGATGTGGTCCCGTCCTCATTGAGCAGCGTCGCATTCGGGCTCAGGTTATCCAGCACCAGCCACAGCGGGGCGGGCGCCGGCGCCGACCCGGTATTGGTGACGCGGACTAGCTGTGAGTAAGTCTGCGTGCGGGGAATGTGGACCAGGAACCCCGGCTCCACTTTGAAGCTTGGAGCCCGGATCGTTCCCGGAACAAACAAATCGCTCAAATCATTCACGGTGGCCACGTTCTCGTACCCGCCAAAGACATTTGTCTCGTCCAGCGGGATCGGGTTGTTGATTTCAGGCAATCGGAATATTTCTTCCCAGGTTTTGATGTCCGAGGAATGACTCATCGGCACCCCGCTGGCGTAAGCGTTGCCTTTAGCCAACGGCGAAATAATAATTTCGGGAATCGTCCGGCTGACGTCATCGCCGCCTTCGGACTCGTCCCACCAAATGACAATCACCCCGTTACGCTTATACGCGGGTGACGCCATGATCTGCGGGATGATTTGCGACAGGAAATTGTCGCCTTGCGCGATGTTGGCGGCGTCGCCGGTGAAATGCGTGCCATTGTAGGTGAAGCCGCCGCTGAGCGCACTATGGGCATCGTTGAACTGGTTCGGAGTGATCCAGTTGTAACGGCCCAGGGTATTGTTGCGCAGATCATCGAAGAACTGCGCCAACGGAAAGACGTTCTGCACCGCGCTATCGGCAAAGAACGCCATCGGATTATGCTTCACGGCATAATTGAATTGGCCGGTGCCGTAGAAGGGATTGATCGGACCGTTGTTTCCCGACGCGCTATTCGTCGGGCTAAGGCTGAGCTGAACGTCTTCCTGGTAATTTTTCCAGGTGATGCCGGCTCCGTCGAATTGACCCGTCAAATGAAGGGCCTGATCGTAGAAGATGTTGCCATTGGCCGCTGCCGGATCCGCGTCAGTGTGTACGGCGAAATCGGTGCCCGCCTCGGCCCAGACGTAATTCGGCTCGGATGGGTGCACGTGAAAGCCGGCGTTATAGTATGCGGTCGCATAGGAGACTTGCGCGGCATTGGGGTTCCCGGAAGTAATCAGACTGTTCATAAACGGCGCCGCCGGGTTGCCGAAGATTGGCTGCGGACTGGTCTGTGTCGCGGGCTGGGTGAAGTTGTGGTTTTCCATCGCAATGACGAAGATCGTGCCCAAGTCGCCGTCATGCTCTTTCGCGCAAACTGTCTGCTCGAGCGCGAGTGCTCCCGCCAGTGCGGCGCCAAACGCCAGGGCGCCGTGGGCGTAACGTCGGCCCAGGACTTTGCCAGAGGGGATCAGGTCTAGATAACTTTTATTCATTGTTGTTTTCATGAGTTAGTTCATTTTTTGCACCACCTAACTGCGCGATTACTGAAGCACTCCCCACGGCCTCGGGTCAAAGTGACATTGTTTAAATTCAGCTGACGAATTTGCCGTTCATGTGACGGTTCAATGGCGCGTGTCCTCGCGCAGCAGCTGCCGTGAATTCGACGTGAAATGAACCTCCGCCGGGGAACTTTTCGTGCTCTCAACCGTCTTTACTGTTTCTCAGTGCCGTGCTTCCCATTTACTCTCCGGCTCATGTCAGAAGCAAAAGAGTTTCACATGAGTCCCGAGGAGTTCCGGAAATGGGGCCACGCCGTCGTCGAGTGGCTGGCGGAGTACCAGCAACGGGTTGAGAAACTCCCGGTGCTCTCGCAAGTCGAGCCGGGACAAATCCGCCGTTCTCTTCCCGCAAGTCCGCCCCCCCACGGCGAGGCGTTTGGCGAGATCCTCGCCGATGTGGACAGGTTGATCTTGCCGGGGATTACCCATTGGCAATCGCCGAACTTTTTCGCGTACTTCCCCGCCAACGCTTCCGGTCCGAGTATTTTGGGAGAACTGCTCTCGGCGGGTCTGGGCGTGCAAGGGATGCTTTGGGCTACCAGCCCGGCCTGCACCGAGTTGGAAATTCACGTGCTCGACTGGATGGCGGAGATGGTGGGTTTGCCGGAGCGGTTCAAGTCGAGCGGGGCAGGGGGCGGCGTGATCCAGGACAGCGCGTCGAGCGCCGTGTTGTGTGCGCTGCTGGCAGCGCGCGAACGCGCAAGCGCATTTCAAACCAATGAGAAGGGCTGCACCGGCGCGTTGGTGGCCTACACCTCGCCGCACGCGCACTCATCGGTGGAAAAAGCGGTGAAAGTTGCCGGCCTGGGGCGCCGGCAACTGCGGTTCGTCGAAGCCGATGAGACTTTTGCCATGGTTCCCGGTGCGTTGGCCGAGCGCATCGCCGCCGATCGGCGTCAGGGCCTGGTGCCGTTCTTCGTGTCGGCTGCGCTGGGTACGACCTCCTCCAACGCTTTCGATCCGCTGCCCGAGCTCGGCCGGATTTGCCGGCGCGAAGGGCTGTGGTTGCACGCCGATGGGGCGATGAGCGGCTCCGCCGCGGTCTGCCCCGAGTTTCGCCATTTCCAAAAAGGGATTGAGTTGGTGGATTCCTACGCCTTCAATCCGCACAAATGGCTGTTCACCAATTTTGATTGTGACTGCTTTTATGTGGCCGACCGCGCGGCGTTAATCCAAACGCTCAGCGTCCTGCCTGAATATCTGCGCAACCAGGCTACCGAATCCGGCGCCGTAATTGATTATCGCGACTGGCACATTCCCCTGGGGCGGCGCTTCCGTGCGCTCAAGCTCTGGTTTGTCATTCGTTATTACGGAGTCGAGGGCTTGCGCTACCACATTCGGCGCCACGTCGAGCTGGCGCAGGAATTTGCCGGCTGGGTCAAAGCCTCGGACGACTTTGAATTGAGAGCGGCGGTGCCTCTGAACCTGGTTTGCTTTGGCCATAGAACCGGCGATGAGTTCAATCGAAAGTTGCTCGATCGACTTAACCAAACCGGCAAGCTCTACCTTACCCATACCATTCTTGACGGCAGGTTCACCTTGAGGTTCTGCGTGGGACAAACGAATACGGAACTCGAACATGTCCGCGGGGCGTGGGAACTCATTCAGCAGGTGAGCCGGAGCCTGTAGACTTGCAATAATAACTTCGCTCCTCTTCAACAAATCCGAAATCCGAAAAAGGCCGAAAGCAACAAGAAGGCCGAATGAGAACGCCGCGAGAAGGCGCAAGAGGCCCAAGCCTGGATTCAGCGAGGCGAATGCGACGCGGAAGCGCGCCTCTTAGCGCCGTATGCCTCGTGCCGCCCGCGGTCGTGACGGCACGGAATATGTGGTTGTGCGGGACCGACCCCGTTCCCATTCCGTTCGAAACTAAAACGCGAAAGTGAACTCCGCCTGAATGGCTTGGGTAAAAGCCGGTCCAACACGGATGGTGCCGCCTCCGTTTCGGAAGTTTTCACTCGCTGCTCCCAGAAACCGATAGCTCAGCCCCAACTCGCAAGCTCGGGTTAACCGGTATCCCACTCCGGCAAAGGCCTGCGCGCCAAAGACAAAGTGGGTCTCGGTGGGAAGACTGAAGCCATGCGGGACGAGGATCAGATCGACCCCTCCAGCTCCGGCGCCGACAAACGGAGCGAGGCGGCCATAGGCAGGTTTCCAGACCAGATTCGCCATGACCGGGACCTGGTAGAAATCGTGCTGGGCCATATCGAGCAGCTTATTCCAGACCATGCCGCCATTCAATTCGGCTGCGAGAGACGAGGTTAAGCGGTAACCTAGAGTCAGGTCTACGCGTGTTCCGACGTCGGTGGGTTCATCGAAATGGCCGATTCCATAATCCGCGCGAAGGGTATTCAAGAAAGCCGGTCCGGCTTCGGTTCGAACATAGAGAGTGGGCTGGTCAGTAGCGCCGAACACGGCGAATCCGGACCACAGAACAACAAGAAAGAGAAGGATCGCTTTCACCGAAATTTGGTATGTCATTTGGTAACAGGAAACTGCTTTTGAGCGCGAGGTTTTTTTGTAAGGGCGATAATGGCTTGGCGCGGGCGTGACGGTGCGGCAGGATTGATCCCGGCCATGAACCAACTGGCGGTACCGATGAATTTTATGAAAAAGTCAGAAGGGCCTGCGCGGCCGGCTGAAAGCATGGAACTTGAGTTTCCTGACTGGAGCGGAATGGAGGATAGCTCCGCCCGGATTACGCCCGAGGCTGCGTTCCGCCTATGCGAGCTGTATCCGCAACTGCTGGTGGATTTGCGCAACGGCCAGCCCGAGCCGAGAGTCAGGGAATCCCTTCCCGAATTTGTGCTTTGAAATGCTCCCCCCTGCGGGGGTCAGTCCCGCACAATCGCGTAATTTCATTCCCTTTCCCGGGTCGGCGGGCTGAGGCAATTTGCGAGCAATGCGAAAAGGCAGGGAAAAATGGCCAGTGGTACACAAGGGGAGCAATACAGTACACCCCTTCAGCGAGGCGAATAAGCAAATGCTCCGTAGAAGCGCTGCCTTTGAGCGCGGAATGTCCCGCGCCCGAGGTCCGTGACCGCGCGGAATATTTGATTGTGCGGGACTGACGCCAAGCCGCCCATTAGCGGCGCGACTCTTCGACCTGGCACTGCAAAACTGGAAAAACCTACGTGGTTTCTATCGACCAAGGTGACTCTACTTTTGGGTCAGGTCCGAACGGTTCCACCATCCGCCGCCCAAGGCTTGAAAGAGCGCGGCCGTGTCAGCATAACGGTTCGCCTGGGCTTGGACAAAATTCAACCAGGCTTGCTGGTAGGTTTGCTCGGCGCTGAGCAGCGGAACATAGCCGCTGTAACCCGTCTGAAATTGTTTCTGAGCCAGCTCCAGGGTGACCTTGGCGGCATCTCTCGCCTCGGCCGCGGCGGTCAGCCCGTTGGCGTCCTGTTGGAGCGCGTGCAAGGTGTCGGCGACGTTTTGAAACGCGGTCAAAACGGTGCTGCGGTACTGCTCGGCCGCCTGCGTGTAGGCGGCCCTCGCGGCCCGTTCCTTATGCAACAACACTCCGCCTTGGAAAATCGGTTGAGTCAAGTTGCCCGCTAAAGTCCAGAATCCAGCTCCGTTTGAGAACATCTTGCTTGCTTCCAACGCCATCGTTCCGGCATCGGCCGACAGCGTAATATTCGGCAAGCGGTTGGCCACGGCAATGCCGACTTCGGCGCTGGCCGCGTGCAAGCTTTCCTCGGCCTGGCGCACGTCCGGACGCTGGGCGACGATTTGGGACGGAAGGCTCAAAGGCAACTCCTGTGGCAGTTGCAGGCTGCTCAAGGCGAACTCCGCGGCCGGAGCCTGAGTAGGGAATCTCCCGGAGAGCGCCGCCAACAGGTCGCGTTGTTGGGCCAGTTGCTTGAGCAATGGAGGCAGAGTGGCGGACACTTGCGCGAGCTGTGACTCCTGCGTCGCCACGTCGACTCGGCCGATGTAGCCGGCGGCAAATTGCTTGCGCAAGGTTTGCAGCATATTCGAATTGATCCCGACCAACTGGCGGGTGGCTTCGATCTGCGCGCGCAACGAGGCTTCCTGGATCGCGGCGGCAGCTACGTTCGCGCTCAAGGTGATATGCGTCGCCGCCAGCGCAAAGCGCGCCTGCTCTTCCTGTGCCTTCAAAGACTCGACCGTCCGCCGGTTCAGCCCGAACACATCCGGGACATACGAGACGCTGACTTGCGGCGTATACAGGCTGAAATACAACGCGCCCGAGTTCGGCGTCGGGGAAATTTCCCCGGAAGTCTTCTGGCGCGCCGCCGAGAAACTCCCGGCGATGCTGGGATAATAGGAGCCCTTTTGGGCCAGGACATTTTCTCGTGCGACTCCCAGCGCGGCTTGCGCGGCCTTGATGTTGGGGTTGTTGCTGAGCGACAGCTCGATCAGTTCGGTCAGCGGCTGGGAGTGGAACATTGTCCACCACTGCCCGGGAATATCCGCGCCGTTCACGAAGCGTTGGGGCTCTTCGCCCGCAATATTCGTGTTTCCGCTGGTCGTCGAAAACGGCATTGGCGTATACCCGCTGACCTCCGGGGCCGGCGGTGGTTTGAAATCGGGACCCACCGCGCAACCGGCCAGAAGCACGGCTGCCGCGGCGCCGAGCGAAAAGGTAACGCGCATGGATTTGTGGTTTATGCTCGAGAGCTGCAAGTTCAAGACTACACCTCCAGTCGGTCCGTCGGTCGCGCGACGATGACGTAAAGCGCCGGCATCAGGAACACACTGATGAGCAAGCGCGTGAACAGGCCGCTGACAATCACCAACGCGAACGGTCGCTGCGAATCGGTGCCGACCCCGGTGGCGAGCGCGGCGGGCAAAAGGCCCAGGGCGGCCACCAGGGCCGTCATCATGATCGGCCGCAGCCGCAGGATGGCGCCGTCGCGAATGGCCTCGCGAAATTCCATGCCGTTTCCGCGTAGTTCGTTCACATAGGAGATATACACGACTGCGGTTTGCACCGAGACGCCGAACAGGGCCAGAAAGCCGATCCCAGAGGAGACCGAAAACGGGGTGCGGGTCAACCACAGCGCCGCGATGCCGCCTACCGGCGCAGAGAGTAATACGCCCAGCACTGTGATGAGCGGGAACTTGAAGTTGCGATACAGCGCGAAGAGCAACAGGAAAATCACAAACAACGTCAAGGGCAATACCACATTGAGCTGTCGCCGCGAGGCGGTGTAGTCCTTGTACTCGCCGCCCCAATCGAGTCGGTAGCCTTCCGGAAGCGAGACCTGGGCCTGGACTTTTTGCCGGGCGTCGTTCACGGCACCGGCCAGGTCCCGGCCTTCCACCGAGAATTGCACGCCGATATAGCGCGAGTTGTCTTCGCGGTAAATAAACGAGGCGCCATTCTCTACCCGCAGGTCGGCCAGTTCTTTCAACGGGATTTGCGAGCCGTCCGCTGTGCTCACCAGGACATTACGGATTTCCTCGGGGTTATCGCGGTATTGGCGCTCCAGGCGCACCACGAGATCGAATTGCTTTTCGCCTTGCACCACTTGCGTGGCGGCCGTGCCGCCGACGGCCGCTTCGATTAGGCCGTTGATATCCGCGACGTTCAATCCGTAGCGGGCGATCTTGGCGCGGTCAATATTCACGGTCAGACTGGGCTGACCGAGTTCCTGGACCAAGGTGATCTCTCTGATGCCGTTCACTCCCTCCAGGACGCGCTTAATTGCGCGGCCCTTCGTTTCCAACGTCTTCAAGTCGGTGCCGAAAACTTTCACTGCCAGCGAACTTTTGAGTCCGGTTTCGGCTTCATCCACTGCATCCTCGGCCGGTTGTGTGTAGTTGAAGATTATGCCGGGAAATGCCTGCAATTTTTCGTTGATGGCTTCGATCAATTTGGCTTTGTTACGGTAGGCTCCCTTCCATTCCCGGTACGGCTTTAGGCCGACGAAAAATTCGACATTAAAAAAGCCGGTCGGGTCCGTCCCGTCATCCGGCCGGCCATGCTCGGAGGCGACGACCGTGACCTCGGGAAAAGACCGGAGAATCTGGCGGACCTGCGGGGCAATCTTGGCCGACTCCTCGAACGAAATCGTGTAGGGCATGGTTGCCCGAATCCAGAGCGCGCCTTCATCCAGGTGCGGCATGAATTCAGCGCCGACCGCTGGCAGGAGCAGCAACGAGGCGGCCAGGATTAGGACCGAGCCCAGTGTGACGCCCCAGGGATGAGCCAGGCAGAAATCAAGCCCTTTGGCGTAAAGCGATTTGATCACCTCGAACGCGCGGTTGCGCCGTTCGCGCACTCCTTTACGGAAGGCCCAGGAACAAAGCACCGGCAACACCATGAGGGTGATGATCAGCGAGCCGACCAGGGCGAAGATCATGGTGTCGGCCATGGGCGTGAACAGTTTGCCCGAGGGCCCACTCAGAACATAAATCGGCAGAAAACCCGCGACGATCACCGCGACGGCAAAAAAGATAGGGCGATCTACTTCAGCACCGGCCTCGGTAATGACCTCCAGGATCCGGAGCGGTTGGCCCTGCCGCGCGGCGATCTGGCGGAAGATGTTCTCCACCATCACCACCGCGCCGTCCACCAGGATTCCGAAGTCCACGGCGCCGATCGATAGCAGGTTGGCGGAGACGTCACGCAGATCCAGGCAGATAAAGGCGAACAGCAGCGCCAGCGGGATGGTGATCGCGACAATGAGACCCGCGCGAATATCGTAAAGAAAGAACACCAGCACGATCACCACCAGCACCATCCCGTTGAGAAGGTTTCGCTCTACGGTCTCAGTGGTCAGCGAAATGAGATCGGTGCGATCGTAGAACGTATGGATCTTAACATCTTTGGGCAGAATGTTCCGATTGAGTTCCTGCGTCTTGGCTTCCACCCGGGCCAGCACTTCCTGGGTTTTCTCACCGGTGCGCATCAGGATGACGCCTTCGACCGCGTCGTCCTGGTCCTGGTAGCCGAACTGGCCTAACCGCGGAGCGTGGCCGATCACTACGCGGCCGATGTCCTTGACCAAAGTGGGAATGCCATTGTGTACGGCCAGCACGACGTTACCGATGTCCTCGGGCGTGCGCAATCGGCCCAGGCCGCGCACGTAATAGAATTGGCCGCCTTGCGAATAGAAGCCGCCGCCGGCGTTTCCATTGTTCGCCCCGAGCGAAGCGACGATTTGGGGAATAGAGAGCCCGGCCCCGGCGACCTTGGCTGAATCGAGCAAGACCTGGTACTGCATCGTTTCGCCGCCGAGACCCGAATCGTCCGCCACACCCTGGACGGATTTGTACTGCCGCTCGACAATCCAATCTTCGATGGTCTTAAGTTCCAGCGGCGTACGGTCCGGACTTTGCAGCACGTAGCGATAAATCAAACCTGAGGGGGAAAACAGCGGTGCCACGGAAGGCGTTACGCCCGAGGGCAGGCTCAGGTCCGGAAGGCGCTCGAACACTCGCTGGCGCGCGAAGTAGTTGTCCGTGCGGTCGCGAAAGGTGATCCGGACGTCCGACAGCCCATAAAGCGAGATCGAACGCAGCACGGTCATACGAGGAATGCCATTCATCTCGACCTCGATGGGCACGGTGATCAGCCGCTCGACTTCCTCTGCGGCATGGCCGGGCCATTGGGTGATGATCTCGACCATGGGTGGCGAAAGGTCCGGGTAGGCTTCGACCGGCAGGCGGTTGAGCGACCAGGTGCCGGTCAGGATCAACAGAATGACCGCCAGCATGACCAGGAAGCGCTGCCGCAGCGACGAGGCAATGACCCGGTTGATGACCGATGCCGAGCGCCGCGGTCCTTCCGGGGGTGGGAGTTCTGGCGTGCTCACTGGGCTTGCATGAATTGGAGGAACAGGCCGCCCTCGATGACGACCTGCTCACCGGCGGCGAGCCCGGCGAGGGTCTCGTACCGCTCGTCGACGCGGCTGCCCAAAGTGATGCGGCGGCGCGAGAAACTGCCGTCGGCATTGGCCAGATAGACAAAGGGCAGATCGTCGTCGTCGCGCAGCACGGCTGAGACCGGCACGAGCAAACCCGTTTGTTCCTTCCGTGAATGGAGCAGGACCCGCACGTACATCTGCTTTTTGAGAATGTTGTTTTGGTTCGTGGCAACCACGCGCACTCCGATCGCCCGGGTATTGGCGTCGACGATGGCGGAGATGTAATCAACGGCGCCCAGCAAGTTGGTCGGCGAAGCGCTGGTGATCACTTCGGCCCGGTCTCCGACCTGAACGTCCGCCAGATCGGATTCAAAAATGTTCGCCGTGACCCAGACGAGAGAAGTATCGGCTACGGTGAAGCATGGGGTGGTACCGGCCTGCAAAAGTTGGCCGGGCGTGATCAACCTCTCCACGACGGTGCCCTCCAGCGGCGAACGTATCAACCCGGCGCGCTCCGGCACCGGCCGGCCCTCATCGATGGCTTGAATCGTTTGCGAATCCACTCCAAGCGAGCGGAGTTGCTCCAACGCAGCGTCACGGTCCGATTCGGCGTTGGCTGCGTCGGTCTGCGCCTGCTCAACTTCTTTCCGGGACAGATTGTTCTGCGAAAGTTGCGTGGTCAGCTCGGCGATGCGACGGGCATTTTTTGCCGTTGCCACGGCTTTGCGATAGGTGCTGATGGCGGTGGCAAAATCCGGCGAGGCTACCGTCGCCAGGATGTCCCCGGCTTTGACCTTCGCACCGAGCGAGACCATCAGCTTCGAGACTGGCCCACCCATCGGCGCCAATACAGTCGTCGCCTGGTCCCCATCGAAATCCACCGTGCCCGTCGTTTCGATCGTGCGGCGGAAGTTGGAGGTCTTGATCGCCTCGGTATGAATCTTCTGTCGCTGCGCAGCCGTTACTACCAGGTTGCTGGCGACGGCTGCACGCACCGGAGCCGATTCCGCGCTCTGAGAGGACGGGACCACGGCCATCAAGGCTGCGCCCGCACTTAGCCAAAAAAAACGCCGGGTCCTTTTCGGCTTAGAACGCAGAGGCTCACAGCGCTGCCGTTGGAACGATCGTGTGCGAAGTGCCATGGCGTTCATGTCCTGCTGGTGTGATGACATTCGTTCTATCCGCAATTAATGATTTTGGACTCCAGAAAATCGGGAGCAGAGAGGTGGCCTGGACCAAAAGGCCGAGCCGCGGAGTCTTGCGACTCGCTTTAATCCAGGACCGTCAGATTAGGGCGGGCACTGGCGGGGCGCGGGAAGGATAGAGCACGTACCGGAAATCCATCGGCGCGATGGATTCATTCCGAGGTGCCGGATCCGCGGCAGGTTGAAGGGCAGGGGCTGTGAACGGCACCGAAGGAGCCGCGTCCAGGTGGCCCTTCACAAACAGGCAAAGGATGCAGGTGCTCGAGGTGGGAGTGCCGCCGCAATGGAAGGCCTGGTGAAAGCGCCCACTCGTCGCCAGCAATGTGAAGACCAACAGTGCTCCCGCCATCAGCGCCGCTAGCGCGCGCGCAGCAACCAGACGGTTGACTCTGTTAGGTGACACGCTGAGCGCCAGAAAAGCACACCCGCCCATTCCGGGCAAGCCCAATTCCTTGCTGTCCTTGCGGTGAATTGCGGTGAGAACGCTCCTGGTGCTGACTCGCCCATATCCAAATCGAGGCTCAAACCCCATTGTGCGGCACCTTGCCCGGCCTGAAGCTAGTGCTCATGAAAAGACTAATGATTGTCGCCGCGGGATTGATTCTGCTCGCCGGGTGCAGCACCGACCAAAATGACCGCGGCGGCGCGGCCAGCACGACTGTGGGAATTTCCGGCGGCGCCACCGGTGTCTCGAGCGGCACCTCACAAGATCCATTGGGCTCCGGAGGCGGTGGCGCTGAAGCCACTCGCAAAGCACCCACCGACCGATCGACCACTCAGCCTTAGTCCCTCCCACCATTCGGGCGGGCGGACCTTCAAAGAACAAAACGATTCCGAAGGATTGGAGCCCCGCGCGGCGAATCAGCGAGACCATTACAGAGTCCCGGTCTTGTGGGCGGGGACATAAAAATCATCCGCGGTAAGGCCGCATTTCCTGGCAATTTGTTTGCAGTAGGCCAGTCGGCCGGCATTGTTGTTACGGGAGTCGGAACCAAACGTGAACTTAAGGCCTTGCGCTTTGGCGTTTTTAATGAACTCCTCGTGCGGCGTGTGCGCCATGTCGTTTATTTCGAAGGCGATCTTTCGCAGTTTAGCAGCCGAAATGAGCTGTTGCATGCGGTCCTCCGTCCACAAGGTGTAATAGTCCCGGGCGATGCAAACCGGCAGGAATAGCGGCCAGCCAAAGATGTTGATCGGTTCCTTGTTGAGGATCTCCAGGCTGTAGGCCATGTACCTCTCCATAAACTCGTCCGTGTCCTCGACGTAAGTGTTGAATTCCCAGATGTGCATGAATTCACCGTTTCCCAAAGGAATGGTCTGTGGATCCATGAGCACATAATCCACTTGAGCCAGGAGTTCGGGCGAAAACCTTTTTGACCAGCCCAGATTGACTGGCTGCAGGCCGATACGGACGGGAAATTTGCGCAAGCCCTCGATATAACTCTTGAGATCGGCATCATTTCGAATCGGACCAATCCCCGGGTGCTCCAAAATCCCAAACTGAACGTTGCGCGAGTTGGCCAGTTCCAGGACCTCTTTGATCGAAAAGCGATCCGTTAAATGCACATGAAGGTCCCACAACGGGAACTCGAACTTCAGCGGGGGGGCGGCCAGACCTGACAATCGGGTTGCCGCTACGAAACCAGCGGCCAGAGCCGTGGTTTTTAAAAACTTTCGCCGTTTCATAATGATTTAATAGTATGAGGAGGTGTTTTAAAACCCTCGGCTTGGGCTGGGCACCTGGGTTTGGAGTCGCGCCTTCAGGCGGTATTGTCGCGGCCGCTCTAAGGCGATATCCATGTATAGTAATTTTAAAACTTAACAATCAAAATTTAAGAACTCGGAATGTTGTTTCTTGAAAAAAACCCTTGTGAAGGTTATATCATTCAGGCAGCTTTTGCGGGCTTCGACCTCAAAACGTCGGTTTGACACCGAGGGGCATAGTGTCCCTTGAAACAGCGGTCAGAATGAAATTAATCAGAATTTTATTAGCGTTGATTTTATTGGTAGGTGCGCCGGTTGCGGGTTGGACGGCCGAGCGGGCAGCGCAGCCCCAAGCCGAGGCAACGCCAGGCGCTGCTGTGGCGCAAGCTGCTCACCAGGAACATGGACTGCCCCAAAGTGCGGTCGAGATCGCCCGGCCTTTTGGTTTCCCGATTACTAATTCCATGGTGGTCACCTGGGTGGTGGCCATTGGGCTCATAGTCTTTGCCCAAATCGCCACGCGCCATATGAAGGAGATTCCTGAAGGGGCGCAGAATTTTTGGGAATGGATGGTCGAAAGCCTGCACGATTTCCTGGAAGGCATCATTGGCCATCACCTGGTGAAACGAACGTTCTGGTTCTTTGCTACGATTTTCATATTTATCCTTTTTTGTAACTGGCTGGGCTTGCTGCCGGGGTTGGGCACAATTGGCTGGGGCCATCGGACACCGGAAGGTTTTGAGATTGACCAGCCGTTTTTCCGAGGTGCTAACGCCGATTTGAACATGACCTTGGCCATGGCCTTGGTCTTCTTTGTGTGCTGGGTTTATTGGGCGCTGCGCGAAATTGGGCCGGTGGGATTTCTGCTGCATTTGTTTGCGCCCAAAGGTGAAACGAGCGGCGCGCTGAAGTTGCTGATGGTCGTTGTATTTTTCGCCGTGGGCTGCCTGGAAGTCTTTTCGATTCTATTCCGCCCCGTCTCCCTCAGCTTCCGGTTGTATGGCAATATATTTGCCGGGGAGAACATGCTTGAGGCGATGTCCAAGCTGGTGCCGCATTTTGGGTGGCTGCTGCCGATCCCCTTTTACTTCATGGAACTGCTGGTCGGCTTCGTCCAGGCCATGGTCTTCATGCTGCTGACGGCCGTCTTTACGATGCTGATTTGTCAGCACGAAGAGGGGCACGAAGCAGCGCATCCCTGATTTACAATTTCGCCGGTTCGACCGTGTTCAATCGCGGGAGCCGGCGAGCCACAGAAAGAAAGGAAAATAGTATTATGTCATTAATGCCAATGTTGGCAGAATTGGGCGGCAACATGCACGTGGGATTGGCCGCGCTCGGCGCATCGCTGGGTGTGGGCCTCATCGGTATGAAAGCCTCCGAAGCGGTGGGCCGCAATCCCGGCGCCGCCACGAAGATCCTGGTCCAGTCGATTCTGGCCATCGCCTTCGCCGAAGCGATCGTGTTCTACGCCCTGTTCCTGGTTAAAACCGGCGCCACCCCTTAACGGGATTCCGAATTGGCGCGGAGCCTATTCGGCTCCGCGCCAGCTCCCAAGCTGCCTATGGACCAAGTTAAACAAATTGCGGACACCTTCGGGGTCGATTGGTCTCACCTGATCGCCCAGATCATCAGCTTTTCCATCGTCTGCATCCTGCTGTATTTCTTTGCGTATAAGCGAGTGCTGGCCATGCTCGAAGAACGGCGTCAGCGTATCGCCGAGGGCCTGGCCAATGCCGAAAAGATTAAGGCCGAATTGGCTCGAGCCGAAGCCCAACGGCTGGAGGTCCTCTCCCAGGCAAATGCGCAGGCCACGAAGTTAATCGAGGAAGCTCGCGCCGCAGCGGCCAGGGTGCAGGAGCAGGAAACCCAGAAGGCCATTGCCGCCGCCGAACAGATTATCGCCAAAGCCCGCGAAGCGGCTGCGGCCGACCACGCGCGGATGCTGGCCGAACTGAAACGCGAAATCGGCCGGTTGGTCGTTCAGACCACCGCCACTGTGACAGGCAAGATTCTGACCGGTGATGATCAACGGCGTCTGGCTGAAGAAACGGCCCGCCAGGTTGCGGCGAATCAATGAAGATTTCCAAGCTAGCCCGGCGCGAGGCCAAGGAACTGTTCCGCAGTTGCCTGGTCAACGGTTTGCTTGACGATAATCGAGTTCGCCAAGCCGTGCAGAAGGTCATCGCCGCCAAGCCGCGCGGTTACCTCGCCATCCTCTCGCATTTTCAGCGCCTGGTGAAACTGGATTTGGATCAGCGCAGCGCCCGAATCGAGAGCGCAGTGCCGCTCAGCCCTGACCTGCAGGCTTCGGTTCAATCCTCGCTGGGCCGTGTCTACGGGGCAGGCTTGAACATCGCCTTTGTGCAAAATCCGTCTTTGATCGGGGGCATGCGTATCAAGGTGGGCAGTGACGTTTACGACGGGAGCATCCAGGCGCGCCTGGCCGCACTGGAACAGAGTTTTTAGCGAAGAGATTTGGTCGATCCGCAACCAGCAACTTAGAAACATGAGTACGTTATTACAGGAAATCGAAGCGCAGATCGCGGGAGTCAAAACGGGCGCCTCCAAGCAGAACGTCGGTATCGTGCGCGAAATCGGTGATGGTGTGGCCAAAATCGAAGGCCTGACCGACGCGATGCTTAACGAGATGCTCGACTTTGGGAATGGCATCACCGGGTTGGCGCTCAATCTTGAAGAGACGGAGGTCGGCGCCATCATCCTGGGCGATTACACCGGCATCAAAGAAGGCCAGGAAGTGCGCACCACGGGCAAGCTGCTGCAAGTGCCCGTCGGCAAAGGGTTGCTCGGGCGCGTCGTCAATTCCCTGGGCCAGCCCGTCGATGGCAAAGGCCCGATTCAGGCCGAGACCTCCTATCCTGTTGAGAAAATCGCGCCGGGAATCATCCGCCGCAAATCGGTCAGCCAGCCCGTCCAGACTGGTATTATGGCTGTCGATGCCATGATCCCGATTGGGCGCGGACAACGTGAGTTGATCATCGGCGACCGCTCCACCGGCAAGACCACTATTGGCATCGATACCATCATTAACCAGGCGCGCATGAACAAGGCCGCTGAGGCCGCCGGTGACAAGGAGTATCGGCCGCTTTATTCCATCTATGTGGCGGTTGGCCAAAAGCAATCGAATATCGCTCGTGTGGTCAGCGTGTTGGAAGAGCAGGGCGCCATGCCTTACACCATCATCGTCGCGGCCCCGGCGTCTGATTCTGCCACCAACCAGTACCTGGCGCCGTTTGCGGGCGCCGCCATGGGCGAATGGTTCATGGATAATGCCATGGATGCCCTGATCATCTATGACGATCTTTCCAAGCACGCGGTGGCTTATCGCCAGGTCTCCCTGGTGCTCAAGCGGCCCTCGGGCCGTGAAGCTTATCCGGGCGACGTGTTTTACCTGCACAGCCGTTTGCTGGAACGGGCCGCGCGCGTCAGTGAAAAATACGGCAACGGCTCCTTGACTGCTCTGCCTATCATCGAGACCCAGGCGGGCGACGTTTCGGCCTACATTCCCACCAACGTAATCTCGATCACTGATGGCCAGATTTATCTCGAAACCGACTTGTTCTATCAAGGCGTGCGCCCGGCCATTTCCGTCGGTCTTTCAGTCTCCCGCGTCGGTTCCGCGGCACAGATTAAGGCAATGAAACAGGTGGCCGGCCGGCTGAAGGGTGACCTGGCGCAGTTCCGCGAACTGGCTGCCTTTGCCCAATTCGGCTCGGACCTGGATGCCAAAACCCAGGCGCAAATCGAACGCGGCAAGCGCATCATCGAAGTTTTCAAGCAGCCTCAATACAACCCCCTTTTGGTCGAGGTCCAGGCGGCGGTTCTCTGGACCGTGCAGAATGGCTTCATGGATGACGTCGCGGTGGACAAGATTAAGGATTTCCAAAATAAACTGACGGATTTCCTCACCAGCCGCAAATCGGACTTGATGGGTCGCATCGCAAAAGAAAAGGCCCTGAGCGACGCTTTGACCAACGATCTGAAATCGGCCGTCACCGAATTCAAACAAACGTATAAGTAAGCGATCCCTTCGGCCTTCGGATTTTCGGCCCTAACCCATGCCTAGCACTCGCGACATACGGCGGCGGATCAAATCGGTCAAAAATACCGCCCAGATCACCAAAGCCATGCAGATGGTGGCGGCCTCCAAGATGCGCAAGGCGCAGCAAGCCGCGATTGCCGCCCGGCCTTACGCCACGCTCATGAATGACGTGCTGGGCAATGTCACTTATTATGCCGGTGACTTTACCCATCCGCTGATGGAGAAGCGGGAGGGAACCAAACGTGCGGTGATCCTCGTCGGAACCGACAAGGGATTGTGCGGCGCGCTCAATAGCAATTTGATGCGCGAGGCGGCCAAATTTGATAAGACCAACACGATTTACATTACCGCCGGCCGAAAAGCGGCGCAATTCGTGGCGCGGACGCGCCGCAACCTCGCGGCTGAGTTCACCTACAAAGACGCCCCGTTGTTTAGCGAGGCGCGGGCGATTTCCAAGTTCGCCCGGGAAATGTTCCTCAGCGGCGAGGTGGATCGGTTGGACATCCTTTATACCCAATTCATTTCGACCCTCACGCAGAAGCCGCACCTGGCTCAGTTGCTGCCGGTGGGAGAGATCAAGGCGGTATCCACCGGGATTCGTGGCGAGGCACCGGAAGAGAAGTTAATGCATGGCTCGACCGAGTATCTGTTCGAGCCCGGTCCCGATCAGGTCCTGGCGGCCTTGCTGCCCCACAGCCTGAATTTCCAAATTTATCAGATCCTCCTCGAAGCCAAAGCCAGCGAGCAAAGCGCGCGCATGGTGGCCATGAAGAATGCCACCGACAACGCCAAACAGCTCATCAAGGATCTGACTCTCGAATACAATAAAATGCGCCAGGCCAGCATCACTAAAGAGTTGCTGGAAATCTCCAGCGCCGCCATGGCCCTCGGATGAACGTTGTGAGAATGAAAGAGCTCACCCCGTTCGGAGTCCCGCCTTTAGGCGGTAACACTCCCGACCGCTGCGCCGTGTTTAAAGCGCGGCTTCGCTCCCATTCGCTGAACTTACCGCCTGAAGGCGGAACTCCAAACCGAAATTGTTACACAGCATGAATACAGGCAAAATTGTTCAAGTGATCGGCCCGGTGGTAGACGTCGAGTTCCCCGGAGCGGTACCGGAGATTTACCATGCGCTCACCGTGGACTACAAAGTTCAGGGCCAGCCGACCAAGCTGACACTCGAAGTACAGCAGCACCTCGGAGACAGTTGGGTGCGCACCGTCGCCATGTCCAGCACCGAAGGACTCAAGCGCGGCTTCGAAGTCGTCGACACGGGCAAGCCCATCTCTATGCCGGTCGGCGATGCCGTGATGGGTCGCGTGTTCGACGTTACTGGAAATCCGGTCGATGAACGCGGGCCAGTCAACGCCGAGAAGTTTTATCCGATCCATCGCCAGGCTCCGCCGTTGGTGGATCAGTCCACCTCACCGCAGGTGTTGACCACCGGCATCAAGGTCATCGACCTGATTTGCCCCTTTTTGAAAGGCGGCAAAGTGGGCGCGTTCGGTGGCGCCGGTGTCGGTAAGACAGTCGTCATCATGGAACTGATCAACAACATCGCCAAGCTGCACGGCGGTGTCTCAGTGTTCGCCGGCGTGGGCGAACGAACCCGTGAAGGCAACGATCTTTACACGGAAATGTCCGAGGCCGGTGTTATTAAGCAGAAAAACCTGAGCGAATCCAAAATCGCGCTGGTCTACGGACAGATGAACGAGCCACCCGGCGCGCGTCTGCGGGTTGCGCTTTCGGGTCTGGCTATCACCGAATACTTCCGCGACGAGAAAAATCAGGACGTGTTGCTCTTCATCGACAACATTTTCCGGTTCTCGCAGGCGGGTTCCGAAGTCTCGGCGCTGCTGGGCCGCACGCCCAGCGCCGTGGGTTATCAGCCGACGCTCGCCGCCGAAATGGGTGACCTGCAGGAACGCATTACCTCGACCAAGAAAGGTTCCATCACCTCGTTCCAGGCGGTCTATGTGCCGGCCGATGATTTGACCGACCCGGCCCCGGCGACCACCTTCGCGCATCTCGACGCCACCATCGTACTCGAACGTTCGATTGCTGAATTGGGCATTTATCCCGCCGTCGACCCGCTGGCTTCGACGTCGCGGGCGCTCGCGCCGGAAATCGTGGGCAAAGACCACTACGACGTGGCTCGTGGCGTCCAACGCGTTTTGCAGCGTTATAAAGACCTGCAGGATATCATCGCGATTCTCGGGATGGATGAATTGTCGCCGGACGACAAACTGACGGTGTTCCGCGCGCGCAAGATCCAGCGCTTCCTCAGCCAGCCCTTCAGCGTGGCCGAAGTGTTCACCGGCCGTCCGGGCAAACAAGTGCCGGTAGCCGAGACCGTGCGCGGCTTTAAAGAAATCCTCGATGGCAAACATGATGAAGTGGGTGAGGGCAACTTCTACATGAAAGGCGGCATCGAGGAAATCAAGGAGGCTTAGGCGATGGCGAACCTGCTCAAATTGGAAATTGTCACCCCCGACGCCGTAACCTATTCGGAGGAGGTCGAGATGGTGACCCTCCCTGGAGTCGAAGGCGAAATGGGCATTTATCCTCAGCACGTGCCGCTCCTGACGGAGGTCATCCCCGGCGAGGTCATCGTTCGCAAAGAGGGGCGGGACCATTTCCTGGCCATTGGTGAAGGGTTTGTCGAAATCACCGGTGAACGCGTGGCCATTATGACCGATATGGCTATCAAAGCGGAAAACATCGACGAAGCCCAAGCCGAAGAAGCCCGGCGCCGCGCCGAAGCCCGACTGGCCGAGCAGGTCGATGACGAAGAGGGTGCGATGGTGAGCGCCGCCCTGGCGCATTCACTGGCCCAACTCAAGGTCAAGCGCCGCCAGCACCACAGATGAGCGCCCACCGCGTAGCGCAGACTTTCCAGTCTGCTGTATCGGCGACTTTCACTCGGCAGGGCTTGGAAGCGGAACCCTGTTCGAGTTTAGAAGTGTGCAGCCCGGGGACGGACCGGCAGGTCAGGCGGCCCTCGCGGCTCTACCATTAGTTGACGTTAGTTGCAGCTTGCTTTTTTAAGTCTCGGCCTGATCATGGCAAACTCTATCGTATACAAGAATATGGATTCTGAAGTTGCACAGCTGCCGTTGGCCGAGCGGGCCTGGCTGTGGTTCGATACTTACAAACGCCAGGTGGCGCTTGTAGCGGTCATTCTCGTGGTTGCGGGGTTGGTCACCTGGTTTATTCTCTGGCAGCACGAGCAAAAGCAGGTCGAAGCCGGCATCGCTCTCACCCAGGTGGCTACCGGCCAGTTGGAGGGAAGCAGCGCTCAAGTCGCCGACGCCTATTTGAAGGTCGCCAAAAATTATCCCAACTCCATGTCCGGAGCCCGCGCGTTGCTCCTGGCAGCAGGCGCGTTGTTTGCCGAGAATAAATTCCCCGAGGCTCAGTCCCAGTTCGAACGCTTTATTCGTGAGTACCAGGGCAGTCCTTTCATGGGGGAAGCTTTGCTCGGCGTTGCGGCGTGTCTGGATGCCGAGGGCAAGACCGACCAGGCTGCGGCTGCCTACCAGGATTTAGTGACCCACCATTCGACCGAGAGCTTCATCCCGCAAGTCAAATTCTCGCTGGCGCGCCTCTATGAAGCACAGCATAAACCCGAACTGGCCCGAGATTACTACCAGGATGTCGAGCGGGCCTCGCCTTTCACGGCTCTCGGCAATGAGGCCGGCGTGCGCCTGGAAGAGCTAATCCAGAAAAATCCAAAGCTCGCTCCCGCTCCGCCGGCGCCTTCGCCAGCTACGGTGACGAACCTCGCTCCGCTGTTGCAAAAAAAGTAGCGGAGCGCCTCGACGGCTAATAGAATCTTTCCGAGTTCCCAATCTCAAGGACTGGGATCACGCTACCGGCAGTTGGTTTATGAGATTAACTATTATTGGCACCGGCTATGTTGGCCTGGTAACTGGCACCTGCTTTGCCGAGGTTGGCCACCAGGTCATTTGCGTCGACAACGACGCTGCCAAGGTCAAAACTTTGCAGCAAGGCGGCATCCCCATTTACGAACCCGGCCTCGAGGAGCTGGTCAAAAAGAACACTGCCAACGGGCGGCTCAGGTTCACCACCAGCACCGCGGAGGGGGTTGAGCACTCGGACGTGGTTTTCATCGCGGTGCCAACTCCGCCCCTGGAGGATGGTTCCGTCGACTTGAGCTTCATCGAGAAGGTTGCGCGCGAGATCGCTGCCGCCATGACCGGTTATAAAATCGTTGTCGACAAAAGCACCGTCCCGGTCAAAACGGGCGATAAAGTCGCCGAAACCATCAAGCGCTATTGCAAAGCCAAAGTCGAATTCGATGTCGTAAGCAACCCTGAGTTCCTGCGCGAAGGCTTCGCCGTCGAGGACCTGATGAAGCCCGACCGCATCGTCATCGGCGTGCGTTCGCAGCGCCCGGTTTCCGCCTTGAAGGAGACTTATGCACCCTTCCAGGCGCCGTTGATCATTACCGACATCAATTCGGCGGAACTGATCAAGCACGCCTCCAACTCGTTTCTGGCGCTGAAGATTTCCTATATTAACGCCATCTCCGTCCTCTGTGAGGCGACGGGTGCCAATGTGCAGGAAGTCGCCAATGGCATGGGCATGGACGACCGCATTGGGCGGCGTTTTCTCAATGCTTCGCTCGGGTTTGGCGGCAGTTGTTTTCCCAAGGATCTCAGCGCGTTCATCAAGATCGCCGAGCAGGTCGGTTATAATTTTGGCCTGTTGAAGGAGGTCCAGAAAATCAACGCCGAACAGATGAACCGTTTCATCAAAAAGATTGCCGACACGCTCTGGGTGCTCAAGGACAAGAAAATTGGCGTCCTGGGCCTGGCCTTTAAACAGAACACCGACGACGTGCGGATGTCACCGGCGATTGAATTGTGCCAGCGTTTGGAAAAGGAAGGCGCCACCCTGACGGTGTACGATCCCAAAGCCATGGATAAAGCCCGCGCCATTTTGAAAAATGTCACCTTTGTCGACGACATGAACGCCGTGGCAGATGGCTGCGACGCACTCGTGGTGGCCACTGAATGGGAGGAGTTCAAGAAGCTCGACCTCGAGCGGGTCCGCAAGAGCCTGACCCACCCCATCCTTTTTGACGGCCGGAATCTGTTTGACCCGGCTGAAATGGAACGTTTGGGTTTCATTTACAAGAGCGTGGGCCGCTGATCTGCCTTGGATCTCGGCCAGCTCCGTTTGCTCATGGATGCCATCGACGTTGCGGCCGGCTTGGTATTTCGAGCGGGTCGGCTGCTCATTACCCAAAGGCAGGCACAAACGCATCTTGGAGGCCTGTGGGAATTCCCGGGAGGCAAACGTGAAGCGCCGGAAAGCTTCGAGGAATGCCTACTGCGAGAACTTCATGAGGAACTCGGTATCACCGTCTCCATAGGCTCGTTGATCGAGAGTCTCGTGCATGCTTATCCGGAGAAGACCGTGCGCCTGAACTTCTATCGCTGCGAATGGATCAGCGGCGAACCGCAGCGTCTGGGTTGCGCTGATTTCAGGTGGATCGACTCTGGCCAATTGGGCGCGTTCGAGTTCCCTCCTGCTGACGAGCGGCTGCTGGCCAAACTGCGGTCCAATCATCAGCTCTGGACCGCGTAGATTCGCAATTCCGGCTCTGCGCGGAGCCATCCTCGAGGGTCATTTTGTATGAAACCGGGGCGCTTCCAACTTCGGTTTTCCCACTGCCCCAGGCCTGAAGGCGGATTCCAAACTTTATTTGGCTTTGCCGTAAAACTGCTCGACGATTTCGCGAAAATTGTTTTCGCCGACGTTAACGATTCCCATTTCCCGTTTGGCGTTTGCTTCTGAGTCGCTGGCGTGGGCGGCGTTGACCATCACGGTCTGGCCGAACTCGCGCCGAATCGAGCCGGGTGGCGCCTTGGATGGGTCGGTCGGTCCCAGAATATCTCGAATCTTTCGCACCGCCTCTACCCCTTCGTACACCAGGGCAATGCACTTCTCGGTGCCTGGTTTCTGTTGTTCTTCGGCAGACGTTTCCGAAGGGGCGCGTCCGGACATGAACTTGACGATGTTCTCAAACTGGCTGTCGCCGAAGACTGGGCCGAGGACGTTGCCGAGTTGTTGTTCCTCCTGCGGGCCGAGTTTAAAACCAAATTCCTTTTCGAGGGTGGCCCTGGCCTTGGAGGCGACCATATCTTTGAGCTTGGAACGCAACACGTCCCGCACCGGCCCGTAGAACTCCAGAGCCTGTGCCACGCTCATCCGGTGCACTTTAACCGCCACTATGAATAGCCCCGTGCGCGAGAAGAAATCGATCATGTTGCCCGGCCGGCCGGTCGGGAACCGAAAGTTCTCCGGCTTGATCAGCACCAGCGTGCGCTGCGGCCTTTCATCCGGTTGGTAACCTATGACGTTTTCCAATACTCCGCCGTCCGACTCAGAGTATTGAGCCCAAATCCGCAGCTTCGACTCAGCCTCCTCCGGGGTGGGCGCCGCCAGCACCGCCGGCTCGAAATAACGGACCTGGCCGTTTTCATCGAGGATCAGGTCGCCGTACGTGTCTCGAATTGTCTCACCTCCGCGCCGTTCGGTGCTGATGTTGCCAACCACCGAGCGGGTCTTGCGAACCGCGTCGTCACCTTCGAACAGCAACATCATCACCCGGCGTTTGCGTCCAGTCTTCGCATCCGCTGAAAAATTTTGGACGATATAGCTGTAGATGAGCTCCTGGATCCGGCGATCCTGCGGGTCATTGGCGGAAATCGTCTCTTCCGAGTACCGTTTCACCAGCTCCGGGCTCGGCGCAAACATCCGTGCACCCACCAGGTCCAGGCCGGTACGCGTTATCAAACGGCTCAGAATGCCGCCGGTACGCGACTTGTGCAGCGAGTACGGGGTGATGATGACGTAAGCGAGTTGCTGGGCCATAGTCTTAATGCGTCGAAGACGGCTTGCTGGCCGGGGATGCCGGAGTTGGACTCGGCGCTGCCGTCGCGGTAGCTTTACCGCCCAGTATCTTGAACATGACAGTGCCGCATGTCGGGCATTTCCCTTTGATTGCCTTGCGCCCGTTCTTCATGGTTTCTTCGACCGCTTCCATGATTTCTTTTTTCGCCTTGCACTTGACGCAGTATCCTTCGGGCATAAAAAATTTTGCTGCCTGACGCTTCATGCGTCACGGCAGTTACTGACAGAGCTTATGGGCGGGTCGAGGCCACCGTCAACTGGTAAAAGGGCAGGGAACCCGGCTCTCGACTCCACGTAAATAATATAAACAACTCATAATAAACAAGTTAGCAATTCAAAAATCCGCCGGCACCAAGCCACAAGCAAGCGGATTCGAGGAGTTGTTCAATTCGCGCTCGTCAAAACCGGGCAAAGCGCACTAGTTCCTCAATTGGAGCATGTTATAGCGCAGATAATGCACCAGCCCCCTCGTTTCGGAATGTCCGCTTTGGCCGTCCTCACGACATCGGTTCAGGGTTCGGGCACGGCCAGCTCTCTTAGGGCGGTTTTCAGGATCTTACCCGTCGCGTTCCGTGGCAGAGCCGGCAACACTACAATTCTGCGAGGCACCTTGTAGTCCGCCAGGCGCTTCTTTAAAAAGTGTCGTAACTCAGTCTCTTCGAGGTTCTGTCCGTCCATGGCTGCCACGAATGCAATGGGTTGCTCGCCTTTTCTCGAGTCGGGTTTTCCGATCACGGCGGCCTCTTTGACCCCGGCAAACTGGTACAGCACTTCTTCAATTTCTCGCGGATAGACGTTAATCCCGTTTACCAGCAGCATGTCCTTCTTTCGGTCGGTGATATAGTAATAGCCTTCCTCGTCCCGGTAACCGACGTCTCCGGTGAGCAGCCAGCCGTTGCGCAGCGCTTTGGCGGTCTCCTCGGGTTGTTTCCAGTAACCCAACATCACGTTCCCGCCGCGGACGCAAACCTCGCCAATCTCCTTTGAGCCTAATAGTTGCCCGGTCTCATCTTGAATGCTGACTTCGACGTGAGCGACAGGAATTCCGATGGAACCCGGTTTGCGCGTTCCGTCGAGCGGGTTCTTCGTCACAACCGGGCTGGCTTCGCTTAATCCATAGCCCTCAATGAGCGGGATATGGAACTTTGCCTCGAACTCCTCCAGGATCTGAACCGGGAGCGGGGCCGCGCCGCTGACACAAAGACGTAAAGGTAGTGGCACCTGGATGGGTGCGTTGACCATGCTACGGTAAAACTGCGGAATTGCAGGCAAAACCGTGGCTTGCCTCTGTAAAATCTCTGCCAGGACGTTCTTGACCGGGTGAAGCGATTTCACCAGGACGATCGAACCGCCGACCAGCAGGGGCAGGAGCATCCCTACCGTGAGCATATAGCTATGGAAGAGCGGTAGCAGGACGACAAACCGGTCTAGTTCGACTGTTTGGAGCACGATGCGGCAGCTCTCGACGTTATGGAGCAGATTCCCGTGGGATAACATGGCCCCCTTTGGCCGGCCGGTAGTCCCCGAAGTGTAAATGAGCACCGCCAGGTCTTTTTGAGCAGAGTGGCTTGTCGACCGTATGGCAATGGGCGTCACCTTTGCCGTGCGGCTTGAGAGCTCCGCCAGCAACTCTATGTTCAGTAATCGCAATTTGGGGCGCGCCGCTGTCAGCGCCCTCGAGTGCGAGGCCAGGTCGCTGTCGGTAATCACTACATCCACAGCAGCGTCACTCAATATGTAATTGACCTCGTCGGCTTTGAGAAAATTATTGATAGGCACGGCTACCGCGCCCGCATTTAAAATCCCGAAAAACGAGGCGATGAACTCAGGGCAATTCTTTAGCCATAATCCCACGCGATCGCCTGGCTTTACGTCAAAATCGCCGCGGAGCCGTTCCGACACGGCGCTGGTTTGATTCCAAAGTTCCGCATAGCTAAGCTCCCGTTCGCCCCAGAAAAGGGCCGCTTTCTCAGGGCGTTCCTTGACCGAGGTGGCGAAGGCGCTGGCTAGATTCATCAACCGTATGCTATGGGCAAGGGCGACCTGGGCGCAAGAACAGCTGAGGTAGTGGCATGAATGTTGGCATGTTTTTCGGACTTCATCTTTCGGCCCGCCCCGAGGCGCTCATTTAGGTTGGCCGTTCGGGGGTTTCCAATTATATTTTCTCCAGTGGTCGATAACGAACAGAAGCTGCAGGAATTCCTGCCGGTCCTTCGCAATGCTTCCTGGGTAGCCGTTGATACAGAGGCCGACAGCCTGCACGCTTACCCTGAAAAGGTGTGTTTAATCCAGATTAGCACCGTCGACGGCGACCGGCTCATTGATCCATTGGCTGAGATGGTGCTGGACCCGGTGCTGGACGCGCTTTCGGGACACGAGTTAATCATGCACGGCGCGGATTATGATTTGCGCCTGTTGCGCAAACATCACGAGTTTGTCCCCAGTGCGATTTTCGATACCATGCTGGCGGCGCGCCTGCTGGGCTTGCGTCAATTCAGCCTGTCCCACCTCGTCGAGACGTATCTGGGCGTAAAACTCGAGAAGGGTCCACAGAAAGCCAACTGGGCCATGCGGCCTTTGACTGAACGAATGGAACGTTACGCTCGTAACGATACCCGCTACCTCAAACCCCTTTCGGACCAGCTCAAACTCGAGCTCGAGGCGAAGGCCAGATTGGAATGGCATCGCGAGTCTTGCGCCCGGCTGATTGCCGAGTCCTCCCAACAGCGCAGCATCGATTACGAGTCAGTGTGGCGGCTGCGCGGCAGCCACTTGTTGGGGCGCTCGGCCCTGGCAGTGTTGCGGGAGTTGTGGCGCTGGCGGGAAGAAGAAGCAATTGCCTCCAACCGCCCGCCCTTCTTTATCCTTAGTCACGACCTGTTGGTCCAGGTGGCCTGCGCCGCGGCCAATGCCCGGCCGGTCGATCCCCTCTTGCCGCGGCACCTTACGGAACGTCGCCGCGGCGGACTGGCCAAAGCTATCGCCCGTGGGCTGCAAATTGCCCCTGAGGAATACCCCCGCATTTTGCGCTCGGTCGGGCGCAAGCCCAGCGAAACCCAGCGCCGCCGGTTTATGGAGTTGCAGAAACACCGCGACTATCATGCGGCCGAACTCGGGATTGACCCGACCTTAATTGCCAGCCGCTCGACGCTCTCCGATCTCGCCCATGATTGGGACGCACACTCCCCCGAATTAATGGAGTGGCAGCGGCTGCTCCTGCTGGATTCTATTTCACCAGCTCAAACGCGAAACCCTTAAGATACTCCGTCTCGGGTATCATCGGAATCACCGGGTGGTCGGGGGATTGAGAATAAATGGCGACGCGACGCAGAATTCGGTGCGCGTCGAAGGCCGCCGCGAGCAACGTATCCTGGAACAACGCCGCATCGACATGGTGCGAGCAGCAAAAGGTGGCCAGTGTTCCCCCTGGTTTGAGAATTTTCAGGGCCCGCAGGTGGATTTCCTTGTACCCGCGCAACGCGTCCGGGACCGATGCCCGGTTTCTAGTGAACGAAGGCGGGTCCAGGATGATCAGGTCCCAGCGCGGGACGGGTTTTTCATGCGGTTTGGTTGCCGTTTGCGCTTTGAGCCAGTCAAACACGTTGACGGTTTCAAACGAGCATTTCTGTTCGAGGCCGTTCGCGACGGCATTTCGCCGCGCGGTTTCGATGGCTTCGGCGCTTTGGTCGAGCAGGTGGACGTGCGCCGCTCCCGCCCGGGCCGCGTGAAGGGCGAACCCACCCACAAAACTGAAGCAATCTAAAACCTGAGCGTCCTTCGCGTGGCTGGCCACGAGTTGATAGTTTAGCTGTTGATCCAGGTACAATCCCGTTTTATGACCAGCGGCGAGGTCGGCCGCGAATTGCAAACCGTTCAAGCGAACCGTTAACGGTCCGGTTAGTTCGCCGCTTACGATGCCGTTGGCCGGTGGCAGCCCTTCGAATTTACGAGAGGCGACTTCGCTTCGCTCAACGATGGCTCGTGGCGAAAAAATCCGCCTCAGCGCCGCCACGATGAGATCTTTTCGTTGATCCATCCCCAGCGAAGAAATCTGCAGCACCAGCACGTCTTCGTACTTATCCACAATTAAACCGCTGACGAAATCGCTCTCGGCATTCACGACTCGGAACGAACTGGCGCCGGGCAAATGCTTCTGTCGCAGTTCCAGCGCAGCGTGAATACGTTCTTCAAAAAACGTCTGATCGATCGCGATGCGCTCGGGCGAGACGACGCGAACGTTGATCTTGGATTTGGAATTGTAAAAACCAACACCCAGCAGGCGTTGGCGATGGTCTTTGACCTGGACCAGGTCCCCGTCCGCCGCGGGATGGGTTAATCTTAACACGGAGCCGTGGTACACCCACGGATGCCCGGCCACGATGCGGTCGGCTTCGCCTGGTTTGAGCAAAACTGTCGGCAATGATTCCATATAAATACTGCGCTTGGCCGCGATTAGCCTCTGATGTTCTTCAAGAATTGGGACGGAGTGATGATCGCGATCGCAAAAGGCTTGTCGAACACCGGCCGATCGCTATCGCAGAACTCTACATCTAATGTCCGAGTCAGCGCGACAAAAATTCACCTTGCGCTCAATCGGTAATCGGCGCTGCCCACGCTTGTCCGCCGGTGAAGGGATGGATTACCCTGCTATGCGTGGATGAGCCACTCGAGGTTCCGATCAACGGCGTTCTTGACTTGCACACCTTTCAGCCGCGCCAGGTAAAGGAACTCGTTGCGGACTATCTTGACGCCTGCCGCCAACGGGGGATTTTCCGCGTCCGAATTATCCATGGCAAAGGGATCGGGCAGTTGCGTCAGACCGTGCGAGCCATTCTCGCGCGTCATCCGGACGTGATTTCATTCTCGGACGACCACGCATTATTCGGCGGCTGGGGCGCTACCGTTGCCGAGTTGAGGCCCAGGTCTGAAAAGGACCGGGTACAGTAGCTGGCGAGGTAACAAGGCGGAAAATAGAACAAATCGAAGACGTAGCTCCGCTTCGCTACGGCGGAGGCGATGATCTCCCAACACGTTCTTACGCATGCTGTGGGGGCCGGTTTCCTCAAGGGCCAGTCCCAAAGCAGGTTGCAACCGCACGGATCTGCGGTGAATCGTTCACGATTGGCATCTGAGGTGCTTTTGTGCACACGATGAATTATGTTGCAGCGGGACTAATCGCGGCCGCATCGCTATTTGCCTGCGGAGCCGAGCGCCTGGAGGCGAGCGAGGCCACTCGGGGTTCGATCACTCACACCAATTGGGTGGATCGGTGGATCACCAACACGACGGAGATCCACTTGCAGGTCAACCGCTTCGTGACCGAATACCACACCAACTGGCTCACCGAAGTTCGCACCAATTATGTCGACCTGTTCCGCACAAACCTGGTGACGCGGATGCAGACCAACTTTCTTGTTCTGGATGCGGTCCAAACCAACCTTGTCCAGGCTTACCGAACGAATTTCCAGACACTGAACCTTACCAATTGGACAACTGTGCTCGCCTTTAGGACGAACTGGATGACGAAGCCTATAACCAATGTGGTCGAAATCGATCTACCCCGAGAGACCGCGTCCCCGGCTGCTGTTAGTGCTGCGTCCAGACCGGCCCTGACCTTGGAACCCCTGACCTTGCAAGCGACTCGCAGTGCCCGAGCATTGACCAATAACCAGGTCGAGGTTCAACTGACTGTCGCCTGGAGACAGAGCGCCTCTGCGCCTGTCGAAGTCCAACAATGGCGCGTTGAGCGCGAGGATGGCTCGATTGTGTGTTTCGGCCAGGAGACGGAGTTTCGGCGCGCTCTGCCGGTCGGCACTTACAAGGTTTCAGTTCGCGCCCAGCGAGACTCGAAAAGCCCTTTGCTTGCCGCCCTCGGCACTTTGACGGTGACTTCCCGCGAAGTCTTGCTCGAGCAGAAACCTGCCCGCAGCAACTCCTCAATTTAGGGGGGCGCCGCGTCGCTGCCGGTAATGCCGCGGCCGGAATCCGCGCCCGAACCCACGCCGGTCGTTCCGCGTCCCGGACCTGCATCAGGTCCGCCGATCCACCCCGAACTGCGGGTTGAGTCGGCGTCATCTTTGTGATGGATCCACGAGCAGCCGCTTAGCAAACTCATAAACCAGAGCAGGCCAATTATCTTTTTCATCGTGCCCCTTCCCGGTAAAATTTGGTGATGGAGCAAATCTCCGCCCGCGCCATTGATTGTCAAGTGGCTCTTGCGGCCGATAATGCCTGCCAGGCACCTCTTATCACTCCATCAGGGACGGAACGCCGCATTTATGCGGCAGCTGGTAGGCTTCTCGAACCGACTTTTGCGACATGACTCTGCGATATGCTGGTACGGATGAAATGCGCAGCAGCGCGCTGCGCCCCGCCTGACCTCAAGCGTGAGTGTCAGTATTAAGTCACAGCATCGGGGCGTCGCCGGCCGCTCGCTCAGAGCAAGGCGAGCGACCTGCTGGTCCTGGTTCGCAGCACCTGGTCCATCTGGCATTGGCCGGGCGCTTTGTCCGGACGCCAGCGGATAAGTTTGGTTCCATGCCGAAACCTCCCTCCGGTGAAATGGTCGTAACTGACCTCCACCACTAGCTTCGGTTTGAGTGGTTGCCATTCCATCGAGCGTTTGGTGCTCCAGCGGCTTAAGCCGCCCGGTGCGTGGCCTGTGAACCCAGGGGGTTCGATGAGCGGCTCCAGCTTTGTTGTGAGCGACTTCCGGTCTTCGGTCGTCAGCCCGGAGCAAAAGCCAACGTGGTCCAACAATCCCTCGGCGTTGTAGAGGCCCAGAAGCAATGAACCGATCACTTTGGAATTGGAGGCATAACGAAATCCGCCAACCACGCAGTCGGCTGTGCGCTGTTGTTTTATCTTCTGCATTCCCGCGCGTTCGCCGGATTGATAGGGCAGGTCCAGTCGCTTGGCGACAATTCCGTCGAGATCGCCGCCGACCGTTTTGAACCAATGCTTGGCCTGGGCGAGTTCGGTGGTCGCGGGGGAAAGCCGGATTTGTTTGTGGCCTTTCAAACATTTGGCCGCGAATGCCTCCAGCAGGGGCCGTCTTTCGCCGAGCGGTTGGTCGACCACCCTTTTGCCGGTCTCAGTCACTAACAAATCAAACAGGATGAAAATGGCTGGATGTTCCCTCGCCAGCCTTTGCACTCGGCTGGCGGCCGGATGGATTCGCTGCAACAAATCGTCGAAAGAGAATCGGCCCTCGATTGGAACGGCGATTTCTCCATCTAAAACGAAATGAGCACACTTGAGCCTGGAGAACGCGTCGACCAGTTCCGGAAAATAGCGAGTCAAGTCCTGGCCGGACCTCGATTGCAGTTGCACCTGATTTCCTTCGCGAAAGACCAGGCAACGGAATCCGTCCCACTTAGGTTCATACTGCCAATAGTCGCCCGTGGGGATCTCCTCGACCAGCATTGCTTCCATTGGAGCATAAGGAGGTTGTATCGGCAGGTTCATGACCACCTTGGCGACCATTGCCCGCCTGGCCTTTCCGCGCAAGTAGGGTGAGGCGAGTAGGAGTGCGAGCGGTCCGCCGTCGAAGGTTATCCAGCTTTCAGGTCACCAGGTGAGGCAGGCGACGCTTTTTAATATAAACTCGACTTCCCCCGCGTTTGGCTAAGCGGGCAAGGCGCTGCCGTAATAACCTCAAAACCTGATAACTTGATAACCGATAACCATCCTTCCAATGCTATCATTGGGGCGAGTTCCACGCCCAATCGCCTTCGGCTCCGCCGTCGTCCACTAGATCCCAGCCCAGCGAGTAGACCACGCAACGGCCGTCGTCAGTTCTCCGGTATTTGAGCGCCCCGCCGGTCACGGGGTCGCAGGGCAGCTTGCTGAGGTGCTTTGGAACCAGATCCCCTAAGGCAGCGGGGTACGCTCCTTGTTCAGAGCGAAATCGCTCCAGGCCGCAGGCGACTGTCGTGAGATTCGCCTGCGCCTGACGCTCGGTCACTCGTTGAAGCGCCTTGACCATGTTTGGAACCACGCACGCCAGGATATAATGATAGGGCGTGTGGGTTACTTCGCTGTAAATGCGGGCTTCGAGGTCATGGGACTTTGCCGGATATACGCGGCCGGCGGGAACGTCGACAGATTGCATCGCGTCGGAGACGAGCCGGGCGTACCGGGCCATATTCTGTTCGAGCCACCCCCGCGGAGCCAATCGATAGAAAAGCGCGTCCTCAACCTTATCCCAACCCTTGTTGACGCCTAGCACGTCCAAGAGCTTTGCCCGGGAGGCGACCCGGAGGAACTGCAGGATGTTGGCCATCTCGCCTCCGCGCATAGCGCGATTATAGTCAGAAATAAAATCGAAGCCCTTGGCCTGCTGTTGAATTTCAGCCAATTGAGCTTGTTGCCACAGGTGATCCGCCAAGCCCTGTCGCACGATGTCATCATAGAAGCCGGCTACCGCCACCCCGATCATCGTGCCCACAAGCGTTGGGCTGGACCGGAAGGTTGTTGCCATGTGATCGATGACCTTCAGGTCACGCCAGGCTTCCTCGGGCTTCCCAATCAGGAGACTCGCCTCTGCGTGTGCGGCAACCGCTTGAGCCACCGCCCGGGCGGCGACGTAGTTGGGGACCTCCATCTCCACACCGCGCGCGTAATCGGCGTTGAAGCGAGCGCTTTTTCGCTCCGCCGCTTCATACAGAGCCGCCAGACCCTGATCGTACCTTCCAAACCATTTGAGCAACGCTGCAGCCGGAGTGCCGGTGCGATCCGTGAGCGGAAAATCGGATCCCGGTTGAAAAGCATTAGCGAAGAGGGTCCAATCCTTGAGCTCGGCCATCGAAGGCGGCCGTGACTTCAGCCCGTCGGGCAAGCGCGGCATGGAGGCCAGCGCATTGGTATCTGTGATATCTCTGCGGAACCAGGTCTCGATGGGTCCCACTTTGATAAAATTCTGGTCGTCAGGCACCGGCGGCGGCATGAACGCTTCCGGATCCAGCTGCTCGCCGCGTGCGAGGAGTTCCTTCCGACAGGCTTGCCAGGCACGTCGCCCGCGCCAGTTCTCGATGGTATAAAAGACTGCTACCAGCGTTGCCAGGGCGGCCACGACGAAGAGAACTATTGAGGCTTTCGGGCTCCGTCCGGCGGAGCCCTCCGGTGGGGTTTTGGGAGATGTATTCAAAATACGGTCGAGCGAAACTTACGCGGCCAGGTCTTCCAGCCGACGATCGCTTCGGCGTCGGGACGGCGTAGCCTCCATCGGGCCGGCCAAAGGCCGTGAAGAATCGAGCAGTTGCGAAAGCAGAGCGCGCTGCTCGGAGAGTGTGGTGGTGTGAGGAGCGTGGGCAACGGTTTGGCCCTGAAGCGTGCCGCTGTCCGAGCCTCGAGTGCCCAGATTCGCGCCTAAAATGAGCAGCCAAACGAACGCCAGGCTTCCCCAGGCCAGCGGACGCGGCCATAACCAGGCCTTCCACCAAAACAGGCCGGCGCGGTGAGCGGAATCCTCCCGCGGCGACGCAGCAGGCCTGCGGGCGGCCTCAGCGGCTTCCAGAATGTCCCGCCGCCACCCCGCTGGAATCTGCTTGAAAGGAACGGGGCTGAGTTGTTTCTCAAAGTCTTCGTTGTTCATTTGATCTCGTCGTAAAGGGGACGCAGGCGGGCGCGTAATTTGTCTAAACCATAACGGCACCGGCTCGCGGCGGTGTTTAGTGGAATGTCCAGGAGCTCGGCGATGGCTTCGAAGGTCAGGCCCTCCCAAACTCTCAGATGCACGACTACCCGTTGCTCCGACGGCAGTTCCGCTAAAGCGGTTCCGAGCTCCGCGCGAAAGGTTTCTTCATCAGCGCTGGCCGCCGCGATAAAGACCGATTCCGCTTCGTGTTGGATCTGAGCGCTAACCTTTTGGCGAGTTTGGCGCCGCCGGAGCAGGTCGATTGCCTGGTTATGGGCCAGGCGCAAAAGGAAAGCGCGCTCGTCCCGCACCGGGTCCAACAGTTTGGGATTTGCCGCCATTTTGCAGAACACGTCCTGGAGCACATCCCGAGTGTCTGCCTCGCTGCGCGTGAGGTTGATTAGAAACCCAAACAGGGCTTGCGCATGTTCGTCGTACAGACGCTCAAGTTCGGCCGAGGTCACATTGTCGTGGCGGTCATTTTAAAGGCAGTTTTGTTGTCGCCAGTACCCTTAATGACGCACGTAAGCCCAGGGATTGTCTAAATCATTTTTATGACTAGAGATTATCCGGCTACGATGCCGGACCCTTATCAAGGCCTTAGCGCAGGATGCCTTTGCGGAGCGTCTCGAGCGCGTAGAAGGTCTCACGCCAGCGCACCCCGCCTTGCCAGAGCGTGACTACGATCGAGTTAAGCATAGCGTAAAGGAGCACAGGAAAGATGAAGGGGGTTAATGCCGCCGCCCACGCGGACCAGCCGAGTTTTCGGGCAATAAACCAGGCTGGCAAAACAAAGGAGAATGGCGCGAGTCCTGCCGCCAGGCCCGGCACTGTCCCCGTGAGCGGGCCGATCACCGCGGCGCCGAGAAGCAGTATTCCAACCAGGCTCGCGCCCAACGCTGTCGCGGACCGGAAATCAACGGCCGCAAAGTAGTTCTTTTCCATGACCTGGATCATGTTCGCCAGCGTTGAGCCCCAGTGGCATTCGACGTCTCCGCTGCCGAGGAAGGCGCGCGTCTTTTTGCCGGCTCGGCGCAGGAGCAGGCCGAGCTTGACGTCATCCAGCACCGTCAAGCGCAACGCTTCATAACCGCCGCTGGCGGCGTAGGCGGAGGCGCGCACCAGGTTGAATGCTCCCAAACCGAAATAGGCCCTCGGCCGATCGCGATTCACCCCGGAAATCCAGTTCGACATGCTGATCAAAAAAGCCAAATGCCAGGCGCGGGTTCCCAGCGAGCTCGTCGCCAACCCGGGCGTGAGCGCAATGTGATCCGCACCCTCGCGCTCGGCCACGCTGAGCGCGCGGGCCAGGACCTCGGGCTTCAACCAGCAATCGGCGTCAGTAAATAGTATCCAGTTACCGGTAGCGGCTTGGGCGCCCAAGTGGCAGGCGTGGCACTTTCCTAACCATCCGTCTGGCAGCCGGTCCACCCGGATGATGCGCAGGCGGGGGTCCTCCTTGGACAACAACTTCAGGATCTCACCTGTGCCATCGCTGGAGCGATCGTCGACTGTTATCACCTCAACCTGAACGTGCTGCTGCGCGAGCAGGTGGCGGACAGTTTGTTCGATGCGCGGTTGCTCATCGCGAGCAGCAATCACCACGGAACAGCGGGCGGGGCCTCCAGTTCCGTCGAGTAGGATCGGTGTGGGCAATGGCCGCACCCATTGCAGGTGGAACAGCGCGCCCAGGCTCATCGCCAGGAACACACTGATCACGCCAATGAAAATGAATGTGAGCAACATCAGTCAGGCAGGGGCTGGTGATAGGTTTGGTTCCTTAACCAGCGAGCGGCGGCATCATTGGTCGAACCGAGTCTTCACCACGAGACCGGCAGTAGCGCGGTCGCGACAAGCTCTGGGTCGGCACGCTCCCGCAACGACTGCGCCATGACCGACAGCGAACGGGAAACGGGTCCTTCAAAAAGCGTTCGTCCACCCGCAACGACGCGCACCGGTTGGTCGAGGTCGACCAGTTGATCGGAAAGGCGCAGCGTCACTTTGCCCGAGGCGGGCGTTTCGATGGTGATGGTCTGACCTTCAACATGCGCGGCATAAACCGTCTCCGCATTGGTGTCGCCGGCGACGCGTTCCAGCCAGTAAAAGCGCGGGTGAATGAAATTGTCATTCTCCTTCCAGACAACCCGTTTGGGCCAGGTGACCCGCTGCAGGCCGGACATCCGCGGGATTACCTCGGCTTCGCGGTTTTGCATGTTATGCTGCAGGCCCGGATAGACGGTGAGTCGGTGTGAGTAGCCTTCCGGGTCGGCGGCTTGCAGCGCATCGATTTTAGCGCTGAATTCCCGAACAACCGTGTTGCGGTGGTAAGCGGAATCCTCCCCGCCCATATAGAGGAAGAAAGGCAGATTGCGCAGGCCTTCCGGAGTGACGGCGTTAGGATGGCCGGCGCACATGGTGGCCGCGGCAAAACGATCGGCCATTCGTGGTGCCAGTTGGTATACGCCATCTCCGCCGGCCGAGTAACCGATCAGGTAAACGCGATTGGGGTCAACTCCGCGAGCCAGGACCATGTCGGCAATTAGTCGGTCCAACAAGCCGTCCACCCAGGGCACGTGCCACATGTCCCAGGTATTGGCCGGGGCGCGCGGGGCCACGTTGATGCTGCCCGGAGGAAATTCATAGCGCCCGTAATAGCCTTTCCAATTGCGATCGTTTTCTTCTTCGGTGCCCTGGCCGCCGCCATGCAGAGTAATCCAAAGGCTGTGCTTTCCATTGGGCGCATCCCCAAAGTTCTTTTCCATCCACTTGAGGCTTTTTCCCTCGATCACAATCTGCTTGCCCGACAACTCATTTGCGGCCGAGCCCGCTTGGGTCTTGAGCAAGTCACCCCACAGCAGCGCGCTGAGGCGCGGAACGTCTTTGCTGGAGATGGCAACCTCGGGAGGGCGCGATCGTTCACCGCTCGGTTTGGCGAGCCACGCCTCAGTTTCAAGCACCGAGGCCGGCGTCGGGGCGAGCTGGTCCCAGGAAAAATCGAGCGTATGAGAATTGGCGCAAGACGCGCACGGCACCGTTTGTTCGCGGGCTTCGGCTCCCGCGATGAAACGAAAAGTGACCTGGGCTGCGCCTGCGGGCAGGGTGAAGTCCGGCATATCGTTTAAATCCGCCGTCCAGCCGCGGGTTTTGTCGTGGGCGATCAGTTGATCGTTGGGGTCGCGCATTTCGACTTCGGCCACGAGCCGCTCGCCTTCGCGCTTCTGGCGCAGGCGCACATGCACAATGGTAGTGGTGGAATTTGTGGAAAGGGGCAGGGCGGCGTACCGGCCGGAGACGTTTACTCCATTCACTTCACGGGAGGCGAGAGCCCAGGCCATGGGGAAGTACTGACCGGTTCGCCGCCAACTGGTAGCGTAAACCTGGTTGAGGGGGTTATCACTCCGAGCGGTTCGCGCCGCATCGTTGTTGAACCACGCCCGGTTCAAACCTTTGGCGTCATACTCATCGGCGCCCGTGAAAAACCAGTCCCCATCCCAGATCTCGACCCAGGTGTGATTTCCCTTTTTATCGGACCATTCCGGCACGGCTGCGATGCGGGCAGGAACACCGACAGCCCGGCAGGCATCCACTAGAATAATCGCCAGGCCGGTGCAGGTGGCTTTGCCCTCCTCGATTGATTCGAGGGGTCCCTGGTTGTTGCGTTTCCGGCCGAGGTTGTAGTGCACATTGATCCGTTTGAACAAATCGCGGTTTAAAGCCTGGGCGGCGTCGCTGGCGCTCTTGCAGTCGCGGACCAGTTCCCCGGCCAGGTTGAAAAATTGCGCGCGCCAAAGATCCCGCGGCTCATCCAGTGAAGCGTAGGGCAGCACGTCGTTGAGAAACAGCCGTTCCGGCACCGTCTTTGCCCATGGAAAACGATTGCGTGCCTCCAGGGCGTAGCGGACGTCTTCTATCAGGAATTCGCAACTCAGCGTGGCCCGATCGGCCGGGGGCATGTTGTCGAGCAGGAAATAGGCGGCGCGCCGGCCGGCATCACCGAACTGCGCGGCCGCTTCGGCGACGAACTTATCACTTTCCAGCGGCAGTCTTTGATCGAGCTTGAGCAAACGATCCTGTCGAACGCGCCAGACGTGTGTTTGGCCATTTTCGGTGAAAGTGCTGGCACAAGTGTAGCCATCCGGCGACGATTCCAACAGGGGAGCTTTGGTATCTGGCGAGGGCTCTGGGAGCTTCCACCCAACGGTCTCAAGTTCCGCCAGATTGGTGGCCCAGCGTTGATGCTGTTTCCAGAAATCGCGTTGCGCGTAATAAACGCCCAGGACCAGGTGGTGCGCGGTTCGGCCGGCCGGCGCGCTTGCGGTGATGTTTTCCGAACTCGAATTAGTGGTGAATTGCAGCACTCCCCACATCTCCGGCCGGTGCATGTCGATTACGCCCGTCGGTGACCAGACCCAGTTGTCCTCCGGCTGATTGGGAACTTTGCGATAGACGCCGTTGGTCGTGGTGATTTGCCATTCGACCCGGGAAAAATCGATCCGCCACTGCTCGCCGTCCAGTGGCGCGCCCGCGTGCCGGGCGTGTTCTGAAAGTGCTTTCCATGGGAAGGCCAGCTCCAGTGTCCAACCCTGGTCTTTATCGCCAGGCTCATTCAACGTGCCTTGAACGCTAACGGCCGTTTTTGCCCCGGAGATCTCCCATTCATTGTGCGGTTTGCCGCCGTCCTGGTAGGGTTTGTCCAGGAGCAAATCCCAGGTCGTATTGAGCGCGTTCATCTCAAACTCGTAATAGGGCTCCGTCTCGCCTTTGGGATCGATGAATACCTCGAAGTCCGGGTCTCGGAAAATGACCGAGTCATGATTGGTGAGCGTCGCCCAGACGTGGGGTTCCTCGAGTTCGGCGGCGAGGTAAAGGTAATCATCGTCCCACAACAGTTTGGCTCGGGTGCGAAGCCGTGGCTGGGGTTTGGACGAGCCCTGGATATCCACGAAAGCTTCCGTCCATGGCGCTGTCATCCAGGCCGCTTCATCGAGCTTTCCGTCCACCTGAATCGGGGTAGAAGCACGGCGGCAGACATAGCTGCGTGGGGTGATTGGTTGCATGTGTTCCTGCCAATCGGTGAAATCGGCGGCCGGTATCCGCGCCGGACTTGCGCTCAGGCACAACACAATTGAAAAGGCGGCAGGTCCGAAGCTTTTTGGGATCCACATAAAAGTATTTGCCGAACGGGACAGCACTTTATCGCTTACTAGCGAGGCGAATTCAAGACCCACTTCCCGGCGCGGTGATTCAGATAACTTGGCGGCCAAACGCTTGCAGGTCCTGGCAGACGCATTCTCGCGGTAGGGATGGCGCGCTGCGCCGTCCGCGCCGCGTACAGCGGCGCAAAGCTGGAATGTGAACGTACCTCCTCGCATTCGTTCCGCCCGCTAAACGCGGGCGGTGACATCGCAGCGCGATGTCATCTACCGCACGGGTGAAAGCCGCAAGAACCAGAATAGTTCCGCGTCGCGCAATTTGGCTCGCCGGTGAATCCGCGAGCAGGCCTCAGATTCCCATCTGCGGTCGCCCTGAATGGGTGGGGAAGTTCATGCAGAGGCCTTCGCTCGCGCCCTCTGTGACAATCGGGCGCGTCGATTTACGGCCGGATGATTGAAAATTGCGTTTAATTCAGCCACCCCCCGATTCAGCAGGCTCACTGGTTGGCTCAGGGGGAGGCTTTTGTTTTGACCGTCCTCACTCGCTACGGAGACGGTGCTATCCGCACCCGGTTCGAGCGGTTGCTCACCGCCGTTGGCTGTTTTTATTTTGAACACTAGATCAGGCGGGGCGAATCTCGCCGTTATTCCCGTGCGCAATACGCGACAGCGTTCCGGGTCCTGCAGCAATTGTATGGTCTCCTCGTTCAAATGACGCTTGCGATTTTCCACCACCCCCAGTGGCGTGGCGGGAAATTGAATGTCGAAGCCGCTCGGCGAGGCTGGATTGGCCGACACGGTGACGTCCGGCGGAGCGTCCGGCTGTCCAATCGCAAGGTACCGCTCGTTCAGGGCTTTCTCCAGGGCCAGGGCTGCCTCGGGGTCGTCTTTAAAGCGAAAAAGTTCACCGTCCAATTCGATCCAGTTGTTCAGCGCGCCAACTTTTAATGTGTTTGGTTTGCGCATGAAACCCTGTTCCACCATCGCGCTAAGGCCGGCCACATTCAGGGCGACCGTTTTGACATTTTGACTTCCTTCAAAGTATTGGAGCCGCGGCTGGGCCGCACCGCTGAGGTCTAATTTGAAGTAAACCGCGTCTTCGTCGGACAACAAGGCGGGCGCTTCGAGTGTCGCCGCGCGCGTCTTCGCCTGAGTCAATTCAACGGTCTTTCTCTCCAGCGCGAGCCATTCGTTAAAAGCTCTTTCCAGCTTTTCGCACGCCTCGGGATCCCAGGGAGAAACCGTTTCACCGGCTACTTTGAGGTGGTCCCAGGAGATTTCCAGGCCGGCCGGAATGCGCGGCAGTATACAGCGAGGCCGCCATTTAAAGGTGTCCAATTGGGTCCAGTTCTTGAGCGGTACCAAGTCGATGCTTTCTGTCCCGAGTGTCATCGTGAAAATCTCTGTGAGCGCCCCGTTATCCGGCCGCGCCACGAGCTTCTTTCCGATTTTGATCTCGAACGGTGATTCAACCGTCGACGATGAGCCGCCGTTGCTCGCGGTCGGAAATGGCTCTGGACGATTCGAATCGTTTAGCTTTTGTTGTGGGCTCATAAACCTCGCTGGTGCAAAGCTTCATCGGACACCCCGATCCCCTCAATGGGGTGCGCACCTATTTCACGTTGGGCCGCGCGCCGCGGGTTCCAGAGTTCAAATTAAAGGATCGCAAGAAATCCCCACAACTGCCACCACCTCGAAGCGGGCGGCCCTTCACATTGACGCCAACACCTGGCTGACGCCAACGGTGTCATGCATACCAGCCCAGGGCGCCAGCCCTGGGTCTATCCGCCCAACAACCGCCGGGAGCGCTGAAAGCGCGAGTCGTTCGCTCCTACCCAATCCCCTCGGGCGACGGGCTCCCGGCGTTTAATCATTCCTTAACTCGCGCGCACACCCGAAGGGCGGATTGCTGCCTTTCAACTCTTGTGTCCGGCCGACGCCGTGGAAAACGCCTCCGCCATCCGCTTTTTCATTTCCTGCGGGGAGACGTCCTCAATGTGGGTTAGCAACATCCATTTGTGTCCGAACGGATCGGTAATGGATCCGCTGCGATCACCCCAGAACTTGTCGCCGACCGGTTCCTTAACTGAAGCTCCCGCGTTTACGGCCTGGTCAAACGCAGCATCCACGTCCTGGACGTACAACGCCAATCCCACTGGCGAGCCTTCGAGCGTTTCAGGTGACACGCTCCGGTGCTCCGGGCACTCTTCCCCGAGCATGAAAATAGAATCTGCGATCTGCAGTTCTGCGTGGGCAACTTTGCCGTCGGGTGTCGGCATCCGCACGCGCTCACGCGCACCGAAAGCGCGCTTGTAGAACTCAATGGCTTGCGCCGCGTTCCTTACAGTCAGGTAAGGGGTCACGGCATGAAAGCCCTGCGGAATGTATTTTACTTTTGTATTCATAACAATAGAACCATGGCTCAGGGAACGTTGTTGGTTCTATTGGGGCATGCACCCCCTTTGAAACGGAGTCGCTCCGCCTAAAGCCGGCGGGCGCTCCAGGCGCCGGCGATTGCGCCGCAGAGATGGCCTTCCCAGGAGATGGGACCGTTTTGGGGCAGGGCTCCGTAAAAAATTCCGCCGTAAAACAGGAACACAAAAATGGCAATCGTAGCCGCGCGCCAGCTTTTCATCGTTAACCCGGCGACGATCAGAAACGCCGCCAGCCCAAAAACGATGGAGCTGGCGCCAATGTGCACCGCCCCGCCCCGTCCGATTAGCCATGTGCCGACGCCACTGGCAATCCAGATAAAAAACAGCGTACGATAAGGATGATATTTGGGATTGCTGAGCAGAACGACCAACAACACAAACAAGGGAACCGAGTTTGCCAAAAGATGATGCATGTTCCCGTGTAACCACGGACTGCAAAAAATCCCGATCAATCCGGGCACAGTCCTCGGCACGATCCCCAACTGCTGCAGGGGCAGGTGAAACAAAACCTCGATGCCTTTGACAAGAAACAGCACTGCAATGATCGAAGCACTGCCCAAAATGGCACGAGCGAAATTGGATGAAGCTTTTGCCGGCATGTTTCGCCTTTTGTAGAGGCTTCCACCGCTTGCGCCAACGACAAAACAGCAGAAAAAATGAACCTTTTCATCCTCTGCCGACATTAACAACCGAAACGGCCCTTAATCATATTATGAAAATACTACAATCAACTCTGACCGGCCTGGTGCTGGCCGCCGCCGCGGCTAGCCTCCCGGCCCAACCGGCCCGTTCGGACATCAACCCGGCACTGACCTATTATCAAGCGTTTCTGGTCGCTCCCACCCTTTCGGAAACAGACATGGATTACCTCGGCACCAACAACGTGTGGAGCTCAACTCTCCCACCGCACTTTGGTGAATTGGTCGGCCGTTACGACTCGGAGTTTCAGCTCGTGCGCAAGGCCGTGAGTTCCACTGTTCCCTGTGATTGGGGGATCGACATGAGTCCAGGCCCGGCAACGCTCTTGCCGCAATTGGCCCGGGTTAAGGCTGTTATGGTTGGGGCGCGGTATCGCGTTGCTTGGGAACTCCAGAATGGACGGCAGGACCAGGCGCGCGATGATCTATTGGCGGCTTTCACCCTGGCCCGGAATGCCTCTCGCGACGGCACTCTTATCTCGGTCCTCGTGCAAGTCGCTGCCGAGTCAATCGGCTGCAGTATCATCTCGGAGAACTACGGTAAATTCAGTCCGCAGACCCTGCAGGAAGTGGTGCAGGGAATTGATGCCGCACCTCCCCGAGGGACCGCTGCCGCCAGCATCGCTTTTGAGAAAATCACCTTTCACGATTGGCTTTTGCAGAAGATTCTCGAGTTGCAGCAAGCCAATCCAGGCAATGACACCAAAGTTCTTGCCGGAATTCGCGAACTGTTGTCCGGTTTCGAAGACACTGAGCCCGGTGAGCCGCGTCCCGAGCCCAGTCTCTGGGAGCAACTGCTCAAGGCAGCCGGCCATAGCAGCGATGGAATTGTTAAGCTGCTGCGCGAAGAAGAGTCCCTTTATGAAGGCCTGGCAACGATCATGGCACTACCCTATTCGGAATTCGATGCGCAAGCCCAAGAGTTCGGCGCGCAACTCAAGCGTTCTTCAAATCCCCTGGCACAGTCCTTGCCTGCCGGTCTGAAAGCGCGCCAACGCGAGTTCAAAGTTCAGGTCCGTTTGGCGATGCTCCACGCCGCCCTCGAATACAAACTGCACGGTGAACCGGGTCTGCTCAACGTGAATGATCCCTGCGGGCAGGGTCCATTCGCTTTCCAGCGGTTCATCTTTGAAGGCGTCGATCGTGGCTTTGAGCTCAATTCGAGCTTCAACGGGAGCGGATTTCCCGAAACGATGATCTTCGTTGAAAAGCCTGGAGCACCTTTTTTGTTGGATGGGCCGCACGCCGGTGAGGCGCGAGTGATGCCCAAAAATCAGAACTAGCCTATGTGGGTTGCGCCAACTGGAATCGAAAACCCGCTTCTGGCAAACAGTCCGGGCCGCCCGCTCAGCTCGAGTGGGCGGCCCGTTTTTGGCCACACGATGGAGTCCTCAAGCAAAATGAGCGTCTCTTTGCTACCCGGTTGCAGGCAGGCAAGCGTGCAGTTCTTACGACACGAATCCCCCAGCGGCGCTGTCAAATAACCAGGTGTCAACCTCAGACTCCATTCTGCTCGAAAGCCCCTCAGATGATACGGTCGTCTGGCTGGGCCTGGCGCAGCGCGGCGATATGCATTCGTTCGGTTTGCTTTGCCAGGCATTGGAAGAGCGGTTACGACGACAAGCCATGCTCCTGGGCGCCGATCGGTCGCTGGCGGAAGATCTGGCCCAGGAGTCTTTTGTCGAGGCATGGAAATGTCTGGCTCGCTTCAATGGACGCTGCCAGTTCTTCACCTGGCTCTGCGCGATCCTCCACCATCGGTATCGAAATTTTTCACGCCGTAAACGGTTGCTCTCTTTTTGGTCTTTCACCGGCGGTGCACGGGAAGAGCCTTTGGATGCCGCCGAGCAGCAGCCTGATCCGCGGACTTTGCCCGACGAAGCAGCTCAGTTGCGAGATGAGGCCGCAGTCATCCGTCAGTGCGTGGGCGCCCTCCCGCGGAAACAGGAACAGGTAATTTACCTTCGCTTTTTCGTCGACGACTCCCTCGAGGGAATCGCCGCCGCTTTGGGCTGCTCGGTCGGCACAGTCAAATCACGCCTGTTCCACGCACTCGAAAAATTGCGGCGTATGCCTGCCCTGCGCGAACAGCGTGGGGACAGCGGTTCGAACCTCGAAATTTTATGAAGCCTTGTGCTCAGAACAAAAAGCTCATCGTCTGGCTCGTCATGGACGCGTTAGACGCTCCTCAGGCGGCCCAGCTCCAAGCCCATCTCCGGCAATGTGAAGGTTGCCGCGCTTACCAGGCCGAAATTGCCTCGGTCAGCCAGAGGATTGGCCGTTTGCCGGCCGCACTTGAGGCCGAAGACGAAGGCATTGCCGCCAGAGAAGTGGCTCCCAAGTCTTCTGGCGCCAGCCGCACCACCCATTTTCCAACCCGCAATAGCCGACGCGTTTCCTTCAACTGGGGACTGGCTCTGCCGGCCCTGGCAGTTGTTGCTTTGGCACTGGTAATCCTTTCCGTGTTGCTCAAAAACCCTTTGCCCACGTCGCGCTTTGTGGCCACCAACCAGCCCCGCTTCAAGGTTAGTGCACCCACCAGTCTCCTGCCTACCCTGGGCCACTACCAGGCGGTCGCCAACGAATCTTTGGATGAGTTGGACGACCTGCTCTTGCGGCAAAGCCAACGACCTGTTCCGTCGCCACCCGCTCCGAGCGCGAATACTTTTGCCTTGCTCCAGTTACCCGACTGAACCACGGCATGGCCGGTCCCGAAGCCGTGGTTCAACCACGGGACACCGAGGAACACTGATAAAAGCGGCGGAATGCCACCAGCTCGGGTCACTGACCTCGCGTTCCTTTAGCGTGTGTCTTAAAACACCGCTTGGCGCGGGCCTGGTTTGGAGTCCCGCCTTCAGGCGGTTTCGGCGCCGGGCCGCCTAAAAGGCGGGACTCCAAACCGTTTCCAAAACGCGCTCTTAGGTACCCGCAGCATCTGGGGTTTTGAAAAGCGGGACCCAAACTTGTGTTTAAGTCAGCCGATCGATCTTGGCTGCCAGCACGAAGTCGCTTTCGGTCAGGCCATCAATCTTGTGTGTCCAGATCGTCACCTTCACCTTGCCCCAAGTCAGATAAATGTCCGGATGATGTCCCTGCTGTTCGGCTAACTCGCCGACTTTATTGGTGAAGGCGAGCGCCTCAACAAAATTCTTGAACTTAAATTCGCGCTCCAGATGGTGTTCCTGGACGATTTGCCACTCGGGCTTGAGTTCGTGTTTTAATCGGCTCAAATCCGCACCTTTGAGCGCAGGCACTTCGCCTTTGCACGGTACACAGTCCTTTTCTGCTAATGCAGGCATAAACAATCCCTTCTTTTTCGCAACATAGCACGAATTCCGCCGCGGCATAATGTTTAGTCGAGTTGCGCCGCCTTTAACCCGGTACTTGCGCCGCTCGATTGCGCCCGTTGGCTCGTCGGCCCTATTCATCTCGACAATTCCAAATTTCTTGGGTAGCATTCGAAACATGGGTTCGCCAGAGGAACGCCAAAATAAAGCAGAGGGGGACTGAACCCACAGCGCGACCCCTCGGAGGATACCATGTTCAAGCTGCTGCGAAAACTGCTCTTGATACCAGTTATCCTGCTCATTGCGTTGGTTTTGTATTACTTTATCGGCAATCCGGATCGGCGCCGGAGTTTGGTCCAAAAAGCGCAGGAAATTCACGAATCAGTCAACGGTGAAAAGAAGTACGCCTGGACTGGGACCGCGGTCGTGCTGCAGGTTTCGAAAGGAGACCGAATGACCATCGACACGGAGAACAGCCACAAAGTCGTTATTCGGTTGGCGGGGGTTGATGCTCCTGAGTTTTCTCCCGACCACGTTCACAAGGACCAACCGCTCGCGAAAGAAAGTAAAGAGCGCCTGGCTGAATTGGTAAAAGGCAAAGCGGTGCAGATGGCCATTGTGGAACCCGATCCGGAAAAACATCCCTTAGTGCTCTTGACCCTGGACGGAACGCTCATCAATGCCCAGCTCGTGGGGGAAGGCCTTGCCGAAGCCGCGCCTGAGACTTCTTCCGCCATTCCGGCCAGGCGCTGGCATGAAATTCAAAATGCCGAGCTCCAGGCGCGCCGGCGGCATTTGGGCATTTGGACGCTGACGAACTATGTGAGGCCTGTCGAATACCGAATTCGCCAACGTACCGCCGTGTACGGCCGTTATGGAACAGATTAGACCAGGCACTAAGCTCCACGCGCTGCTGAGCTGGGTACAGGATGCGGGCGCGTCGGACTTGCATTTGCAGGAGGACAAACCCGCTCGGTACCGAGTCGATGGCCAGTTAAAAATTCTGGACCCAAAAGAACTGTCGCCCTTTTCCAAAGAGCAGATTCACCGGCTCCTGGCCGAGAACTTCTCACTGGCTTCCTCCAGCCGTATCGAGTTGGACCGCGAAGTGGATTTGAGCATTCAAATGGGTGAGACGCGTTGGCGTGCCAATTTCAGCAAACAGCAAGGCTGCCAATCCTGTTCCTTCCGCATTGTCCCCAAGCACAAGTTCCGTCTCAAAGATTTGCGCCTGCCGGAAACCCTCAAGGACGTGCTTAAAATCCCCCGGGGATTGGTGCTGCTGACGGGCCCGACCGGCCAGGGTAAAAGCACAACGGTTCGAGCCCTGATCCAGGAGATTAATGCCACGCAAGCCGTCCGAATCATCACGATTGAGGATCCGATCGAGTACCTCTTCGAAGACGAGTTGTCGCAATTCGAACAGCGCGAAGTTGGGATCGATACCGCGAGTTTCGCCGACGGCATCCGCAATGCCATGCGCCAGGATCCCAACGTCATTTTCGTCGGAGAAATCCGGGACCGCGCGAGCATCTTCAGCGCGGTCCAGGCGGCTGAAACCGGCCATCTTGTATTTACGACGCTTCACGCCGACTCCGCGGGCCAGGCAATCGGGCGGATCCGTGAGTACTATCCCGCCGGCGAACAGCACGGGATTAGCGTCATGCTGGCGCGCAATTTGAATATGATCGCCTGCCAGCGATTGATCCCGGATGTATCAGGCCAACGCGTCCCCTGCGTCGAAATCCTCAAGCGCGACCATACCATCCAGCGGGCGATCGAAGAAAACGAGCTGAATCGGCTGACCGAAATCATCGAGCAGTGCACCAATCAGGGAATGCATTCGTTCGATCAATATCTGATCGAGCTGATGCTGCGCGGCATTGTTTCTGAGGATACGGCCAAGAATTACGCCGTCAATTCACACCGCCTGGAGATGCTTTTGGCCGGGTATCAATCCAGTCAGGGAATTCTCTTGCCGGAACGCCGCTGATGCGAGGCGTATGATTAAATTCCTTGCTCGAACCGCGGTAACATTTCTGTTCGCTTACTCCCTGGCCAAAGCTTTAGTTCGCCTTCCCGGCATCTCCGGCGGTGATATGATTTTTCTGCTCGGCTACTCGCTGGCCGGTGCGGTTCTGATGGCAATCCTCTGGGCACCCGTAGTGGGTGAAAAATTGAGCGATCCCATTACCTCGACCTTGAATTCAGATACCTCCGTCCCACCGGATCCGAACCGATGGGTGCAAGCCATCCGCTGGCTCCAGCACCGTCGGTATCACCGTCTCGCTTTGTTGCTGGTTTTCATGGAAGGCATTCGCCACCCGACGCTGCCTCATCCCGCGTTGCTGGGTTTGCGCAGTGTGCGGCCAGGCTCCCTTTTGGAGCGTTGGTTCGCGCGCGAGGTCTTTAACTATAACAATATTCAAAACTGTCTCCAGGCCTATCGGATTCTCACCGAACGGCACGGCATCATCCCTCCGATGCACCGTCAGCCGGAAGTCAATTTGGCCATTTCCGGCCTGACGCGACAACCCCCCCCGGAGCCGGCCAAGTACCAGGTGCCACAGGCTGCTCCGAAAACTCCGCCGGCAGGTAATTCGAGAATCAAGCTTTTCGAGGAATGAACGTGAAAGGCGCAACAACCCGCCCTTGTGTCGTGACACCAGGGCAGACGCATCTAATTCTGGCGGTAGGGATGGCGCGCTGCGCCGTCCGCGCCGCGTTCAGCGGCGCAGCGTTGGATGTGACCGTACTCCTCTCGCATTCGTTCCGCCCGCTAACGAAACACACGCGGGGACATCGCAGCGCGATGTCCCTGCTTTTCAAGGGATTTAGATGCGTTTGCCTTGGTCGTGTCACAGCAACGGCTTTATAATCCAGCCCCGCAGGCTTCTCCCTGTCCTCCTGGACCTCCTGGGGAGGACAGGCAGGGGGAGGGGAGGCATTGCTTACATCATATCTGCGGCCAGTACACGCAGGGTCTCGTCCAGCGTCGTCTGACCGGACAGAGCTCGGCGCAAGCCATTTTGCCATAGCGTGCGCATCCCATTCTGAATCGCAATCTCCTCCAGGGCCGACGTGGGTACTTTTTTGAGGACTGCTTCACGGAAAGGTTCGTTGGCCAGCAGGAGTTCACTTACCGGCAGACGGCCGGAGTACCCCGTCTGTGCGCATTGGTCGCAGCCAATGCCGCGCCGGAACTGGGCCTCGGGAATAAGCTCTTCCGGGACCAATTTGAGGTGGCTCGGCGGCGGTTCGTACGGTTGCGAGCACTGAGGGCAAATACTGCGGACCAGGCGCAGGCCCATAACCGCAATCACGCTCGAAGCCAGCATGAACGGCTCAATTTCCATGTTGATTAACCGGGTGAACGCTCCCGCCGATACGCCCGAATGAATGGTGCTGATGACCAGGTGCCCGGTCAAACCCGCTTGCACCGCAATCGCCGCGGTCTCGGCATCCCGGATTTCGCCGACCATGATCACTTCCGGGTCCTGCCGCATAATGCTGCGCAGCGCCATGGCGTACGTGAATGACTGTGCGGGATTAATCTGGGTCTGGCTGACCATTGGCAGATTAAACTCAACCGGGTCTTCGACGGTGCTGATGCTGATGCTGGTGCCTTCGCGCTGCATGATGTGGCACAGCGCCGAATACATCGTGCTCGTTTTGCCCGAACCCGTCGGACCGGTAAAGAGCAGCAATCCGCTGGTGCGTTTCAGTGCCCGCAACAGTCCTTGCTGCGTTGAGTCTTCAAACCCGAGCGTCGCCAGCTCGAAGCGCCGGTCACGTGGATCGAAAAGCCGAACGACAATCTTTTCCCCCCGAGTGGTCGGAAAAATCGAGATGCGCAGTTGCACGCCGTCCAGTTCCGCGCCGCCCACGGCTGTGCCGTCCTGCGGCATCCCGGCCTGGTAAGTGACCAGGTTCGCCATCACCTTGAAGCGCATCGAGATCTTATCGAGCAAGTCCAACGGCAAATGCGCCACCTCGATCAGCACTCCGTTTACGCGCGCCCGCACCGCAATCGAGTTCTCCCATGGCTCGATATGCAAGTCGCTTGCCTTGAGATTGGTGGCATCCTGGACGAGGCAGTTGACTAACACGCTGACCTCGATTCCCTGTGCAGCCATCTCAGACTGCAGATACTGTATGGTGTAACTCATTTGGTAAACAGACCTTGTTGCTCGGCCTGGCCGGGATCTCGCTCCAGCATGAGCCACGCTTGTCCAAATCGGAAGCAAATTCTCCGCTGTTACGACGGAGCTCAGACCTTCCTGTCTGCTGAGCGTAGGAAGCGGCCAGGCCTGTGCAAGGCATAGCTCGCACCCGGGACGAACGTTCCTCTTGGTTGAAACCGCCGGCGGCCGGAGAGGGCAGGGCAATGGCAGGAAGAGTGGTGAACCGCCAATGGACGCGAATGAACGCGAATAGCCGAAGCTGCTCCGGCGGCCGCACAGAGCTCAAGGGACAATTGTTCGCGGGGTTGCAGGAGTCTCGGTCTTCCCCATTCTGCACTCAGAATGGGTGGGGCCCACCCAAAACCTTGCAGGCGCCGCCCGGGTCCGTAATCATTCCCTCCGGCATGAAAGTCTCCTCCGTCGCGTTCATTTTGGGAGTCACCAGTTGTCTCGAAGCGGGCATTATTACAACAGTCGCGCAAGCGGCGAATCAACTCAGGCCTGTCCCGATCCAAGCGGTGAAGATCAAAGACTCTTTTTGGTCACCCAAGCGCGCCGTCTGGCAGGCGGTTACCATCCCGGATTGCTTTACGAAGTTCGAGAACGACCGCGGTGGCGCGCTGAATAATTTCGATCGGGTTCGTGACGGGAAGTCGGATGGTCACGCTGGACCGCCCTGGTATGACGGCCTGATTTATGAGATGATCCGCGGTTCGGCGGATTTTCTGGCCGCCCGGCCCGATCCAGTATTGGAAAGCCGGATAGACGCATATATCGCCCGCATCGCCGCGGCCCAAACCAGGGATACAAATGGGTATCTCAACACCTGGACCGAACTGCAGCATCCCAACCAACGCTGGGGCCTGAACGGTGGTAACGACGGTTATCAGCACGAAATGTACAACGTCGGCGCGCTGTGCGAGGCGGCCGTGCATTACTGCCAGGCCACGGGTAAAAACAATTTGCTGAACGTGGCGGTCAAGCTGGCGAATTATACCTGCTATCAGATCGGGCCGGCGCCGAAATACGAATTGGTTCCTAATCACGCGATCGTCGAGGAGGCATTCGCGAATCTATACCTGTTCTTTCGCGAACATCCGGGGCTGAAGCGCGATCTGGCCGTGCCCGTTGATGAAAGCCGCTACCTGGCCTTGGCTCAGTACTGGGTGGAAGCGCGGGGGCATCCGCGCAAGGATCAACTATCGTATGGTTCGTACAATCAGGATCACGAACCGGTTTTCGAACAAACAACCATCGAAGGCCATGCGGTCCGGGCGGCCCTGCTGTGCAGCGGCGTTACCGCGCTCGCCGGCATCAATGGCCGCGACGATTATCGCCAGGCCGCTCTCCGTTTGTGGGGAAATATGTGTGGCAAGAAAATGTACGTCACCGGTGGGATCGGCGCCACTGCCGCCGGCGAAGCTTTTGGCAAAGATTATTTCCTCCCCAACAACGGCTACCTGGAGACCTGCGGAGCGGTTGCCGCCGCTTTTTTTGATCAAAACCTGGATCTGCTCGCCGGCGACGCGCGTTACGCGGATGCGCTCGAACGCGAACTTTACAACGGCGCCCTGGCCGGCGTGTCCCTGGCGGGCGACTCCTACACCTATGTCAATCCGCTGGAGGCGCCGCACGGTAACGCGCGCTGGGCTTGGAACGGTTGTCCCTGTTGTCCGCCCATGTTCCTGAAGTTGATGGGGGCGATGCCCGGCTACATTTACGCCCAGGACAACTCGGGCATTTACGTAAACTTATTCGTCGGCAGCGAAGCGCAAATCCAATTCGGTGGCGGCAAAGTCGTGCTGAAACAGGCGACCGATTACCCTTGGCAAGGCGAGGTCAAAATCAGCGTGGAACCGGACAAACCGAGCGAGTTCGACGTGCGCATCCGCGTTCCGGGTTGGTGTCAGGGACCCTCTTATCCCGAAGAGCTTTATCACCCGGAAAACCGCCCAACCCGCGGTGCGGTGCGCTTGAGCGTGAACGGAAAGCCGGTCGAGGAGGCTGCTATCGTTCGTGGCTATGTCACTGTGCATCGCCGATGGAGAGCCGGGGACACGGTGCAGTTGCACCTGGACATGCCGGTGCAACGCGTCACCGCCAATTTCCAGGTCGAGGCCGCCCGGGGCCGCGTCGCTCTGATGCGCGGTCCGATGGTTTACTGCTTCGAAGGTGCCGACAACGGCGCAGCCGTTCAAAACCTTGTCCTTCCTCCGGGAACAGAATTCACGGCCAAATACGAACGCAATCTCCTGGGCGGAGTGACCGTTCTTACCGCGACGGCGACGGCCGTATTCAGAACGGCAGCAAAGAACATCGTGGCCACGCCGTTCCAGGTAACCGCGGTACCTTATTACGCAAACGCCAATCGCGGATCCTGTCCAATGCAGGTGTGGATGCCGGAACAGTCCGACGTTGCCACGCCGCAAAGCCAGGAGTGAACCTCAGCGGGAAGGCCGATTATTCGCTGCAAGCTTTCGGTGCCCCTTAAGAGCATCGGCCGCGGACCGTGACCTCCTCCGCAGCTCGCACACACTTCCAGGGGCGGCCGCATTTATGCCGCATTTATGCGGCAGCCGGCGCGCGGGCATCAGTTGCCCGCGGCAACAAACCACCGCTGCATCTTCTATCGAGGCGACTGGCCCCATACCAAGTCGCCTTGGGTGATGCTTTTGCCAGTAACTCCGCCGTCGTAAAGCTGCTGTAGGTCAGGGCCTGCGGCCATGCGTTTCCTGCCTTCAGGGCGCGCCCGGCAACTCTTTTTGTCTAGCACCGAATCTCCGTTGGAAAACATTCTTTCCCGAATATCACGTTCTAGCGCTCCAAATGATTCCTACGCAAAATGACTAGGAAATTTCCCTGCCGGAACCGCGTTCCGCCGCACTGTTCGGCCTCCGCCCGAGCGCTGGATTCCGTAATAATCCATAAACAATTTCTATCGACACAGGCGATGACTTTTTGGTAGAAACTACTTCGCAGTCAGGGGTTACATGGCCAAACTATTGATTCAGTCGCCAGGGTTCAATAACCAGGTTATCAACCTTAACCTGGGAGTTAATCGTTTTGGCCGTAGTCCCGGAAACGATTTCATCATCGAGCACGCCACCATTTCCTCCAAGCACTGCGAAATCGCTCTCAGCAATGGCGAGGTTATTGTCCGTGACTGCGGTTCGACCAATGGCACCTATATCAACGGAGAACCAGTCATGGAGGCTACTCTGGCCGCCGGACAAATCCTGCGGCTCGGCGACGTTGACCTCCTGGTTGAAAGCACTGACGTTACCATCGCCATTCCGAAGTTCGAGCTGCCCAAGCCCGCCCCACCGATCGTCCTTACCGACGGCTCTCTCGTCTGTCCGCGTCACAAACGGGCCAATGCCGCCTATCAGTGCACGCACTGCCGCGAGGTGATGTGCGAAGAATGCGTTCACCGGCTCCGTCGCCGCGGCGGCAAATTGCTCCGGCTTTGCCCGCTCTGCAGCCACGCCGTCGAACCCATCGGTGGAGAAAAGAAGAAGAAGAAGACTTTCCTCGGCTTCTTGCAGCGCACCGTCAAACTACCATTCATCCGCACCGGTAAAGGCGACGAGTAGCGGGCGTCGGATGAGCCTGGGTCTGAGATGTCGGCTTCAGCCGCAGGCCGCAGATCCAAACCCGAAATCCGAATCAAGCGGCAATCCACGTTTCCTCCTGTTCGGACTTTGGCTTTCGGATTTCCTTCTGGCTTCGGCCTTCGGATTTCGGATTTTAACACGCCTCCGTGCGGCGCAACGGTTTCGCGCCCCATTTGGTCTTTGCAACGAGGGTCGGTTTTCGTAAATATGGCCTCTCGCCTTTGGCGGCATTTCGAATGAAACCCGAGATCGAGCTGTACGATACGACCCTGCGCGATGGCAGCCAGGGAGAAGGCATTAACTTCTCCGCGTTGGACAAACTGCGCATTGCCGAGCGATTGGACGCGTTCGGGATTCATTACATTGAAGGTGGCTGGCCGGGGAGTAATCCCAAGGACATGGAATTCTTCAGCCAGGCTGCCCGGCGCAAGTGGAGGAACGCGCTGATCGCTGCCTTCAGCATGACCCGTCGCAAAGGCGTGGTCGTCGAGCAGGATGAACTAATGCGCCAGATCCTCGAAGCCGAGACTCCGGTTGCGACGATCGTGGGCAAGAGTTGGTTGTTGCATGTCCATGAAGTGCTCCGTGCCAGGCCCGACGAGAACCTGGCCATGATCGCCGACACCATTCGCTTTCTCAAGGATCACGGCAAACAAGTCATCTACGACGCTGAACACGCTTTCGACGGCTACAAGGATGAACCGGACTACGCCCTCGCGACCTGGCAGGCAGCCGAACAGGCCGGCGCGGATTGCATCGTGTTGTGTGACACCAATGGCGGCTGTTTGCCTCAAGAAATTTCCGATATTGTTGCCTCCGCTCGAAGGAAACTCACGGCGCGGTTGGGGATTCATACTCATAACGATATTGGTCTCGGCGCCGCGAACGGCCTGGCCGGCATTCAGGCCGGCGCCACCCAAATCCAGGGGACCATCAACGGCTATGGTGAACGCACGGGCAATTGCAACCTGACCACGATCATTCCTCTGCTCCAACTTAAATTGAAGCAGAAGGTGCTGCCCGAAAAATCGTTGCCGCAGCTCAAAGAACTTTCGGAGTTCGTGGACGAAATCGCCAATGTGCGGCACGATCCGCGCCAACCGTGGGTAGGCCAAACCGCCTTCGCCCACAAAGGCGGCATGCACGTGCACGCCATCGACCGCGTCGCCCGCAGCTACGAGCACATCAACCCGGAGTCGATTGGGAACCAGCGGCGCGTACTGATCAGCGACATGTCCGGCCGCACGAACATTCTGATGAAGGCGGTCGAACTGGGTTTCAAACTACAGCCGGATGCGCCCGAAACCCGGACGATCACGACTGAAGTCAAACGTTTGGAAAGCCAGGGCTACGAATATGAAGCGGCCGAAGGTTCGCTGGCGTTGCTCATCGGCAAGTGTTTAAAACACCAGGATCCGCCTTTCAGCATCGAAGGCTATCACGTTTCCGTTCGGCGTGAGCGGTCCATTTCCGTGTGCCAGGCCAGTGTCAAAGTGCGAGTGGATGGAGTGACCGAACATACCATTGCCGAAGGCGATGGCCCAATCAACGCGCTGGATGGGGCGCTCCGCCGGGCCTTGGTTCAGTTCTTTCCACAGCTCAAGAAAGTCCATTTGGAAGACTACAAAGTGCGCATCCTCGATTCGACGGCCGGGACCGGCGCGCGCACCCGCGTGCTCATCGAGTCGACTGACGGCAAAGAAGAATGGGGGACCGTCGGCGTGCATGACAATATCATCGAAGCCAGCGTCCAGGCCCTCTCCGACAGCTTCGAGTACCGCCTGACCAAAAAATAACCACGGATGAACACCGTTGAAACCACGGATGAACACCGATGAACACGGATACGGGGCCGGATTTGACCGGCAGTGACGGGTCTCAACTTCTTCATAAGAGTGAAACCAAAGCGATCATCGGTTGCGCTTTCGAAGTTCTGAATGGGATTGGCCCTGGCCTTCAAGAGAAGATCTATGAGAATTCGCTGGTCGTGGCCTTTCGGCAAAAGGGTATACCATTTGATCAGCAACGCAGGTTTCCCGTCGTCTTTCTTGGTGAAACCGTAGGGGAGTTCATCCCTGATTTGCTTGTTTTCGGGTCTGTAGTTACCGACGCGAAGGTCATTGAAAAGATAACCGACCACGAGCGGGGACAAATGTTAAACTACCTTAGGATCACCGGTTTGAGGGTCGGCTTGATTTTGAATTTCAAATATCCTGTCTTACAGTGGGACCGCATGGTGCTTTAGTCCCATCAGTGTTTATCCGTGTCTATCCGTGGTTAAAAATATGGCGGAGATCTCTAAAGCTTACGAGCCGCAGGCGGTCGAGGAAAAGTGGTACGCTTTCTGGCTGAAACAAAACTGTTTCGTCGCCGATGCCAACTCCTCCAAACCGGCCTATTCCATCGTTATTCCTCCGCCGAACGTGACAGGCATGCTCCACATGGGGCACGTCCTGAATAATACGATCCAGGACATCCTCTCCCGCAAAGCTCGCATGGAGGGCAAAGAGGTTTTGTGGCTGCCTGGGACCGATCACGCCGGCATCGCGACGCAGGCCGTGGTCGAGAAAGCTCTGCGCAAACAAGGGTTGATGAAACATCGCGACGATCTCGGGCGCGAAAAATTTCTCGAACACGCCTGGGCTTGGAAGGAAAAGCACGGCGGCATTATCATCCAGCAGTTGAAAAAACTCGGCTGTTCCTGCGACTGGAGCCGGGAACGTTTCACGATGGATCCCGCGTATTCCCAGTGCGTCCAGCGGGTTTTTGCTGCCCTATACAAGAAAGGTCTGATTTATCGCGGCAAGCGAATGGTCAATTGGGATCCGTCTGCCAAGACCGCCCTCTCGGATGAAGAAGTCGAGATGGTAGAAGAAAAGGGTCAACTCTGGCACCTGAAATATCCTTTGCTCGATGCTCACGGCCGGCCGGAACCCGATGGATTCATCATCGTCGCGACCACGCGTCCCGAAACGATGCTCGGCGACGAAGCGGTCGCCGTGAACCCCGCCGATCCGCGCTACACAAATTTGGTCGGCCGCCGCTGCCTGTTGCCGCTGCAAAATAAGGCCATACCGATCATTGCCGACGATTTTGTTGATCCGAAGTTCGGCACCGGGTGCGTCAAGGTCACGCCCGCCCACGACCCCAATGATTACGAAATGGGACTGCGTCACCACTTGCCGGTCACGGTGGTGATTGGGCCGGACGGCGCTATGACTCGCGAAGCGGGTGAAGATTTTGACGGCCTGGACCGCATGGAAGCACGGCAAGCGGTGATCGAGGAACTCACCGAACAAGGCCTGCTCCTCAAGACCGAAGATTATGTGCATAATGTGGGGTACAGCCAGCGCAGCCATGTGCCCATCGAGCCGTATCTCAGCGAGCAGTGGTTTCTTAAATACCCGAGCGTCGAGCCGTCAACCAAAGCGGTTGAAGAAGGCCGGATCGCTTTCCACCCGGAACGCTGGACCAAAACCTACTCGCACTGGATGGGCAATATCCGGGATTGGTGCATCAGCCGCCAGCTTTGGTGGGGACACCAGGTCCCTGTCTGGTCGGCCGTGCTCGGCCGAACCGCCGCGACGAGTGCCACCAATCCGCAATCCCAATCTGATCCGGCCCAAAGTCTGGAAGCGATTCGCAAATCTCTCGCGGCCCGTTCGGACGTGAGTTGCCGGCTCAAGCTCACCGACGCCAGGATCATCGAGTTGTCCGCCGCCGGGACGTTGCCGCCTCCCGGGGAAATCTCCGAGATCGAGGTCTGTCTCGGCCCGGACTCGATGGACATCGCCAAGGAACTGGAGAGCTTCGGTTTTGCCCAATCTACCGATGTGCTGGATACCTGGTGCAGTTCCTGGCTGTGGCCGTTCGCGACCATGGGCTGGCCCGAGCGGACGGACACTCTGAAAAAATTCTACCCCACCACCGATCTGGTTACGGGGCCGGATATCATTTTCTTCTGGGTCGCCCGCATGATCATGGCCGGCTATGAGTACATGGGCGAGTTGCCGTTTCGCAACGTCTACTTTACTGGAATTATCCGGGACAAATTGGGCCGGAAGATGAGCAAAAGCCTCGGCAACTCACCCGACCCGCTCGATCTGATCGCCCGGTACGGGGCTGACGCACTGCGCTTTGGCACGATGCGCAGCGCACCGCTGGGCCAGGACGTGCTCTTTGACGAGAAAGACGTCGAACTCGGGCGCAACTTTTGCAACAAGCTTTGGAACGCCTGCCGATTTCGCCAACTTCAGGGCGGGGAAGTCCAGGGCGAAATCGCTCCCGAACTTCTGAGCGGCTACGACAAGTGGATTCTCCTGAAGTTAGACCAGGCGATTCGTGAAATTAACACGGCCTTCGCCGAATATCGTTTCAATGAAGTTACGCAGACGCTGTATCGGTTTTTCTGGAGCGAATACTGCGATTGGTACATCGAAGCCAGCAAGGCGGTTCTAACGCGTCCGGCTGATAGTGAACCGATGACCGAGGGAGCGGCCGCCCGTCGCGCCAATACTCTCGCGGTAATCGATTTGATTCTCTCCCATGCCTTGCGTCTGTTTCATCCGTTCCTCCCATTTATTAGTGAAGAACTGTGGCATGGGATGGGATACCAGCAGGAGATGCCGCCTAACCAAGGCGGCACTACGATCCTGTTCGCTCCGTGGCCCAAGCCGCTCGAGGAAGACTTTCGCGGCCACTACGGCCTGGACGGATGCTATCTCGAAATCGTCGATGCCAAATTTGCGCTCGTCACACAGGGCCGGAATCTGCGGAGAGAAGCAAATGTACCCGCCGCCAAGAAGGTGAAATTCATTCTTAAACCTTCCGGCGCTGTGCCTCCGCAGGATTTAGAAGTGTTTAAGCTTCTACTCAATGCCGAAAGCCTCGAGGTGAATCCCAATTTTGAGCCTCCGCAAGGCACGCCGGTGGTGCACGCGGAAGTGGGCGAGCTCTTTTTACCGCTGGAAGGCGTGCAGGACGTCGGCGCCGAAATCGCCAGGCTGAGCAAAGAGTTGGAGAAAATCGAGAGCGAGATCGGCAAGGTGGAACAAAAGCTCAACAACCCGAATTTCACCACCCGTGCGCCGGCACACGTTTTAACCGAGCACCAGCAACGGCTCGCGGAGTGGCAGAGCAAACGTGAACGGGTCAAGACGGCCCTCGACCGGCTGCGCGGAGCCCAATGACGCGCCTCAATTCATTGTCCCCCGGGTTGTCGGTGTTGTGCCTGGCTCTGCTCGCCGCGCCGAATTGTTTTGCGCAGCCCGAAGTCGTGGCGCACGCCGGCGCTCTCGAAACTCAAGGCCGTTTCGGCGAAGCTGCCCTGGTATTAGGCATGGCTCTGGACAACAGAAATCTGTCCATCCAAACAAATCTGTCCATCCAAACCCGGACGCAGTTGGAGTTTGAACTGGATCGTCTGCGGCGGATCCGTCTCGATTTCCCGTTTACCCAGGTTGAATTGTTTGCGGAACTGAAAAAATCCGTCGCCAATCTCACGCAGCAGGAATTCAACTCGTGGGTGAAGGAAGGCCGGTTCGATAGCCGCGTTATCGACGGGCAACAGCGATTCATGGCCGCCAGCGTCAGCAACCTCTTCTTCCGGTATCCCGAGCTCAGGTCACGCCGTATCCCATTCAAGAACACGGCGCCGGTGGAAGCACGTCATTGGGAAGCCTGCGTTGCCATTAAGAAGCAAGCTCTGGCTGAGCATCAGCCGTATGTTTTGCCCAAACGTTTTCTCGTCACCATGGATGTCACCGCCCAGACTAATGCCGCCCCGGACGGTGAAATCATTCGTGCCTGGCTTCCCATTCCGCGGCTCTATCCGTTCCAGACCGATTTCAACCTGGTTTCCGCCAGTTCGCCGCCCAAGCACCTTGACCTGCCTTCGAGCTCGGCAAGGTCAGTTTACCTCGAACAAACGGCCCATCAGGGCAAACCGACCGAGTTCAAGATTCAGTACGAATACGTCACGCGCGCCGTTTGGTTCGACCTCAAGCCCGAGAACATCCGCCCGGCTGACCTGGCCGATCCGGCGCTCAGCCCTTTCGTCCGGCAAGCCGAGCACGTTCAGTTTACGCCGGGAATTCGCGCGCTCTCGGCCCAAATTGCCGCCGGAGAAACCAACGCCTGCCTTAAGGCTAAGCGTTTTTACGATTGGATTTCCGGCAACATAAAATACAGCTTTGCGACCGAGTATTCGACAATCCGCAATATCAGCGAGTACTGCCGTTCGCATGGCTACGGCGACTGTGGCCAGGAAGGGTTGCTTTTCATAACTCTCTGCCGGCTCAACGGCATTCCCGCCCGGTGGCAGTCCGGCTGGAACATCTTTCCGGGTGACAAGGCGAACCACGATTGGACGGAAATTTACCTGGCGCCTTATGGTTGGGTGCCGGTGGATCCTTACATGGGTATTTACGCCAGCCGCTACGCCACCTCCTTATCTGATGACCAGCGCCGCGAGTTACGTGATTTCTATTTCGGTGGTCTCGATCAATATCGCATGGCCGCCAATAGCGACCACAACCAACCGCTCACACCGCGCAAACAAAGCATGCGCTCGGATGATGTCGATTTTCAGCGCGGTGAACTCGAATGGGGTGGACATAATATCTATTTCGACCAGTTCTCTTACGAGTTGACCGCCAAGGAACTCCCAGGCGCGCCCGCAAAAGTCGAATAGACCGCGCCCATGAATCTCAGAAACGCCCAAGCCAGCGCCATTGCAGCCGCCCGCGCGGTTGGCAGGCTCATGCGCCGGGAATTGCATGCCAGCAAACGCGCCAACTCGGTCACTCAACATGATATCAAGCTTGAGCTGGACGTTCGGTCCCAGCGCCTCATCCAGAAAACCTTGCGCTCACGATTCCCCGGCATCGCCGTGCTCGGCGAGGAAGGAATTGTGGGTGATGAAAACGCGGAGTTTCGCTGGGTGGTGGATCCCATCGATGGCACGGTCAATTTTGCCTACACGATCCCGCATGCTTGCGTCTCGATTGCGCTCCAGCGCCGCGCGGCCAAAGCTGGGCCGTCCGTTTACGAGGACGGCTACGAGACGGTGGTGGGCGTCGTGTATGATCCGTTTTGTAACGAGATTTGGACAGCTTTGATTGGCGGGCCGGCGCGCCTTAACGGCAGAGTGATTTCCGTCAGCCGTCGGTCCAAACTCGAAGAAGCCATCGTCTCGATTGGGTTTGCCAAGTCCAGGGAAAGTCTCGAAGCGACGCTGCCGTACTTCAACAAACTGGTTTATCGTGTGCGCAAAGTCCGGATGATGGGCGCCGCCGCGCTGGCCTTGACTTATGTCGGCACCGGCCGGTTCGACGGCTACATCGAGCGCGGCATACGGATTTGGGATATCGCGGCCGGGGGCCTAATCATCGAATGCGCCGGCGGCGAATTCTGGCGCAAAGCCGTCGACACCGATCACACTTACCGAATGGTTGCCAGCAATGGACTTCTGCGCCAAAAGCTCGCCGTGCCTTGGTCCCGCTAAGCCGTAAAGGCCAAGGGGAACCACGGATGGACACTGATGGACACGGATAGGAACGGCTGAGCGGTCTGTTATTCTCGTTTGAGGGTTTTGAGTAAGCGTGATTCAAACCCGCTGATCCTGGTAGCCCGCTTCGTCTCAGCACTTGCGTTTATCAGTGTCCGCTCTACTGGTTCGCGTTCGGGAACCATGTCTCACGCAAAGACGCGAAGAGGCCAAGATGACGGAGAATGAGATAGGCAAGGTAGTGGTGGAAGCCGCCGTTAAAGTGCATCGGGAGCTTGGTCCCGGGTTGCTCGAAATGGTGCATGAAGTGGTGCTGGCCCGAGAACTGGAAAGACGGTATCGAGCGGGTGGTCAATGGGCTTTCAGAGGAAACCTTGGCGTCTTTGCGTCTTTGCGTGAGACTAAAGTCACTTCCGAACCAGGCGGTTGAGCGAATGCTGCTCCGCCACATCGCTGACCTTAGCGTTATAACGACATGGTTCCGGCGACGTTTAGGGCGAGAGCTTGAAGGTGCCTGAAACCGAGAAAGGAAAGGTGCTGTACGCCGTTCCGGTGAAGGTGCCATTGGTGTAGCTGCCGAAGTTCAAATCAAGGTCCATGTCCAAAAGGCCCGAATACTGGATCGGCTGCAACAAACCGTTATATGGCTGCTGGGACCAGGTATAGCTCTTGAGAGTCCCTGAATTTGGGTTTGTGCCCGCCAGGTTATATGTTCCCCCACCTGAAGTGTTGAACACGATCGTGTTGGTGCCGAGGCCGGCCGAAAAAGCCATTATCAACGTGCGCCCCAGGACGTTCTTTGGGGCGAAGGTTGTGGAAGGGTATTGAATCTGGGCCGCACGGAAGAATTTTGCGGGCGCATCCGTCGCGACGCTCACCGAGTTGGAGCTGGGACTCGTGATTTCGATCCCAAACTTATTTGCGGTCCAGGAGGTCAGGTTGGTACTCGAGTACCAGCGCGTGTCGGCATAGGGACGATTGCTGAAGCTTAAGGCAACGCCGCCTGCGGCTTGCGCGATCATAACCGGGATGTTTGTCACACCAGGCAAGCCTTGCGCATTGATATCAAATGCTTCCGCGGCCCCGCCGACCCGCCGAATCGTGACTTGCTGGATGTACACATTTGTCTTGGGCTTATCGTTGCTATCAGTCGCCACGTGATTGATCGCCGCCAAAACGTTCGTACCTGAAACCGCGCGCCCGAACACGGTATAAATGTTGTTGCCGTTGGCAAACGGCGCCACGGTGATGAAGAACTGCGAGCCGTTCGAGTCCGGCCCCGAGTTGGCCAGGCCGAGTATCCAGGGAGTATTGAAATTGAGGAGCGGATTGAATTCATCCACGAAGGAATACCCCGGGCCGTCCGTGCCCAATCCATTAGGTGAACCGGCCTGGTCCACAAAATTGCTGATCACCCGGTGAAAGATTAAGCCGTCATAAAACGGATTCGTTCGGACCAGTCCGCTCGCCAAATCCAACCAGGGACGTTGGCCGGTCGCCAGCCCGATGAAACTGGCCACTGCTTTGGGTGCGTTTGAGTAGCTCAATTGGCAGGTAAACGTCCCCAGGCTGGTGGTGAAATCTGCGAAGATCCCATTCGTCTGCGCCGGGCAGGCAAAACCCGCCAGCATTGAAACGATCAAGATCAACCGCCGACAAAATTCAGCTCTCATGTTTTCAACAGTTCTGCCCCCCTTTGCATATCAAGCTACTGCCAGAAGCTGCCAGCTTAGGAGACTCGCAAAGGCTATCATAAACCTGGCTGCCTGCAATCCTGAGGTTTGAGTGCAGATGATAGCCAGGGGTCTTCGTACGGCGATTGTCAGGTCTGCTCGCGGGACAGCGTATGTCTTCGCTGCGTGTCAGTGAAACCCAAAAGCGCCGCACAGCGGCGCACTCCAAAACCTTCGGAGTTCGTTCGGTTCCTGGAAAGCGCCCCGATGATGAACCCGGCCCAGGACTAGCGCGTCAGCGTTTTGGAGTGCGGCGCTTTGCGCCGCTTTTGGAACCGAAGGATGGCTTTGATGCACGCGAGAATCTAAATCATTCGGCCCTCCTTAGCCCCCAAAGCGCCGCACAGCGGCGCACTCCAAAACCTTCGGAGTTCGTTCGGTTCCTGGAAAGCGCCCCGATGATGAACCCGCGCCAAGACTAGCGCGCCAGCGTTTTGGAGTGCGGCGCTTTGCGCCGCTTTTGGAACCGAAAGACGGGTTTGATGCGCGCGAGGATCCAAATCATTCGGCCCTCCTAAGCCCTAGTACCATCCGACTGAAAGTCCGCGCTACTCCAAAGCATTCTTCAGCTGCTCCAAGGCTCGAGCCCGATGGCTCAAACGGTTCTTAACTTCCTCACTCAGCTCTCCGAAAGTTTGATCGTATCCCTCGGGGAAAAAAAGCGGGTCGTACCCAAAGCCGCCGCGGCCGCGCGGTTCAAATCCAATGCGCCCTTCGCATGTCCCTTCAAACAATCTCGTCTGGAACTCGAACTCATCGGCCAAACAAACCGGTGAGGCAGTCGCGCCGGCGTTCGGCAAAACCGGCGTGAGAGCGAGGATGCATTTGAACCTCGCGCTTCTCTTCTCCTGGGGTACATCTCGCAGCAACCGCAGGAGTTTTGCGTTATTCTCAATCGTCGGCGAGTTGCCCGCCTGGCCGGTGTCCAGGGCCGCAAAGCGCGCCGAATGCACTCCCGGCGCTCCGTCCAAAGCATCAACCTCCAAGCCGGAGTCGTCAGCCAGAACGAAAGCAGGTAGTTGTTGTGGATTGGACGGGCCCGGTTGCCTCTCCGCGAGCCATTTGGCGAGTTCGACCGCTTTTTTAGTCGCATTGCCCTGGAAGGTGCCGGCGTCTTCGAGCACCTCGGGGGCGTCCGCGAAATCGGCCAGGGATTGGCACAAAAAACCGTCACCAAGGATTGCGCGAATCTCGCCCACCTTGTGGTCATTTCGCGTGGCGATCAGCAGCAATGTCATTCACGCCGGAAAATAACGCACCAGGCTGAAGATGCACAGAAAGTTATCGGACATTGCTGCGGACAAGAATTTGTCCACTCGGCGGTCAGTTGTGGTTCTGGCGTGAGAGGAGCTTTCTGAGCGCGGCGCGCGCGGGGTTCTCATTTTCACCGAGGCGAAGTGACTGGCGGTATAAGGCCAGCGCTTCATCCGGACGCCCGGCGTTCTCAAGCAGCTTGGCCAGGTTGTAGGGCGGCAACGCCGATTGCGGCTGTAAACGTATCAGCGCGCGCCACTGCTCTTCCGCTCCTCGCAGATCTCCGCAAGATTCGAGCAGGCCCGCAAGATTCCAACGCAGATCCGCATCTTCAGGACGGCCTTGGACCAATTGCGCCACTTCCGTCGCCTGCCGTCGCAGCTGGGCCGGTTTGGTCGCTTGCCGATAATTGGCGAGCCGTTCGGTTAAGTATTGAACCTGGTCAAGATGATCGATCTGATTGGTAAAGGGCGCTCCCTGGATTCGGTCCAGGATAACGTTGAAGGCGTTGTACCGGTTCCAGTCGGTCAATCCCAGCAGACGAAAACACTCCGTCTGCGATAACCAATCACCGGTGGGCTCAAGAGATAGCGCTGGCTCGGCGGCTTCGGCCACTGACCGCGCCAACAAATAGTTTCCTTCCGGTGTCAGATGGACGTGCTCGTAAAAATACTCGCGGCCCGGCAGGCCGTCCGGGCTGTTGGTCCGGAACAGTTCCTCGGCATCCAGCAATTCAGGCGCTCGGTCTGGCCTCGAAGCGGCGGCACGGCGGATCTGCGCATTGATTTCGCTGTCGGCGCGAAACTGAAGCGCGTCCCAATCACGGGCCCGCTTGAACCAGCGGCCGGCCTCGTCCGCTCGCCCGAGTGCCCGGCAACATTGCGCTCGTCGAAACGCCAGATCGGCGAATTGGTCGTCAATCCTGATCGCCCGCTCGAATGCCTGGCCGGCGGCCTCCCATTGTCCCGCGCTTTGGGCCGCCACTCCGGCGTCATAGGCGGATTGCCATTGCGCCAGTTCTCCGGCGCTGAGATCGGGACGATGCGCGGAGGCGAATGGCGCACAATCCCTCAAGTTGGTCGGAACGGTGCAAAGAATCACGTGTAGCCCGGCCCGGGCGGCCACCTCCAGCAAATCATCCAGGTTCCGACGGAAATGGCGATAGACTCGTTGTGTTTCCGGCGAGTTATGGCGGACCTTCTGCCCGGCCATCATTTCCATGCCGCCCCATTCTCGGCTGGCTTGCCAACGCGGCATCAAGGCGTGCAACCCAGCCGACAAGAGCTGCCCCAGCCGCCACGTTTTAAGCCATAGTCCTGCGCGCACCAGCCCCAGCGCGGGCGCCCGCGCTCCGAACACCGAAGCCGATCCGAAGGGGCCGATCACCTCGTTGTTACCCATATAGACTACCCACAAATCTCCTTGGCGTTCCGCGCAGTCACGGCCAATCGGCAGAATCACATGCGAGTTAATCGCCACCATCGCCGCGTTGATCACTTCCACCTTTCGGTTGGGGTACCGCTTTCTTATCAAGGTTTCGAGCATCCGCGGCAGACCGAATTTAAAATCCGGATCCCCCATGGCTGCCGATTCGCCGAACACAAAAATCCGCAGCGTGTCCGGCGGCTTCTGCGCCGCGATACTGAATGGTTCCGCCGAGCGCGCCAGACCAGGGGGAAAAAAGCGCCGCCCAAACTCCGGGTTGTTCATCCAGACTGCTCGCCCTTCGATCCGGCCGCTCCGAAAAAAACCTGTGGCATACCCGTAACCCACCACCCGCAGCAGGACTTCCATCAGCAGCAGCAGCGCCAGCGGGACCCCCACCGCCGCCACCAGCCGGAACCCGCGTCGGCGCGACGCACTTATCCGATCGGTGACACTCATAGTCAACACTGTCCGATGAGTTGATTCTTTCCTGCAATCCTGGCGGAGCGTATCGGTCCGGTTCGCGAACGTCCAGTCAACGCGTTTACAGGACGGAGGAGTTGTTCCATGTCAAGCTTACTAACCATTTTTAATTCAGCGTAAAACAAAATGTGGTGAATTTTTTACGAACTTTTCCTTTGCTTCATCTCCGATCTCCGTAAGTATGGATGCACGGACAGACCTTAGTTAACATCCAACATTATGAATAGAATTAGATATCTGCTATCTGGCCTTTTGCTGGCTGGAGCCGCCGCGCGAGGCGGCACCTTCACCGCGGACTTCGCTACCTCGGACACTTCGACCTTCATCATCAGCGGTGCAGGCACCTTGACTGGTGGAGCGGCCTGGGCGCCCTTTATCGCAACCAACCGGTTGATCTTGACTGTACCTCAAAACAATCTCAGTGCGTCATTTTCTCCTTACGATCTGGATACGGGCGTCCCCATCGACAGCTTCGTCGCCAAATTCAAACTCCAGTTTGGACCGGGCACGAGCACACCCGCGGATGGAGCGGCCTACAGCTTCGGTCCCGATGTGGACCAAAGCAGCACCACCTATAATGAAGTTGGCGCCGGCGGGACGGCCTTCTCGGTCTCCTTCCACACGTACACCAGCAACGACGGACCGGCCGTGGACGTCTATCTGTTTGGCAAGCAAATCGGCCATGTGAAGGTCCCGGTTGGCAATATGGTCAATTCGCAGTTGCAGGACGTGATCATTCAGCTCAAAGCCAATTCGACTCTCGACGTCACCTATGCGGGTCAGGTGCTTTATACCAATCTTTACCTGCCTGGCTGGGGGCCAACCAACGGTTACCATATCGTTTCTGCCCGAACCGGCGGTGCGAATGAGGAAACCGACCTGGCCAACTTCAGCCTGGTTACCACTCCGTTTACCACAACTGTCGCCCCAACGATCACTTCGGCGCCGAAGCCTGCCACTGTGAATGAAGGCGCTTCGACCAATTTCACCGTTGGTTTTGATGGCACTGGTCCGTTTACGATCCAATGGCTCAAAAATGGCAATCCCATCCAGGATGCCACCAACCAAACCCTCACCTTGACCGCCGTATCCTACGCGGACAACAATGCCCAGTTCAGCGCCAAAATCACCAACGCGACCGGTTCGATCACTTCGCCCACCGCGACCCTAACGGTCGTTCGCGACACGGTTGCGCCGACGGTGGTTAAGGCCTCCGCTGACACCAGCCTGTCGGGATTCGTATTAACCTATTCCAAGCCTGTGTCCGACACGGCCCTGAACCCGGCCAATTATTCCATCGATCACAGCGTGAGTGTTTCCAGCATCGATCGCGTCAGCCCCACGGTGGTGCATCTCACGACCAGTGCGCTGGCCGAGGGGACTCAGTTTACCCTCACGATTAATGGGGTTCAGGACACGGCTGCCACCCCGAACAGCATTGCCCCCAATACAAAAGTTCAGGTCTCCTCCTTTGTTTTCCTGGCTAAGACCGTGTTGCACAAGAAATATAACAATATTTCAGATACCGTGGGCTGGCCGCTCTCGAATTTATTCCAGGATTCGCGCTATCCCAATCTCCCGGATCGGCAGGACATCGAGACAGCCATGGAATATCCCCCGGGCGGCGCCGCCCGCATTCCCGCCGATGATGACCCGGCTAATCCTGGCACACACCTTCATAATTATTTCGATTCAGTCGAGGGTTATTTCATTCCTCCGGTGACCACCAATTATGTCTTCTACGTTGCTGGTGCTGACCGCATCGCTCTTTATCTGAGCACAGACTCGGACCCGGCGAACAAGGCTGAGATTGCCGAACTGAACGGCTGGACCAACCCGCGCCGGTGGACTGAGGGACAACCCGTTCCTACGGCGATCCCTTCGGCACAATCCGATCAATTCTCCAACACCCAGTGGCCCAACGGGAATACCATCAGTCTGACAGCAGGGCAGCGGTATTACATGCTGATGATCCATCATGATCCCAGCTGGTCCGGCGGAGATGAATTCGCCGTCACCTATAAGTATGACGGCGAGCCTGACCCGACGCCGGGCGATGCGCCAAAGACGACCGGTAACGTCGTTGGTTTCTATTTCGATCCGACTGGCGCTTCCATCAACTTCGTCCAACAGCCGACCAGTCAATCGACGGTGCAAGGCGGCACAGCCACCTTTACCGTTGCTGCCACTGGTAGTTCCGTGTATGGCACGAACCTGCTCTATCAATGGCAGAGCGCGCCCAAGGGCAGTTCGACCTGGACGGACATCGCAGGTGCTACGGGTGCTTCCTACACCACGCCTATCTTGGGACTCAGCGACGACGGCACGCAGTACCGAGTCGTGACCACCGTGGCGCCCATCACTCAGACCAGTTCTGTTGTCACCGTGGCCGTTACCACCGACAAAACTCCGCCCGTGGCTTATGCCGGCGCGATGCCTGATTCGGTTGCGGGCACGGTCGACATTGGCATCGGCTTTGACAAGTCGATCGATCCTACGACGGTTGGTGTGCTGGCGAATTATTCCGTTTCTCCGGGAACCATCACCAGCCTGACCGTCTACACCAATCGGTTCACGGCCGATTCCCAGAACCCCCTGGTCAAGATCGTTAAGCAAAGTGTCGTCCTGACGGCGACCGGCCTTTCCGGCAGCGGCACGGTTACGGTTCAGAACGTAAAGGACACCTACGGGAATGTCATCGTGACCACCAACATCCCCTTCACCGTCTCGAGCATGAAATGGGGTGTCGTCGGGGCCAACGAACTTGGCTTCAGTAACGCCGTCGCGCAAGTCACCACCAACGGGTTTGACGTTTACAGCGACGGCATCGGTGAGTGGGCAAATTATGATGAAGCCACTTTCGTTTACGAGCAGGTCACCGGCGACTTCGATAAGAAAGTGCGCGTCGAGTACCAGGACGGCTCCAGTCAGTGGGCTCGCGCCGGCCTGATCGTGCGCGAAGCCACCAACTTCGGTGTCAATCGCGCCACCCAGGCCACCCAGGCTGGACGCTATCAGAAATGCTTCGTCGCCCCTGTTGGGCCGACTCTGACCGGTCCCGGCTCGCTGGGTGCCGCGGACTGGGAACTCAACCGCCGTCTGGACGTGGGCGGCCAGACCGACGGTGCTCCGTTCACGGGCACCGGGTCCACACCGCAATATCCTCATGCCTGGTGCCGTATCCAGCGCGTCGGACAGACATTCAACCTGTTCCGGAGCGATGACGGCGTGACCTGGGTTAAACTTGGGGCAACCACCTGGGGGCAGGATGACGTTGCCAAGAATCCCATGCCCAGCACCTTGTATGTCGGGCCCGAGTTCTCACCGGAAAACGGCAACCTCCCGACGGTGACCGATCGCGGCACTTTCCTGGCCCAGTTCAGGGATTACGGCAACTACACCGTCGCCACGATTCCTACCTTGACCATCGCTCCCGCCGCGGGAGGCAAAGTTACGATTACTTGGAGCGCCGGGACACTGGTCTCTTCGCCGACCGTCGGAGGAACTTACACGCCTGTTCAAGGTGCGGTCAGTCCGTTCCTCGTTACTCCGTCCGGAGCAAGCACGACCTTCTACAAAGTGAAGCAGTAATTTGCTGACACTGGTTTTGCTGGTCTGTTAACAAGGACCGGGCTTGCGCCCGGTCCTTTTTTTTGGTGGCCTGAACGGACCTGATTGTGACCATGCTCCGCCGCCGCTGCTTTCTAAAACAGTTGGGCATTGCCGTTCCGTTCTGGGCAAATGTTCCGAAGCTGGTTACGAGGGGATTTTCTGCGGACTTGCCTGGAACTGTTGGACAAGAAAAATCACCAGGCCGGGAATTGGAAGCCGATTTGATTGTGATTGGAGGCGGCCTGGGCGGTTGTGCGGCCGCCTTGGCCGGCGCGCGCAATGGGATGCGAGTCATTCTCACCGAAGAGACCGATTGGATTGGCGGCCAGCTCACTGCCCAGGCTGTTCCCCCCGATGAACATCCCTGGATCGAAAATTTCGGCGCCACCCATTCGTACCTGGACTTGCGCCGCCGCATTCGCGATTACTACCTTCGGAACTACCCGCTCACCGCCGCCGCAAGGTCCAAACCGTTCCTCAATCCCGGCAACGGCTGGGTCTCGCGATTGTGTCACGAACCGCGGGTCGCCTTAGCGGTCCTTCATGAAATGCTGGCGCCGTTTCTTGGCGCGCAACAGGTTCTTCTGCTTTGCCGGCACAAGGCCGTTGCGGCCGACGTGGCGCATGACCGCGTGCAGGCCGTTCAGGTCCGCAGCCTCGAGACTGGCCATGAGTTGGTTTTGCGCGCGCGCTTTTTTGCCGATGCCACCGAATTGGGCGATTTGCTCCCCTTGACTGGGACCGAGTTTGTTGCGGGCGCCGAGGCTCGCAAGGAAACTGGCGAACCGCACGCTGCGGAACAAGCGGCGCCCGCCAACCAGCAAGCATTCACGTGCTGTTTCGCCATGGAGTACCTGGCAGGTGAGGACCATAGAGTCGATAAGCCTGCCGAGTATGATTTCTGGCGCGATTATGTTCCCGCATTGAAACCCGCCTGGCCTGGCCGCCTTCTGTCGCTGGCGGTTAGCGATCCACGGAGCACTCAGCCCAAAACCTTTGATATGGACCCTGAGAAGGGTCTGGGTTTGTGGGCTTACCGGAGAATTGTCGATCGGTCACAATTTGCCCCAGGCACTTTTGGAGCTGACGTCTCGATGGTGAATTGGCCGCAAAACGATTTCCTGCTCGGAAACCTTTGCGAGGTCAGTCAAGCCGAGGCTGCCCGCCACATCGTCCGGGCCAAGCAATTGAGCCTGTCCCTGCTTTACTGGCTGCAAACCGAGGCGCCGCGCCCCGACGGGGGGACCGGTTGGCCCGGGCTGCGCTTGCGCCCGGATCTGGTGGGGACTGAAGACGGCCTGGCCAAATACCCTTATATCCGCGAAAGCCGGCGAATCCGCGCGGAGTTCACTGTTCTGGAGCAACACGTCTCGACTGAAGCGCGTGCAAAAGAAACTGGTGTCGGCCGCGAAGATGTTCGTGCCGCGTCCTTTGCCGATTCGGTGGGGATCGGCAGTTACCGCATCGATCTCCACCCGACCAGCGGCGGCGATAATTACCTCGACATCAGCTCGGTTCCCTTTCAAATCCCCCTCGGTGCGCTGGTGCCGCGGCGTGTCGAGAACCTGCTGCCGGCGTGCAAGAACCTCGGGGTCACTCACATCACCAACGGCTGCTATCGCTTGCACCCGGTCGAGTGGAATATTGGTGAAGCGGCCGGCGCCCTGGCGGCGTTTTGCGTCGCCCGAAAGACCGGGCCCCGCCTCGTGCTTAAGCAGCCTGAACGGCTCAAGGAATTTCAAGCCCTTCTGGAAGCGCAAGGCGTGCCCCTGGCCTGGCCCAAGTTTACCCCCCGCTAACGCCCGACACCGATAAAATACCTTTAGCGTACTGCTGAAGCCTGCCACATGCCGCGAAAACTAAAGTACAACCTCGCGCTGGTAACAGCGCCCAATCTTAAGATTGCCCGCAAACTTGCCAGGTCCGCCCTGGTTGCCCGGCTCGCCGCCTGCGTGAATCTGGTCCCGCGTGTCGAATCGCATTACTGGTGGCAAGGCAAAATCGAGAGCGGGCCCGAAGTTTTGATGATTTTCAAAACGGTCTCCGGCTTGCTCAGCCGTCTAGAGCAGCACGTGATCGAACGGCACCCTTACGACACTCCGGAGTTTATTGTGCTGTCGATTGGTTCCGGAAACGAAGCTTACCTCTCCTGGCTGGCGGAATCTTTAGGCGTCAAAAGCCGGTGATCTTCCCATTTGAAAGCTGGATCGCCGGGCGTAAATTGCCAGTGGGTGAACAGTTGGGAAACCATGCCGGTGTTGTTGCTGATGTTGTTCAGCGTGGCGCTTAGCGTTGGCCTTGGCGTTATCGGGTTGCTGGTTCGCCGCGCTTGCAGCCGGCGCGAGGCTTCGCCCGGTTCCGAAGCTCCGCGGCTGTCCTCCGTTCACCTGGTAGGGCCGTTCCGCTCGCCTGGTTGCTGGCTGGCCATCAAGAGCCGCAGCCCTTCCGCCGTTCAGGCCGCGCTGGGCCTGCACAATCCAAAACCTTGTTCGTGGATGCAAGGACTAGCGGGCGAAGAAAAGCTCTTTATCGCTCCACCGGTTAAGGGTTGGGTTCTGGTTATGGGCTGCGGCCTTCCCGACCCGAATGATGATATCGATGTTTGTTTTCGGTTTCTGTTGCACCTGAGCCGGCGCCTCGGGCAGGTCCAATTCTTTGCTGCCAGCCGGGTTTTGCATCACCATGCCTGGGTCATGTCTGATTCGGGCCGAATTGTCCGTGCTTACGCCTGGGCCGGTCGCACCCTGTGGAATCAAGGGGCCCGTACTGCCGCCGAGCATGATCTCGGATTAAAATGTTTCGATTATTTCGAACTCACCGAACCGCCTACATTCGGCCAACCGGATGTGGCCTGTCTCAATGTGGACAAACTGCCGCTGCTGGCTGCCCGGTGGAGCATCGACCCGGGCCGCATTGACGCCCGTTTCTTCCAAATGGAAAGAGGCATCGCCGGCGAGCCTTCCTGGCGGTATTAACCTGATCGCATCGTTTCCGGTGGCAAAAATGACCCGGGTGGCGGCGGGTTAAAACTTGTGTGAAAAGGAGGCCACGACGATGAAATCAGCGAATGCGCCGGCTGATGAAAGCTTAGTCACGCCGTGATCCAGGTATGGGGTCGGCTGCAAGTTTCGCTCAACTGCTACGGGCACATTAATGCCAAGGATGTTTTTTCCAAATACCCAGTCTACTCCGGGATCGACATAAACAGCATAACCAGCTCGGCGGAATCCATCACTGCCGCCGATAGCATCCTCAGTCGGAACTCCATCGACGCGCCCGCCGAGGGTTAGGGAGAGCCCTGCTTTTGGCCAAATGGCATAGGAGAGCCCAGCCCGGCCAAGGTACTGGTCCGGAACGGAATTGACTGCTTTAGATAACGGCGAGGGTTTCTCGGTTCCGTTGGTGTCCCTGGGGTTGATTAGGTAAAAACCTGACACATAAGCGTACAAGTTCTCAACGATTTGTTGAAATCCCTGCAACTCGAGGAAAATGCCCCAACCTCCGTCCCCAGGCTGCGCGGCGATGTCGACTGGTCGCAGCACGGGTTGTCCCGCGGTGGTGTAATAGTCCGAGGTGGCCCGGTCGTCCCCGGTTGGGAATTTAACGCCCAAACCCAAGTTCACATTCCCATGCGGATGGTCGGCGGGCTTAAAGAGCCACGCGTTGCCGATAAGCCGGGCGTCGCCCAGACCGCCGCTGCTGCCCGAGTGCCGCTGGCCATCATCGTTGGGCAACGAAAACTCATCATGCAGGAACGGAATGGTGAGACTGGCGCTAAATAACGAACTGATTTCGTACGTGCCCGTTACGTCGAACGAGTGGATGGTGTTCCTGCCTCCGACGCCATGCAATTGGGGTTGCTCGTCACTGCCCGAGAACACCCGTTCAGAGTGCAAATAGCGGTAGGAAACATCTGCCTCCCATTGGCCGGGGTTCAAGTAGGAGATTCCCTGGGCGTCGAGGTTCAATGAGATGTAATGAGCGGGAATGCAGCCCTGCGGCAAGGCGAGTTTCGAAGACCAGGCCAGGAACAGGGCGATGACTGGCCAGGTTTTTTGGCAGGCCTTCGAGTGGTGTATTGATGATTTGTGGTTCATAGGTTCGGAACGGGCAGGGATTCGGGGCGCAGGCTTGTCGTCGCGCCCCATAATGTCAAGGCTTATCAAGTTAGGCTCATCGGTTGCGTTTGCATTCGCGCCATTCCCAGGTTGAACTGCTCGTCCATCGCTCGATCTTTCAAACAATCTCAATTTTTTGAAAGAATACCTCCCCATTCCGCAGTTTATTCAATAGAACATGATCAACCGGCCTATGCGAAATGAGCGAGACAAATCCATTCCTACCCGCCAGACGCTGCTAGGCCGGCTCAAACGCTGGGATGATCAAGCGAGCTGGCGCGATTTCTTCGAAACGTACTGGCGACTGATTTATGCGGCCGCAATAAAGTCGGGTCTCAATGACGCCGAAGCCCAGGACGTGGTCCAGGAAACCGTCATTGCAGTGGCTAAGAAGATCGAAACTTTCAGGTACGACCCGGCGGTCGACTCATTTAAGGGCTGGCTGCTGTACCTGACGCGAAAGCGGATCGCCCTGCAATATCGCCGGCGGGAGCGTGACCGGGGCGGTCCCCAGCTCGATTCCGAGACAAAGCGGACCCCGGTTGAAATGCCAGATTCTGCCGGGATCAATCTGGATGAAATCTGGGACGAAGAATGGAAGCGCAACCTCTGGGACGTGGCAATCGCCAATGCCAAGCGGCAAACCAGCCCGAAACAATTTCAGCTTTTTGACCTATACGTAATCAAAGAGAGGCCCGCTCTGGAAGTGGCGCGCGCTTTGGGAGTTACGGTCGCCCAGGTATATCTTGCCAAGCATCGGATTTCCGCGCTGGTAAAAGCTGAGTTGGACCGGCTGAAGAACCAACTTATCTAAGAGCTTGTTTTAGAAATCTGTTAGGAGTCCCGCCTTTAGGCGGTTTTGACGCAGGGCCGCCTAAAGGCGGGACTCCAAACCCATATGGGGCCGCCTAAAGCGCCAAAAAGGCGGGATTCCGAGCCCATACTCCCACGCCCGGGTCGGTATTTTTAAAACACGCTCTAAGAGCGTGTTTTAGAATTCGGTTTGGAGTCCCGCCTTCAGGCGGTTTTGGCGCCGGGCTGGGTCTTCTCCTGGTTGGAGTTGCCTTAAGGCATGTCGGAAAAAGCCGTGCTGGAAAAGGCGGTTGCCGCATCGGAGACTGCGTGTTACCCTCCTTCTGTTCCCAGGAATGAGCGCAGCCACGAGGGCTTTGGTCTGTCGTGTGGAATGTCGCGCAGGGTCCGGAGGGAGCGAATCGGACGCAGACAGCCAATGTTGGAACTCAAAGACACGTTTGGCGTGGGCCTGTCCATGCCGCAGATTCCCGATCATGAGCTTATCCGTTGCATTGGTGCTGGCAGCTATGGCGAAGTCTGGCTCGCCAAAAATGTGGTCGGAACTCATCGCGCTGTAAAGGTAGTCCAGCGTCGCAAATTCACCGACGCCCGTCCGTTCGAGCGGGAGTTCATGGGAATGCGCAAATTTGAGCCGATCTCCCGGACTCATCCGGGGTTCGTTGGCATTCTCCAAATCGGCCGGAATGATTCCGCCGGGTATTTCTATTACGTAATGGAACTGGCGGATGATCTCGTATCAGGCGCGACAATTTTGACCGACGGTTACTCTCCCAGAACACTTAGCCGTGAGTTGGCAAAGTGCGGCCGGTTTTCTATTGGTGATTGTATCCAGCTAGGGCTCTCGCTGGCTGTTGCCCTGGAGAACCTCCACAAGCACGGACTGGTGCATCGCGACATCAAACCGTCGAACATTATCTTCATCAACGGGATTCCAAAACTAGCCGATATCGGGCTGGTGACCGACACCGCGACCACCACCACCGGGATGGGCACCCTGGGCTACGCCGCGCCCGACTGCGTCGTCAGTCCGGCGGCGGATCTCTACAGCTTGGGTAAAGTCCTTTACGAAAGCTGGACCGGAAAAGATTGCCGCCAATTCCCGGATCTTCCCAGCGAGTTGACGCTGCCGGCTGCGGAACCGCTCTTCCTGCGTTTCAATGAGATTCTTCTCAAGGCGTGCGAGCACGAGCCGCAGGCGCGCTATCAATCGGCTCGGGATGTGTATTCAGATCTTTGGCGTTGCGCTCAGGCCGCGAAATTGCCCGGGGCGAAACCGGCCTTGGCTTCGGCCGATGGGGATCTGCCGACGCCACCGGAGTGCGAGCGCAAGTTGCTGACGGTTCTTTGCCTCTCGGTGGTTCTATCCAACGAAGCGGACCCGGAAGACGCCCAGGTTTTCATGACGCGCTGTCTGGAGGCGCTTAAGCCTGCCATTTTCCGCTACGAAGGCACGCTGACACAGGTTCTGGGCGATGGCCTGACGGCGGTTTTTGGCGCCCCGGTCGCGTCCGAAGACCACCCACAGAGAGCAGTGCATGCGGCTTTGGAATCCAGGCGAGTGTTGGAACGGTGCGCCGCGAACCTAAAGGAATGCTGCCAATCGGATTTTGAGCTGCGAATCAGCATCAATCGTGGCCTGGTCATTGCCGGTCCGGGCAAAGAAAAGGGGCAGTATACCGCCTCTGGCGAGACGGTGAGTTTGACCTCGAGATTGCTAAGCCTGGTCAAGCCAGGCCAAATCCTGGTCACGGCGGAAACGCACAAGGCGGTGAAGGATTATTTCTTCACTCATCCGGTGGGCGAAAAGTTCCTCCGCGTCAACGGGCGGCCGATGCGACTCTTTGAGGTTACCGGCGCCCAGGCGCCGCAAAACCGCCTCGAGGCAACGGCCGCCGCGGGTTTGAGTCCCTTTGTCGGCCGGGCACGAGAGCTTGGATTGTTGCACGAGCGCCTTGGCCAGGCTGCGGAGGGACAGGGCCAGGTGGTTGTTCTTGCGGGAGAACCGGGGGTGGGCAAGTCCCGCCTGTTGCTGGAATTCAGACAATCAGCACAAGTCGAGGAAGTTAGTTGGGTGACCGGCCGTTCACTTTCGTTCGGCCACCAGATCGCGTACTTGCCGATCATTGACTTGTTGAAAAATCTATTTGAGATCGAAGAGAGCGACCAGGAGGAGGCCGTGACCGGCAAGCTGGAGAACGGGTTGCGCGCCCTCGGGGAGGAACCCGGGATGGGTCTTCCGCTGTTGAAATATCTTTTATCTCTCGGATGTCCGGAGCCCTTGGTGGCTGAGATGGAAGCCCAGCAGCGTCGGCTGATGATCTTCGAACTGTTGAGAAAACTGATTCTGAAGCGCGCTCAGCTCAACCCGCTCGTGTTGATGATCGAGGACCTGCACTGGGTGGACAAAACGTCGGAAGCCTTCCTCGTTTCCCTTGCGGAATCAATAAAGATGAGCCGGGCGCTGTTGGTTTTGACCTACCGTCCGACCTATCGAAGCCCTTTTCCGGATTGGTCGTACGTAACGCGCGTTATGTTGCAACAACTCTCCACCCTGGAGAGCGCCGAATTGACTAAAAAAATCCTGGATGGGGCGGAGCCTCCAGCCGCGTTGCGGCGGCTGATCGCCGACAAAACGGAAGGCAACCCGTTCTTCGTGGAGGAAATGATCAAGTCATTACTGGAGACCGGCGCTCTGGTGCTTCGCGACGGGAAGTACGAAGCCAACAACAGCCTGCCGGAGGGCCTCATACCGGAAACGATTCAGGACGTGATCATGTGCCGAATCGATCACCTGGAAGCTTCGCCCAAACGGGCTCTGCAATTGGCGGCGGTAATCGGGCGGGAATTTTCGGTAAGACTTCTAGAAACGATCGCGGAGCTGGACGAACCCCTGCCGGAGTCTCTCAAGCAGTTAAAAGGCCTCGAGCTGATTTACGAGCGCAGCCTCTTTCCGGAGCATACTTGCATCTTCAAACACGCGCTCACCCAGGAAGTGGCTTACCATAGTCTGCTCATTCAGCGGCGCAAGGAGTTGCATCGGCTGGTGGCCGCGGCCATTGAGGAGCTCTACTCCTCTCGGTTATCCGATTTCTTCGGTATCCTGGCTTATCACTACGAAAAGGGAGAGGAATGGGAGAGGGCACTGGATTATTTGGTGCGCGCGGCCGAAGCGTCTCACCGCGTAGGAGCTTATCGTGAGGAAGCTTCGTTGCTGAGCCGGGCGATGCCAATCGCACAGCGTCTGGGCAAGACTCCGCTGGTGGCCGACCTGCGCGGACGGCGCGGCAGCGCCTGGGTCAAACTCGGCTCATGGGCGGAGGCAAAACCCGATCTGGAGGCGGCGCTCCAGGAGCTCCCCGCCTCCAGTGCTGAGCGCCAGGCGGAGCTGTTGTTGGATCTGGCCGGCGCCTGTTTCTGGAAGCTGGACGTTCCGGAAATGTGCCGGTATACGCATTTAGGTCATGACGTGGCGCGAAAAACCAGCCGCAAGGATTTGATCGCCGCTTCGGAAGCCTGGCTGGCGGCGGCGCAACAGTGCGCCGGTAACCTGCAGGGCGCGGCGCGGCTCTTTAAGCGAGCCCTCGGCCGGGGAGCCGACTACTGCTCCGCCTCCCATGCCATGTATCCCTTAAACCTCTATTGGCGGGGCCGGCTCGGGGAGGCGGTCGAGCGAAGTCGCGAGGTGGCGGACCTGTACCGGCACTTGAGTGATGCCTTTGCCGCAACTTTTGGCCATCCGCATTTGGGCCTCGCCCTGGCTGCCCAGGGGAGATACCGAGAAGCGATGGTGGTATTCCAGGAAGCCCGTCAATTAGGCCTCAAACACGAGGTCTGGACTTTCCACGCCCGGGCCATTGCAATGTCGGCGGGATTTCACCTGGATGTGTTTGATTTCGAAGGCAACGAGGCCATCGCGCTGGAGGCTCGCGAACGGGCGCGATTCGCCGGCTTTGCGCCCTCGCTAGTGAGCGCCGGGGTCGATCTGATTTTCAACTTCAGCAGCCGCGGCGAAATTGCCCGGGCAGAAGAGCTTCTGGCCGAGACCGCCCAGGCGGCCAAAGCGGTCGGCGGCTGGCACGGCTGGCTGTGGGATCTGAGGCTCACCCAGGCCCGAGCCGAATTGGCTCTGCGGCGCAAACGCTGGCGTGAGGCCTTGGGTTGGGCTGAGGAGTCCTTCGCCCGGAATTGTCGTAAAGGCCGAATCAAATATCGGATTGCGGCACTCATCTCCAAAGCGACCGCTTTGGTTGCCTTGAACCGTAAACGTGAAGCCGTGGCAGACCTGCGCATGGCTATTCGGCTTGCTCGGCCCGTGGGTGATCCCGCCTTGCTCTTGCGAGCTTGCTGCGCACTGCTGGACATCGAAGGGAACGACCGATTGCTCGTCGAAGCGCGGGCGACAGCAAAACGAATTTACCAAGAGTTGCCGGAAGGCCATATGCGTGATCGGTTCCAAGCGGCCGAGGCTGTGCGGAGGCTCGGCAACTTCTAGAGCTCATTCTAACTCTTCTCGTTTGAGCGTTCATCCGGCGAAAAGGGGGAAGCACGCTTGCGTGCTTCCCCTCATTTTAGGCAACTCCCTCTCGTTTCGTTAGAAAGGGGATCCCAGTTCGGCCTTAGAGCGGTGCCGGGCTGGTATTGTTCATCGAAGTGAACAGCCATTTGCCGCCTTGCTTTACCGCGGTCGCATTGACCTGAATAACCGCTCGGACCACGTTGGGCGTTACACCGAGATCGACCGCCACACACTGGGTGGACAACTCAGCCATATCCCCATGCAGCGTCACTTGAGTTTTGAATTCCGGGGCCAGTGAAGCCCAGTTGTTGTGGAAATAGCCGCCGCCGGTGAAAAAGGACTGGATCGCGGTATTACCGCTATTGACCGTGCCATTGAATGTCAGGGAGCTGTTCGGAGCCCACAAAGCCATCATCGCGGTGATATTCCCACCGTAGGAGAGAGCGCCGTGGAAATCCGCCAACAATTGATCCAGCTCGGCGATTTGAGCTTCCTGGTGGGTCGCGAGCAGCCATTCGGCTTCCCGTCTCCCGGAGTCCCGACTGTCATCGTGTGAGTCGGCTTTTACGCGCGAGAATGCGCCGGATGCTGCCATGGTAAGCACCGCTACGGTCGCAGTGGCCGCCAGGTAGCCGGAGAGTTTGCTCTTCAACCCAACTGAAGAGAGTGAATCGTTTAGTGTTTTCATAGTTTATTTTGTTTATTGATTTGATCCTGTTCGTTCAGTAACTGCTGTTTGGGGTTCAGATCTTTCAAGAGCACATGATTTTTTATTTCCGGAAGTTTGATGGGGGTCGGCTCGAATGAGCACGGCCAGGGAAGTCGTCTCCGCACTCGCATGGCGCGGGTGCCGTGGCTTTGGCCTTTGTTCCGGCATTGCTCTGCTGATCCTGCTAACTCTGGTCATTGTGGGAAACACTCAGCGGCCCGTTGAGCCGAGATATCAATCCCGCACAGCGACACAGTGGCTGGACGATTTAGAGGAGCGTAAAAACTCCGAATATCCGCTGGCAATCCAACGGATCGGCACGAACATCCTGCCTTATATCCTCCAATCTATCGAGCCGGTCCAAAGTCCATGGCGAAAGGCTTATTCTCGGGCGCGCGAGAGAATTCCCACTCTTCTCCGGAATTTTTTCCCGCAAGCAGGCGCTACTTTCGATGTCATGGATGCCACAGATGCCTTGGTGGCGATTGGCCCAGCAGCTGTTCCACCCTGCCTTAACTATTTAAAGCACTCAAATCCAGTTGTTCGGCAGGCTGCCGCACAGGCGCTCGGTTCGCTGGCGGCTCCATCCACCTCCCGCACTGCTGTCATCGGCGCGCTGATTGAGGCCCTCGAGGACGAAAACATTGAGGTTCGCGGGTACGCGATAGGGTCCTTAGGCAATATTGGGCCTGAGGCTTCCAACGCCGTCCCTGCGATCGCCAGCTACTTAACCGGTCCCAAAGATCGGCGAGACGCTAATTTTGGGAAGGGGCTACAACTGCGGGCCGTGGAAGCGCTTGGTCTGATGGGGCCTGCAGCCGGTGGGGCCATCGGAGTCCTCAAAGCGAACCTGTCTCCGGCCGCGGCAGTCGACGTGACCGGGAACCGCATGCAAATCCAGGTTGCCATCGCCATCTGGAGAATTGATGGGGACGTGGAAACCGCCCTGCCGGTCCTTCTGCGAGAGATCCCAGCCAGTGAGGATTACCGGAAATGCGAGTGGCTTCAGGTTCTGGGCGAAATGGCCCGACAGAATGAAGTCGCAAGATCTTTCCTCGTGCGGATCTTGAACGAAGAGCAGCGCGACTGGGTTCTGGAGTGTGCTTCCAACGCGCTGGCGGCTGCCACTCATCGCCTTTCTCCCAATTGACGAGCGCCGATCTGCTTGGACAATCCCTGAAAATCGAACTTATTCCATTTCCTCACTTAATTACGGGCAACGCAAAGGCTACGTAGGCATCGCCGTATTCCTCCTGCTTGCCCAGCTTGTTTCCCGTCGACGCGATCACCACAAACTGCCGGCCATGGATCGAGTAGGTTGCCGGCGGCGCGCTCCCCACCCACGGCAATTTTCCGGACCACAATTCGGCGCCCGTTTGTTTGTCGAAGGCGCGGATTTTCGCATCGCGGGTCCCGGAACAAAACAGCAGTCCCCCCGCGGTGACAATCGCTCCGCCGTAATTCTCCGTGCCGGTCTTGGGAACACCCTGCGCTGCAAGCGCTGGATACTCACCCAGCGGGACGGTCCAGACCAGCTTGCCACTGTTGAGGTCAAGGCAATTGAGCGTGCCCCAGGGCGGTTTACTGGCCGGATACCCTTCGTTGTCCAGAAACCTGGGATAACCCGTAAAACTGTAACGGGGCCGCTCGGATTTCACATTCGTGGGCGGGGCACCCCCTTCGCGCAGGAGCAGATAATCGGTCAGCGAGTGGAGATCAGATTCGCTCATCGTGGGAAACGCCGTCATTCCATTCGTGCCCGTGCGCACCTGCCGCATGATGTCCGCCTCTGTTAAGCGAAAGCGCAGGCCACGCAATGGCGGCGCCACGCCTACGCCCATTTTGTTCAAACCGTGGCATTGAGCGCAGGCTGTCTCATACACCAGGCGACCCCGTGATTTTGGCCCGGAGGGGTCGTCGGGCGGATCGTCATCACGAAACACTGAAATCATCCAGCCCAGGCGGTTGGCGCTCACATAGAGTCGTCCGGTTTCCGGATCCACGCAGGCGCCCGACCATTCCGCGCCGCCATCCATTCCCCAGTACAGGTTAGGATGACCGAGGCTCGCTGGACGAAAGAACCCCGTAGTGACGCTCTTGAACTGGGCGGCGGCAAACTCAGCGGCTTCCGGCGTTCGGTCGGTGAGGTCCTGGGCGGTAAACTCCATTTTTCCGAAGCGCTCCGGCAGCTCCGGGTCAGGCTGGTACGGCGCCGTCACCTCGCCCGGCAAATCGCTGGTCGGCGCGCGGCGCATTCGAAACGGAAAAATCGGCTTGCCCGTTACGCGGTCCAGCAGCAGCGTGTCTGCGTTTTTGGTAGTCACCGCGACCACGTCTACCCGCTTGCCATAACGAGTAATAGTCGCCAGGTTGGGTGGCGCGGAAATATCGCGGTCCCAAAGGTCGTGAGGAATCTCCTGAAAGTGCCACAGCCGCTTGCCGGTCCGCGCGTCCAGCGCAATCAGGCAGTTGGCGAATAAATTATCGCCCAGGTGCCCGACGCCGATGAAGTTCGGTTTGGGTCCACCGGTGGAAATGTAAGCGATGCCGCGCATGTCATCCAGGGCCATGCCGGTCCAGCAATTGGCACCGTACTCTTCAGTGTGGTCCCAGGTCTCGTAACCGAATTCCCCCGGATGCGGCACCGTGTGAAACGTCCACAACTGTTTGCCTGTGACCACGTCAAATCCCCACACGTCCTTTTCAAAACCCGGCACGACGATGATTTCCTGGAAGATGGCTGGCCCGGCAGTGGCTGCGCCAAAACCTCCCTGCGCGCGGCCAGGCAGCAGCGCGCGGCCCGCTTCACCAAACGTCGTGATCACTTCCCCGGTCCTGGGATCCAGGGCATAAAGATATTTGCCCGCGCAGAACAGCACGCGTTCCTTGGCGCTCTGCGTTCCGGGCCAGTAGATCAATCCGCGAAAGGCCGGGCGCCCTTCCGGCTTGAACCGCCAGACCTCTTTTCCGTTTTCGGCATTAATGCCGACCATGAATCGTCCCGGGGTCGGGGCGATCATGGTCTCGCCCACCACGATGGGATTACACTGCAAGTTGTTGCTGCCATCAGCAGAATGGTAAATCCAGGCCTGCTGCAGGTTGGTCACGTTCTGGCGGTTGATTTGGTCCAACGCGGAATACCGCATCCCACCGTTGTCGCCATGAGATCGATGCCAGGTCAAAAACGTCTCCGGCTTCGGAGAGCCATTGGCCGGCGTCAATTCATCGGGTTTGGCCGCGGGAATGATTTTGTAGAGAGGCAGCTTCTCCCGTTCTTTGGCATCTTCAACCGCCCAATAATCATGCTGAGTCGAATCGGCCGGTCCGGACTGGGTGGTTGAAACGCCTTTTGGCAGCGCTTCCTGCGCGCCGGCATATTGCCCACAGACGATCACAGTTATCCAAATGCCTGGTAATACGTTTGGGATGCCAATCATGTTTGGTATGGCCCATGTTTTCAGACGAAACATTGGTTTGCAACGCCTCTTACAAAGCGGACACCCAAGAAGTTCAATTCCCAGTCTCGGACGAGGCCGGGTGCAAGCCTAGCTGCTTGAGCTTTTCGCGTAAGGTGAGCCGGGACAACCCCAGCCACCGGGCCGCTTTGGCCTGGTTGCCTTCGGCCAGGGTGATAGCTTGAGTGAGGATTTCGCGTTCGGCTTCGGCGAGCATTCGGTCATAAGCGTCCTGCAGTTCGCCCTTTTGAGCTCGTGCAAGCAGTTCCGCCGCGAAGGCGGGAAACGCGGGGGCGCTGGGGGTTGAGTCGAAGTGGCGGGCAGCCATGACCTGGCGGACGGCGTCCGCGTCGATGGAAAGCCCGCGCGCCGCGAGCAACAAGCGGCGCGTGACATTTTCCAGCTCGCGAACATTGCCCGGCCATGAATCGGCCTGTAACACGGCTAAGGCTTCCGACCCGATTGCCGGACTGGGAACGCCGAAGTCAGCAGCGTATTTGCGGATGAAATACTGCACCAGCAAGGGGATATCTTCCCGGCGTTCACGAAGGGGCGGCAGCTGGAGGCAAACGACGTTGAGACGGTGGTAAAGGTCTTGTCTGAAGGTACCCTCTCGAATCATGGCTTCGAGATTACGATGGGTCGCGGCGATTACCCGCACATCGACACAAATGGGCTCCGACCCGCCGACGCGCTGAAATACTTGTTGTTGGAGGACGCGCAGCAGCTTGACTTGTATGTGGGCGGACAAATCGCCGATTTCGTCGAGGAAAAGAGTTCCCCTATTCGCCTGCTCGAAACGGCCGATGCGTCTCTGGTCTGCGCCGGTAAACGCCCCTCTTTCATGGCCGAAGAGCTCACTTTCCAAGAGGTTTTCAGGAATGGCGGCACAATTGATCGCGATGAAGGGCGCCTGGGCTCGCAGGCTGTGCTGATAAATCGCGCGGGCGATGAGTTCTTTCCCGGTTCCGGTTTCGCCCCGGATGAGGACCGTCACGGGTTTGGAGGCGACGCGTCCGATTTGCTTGCACACCTCGTGCATGCCTCGACTGGAGCCAACCAGCGCAGTTTGACCTCCGACGGGTGCGTCCGGCAAGCTGATGGGCTCGCGCATCAGCCGGCTAGCCTCGGCGGCGCGATGCAGCACGCCAATGAGAGCCTGCATCTCAAAAGGTTTTTGAAGGTAATCGTAAGCTCCGAGCTGAGTGGCTTCGATGGCAGTTTCGATGGTGCCATGTGCGGTCATAAGAACCACTGGCAAGCGGGGTTGGGTCGCGTGAATTTGACGCACCAGTTCCAATCCGCTCAATCCTGGCAGCCGCAGGTCGGTCAGCATCACGTCGAAATCGTGGTCGACCGCGCGCTGGAGGCCTTCGTCGCCGCGATTGCAAACCGACACCTCGAAACCATCTCCTTTCAGAACATCGAAGAGATTCGCCGCCAGGCTGGCGTCGTCTTCAATGAGGAGAACTCTCGCTGCGGTTTGCACTCAAAACACTGTCCTGGTTTTCCCGCGGCAACACAACGCCGAAGGTGGTGCCGTGCCCGGGGTGAGTTTCGTATTGAAGCAAGCCGCCGTGCTTTTCGACAATGCGCGAGGCGATTGGCAGGCCGAGTCCCGTGCCCGTTTCCTTGGTGGTGAAAAAAGGATCGAACAAGCGCTTCTCTACATCGCGCGGGATGCCACTGCCGTTGTCGGCAACCTCGATAATGACCGCGTCTCGCTGACGCCCGGCGAAAGACGCTCGGGCGCTCCGGGCGCGCAAAACGACTGTGCCGGAGCCTTCAACCGCCTCGGCGGCGTTGCGAACCAGGTTAATCAGGGCTTGCTTTAAATGGCTGTTGTCGGCGCGGATCACCAGCCTGGGGCCCGCCTCAACGACCAGGTGGACTCCGCGCTTTTCGAGAGCCGGAGACATCAGCTCTCGAACTTCGCGGATCAGCGCGTCCGCTTCCGTCGGTTCGAGCCTGGGTTCCGAGGGGCGGGCAAAACTCAAGACGTCGCTCACAATTCGTTCGAGACGAGAGATTTCGGCGCCAATGATTTCCGTGTCCTTTCTGGCGGCAGGCACCGTCTGCAGGTGCTTCTGCAAGGTATAAAGACGCGCTTTTAGCGAGGTTAGCGGGTTGCGAATTTCATGGGCGATGCCCGCCGCCAGTGTGCCCAGGGTTGCGAGTTTTTCCTGCTTTTCGAGCATGCTCTCGCTCTGGACGAGTTTGACCCGCAAGGGTGCAATGGTATCCCGGTAAATGACCCAACCAATGGCGGCTACCAGGGCCAACAGGATTACCACGCCGGCACTCAGAATTGCCCGCAGACTGGCCAGCGATTTAGTGGCATTGGTGAGAAACGCCGTCTCGGCTTTTCGATGCGCCTCGCTCAAATCACGCACCAGCTGGCGCATTCGCTCGGCCTGCGCGTCGAAAGCATCCAGTTGCGCGAGTTGTTGCGAAGTGACCATCGCCGGTTGTGCGTTGGAATGCAGGGCATGTGCCGCGGCGAGGTAATCGTCATAGGCGTTGTTCAGCTGGCGGAAAATCCTCTCTTCGTCTTTGGTAGTCAGCGGGGATTTCGGATTTATGCTGGGATCATTGTGGTCAATCCAGTGGTCGAGATTGCCTCCGGCCTGCTCGAAGCCCGTCCATACCTTAGGATCCCGCAACAAGGCGTACCGCAGCATCGAATTGTTCAGGTTTTGCAATTCGTGTCGGACGTCGCTCGCGATCTGGAATCGCTCGATTTGAGAAGTGGTCAGCTTGGCTTCAAGATCCTGGACGCGATCCCAAGCCAGAAGCAGCCCGAAGATAGTGCCACCCGCCACGAAGAGCAGGGCGGCGACCAAAAGCCAGAGTCGGAGGCCGAACGTGGTCCTGGTGATCATGCGAGCATCGTGAACCGTCTTAAGGTAGATCGCATCACAAGCCCTTCTTGAGTGATGTGCAACTGCCATGCCAAAGATAATTGCGCTCGGCCCGATTGGGGTGCCGGCGTCCAACGCTGGTAAGTGGTAAGCGTCTTACCCTCCGCATGGCAATCCGTTTATCTAAACTTGCTTCGGGTTCCCTGGCTGTCTCTTGAAATGTTGTGGCATGGATTGTGCACCGATTTTAATTCTTTGAGAACATGGAACCACGAGTCGGTTGAAGCCATTACGATGAACTGTGCGGGTAAGGAAGGAGGGCTCATTACAATGTTACGAAGAAAACAAAGCAGCGCCGCAGCTCCAATCCAGGCACCCGCAGGTTCTCAGCGCGGCAGGCGCCTGCTGTTAGTGGATGATGACGTATCCGTCCGCGATTCCTTGAAGGATTTGTTGGTGGATGAAGGATACAGTGTTGTGGCCGCCGCGGATGGGCAACAGGCAGTTGATTTAGCCGGGGCGCAGGAGGTGGCCCTGGTGTTGTTGGACTTGAACATGCCCATTAAAAACGGCTGGGACACTTTCGAACAGTTGACTCGCGAACATCCTCTTCTTCCCATCATCATTATCACCGCTCGCCCAAACCAGGTTTTTACCGCTCTCAGCGCCGGGGCCGGTGCGTTGTTGGAGAAGCCGATTGATATCCCGACTTTATTGGGTGCCATCGAAAAACTGCTGGCTGAAGGTCCCGAGCAACGCCTGTTTCGTCTAACCGGGAAGAGAGCAGATTTTTTTTATCGGCCCGGTGCCTGACCAACGCGTTTAAATGGTCAAGACTTTGCCATCGACCGATAAAAGAGTTCTCCTCGACGGCCACTATTTTCACTGGCCTTCCTCGGTCGAATGTAAAACCGACGGCGATAGAACCTTGGCACGCTGGCTGCATGTCCGCTGCGCAGTGAATGCATCGTACCCGAAGACGAACCACCAGGACCGTTTAAAGCCCTTGTTTCTCGTAGTAAACAGGTTCGAAACCAACGGTTTTCCTGTGCGCGTGCGCCATTTCCAGTTGGGACGCTACAGGAGTTTAGGGGGTCTTCGCCCAATCGGAGGCGCGGCCCGTAAAGGCATTAGAACTTCAGTTTGAACGGTCTAAGAGCGTGTTTAGAATCGGTTTGGAGTCCCAGCTTTGGGCGGCCCGGCGCCCTAACCGCCTAAAGGCGGGACTCTAAACCCAGGCGCCCAACGGCCCGGCCACTTTCTTAAAACACGTCCTAAAGCGGCGAAATGAGATTTCACGAAAACGCAAAAGGAGTAAGGCTCGTCTTAGGGAGCAAAGGTTTCGTACTGGGTCACGCCGTTGACAAAAACCGGTTCGTAGTAAATCCCGTTGAATTGGTAAGCAACCGTGCCATTGACTGAAACCTGGATTGCCCCCGGTGGAAGTTCGGGCACCACGACGCCGATCGGTGTTGGCGCAATGGCGTAGGTTCCATCGGGTTGCTGAACATAGAAGGCGCCTGCGGCGAAGTAATACGTTTGGCCACCCGCATCGATCTCGATGGCCCCGTCCGGAGGTTGCGGAATGGCCGCCCCGACAGGGGGATAAACTTCCTGGTAGCCGCCGTCGGCCGGTTGATAATAAAGCCCGTCGGAATAGAAGTAGGGCACTCCTCCGAGGCGCAGAGACAGGAAACCCAGTGGAAGAGAGGCATGGCGGCGTCCAAAAACGAAATTATTCCAAGCGTGCGAACGATGCACTTCGGCCTCGACATCGTGATGGACCAGGACCTCGCGTGACTGTTCAGGCCCACGGCGAGTCTCTACCGGGCGTTGAGGTTCGCGCTGCGGTTCGATGGGGCGTTGAGGCTCGCGTCGCGGTTCGACCGGCCGCTGGATGACGTGCGTCTCGGCGTGGCGAACGCTTCCGTGGTTGGAGCGGTCCACCTGCACAGTGCGCGCTGGCGCAGAGCGGGCCGGCTCAGAGCGAGAGGGAGCGCCACGGTCGGCAGCGGGCAAGGGAAGGGCGATCAGCAAGGCCGAGGCTTTCAGCATCGCCAGGACGCCCCTTCGGCGGTCGGACGGGGTCCACGTTAAGAAAGAGCCGGCACTCATTGCTCCTCCTTTTTGCGAGACTGGTTTTCCGCTCGGATTTCCTTCACCTTGATTTTAGATGAGCCCGGCGGCGGCTCGAATTTGAAGACAAAGTCGGGCAGTTTGGTTTCAAAATCCCAATGTGAGAAAATCGCGATGAACTGAGGCGCGCCGGGTTCATCTTTGTACGTAATGACGAACTTGCGTGGAATGGGTTTCACGCCCGCCTCGATCCAAACCTGCCAGTCGATGTTCTCCTGCGAAAAGCCCAGGTGGTCGCATAGGGTGCCCATCACGTTGACCGTGCCCAGGTCGTGGCCGGAGATGACCTTTTGCAGAAAGTCCCGATGCGGATCGGTGCGGATGAAATCTTCCAAAGGCAACGTGATGCCGAATCGCTCGCAAGCAACATCCATCATTTTATCGAGCGAACCCGAAGTCGGAACGGTGCCGTAGAAGTTTTGGATGGAATTGAAGAGCGTAATCGCACTGCCGTCGTAAACCAGCTCACGATTCCGGTGAGCGGAGTGGATCTCCGCCCGAAAGCGATCGGGGCGTCGCACCTTTAGTTCAGCGGTGCGTCCTGCCTGGACTCGCTGACCTGAGGCGAGCTCGACGTCCTGCCAGATTTCGACGTTCACGGAGAAAAACTGGGCCTGGCTGAGGTACTCACCCATGCGCCGGAGCATTTCGTCTGCGTGAGCATCCACGGCGGGTTTAACTTCCGCGGCACAGGCAGTAAGCGCCGCAAACCCAAGCAGGACTAAAGGAAGGCCAAGCTTATTGCGAGTCGGGGTCAAAAACGGATTTCTATTTCTCATTAGATGTTATGATCGACGCATCTGGTCAGCCTGATGTTCCACGATGCCGATTTGGATTTTTGTCGTCTCCATTTGCTGAAAAACAATCCATCACATCGAACATCGGTTCAAGGGGATGAGACGCTGCCGGCGAGCGGAAAGTTTCTTAGTTGGGATGGAACGGCCAAAGTGCGGGATAAACCGGGGGCTTTCTGAAGACTTTGGTCCGAAGTTTGGCCCTTCTTAATGACGCCTTAAGGTGAGCGCAGCTAGCCTGAGTTCGCAAATGGCCGGTTTGCCTGAATAGTTCCGGCCGCGGCAGATGGGACCGTCACAACCATGCCCCGTGCAACCCTGCCGCAGCGAGAAGGGCCGAGTGATGCAGTTTCCACGTCGGCCCTTCTCTTCTTATTCTTCTTATTCTTCAACTTCTTTGACCGCATGGGGCTTTGCGATGTAAGTTGAGGCATGTCGTTTCCAACTCTGGAGATCGGCCATGGGTTGCCATGACCTCCGCGCTTCTGTTTGAGGCTGAGCCATAAGCTTGCCTCTTTCCTGTCGGCCAAAGATCGCCTGCGCGATGCCGCTGATGTTCAAAGTCTCATCAAGCGTTTAAAATTGCCGCGCAATTTCGCGGAGCGATTGGCGCCTGAGGTGCGCTTAGCTTATCTACGCCTCTGGGTTGAATAACGAACGGCCCCTTAAATCCTGGCCGAGGCACAGCTCGGTCCTGAAATAGGCTTAATCCTTCCAGGTTGCGGCGATCAGATCATGTTCCAGTTCCGGCAGGATTCTGCGATGAACGTGCATCTGCTGGGCGTACACGCAGGCCGTGTATTTGCAGATGGCTATCTGATTTAAATTAAATGTCCTAACTAGATCAGCCATCCAAATCGGCGCGCGGGTATCATACTTGAGCTCCAGCACCACCCCATCGTGAGGCATCGGCGCGAGATACGGCGGCAGAAATGGCCGCCAGCCGCGTTTGGGTACTCGCAGTTCGCCGCTTCCGTCGTAATAGCTGCCATGGATCTCGCGATCAAAGGTCACGCGCAACTCTTCGTCGTCCGGGGCCTCCCAGATTTCCCTGATGTACGAGATGTAAAGCGCTCCACGCGCTTTCGAGATGTTCGCGTAATTCCAGAAATCGTCGCTCACATCCTGGCGCCGCCGCCCGTGCAACAGGTGAGCGACGTCAGGCCAGAAAGGCTGGCTGGCCAGGCCCTGGGTCAGGATTTGGCGCACGCCTTCGCGCGTCATCATGGCCCGATCTTTGCAGATCACCTCGTGAACACGTCTTTTTACTTCCAAGAATGCGGGCTTCTTCCAGTGATCGTCGTAAAAACGGATCCGGAGTTTCATCCGGTTCAGATGCCCCGTATAGGCTTGCCGGAAGAAAAAGAAATCCGGCGTGTCCATGTACAGGCTGATCACCGGATGACCACGTACCGGGCCGGTATTGTTGTGAACCGAGGGTTGAAGGTAACTGCTTAGGTAGTCCGCAATCGCCACGGCGCGGGACTCCTGGATGAGATATTTTCTTTCATAACGCGCGCTGTGGCCCATAAACCAGTTTGCTCGAGGCGGCGTAAATCATTGCAGTCTCAAGACGCCGGGGCAAGAGGAAGTGATTGTGGCGATTCTGGTCGGGGATCAAAGTGTGATTGGTTTTCCCAACCTGCTGAGCCAAAAGGAGTGTCTGGGAGATGACTGAGAATGACTGTGGCCGCAGAGAGAAGCTCCGTGCAAATACGGAAATCCTTCTGTCGGTTGAAGTTACAATTCCAATGACTCGCTGGTTAAAAGTTGTAAATTGCGTTCAATCAAGCAGTTACATTTACAAATCGCGGCCGATGAGCGCATGTTCAGGTTGAAATTGTCGGGATACTTAACACTTTGAATTTCCGACGCCGAATTATACCTGCTCAGTCGTATATTCATAACTTACTTATGAACAATGAATTGAGTGCAGATACTTACCCATTTGGCCCTATTGGCATCAGATAAGCTTTATGTGGCCAATGTTGGAAAGTATCGCGGAAAGACTTAGATAAACATGAAGAGATTTAAACAAGTAATCGCTGGATTGGTCGCTGTGTCAATCGGAGGAATGCTAACGGCCCAAGCAAATACAGTGCAGGAAATGGGCATTGGGGCCAATGAAGTCGTCGAGATCTCTAGCTCGGACGTCGCTTCCGGTATAAATATTGGACCAGTTTGGGTTTACGCCGGCATCGTGAACCTTCAGGTTGATGGAGTGCCTACTCAAGGATTTTGCATTGATCCATACCACTGGAGTCTCAGCGGGCCCCAGACTTACTCAGAAGTTCCTCTGGGTGCTGCTCCTAAAGCCCCGGGCGGTCCTATGACAAGCGCCACAGCGACCGAGATCGAACAACTATGGGCTAAGTACTTTCCAGCGGCCATGGGCGACAACGCGGTTGCGGCCGGCCTGCAGATTGCCATATGGGAACTAGTGACAGAAACCGCTGGACACGGTTTGCCGCTAAATACGGGGAATACGGGAACCTTCTCGCTTCTGAGCGGCAACGATTACGGAGCTGGCGCCGACCTTGCTTGGCTGGCCGCCAATCCAAATGCTCCCACGGCAAGCCTGATTGGCCTGACTGGTCCGGGACAGGACTACGTCATTCCCAGCGTTCCCGACAGCGGCACGACCGCTCTGCTGCTGGGCTTGGGCGTGTGCGCCTTGATTGCCGCCCGCAAGAATCTCCGTTTCTGCTAGCACCTCACAGCCCCGAGCAGCGGCGACCCCGATATCCACCCGCCGCTCTCGGGGCTACTCTTTTCCGGTTGGTGGTCAAAGAGGACCAGTTCGGGCTTCCGCGAGTTTCGCGATGACGGCAGCGATTGCGTCTCATCCACCCCCTTAGAGCACCCCGGTGGCCTTACCCTGAACTGAACATCCCCACAGATTCGGGGCGACCGCAGATGTGAAATCCGAAGGCTGAGGCTCTCCAAAATTGAGCTCCGCGAGGCCGAGCGCCCGCGAGGACCTGTTTCCATCAATCAGCCTTCCAGGGCGGTTTCAGTGAGAACCTGCTGAATGGTAGATAACAGGTCTGCCAACGAGAAAGGCTTGCCCAAGACTGGACTGGTGATCGTCGAAAGGAACTTGGTCCATTTGGGATCCGTTTTAAAGCCCGTCATAAAAACGAAGCGTTTGCACAAGTGCTTCTTGGTGCGCTGGACGGCAACATAAAACATATCGCCTGGTAAATTGGGCATGACCAGGTCACAGAGGATGACATCGAAATCGGTGGCCATGACCTGACGCAACCCTTCGACTCCGTTGGCAACGCAGGTTACTCGGAAAGGATACGATTCCAAAAAGAGGCGGACCATCTCTGAGAATTGCGGGTCGTCCTCGAGCATCAAAACGGATTTAATTCCCGGCGGCAGGCTTTGCTCGGTGACATCGTAAACGGCTTCATCGACAGCGACTGGCTCTTTTATTGAGGACATCGATTTAATTTGAGCTTTGTTGTTTGCCGCAACAGCCAAGCGTCCGCGCCACGCCTGCCGTGTATCGGCTGAATTTCATTAAACTTTAGACGAACAACTGTCTATCAGCGAAAGAGTAGCATTGATTGTGCCGAAATTGGGTGTGAGGAACGGGTCCCTGGCTGAGCTAGGCTCGGTGGGCCCGGTGGGCCGAGAAGAGGTCGACGGTTTTGTATCGTGCGAGCGAGAGATTCTGTCCTTGAAATTAGGATTTGAGCCCGTGGTTCGGTGAACACGAGGAAAATAATTGTCTAAAAAAGCTTTAAAGCCCATTGACATCCTCTTTCGGCTCTTCTATTTTTTTGGCTGCAATCGGGCCGTAAAAAGTCGAAAATCATTAGCCCCTGAGCTTCTTTTGAAGGAAATAGCAGGGGCAATGGGTTTTTGTCGTTTTTAGGTATCAGGAACGGATAAATCTGGCCAACGCCCATGTAGCTCAGCTGGCAGAGCGCGTCCTTGGTAAGGACGAGGTCATCAGTTCAATCCTGATCATGGGCTCCAGATTTTAATTAAAAGCATAGAACCAGACATCATAACACCAGGAGTTAGCAATGGCTAAAGAGCAATTTCAAAGAACGAAACCGCACGTCAACGTCGGTACCATCGGTCACATCGATCATGGCAAGTCCACGTTAACGGCTGCCATCGTCCAAACCCAATCCCGCAAAGGATTGGCGACGCCGATCTCCTATGCTGATATCACCAAGGGCGGCACCGTGCGCGACGAGACCAAGACCGTAACGATTGCGGTGTCGCACGTTGAATATCAGAGTGACAAGCGGCACTACGCGCACATCGACTGTCCCGGCCACGCGGACTTCGTCAAAAACATGATTACCGGCGCGGCTCAAATGGACGGCGCGATCCTCGTGGTCGACGCGTCTGAAGGCCCGATGCCGCAAACCAAAGAGCACGTGTTGCTCGCCCGCCAGGTCGGCGTGCCGGCCATCGTGGTTTACCTGAACAAGGTGGACTTGGTCGATGACCCGGAACTGCTGGACCTCGTGGAGATGGAAGTGCGTGACTTGTTGAGCAAGTACGAGTTTCCGGGGGACAAGACGCCGGTGATTCGTGGCAGCGCTAAAGCCGCGTTGGCAGGTGAGCCGGCTGGCGAAAAAGCTATTCAGGAACTCATGGACGCCATCGACGCGTTCATTCCGTTGCCACCGCGCGAAGTGGACAAGCCTTTCCTTATGTGCATCGAGGACGTGTTCAACAT
>DASRFK010000216.1:0-37579 GCA_035651635.1 Verrucomicrobiia bacterium | reverse complement strand
CAGCTGGGCTATCGCAACAGCACGATGTACTCGAGCTACACGGCCGCCAGCTTTGCCGCCGCGCGCGCCCTCGCCGAAAAACACGGCGTAAATTTTGAAGGAGCCCTCACCTGGGCCTTTGAATTCGAGAACCAGCCTTATTTTGCCGGATTCCGCGCCCTGGCCAGCAATGGCGTCGATTTGCCGGTTCTGAACGTGTTCCGGATGTTTGGGATGATGCGGGGCGAACGTCTGGCCCTGACCAGCACCGCCGATCCGGACTTGGCAAATATGCTTGCCCATGGCGTTCGCGGTCCGGCGCAGGTCTCCGCGCTGGCGTGCCGTGAGAACCACCGTGTTTGTTTATTGTTGTGGCACTATCACGATGAGGATGTTCCCGGACCGGAGGCCGCGGTTACGTTGACAGTCGACGGCCTGGCGGATACCGACAGGACCGTTCACCAGACCCAGTACCGCATCGACGCTCGCCACAGTAACGCTTTTGAATTCTGGAAACGGCTTGGGTCGCCTCAGAGCCCAACGCCTGAGCAATACGCCCAATTGGAAAAATCCGGTGGCCTGGCCATACTCGAGCAGAAGAATATCCCGGTGGCGAACGGCAAGATAAGCTTCCAGGTTTCTCTCCCGCGCCAGGCCGTCTCGTTGCTGGTGCTTGAACCTTAGGGTGATTTCTCCCAGTTGGCGGGGTATTTTTTACAGGAGAAAACGGAGTTTTTTGCCTCTGTTCCCTGTGGCTTTTTCCTGGTGTCGGTCGTGGCTGGAAGCCGAAAAAAGCGGCAGAGACTCAAAGCCTATGAAGCCTAAGTCTTGGAAACAGAACATCGTTTGTTGCGTAAACTCGCGAAAAAGCAGAGGTTTGTGCTTATCCCCGCCGACCTAAAGTGATCGAAGGTTCATCGGGAGCCTTCTCTTGCGCATGCAGATGTGTTGCGACCATGAACCCAAGCTGCGCTGCGAAAGCTCCACCCTCTCCTGGGGGAGAGGGCCGGGGTGAGGGCGAGCTTTTTCCGTTCGGTTCATGGAAAGGACTGAGAGGACTGCCGCTCTTCTGCCGACCAACACAGAATGACCGGCAGATTAATCACACGCTAAAAACTGCCCCGCAAAATCTCACGTTGCCGGCGCGAGCCTTTGCAGCAACACCGCCAAAAAAAACAGCCCCACAAAAACACCGGTGAATCCCTGCCCGACCGCGGCCAGCCAATCGACAAACACAATCCCCGCCAGCAATCCCGCAACTCCGCGCGGGACCCAAAGCACTGCACCACGGCCGCAGATGCACCAGAGGGTCCAGCCAATCTGAACGGCCAGCACGATCCAGACTGACCAACCCGCTCCGGCCGGCGCCACCGTGGCCGCCAATGCAGGCCCCAGAAGCAGCAGCATGGGCCATCGCACCGATTTTCCACCCGTGCTTTCGCCCCGGGCCAGGTAACTCAGACCAATAATATATGCCGCCAAAGCCAGTGCGGGACGCCACACCGGCCATACCTGGGAACGGGCGGCGGCCGCTGCCGCCGCGAGATACAGCAGGAAACGGCAGCCGGCCATCAAAACCGGCGCCAGGAGTGTATGCTTGTGAACGAGGTCGTAAAAAATGATGGTCAAGAGCAGCAGGGAACCAACTATCATCGCCGCTCTTCCCAACCAGAACAAAACCATCCATCCACCGACCAACCAAACGCATGACAGGATCCAAACCGTTAGCGACGAGATTTGCCCCGCAACGATTGGCCGCTCCGGCCGATAACGCCGATCGAAGGCCTGGTCCACGGCGTCATTAAGGAACATCCCGCCGGTGTACAGCAGCGTGGCGCCGAGACAAAGCAATCCAAACCGGGCCCACGCGCCGCCCCCGGCCAGGACCCAGGCCGCCAGGCAGTTCGACCAAACGGTGGGCAGATTCGAAATCCGCGCGAGAACCAGTAATGTTCTCATCCGGCCTGCATCACGCCGCCGGCACCGGCCAGACCGAGTTCGGCCAATTGGCGCAACGTCCATTGGTACTCGCTCACAATTTGTTCCGAAACGTCGCGGCTCTTTAATTCCTCGGGCAGGACCGCCCAGGTGTAGGTTTCCATTTCCAGATGCGCGCACAAGTCCGGCTCGGCGCGGAGCAGCTGAAATATCCCGCGCACGTGATCGGAAGTGGTTTCAAAATCCTCGGCGCACTCGCAATGCAACGGCACGTGAAAGTGAACGCGCCATTCCTCGTCGGCGAAATCCGGTGATGACTGCGCCGCCGCCAGCGCCGGTGGGAGATCCTTCCACCAAACCAGCGAGCCATCCGCCCTGCGCGCGATGACCTGGTGCAGGTAAACTTCGTCGGCAAAAGCTGCAAGGCGGCCCCGCGCCGCCGGCGAGGGACGCAGTTTGAGCGCGTTACTGATGTGGAGTTTGCTCAACTTTATGCCGTGCGCCCGCAGCGCGGCCACCGCGGCGCTCGGTTCCTCGAACTCGACGGCGAAATGACACGTGTCGTAGTTAACTCCCAAATGCCGGCCCAACCGTGGATCGCCCGGGTGTTGCTCGCTGAACCGATCGAAAAACAGCGTCGTTTCGGCGCTGTTCTCAAACAAGCCAAGCGGCTCGGGTTCCAGCCCGAGGTGAAGCATCCTCCCTGTACGTTCGCTCAGGCTCGCAACGTGTTGGACGCACCGCCACAGATTTTCGCGAATGGCTTGAACCTGGTCAGGGCCCCGGATGAACTCCTTGAACGAGCCTGGCAGCGTGCTGACACTGCCTTCGACACCGTCGGGCAGCAATTGCGCGAGAATATCGAAAAGCCGGTTGGTGTAATCCAATCGCTCGGTCTGCGTCCAATCCGGAACATAAACCTGTTCTTTGACTCGCGCGCCATGGAACCGGCCGAACGGGAACCCATTGATCGTAAAAATGTAACAACCATGGCGAGCGAGCCACTTCTGAAATTGCAGCAATGTTTTCGGCTCGCTCAATTCGCGCGCCGCCTGATCGCTCAACCGCAGGCCAATCGCATATTCACCCTTGCACCCCAGCCTCTCTTTTACAGCGAGTGTCCACCGGTTCAGCGACGCGAGCGTCTCGGCCCAGCTCTCGCCGGGATGCACGTTCGTGCAATAAGCCAGGTGCAGGCCATGATTGAGTTTCATCCCTGCTTCGATCCGGGAACCTTGAATCGCGGATTCTGGCTCAGAAACTGTACCGGGTTCCGGTAAATCATGCGGTCAATTTGCTCCTCGGTATGGCCGCGGCGGCGCAGTTCCAGGGCGGCGTAGGGCACGGCCAGCGGCACGCTCACGCCCCAGTCACAGGCGCTGTTCATCCAGAGCCGCTCCGCCCCGTACCGCTCGATCAGGTCCACCGCCCGCGCCGCCGTGCATTTGGTCTCGGGATAAAGCGTCATGCCGGCCCAAAACCCCGCGTCGAGGACCATCTGGATGGTGTGCTCTTCCACATGATCGATGATGCACCGCTCCGGCCGAAGCCGCCGCTCGTTGCGCAGCACCTCCAGAATCAGGCGCGTCCCCTTGTGTTTGTCTTCCAGATGCGGCGTGTGCACCAGGACCATTTGATCGTTCCGCGCCGCCAGCTCCACGTGCATTTCGAGCACCTTCAGCTCATTGCGGGAGTTTTTGTTCAACCCGATTTCTCCGATGCCCAGCACATTTGAGCGCCCAAGGAATTTTGGAATTAAATTGACCACTTCGGTTGCCAGCGCCACGTCTTCGGATTCCTTCGGGTTGATGCACAACCAACAGTAATGCGCCAGGCCAAACTTGCCCGCCCGGCGCGGCTCGTATTCCGTGAGTTGGCAGAAATAATCGAAAAAGCCAGCAGGCGAACTGCGATCGAATCCGGCCCAGAAGGCGGGCTCGCAAACGGCCGCGCAACCGGCGGCGGCCATATCCCGGTAATCGTCGGTCACCCGGCTGACCATGTGCGCGTGGGGTTCGATGTACCGCATAGCTCAACTTTGGCCCGGCCAGGCACCGCAGGCGGCTTTGGTCGTGGCGGCGGCGATTGGATCAGTCGTCGGATCACTCAGCCTCAGGAGCACTTGCTCCGTGCGGGCAGCGTCGGGCCGGCCCAGTTCCGACAGAGCCCGACGCAAAGCATCGAGACGAAAGTCCGCCTGACCCTCGGCCCGGTCGACACGATCAAAAAAGGCGGCCAGGTCAATGAGCTTCGAGCGTGCCTCCAAAAAATAAAGATCCAACAGTTGTTGCCGGTTCATAAGGTCGACGCAAAACAATGCTCGCACTGCGGCCATTCGGCAAGAAAGCAAACGCGCATACTGAGTTTGGGAAAGTTCTCACGCTAAGACGCTAAGACGCAAAGAAAAGGAAAGCACGGGCTGCGGGTACTTCTATCAATTGGTGATGGACCACGATCCACCAGCCGACACTCCGTTCCTTTCTTGGCGTCTTTGCGTCTTTGCGTGAGGGCTTTTTCATCTGCGGTCGCCCCGAATCTGCGGCGAATCTGCAAGCCGCACACAGGCGGCATGTACAAAAAGAAACCGGACCTTGCGGTCCGGTTTCGTGACTTGATCGACTTAATCGATCCAGATTCTACTTCGACTTATAGAACTGCGCCGAGCCAGCACCGGTCGGCACTGTGTAGGGGCTGGTTGCGCCGGAAACCGGCGTATAAGCGCCGTTCACAGTCGATGACGAATACAGCGTGCCGGTGTAGGTGATCGAAACGCTCGAACCGGAGCGGCTGATGCTCACCGTCGGCCGCTGGGCGACTGCGGTCGCCGCGCGATAGCTCTGAATCGCGAGTGCGTTGGTTGCGTTCAGCAGGTACTTGTTCCCGTTGAAGGCAATAGTGGACCATTCGGCGTTGCCGCCGCCGCCACCCTGCCAGTAAATGGTGCGCAACGGATACGCGCCGGCTGCCGGCACGTAGACATTGTAGTCGACGTCGCTTGCGCCTTTGCCGATGTCAGAGATGCCTAACGTGTTGCTGTCATCGATGGGATTCAGTCGCACGTTCACCGTGCCCTGGCCCATCGCGTTGGTCAGCGCCCAATAATTGGTGAGGTCGATCATCACAAACGGCACGGAAACCTGGGGCGGTCCGCCGCCAACTTCGACGGGGAACCAGCCGTCACCCGGGCTCGTCTCCGGACGGTTCTGCGCCATAACGATAGCGATAGCGCCTGCCGCGGCCGCGTTGCCAATCTTTTCGAGGAACCCGCAAGTACCGCGTTCCACCAGGGCGATGTTACCCGCAATTGCGGCCGCATTGGCCAAACCGTTCGTGCTGCAACCCAGCGTCGGATCGACACCGGCAGTGGTGCCTTGAACCAAGACCAGCTTGCCAGTGACTCCAGTTGTGTTGGTCGCGCCGACTGCGTCACCGCGGTTTGAGCCCCAAACCGCCAGCTTATCACCAGCCAAGCTTTGGGGCGTCAGAACGGTCAATTGCCCGTTGTTGACCGGCCGCGTGAAGGTCGGGTTGCTTAACATCGTGCGGAAGCCGTCATCACTGTTAAAGATGAAGGTGTAGGTACCTTCGTTCGGGAAGAGCATCCAGGTGTCGAACTCGGCCGCAAAGCTCTCGTATGGATGCTGTGCGACACCGGTGTTGTTCAGGCCGGGCCATGGCTGATCGTTGTTGAAGTCGCCATCGCTCGCCGAGCTGCCACCCAGGTTGGTGTTGATATCGAAGTTGATGTTCGTGATTACGAAGCTGCTCCCGGTGGCCACGTTAGGCCCCCACAATCCATCCAGCATCTGTTCAGCGGTATGGAACCGGTTCGGGCTCGATTGGCCGCCCTTCTGGTCCACTTTGTATATCGACATGTTAAACCCGGGTTTGGTCAGATCGACCGAACTGGCGGGCGTCGCAGCCGAAGCCGGCAGGCTTGCATATGGCGGGATAGTAAAGCTGTAATTGTAGGCATACGTTTTGTTCGCGGAATCCTGGAAGGACAGGTCGACGACATTCGTCCCGGCGGGCCAAGGAGAACCGGGCGTGTGAGCAACCACAAGAGTAGTTACCCCGCTGGCAGTGCTAATGCTTGGCGATTGTTGAACACCGTTGAGCTTGAGCACAACCGAGCCGTTCTTCACGGTGGTCGCTCCGTCAGTTATTTTCCAGGTGTAATCGGTGCTCGGGAGGACCTGGTTGTCATCCAACGGGGGTTCGGCATAGCTCACGTAGGGGGCAGTGCCAGCGAACATGTAGGCCGCAACCACTTGGTTGGGCGTCGTGTTGTTCACGTCATTAACCAGCACGTTGGTCACGGCACTTGGCGTCTGGGTGGTATACCATTCCAAGCCTGCGCCTCCACCGCCATTTTCCCATAGCATGCGGAACCCATAATAGCCGGCGTTGGTGATGACTACCGCGCCGATGTTCTGCAGGCTGCCGATGCCGCGGCCCACGTCGGCAAACATTCCAGGCACCCGCGTGCCCAGGACGTCGTGGGAATTCTGCGCGAACGTCAAGCGCAAGCCGTCGTCACTGTTGCCACCAAACACATACATGCCCGGGGCGGGGAAGTACAGGTACGCCATGATGGCGACGGCGGCGTTGTTGGGGTTCGGCCCCAAATCACTTGCCGGCAGTCCAAATGTGGCCCAATCATTGTTGAATCCGAACTGTCCAGCTGAATTATGCGAGAAGTCGATAAGGTCGTTATATTCAATCTCGTTATTGGTGGTGCTGAAGATCGACAAGTCGACATGGTTGCTCCCGCGCAATCCCATCAACTGCTCCTCGGCCCAGTATATCCGGTTGGGTTCACTGCCGTCGATTTGTGAAGCTGCGACGAGGAAGCCCGGCTGGGTGGTGTCGACGCTCACAGCATCCGATGCCGGAACATAGACCCAGTTGATCACCGTGAAGCCGGCCTGCTGCGTTTGCGTAATGCCTGCCCCGTCAGTCCAATTGATAATGGCCGTGTGCGTACTGCCTGAGACAAACGGCGTGGTCGTGGCGTACTTGATCGTTGAATTGGGATCGCCAAGGGTAATCGTAGTGTTAGGCGACGTGAGGATATCCTGACCATCCAGTGTCAGTGAGTTAATCTTCGTAACCTTGGCGGGGCCGACATTACCCAACGCCAGCGTAAAGTCGTTCCGGTAGGACGTGGCACTAGTGATGCCTCCGTAGACGGATTGCACCGCCGGGTAGGTGACGATGTGCACGTTATCGATGTCGCGGTTTTCATTCGCGCCACCCGTTCGACCACCCATGACCAACTGACCCACGTAAGGTGAGAAGTTCGTCAGCGCCACGTGATCGACCAACGCGCGGTTCTTATAGATGACCGTTAGCAGGTGCGGGGTATTCGTCGTCAACTCGACGGACAGGTGCGTCCAGCACAGGTTCGACGTCGAACCATTGTGGACCCCGTCGGCATCAACGTAATACGGGCCAGTCTGGATACTGTTGGTATCAGCGCAGACCGCGGCTTCGCACGAAGGGTCCTGCGTGTAATCGGTCGGAGCGCCGGGCGCCGGGCACACGGCCAGGCCGTTAAGGTCGTTAGCGCCGTCCGGGCTCAGGGTCAGCGGACCGGAAGGCGGCTGGGCCAGGATGCGTTCGAGCATCCTGCCGTTGTAGTGCACGCGCCAGCCAACGTTGTCGGCGGCAGGCTGACCGTTCTGGTCCAGGATGATGTTGCCCTGCCAAGTATCGAACTGCACCGACACGCCAGTCTTCGTCCCGTTTTCGGCATCACCACTCCCAGGAGTGGTTGGATCGATGGATCCGACACCAGTCGCATAGTTATATCCGGCCGGCTCCAGGGCTGTGTTGTTATCATCACCGCCTGCCCAGCCTTGAAACGTATGCTTGTTGCCCCAATAAACTACCGGGTCCAAGCTGCTGGCAAAGCTGATGCTGAATCCGTCCGCCGGACGTCCGTTATTGCCGGTAGCATTTCCGACACGCACGTCGGCCTCTACCAGGAAACCTTTCAGCGGCAATGCGGTCAGAGAATTGTCGGCATTGGTGAAATAATCCAGCGGGAACAGAATTCCCAAATTCATGTTGCCGACCGCCGGGGTGATTTCCAGGAAGCCGTCGCCGTCGACGCCGGTGAAACCGCCATTGGTCTGCCAGCCGTTGGTATTGCTGCCGAAGAGCACGAAGCCCGAAGTCGGGTCGTTCGGGTTGCCGTTGGGCGGGTTGAAGTCGTAGAAGTGTTCTCCGGCTTGCGCGGAACCGATCCAGCCCGCGGCTAGCGAGGCCAGACCGCATAAGGCGAGGTGACTAGTGAACCGTCGCTGCTTGCGCCGTTGCGGCGGGCAGCACCCGGGTGGGACTATTTGACTGAGGTTTTTTTGCATAGACTCCGTGAGGTGTTGAGTTGGATTGTTGAACTTTATCCCTTTAGAAAGGCCTGTACGAGCCATAACAATCCCAAGTCACGGCCCGGGCCCACTTTCGCTAAAGGGATCATTAAGTTCGTTTTAATCCAAGGCGACCGGAAGCGCAAGAGCAAAATCACATTTTTTTCTGAGAGTGATAATTAAGCTGAATCGCACCAACCCGAGTACGAACTGCTGAACCCGCCAGGGTTCACAGACAGTAGTCGGGGGTCGAGTTCCGCGAGACCCCGGAAGGCGGCCCAATCCTGCAGTTGGGCACCCTGAAGGGTTGCCCCGGAGGGGACCCCGGAGGGGCGCCAAGGATAATAGCCCAGGGCCAGGCCGCCGAGGCCGCCGCTCTGGGTAAACCGCCACCCAGCACCCAACCTCTCTTTTTTCCAATCTGGTTTGGCGCGCCCGAGCGCGCCAAACCAGATTGGAAAAAAGAGAAGGAATCATTTTGTGTCTTACCCAGGGCGGCGCTCGTCCCTCGCTTGCCCTGGGCTATTTTCTCATCGTCCTTACAGGATTTCAGTCGGGCTCGCTTCGCTCGCAATTCGGGCCAACGTCGCACATCAGCCGCCCCGCGCCAGTGGCTTCCGGCATGAAACGGAGAGCTCATCGCGGAGTCAGGCTGCATGTGCTTATCAGGTCTTGCCGGGTTTTTTATCATAAAAGCAGTCGCATGAGATCGCTTGTCCACCACATCGGGGACAAGCTCCGGAGGCCAGGGAGGCAGGTACGTTCGCGGGTGGCTCGAACGATATCACGCGCGTGCTTGCTGGCATCCGCATACGCGAGCAAGGAGAAAGGCGCCGCCTGGCCCTGGCGATGGCAATTGGCGCAATGCTCAAAAAGGAGCGGCGCGACATCGCGGGTAAAGGTCGGAGCTTCGCTCAGTTTGGCCGGAGTTGGATCGGAGGCCTGAACCAGTCCTGCGGCAAGGGGCCAGAGCCAGAGAGCGCAGACAACGAAAAGTACCCTGGCCGAGAATAGGCCCAACCTGCTGGAAGGGAAATCCGCAGGACCGCCCGGGCGGCCGAGACGTAATTCAGTCACGCGGGTTCTCACGAAGCGCACGGGTTCCGAATGTTTTGGAGTGCGCCGCTTTGCGGCGCTTTTGGGGCGAACCAAGGTCCGACGACTGGGGGCTTTCGCGGGCTACCCGTCGTTCGGTTCCAAAAGCGGCGCAGAGCGCCGCACTCCAAGACGCTGGCGCGCCCTCCTGGCGCGGGCTCATGGTGCCAAGGCATGAGCCAAAGCGAAAGAAGGCTCTGCATGCACGCATGTCTAATTGGACACATTCCAGTAATTAAACCCTCGACGCCAAGCTTAGTCAAAGAGTGTTGAGAAGCACGGTCAGGTCCGAAGGTCCAATGCCACTGGAATCCTTGAACTAGTCAGGTCAAGTTTTAGGCCGCAATGCTGGCGAGATGGAGTGAACCACGGAACACTCGGAATACACGAAAGAAACGATGAGCCAGGCCCGTGCAGGTTCCCTTTCCGTGTTTTTCCGTGTTCCGTGGTTGGCTGCCTTTGCATTCATGTGCCGAAATCCAAGTAAGTGGAGCTCCTGCACCCTACGGCCGCCCAGGGGGCAGCTGCGCCAGGGCACGGCGGGCCAGTTGATTTTCAGGGTCAAGCCGCAAGACCTGTTCAAACTCGCGCCGCGCGTCCTGCACCTGGCCTTGCTGGGCCAGCGCCACGCCCAAATTAAAGTGCGCCATCGGGTAGGCCGGCTGAAGCCGCAGACTCTCTTCAAACTCCCGCCGCGCTTCGGGGACCTGCCCGGTAAATGCCAGTTGTTCCCCTAACAGATAATGCGCTTCCCACGATACGGGGCCGAGCCGCACGGCTTCTTTCAACTGGGCGATCGCTTCATCCCGGCGCTGCAGCTTCACCAGCGCTTTGGCCATTTCGCAGCGGTACCGCGGCTCGCCCGGCACCAGCTGCCGGGCCCGCTCGAATGACGATAGTGCCGCCTGAAATTGACCGCCGGCGCCTTGAACCCGCCCCAGTTCGTACCAACCTTCGCTCAAGTCGGGGCGCAGAAGCAGCGCGCGCGAAAGCCAAACCCGCGCTTCCTCCGCCTGGTCCTGCGCCGCCAGCAGCCGTCCGGTTTCGTAAGCGGCCAGGTAATGGTGCGGGAGCAGCTCGTAAACCGCTTTCCATTCCTGAACCGCCGCCGGCAACTCGTGCGTCGATTCCAGGAACGCCGCGTAATTCATATGCAGCCGAAAATCCTCCGGCCTCCGGCGGAGCGCTTCGCGGTAAATCTGCCGCGCCGGTTCGGCATGGGTGGGCGTGAGTTGACGCTGCAGCTCGGCGATCCGCTCATCCCAGAGGCGCGCCTTTTGCGCATTGGCAGGCTGCCCGGTAAAGGGCGGCTGCACGAACCGGCGCCGCATATTGTCGTAAACATCGCGCCGGTTCCAGTCGGTCAGTCCGAGGTCACGCTCGCAACCGTCCTGGTTCGCCCAGGAATCCGTCGACTGCTGGGTTATTCGCGCTGGCAGAAACTTGCTGACCTCGGTGGCCAGGCCCAAAGCCAGGCGGTAATTGCCGTCGAAATTGAAGTGCACGTGCTCGTAAAAGCTCTCGTCGCCGGCGATTCCTACCCGACTGTTCGTCGCCATCAAAGCCACCGCGTCGAATAAGGCCAGGTCCCGCCCCGTGAATCGAGCGGCCGTCTGGACTATCTCACGGTTGATTCGAGTGTCGGTGCGGAAAGGCAGCGAATCGTCGTCGCACGCCTGCTCGAAACGCGCGCGCGCCGCCGCGGCGTTCGTGAGGCCCAGCAGGCATTGGCCCCAACGAAACTCGACTTCGGCGTAATGCGGCTCCAACCGGGACGCCTGCTCGAATTTCGCGGCCGCCTGAACAAGCTCGCCGGTTCCCTGCGCCGCGATGCCCTCGGCCTTGAGTTGGTCAAAGCCGGCGGCGTCGTGACCGGCGCCGGCCAGTGAACCGAACGGGGCGCAATCTTTCAGATTCACGGCCACCGTGCTTAGGATCATCGGCACGCCGGCGGAACGGCCCGCGCGCAAAATATCATCGAGATTCCTTTGAAACGCGTAGTACACCCACTCCTTGCGATGGTCGGCCGGAGCGATTTGGTTCTGGAGAAACATCTGCATCCCACCCCAGGACGGCCCGTGCCGGCCCGAGGCGCCGGTCAATCGACGGCCCAGGTTGGCCAGCAACTGCCCCACGCGCGTGCGCTGGATCGCCAGGCTGAACCGGACATACCAAAAGGGGGGCGACTGCGACCCAAAAACGGTGACTGCCCCGAACGGGCCAATCATCTCGTTATTGCCCATATAAATGATCCACAAATCGCCCTCGTGTCCTGCGCATTCACGGGCAATCGGCAACACGGTGTGGGAGTTAATCGCCGTCATGGCGGCCGGGATCACCTCAAAACGCGTCGAGGGGTAACGTTCCTCCAGCAACGCCTGCAAATACCGCGCGACGCCAAAGGCAGGTTCGGGGTCGCCCAGAGCGGCTGATTCGCCCAGCAAAAATATTCGGTATGTCCCGGGTGGCTTGTGGGCCAACATCCGCGTCGGAGTTGGACTGCGTGAAATCTCGGGCGGGAAAAAACGCCACCCGAATTTGTCATTCTCGACGAGGTACTCCTGGTTGCCGATGCGCAGAGGCTTAAAAAAACGGGTCGAGTAGCCGTAACCAGCCAGACGAAGGCCTAGTTCCAAGCCGCACGCCAGTGCCAATGGCAGAACCACAACCGCTATTAAAATGAATAGAACGCGGCGCTTTGGATCCAGTGGCACCGCAGGAGGCCCGTTCAATGGCAAAGTCCCCGGGGACGCCGGACTGGAAATCGTCGCGGTCTGGGTGCGGCCGACTGAAGCGGTGGGCGCGGAGTTGGGTCTGACTGGTCTGCGGCGGTGCTTCAATGGTCGCAGGTTAGCAGGAGGCAACGCACACGCCAATGCCAAACCATCTGCAAACCCGAAATCCGAAGGCCGAAGGCCGAAAGAAATCCGAAATCCGAAGAACAACCGGAGCCCACGCCAGCCCTTAGATTCGGGCTTCGGCCTTTGGGTTTCTTTCGGTCTTCGGGTTTCGAGTTTCGGATTTGGAGAAAGGGAAGTTATTATTGCACCAGGCCTGAGTAGGCCTGGGGAGGGATGCGCGGGTATTTAAGCTGGAGGATCCACGGGTTGTGATGCAGACGAGCCACGGAGACGGAGGCGAGGTCGGCCAGCGGATCAACCACCGGCTGCATGGGCCGGAAGTTTAGCGACACCGCGGTAAGAGCGTGCACCGCTGGGCGCCGGTTGTATTGGTTTTCCCACACCTTAGCGACGTGCCGGGCGTATTCGCGCAGCAGAAAAGGTTGCAGGCTCAAATGCATGCCTTGAGCGTAAGTCAATTCACGCAAATAGTTCCAGGCGATGGACGGCGATTGGTCGGGCCGATCCTGTGCATCGACCAGGCTGGCCGGCGGCAACTGGTCGCGCAGGTCGAATGGCGAAGCAGTCGTGTAGACCACAACCGGCTGGCCGCCTGCCTGCACCTCCCCGGCGTCTCTCGCCGAGCGGCTAAAGGGACTTTGTTTCCAATGGCGAGGCTCGACTTGCATCCGGCGGGTTCCCATGTTGCGCGTCAGCGAGGCGTCTTCGATCAGCAGGAAGGGAACCGATGGATTCGGACCCCCTTGAAGCCCCAACGGGTGCGTTTGGCGCAGAATGCTTTCCAACTCGGGGTCTTCATGCTCGGACAGGTATTTTTCCAGAGTTTGCTGGGCTTCGGCCGTGGTCTTCACCGGGTAGCCGCGTTTGCCCAGGCCCGGGGCGCAAGACGAAAGCGTTGCGGTAGCCGAAGCCGTGCGCAGCAGCACCTGCGGCGGATGGCCATAAATTTCCCGCCAGATCTCCCCGGCCCGCGCGCGGGATTCGGCTTCCGGCCTGCCTTCGGATCGGCCGGAAAATGGATTGTAGAGAATGCGCTGGCCGACCATTGGTTCGAGCAGGACGAGAACTTCCGGCAACTGGCTCCAATTAATTCGAGCCAGGTCGAGCGAGCGATAGAGCACCTGGTCTCCGCGCCACGAACTCCAATCGATGCGAGTTCGCCCTGCGTCATCGCGGGAAATCAGGCCTTTATCGTCGAGCGACAGCGCGCACGGTGTGCAGCGGTACACCTCGGCTTTCAGACGCCAACTGAAACTCAGGCCCTCCCAGGTGAACCGGGCGTCGCCGGGGATGACATACTGCCGAGCCGGCATGAGCGCCTGCCAAGCCAGCCAGGCCAGAACCGCCAGCGTGACTCCGGCGCCCTGCTTTTTGCGCAGTGGCGCGCTCGCGCCGGTGACGACGCCGCGTGGAGGGAGCTTCCAGCCTAAAGCTGCGCCCACAACCGGAAACAAGACCAGGCCCCCGAAAAACCAGGCCCGGTCCGGCTTCGCCAAACCCGGCCGGCGCAGCCAGGCCCAAAATCGCTCCGGCCAGTCCGCGTCGAAAAAGATTGAGGCGGTGAGGATGCCCAGCAGGGGAAACCATTCGATGTCGTTGAAAATAACAAAATGATTGGTGCCGTGAAAAATCAGCAACAACACCATTCCAAAGATGCGGGTTCGCCGAAACAGCATAAGAAAACCGACACTGAGATCGAAAAACGCTCCAGCCCAACTGAGAAAGTAGGCCAACTCCGGGCTTTGCAGGATGCGTTTTAGAAGCGCCAGAAGTCCCGGGCTGAGATGGGATCCGTAGTCATCCATCCAGCGAGCTTGTGATAAATAGTAGCGCACCGGTTGCGCATCCAGGAGCCAATCGGCGTTGAGTTTGGCTACCCCGGCATAAAAGTAGGTAATCACCAGTTGGCCGCGCAGCAGCAGCAAGGTCCAGAACGGCACCGTTCCAGCCGCCGCGGGGTCAGGAAAGAGTCGGACAAGCCAGGGCGACGCCGAGGATTGTTGTGGCCCTCCCCGTAGCTTTGCGCCGCGGCCCGGATTGGGAAGTGGCTTACTTTTTCGAACCCAGCTGCCAATCCAAGCATCAACGCTGAACCGGTTGGCTGCTGGCATCCAAATTAACAAGAAGGTCGTCAGGAGCTCGAGGTAGTGATAACTCATCCAATAGGTGCGCGTGGATTCGATCGCATAGAGGTAACCCCAGCTCAGGAATACCAACAGAGCGGCCAGGCGATAGAACAATCCGGCACAGAGCATCAGCCCGCCGAGCGCTAGCAGAGCGACAGTTGCCTCAATCCAGTGCGCGGGCAGAACCGGCAACCAATGAAAACCTGGGTAAGCAAAGTGGAATTTCACCTCCGGCCCGGTGTAAAAAACTTTCAGTGGGACCTCGCCATGACTGCTCGCCGAAGGCCGGCAGAGCGACCAGGCCTCGAGGGCCATCACCAGCCCCACACCAATGCGAAAGAAGGCCAAGGATGCGCCATTAACTGGGTTGTGCAGCAGCGAAGCGAGCCGGACCCAAACGCTGCCTTCCCCGGCCTTTGGCTCGACGAGACATTCCTTGGCCGGGACGCTGGCGGACACTCTGGACTTCATGCAACGCCGCCAGAATAGTGTTGGCGAGGACGGCGAGCAATCCTGAGGCGCCTGGGGACTCCGGCCAAAGGCCCGCGTGATAGTGTGGGTTGGAGGTGCGATGGGAGCCGCGCCTTTGGCGCTTCCAACGTTCATACGTTGGCGGTAATCCTGGGGCTGGCGCCCGAGGCTGATATAAAGGTCGCCCTTGGCGGCCAGTCAACGACATTGGCGTTGGGGCTGGAAGTCCATGCTCCGCGAAATCCTGGGGGCATTGGGCGAGACGCCGCCGCTCTCTGCTGCATCCCAGGATTCTGTAAAATGACGCTTAGGTTCCCTGGCAATGAGCGCAAGACACCGGCGGCAGGACCTTCTGGCTCAAATTAATCGAGTGCAACCGCTGCCGGCGTTGCTGAAAACAAACGCCACAGGAAGAAAACTGCTCGAGGTCCCAGGTGTCCGCGAAGACACGACCGGAATTCAAAGCCAGGCAACCCTCTTGCGACCGTTCCAGCGTGCTGAGAGAGGGAGGGCTGAATTCGCCGGAACGCATCAGAAGGTCAAGCGCCCCGTTTCCAAGGCGCGTGGGAATGAGCGACACCACCCCGGCGCCGCAATCGAAGGCAAACCGCGCCGACTTGACGGCCCAATCGATCGCTTCGCCATCCTTAAGAAACGGGGGTTTCACGAGCACAAAAGCCCGCACCTGGATGCCGTGTTTTCGTAGAAACTCGACGGAGGCGGCAAACTGTTCGAGTGTGAATCGTTTGTTCAACCTTGGCAGGACCTCGGGGTGAACCGTTTCCAAGCCCATCGCGACTTCGAGGGACCCATTCAGCAAGTCGCGAAACCGCAAAGCCTTTTCCCCGATCAAACGGGGGTGAGCCTCGACGACCACGTGTCGGGCACACGCGATTGTTTCGGCAATAGCAGGGTAATCGTCCGGGGGAATCGCGCCGGGATCGAAGAAGCTGCCACTATTATATAATTTGATTTGTTCCGGCCGCCCCTCCAGGCGGGTCAAAGCGTGGTTGATTTGAGCTGCAATCCCTCCTGGTGGAACAGTCTGTGCAAGCGTGTGTTTCCACAGATCGCACATCAGACAATGCCAGGGACATTCCTTGTTTGTCAGCAGGACGCCGGCACAACGCAGTATTTCTCCAGTCGCGGAGCGTTCATCTTCGAGGAAGAAGCCGTTGGGTTCCCAGGGGTTTACGGTCGCCTTGGCCGGCCGATGTGCGACGATCCACGGCGTCAAATCGCGCTCAGCCTTCGTGGGTAGCCTCTCGCTTTGAGTGCTCATTGCGATAATGGATCAAGCGCGCGAAACCCGCTTGCGTTATGGGGCCGTGCGGCGCTCCGCGCCGCTGTTTGGAGCCAACGATCGATGACCGGTAAATGGTCTCGATCCTTCAAACCTGCCGCGCCGCTAAAAGCACCGCTGAGCGGCTCACTCCAAAACCTTCGGAGGTTCGTGCGGATCATGCACGCTGCATCGCTTTGAGGTTTGACCTGCCGCGCAGCTACTGACTAACTACCTTGACCGTTCCGGAGTTGGCATCGTAAACCAGTTTGGTCCCATAGGGCGGTTCAGGAAGTTTGGGGATGTACTTTTGCTGCACTAATTCATTAAGGTCTTTCGGATTGCGTCCATTCTCGACGGCAAACATCTGAATCGCCTTATCCAGCGACGTGGTGTCGATGGTCTTGACCGCGATTTGCTGGCCTCTGGCAAGCGCTCCAAGGTAACCGCCCGCCGCATTCACCGAATTGGTCGGAGTCGCAGAGCTGCTGGCCGGCGGAGCAGGTGTGTCGGATTTCTGGCTGCACGCAGTCAGCAGAAGCGCGGCAGTTGCCGGAAGGAACAGAAGTGATTTCATACCCGAAGGATATCCCGAAGCCGCGGGAAAAGAAAGAGCCGGGCAAAACCCATGCCCGGCTTGATGACATCCCCAAATTGTTTGGAAGTAATGTCCCTACTTGTTGGTGCTCGCAGCAGCCGGCGGAGCATTGGTACTACTGCTCGTAGTGTCGCTGCCGCTTTGGTTGCAGCCTGCAAACACGCCCACTGCCAGACCCAATAGTGCAATCAGGGTGAGTAACCTTTTCATAGTGACCCTAAGCTTGACCAGATTGCCCAGCAGGACAAGTAAAAAGTTACCCTACCTTCCAAGGTGGGGACGGCGCGCTGCGCCGTCCGCCGCATCAAGCGCCGCAACTCCCAACCGCCAAATCGATTCCACGTTCGTTCCGCCCGCCGGACGCGGGCGGGGACATCGCAGCGCGATGTCCTCTACCCCACCGGTAACTTGGCGGCGATTTGCCTGGCTTGGTGGATCAACTCGAGGTCCGTGCGCAGGTCGCCGAACCGAAAGGGTGGCAAACCGCTCTGTTGCTGTCCCAGCAACTCGCCCGGACCACGCAGTTGGAGATCCGCTTCGCCAATTCGGAAGCCGTCGGTAGTTTCCTCAAGCACCCGCAAACGCTGCTGTGCGTTTTTGGTTTTCACATCGGTCAACAGGATGCAAAAGGACTCATGCGCACCCCGCCCGATGCGGCCGCGCAACTGGTGAAGCTGCGCCAGGCCGAATTGCTCGGCATTCTCGATGACCATCACCGTGGCATTCGGCACGTCCACCCCAACTTCCACCATCGACGTCGCCAAGAGAACCTGCACCTGTTTTTGGCGAAACTCACTCATCACCTTTTCCTTTTCCTGGACGCGCAGCCGGCCATGCATCATGGCGACTTTAAACCCCGGGAAAGCCTCCCGCAGCGTTTCGTAGGCCGTTGTGACCGCCTTGATCCCGCTCTGCTCATCCTCCTCGATATGGGGATAAATCACATAGGCCTGTCTTCCCTCGGCAAGTCGGCTGCTAACAAAAGCCCATACTTTGGGCAGCTGAGCATTACTGCGCACGTAAGTCCGAATGGGTCCGCGTCCTTCAGGCAACTGATCGATGAGCGACACATCGAGATCTCCATAAAGGGTCAAGCCGAGCGTGCGGGGGATTGGCGTGGCGGTCATCACCAACAAATGCGGATAACAACCTTTGCGCAGGAGTTGTTCGCGTTGCGCCACGCCAAACTTATGCTGCTCGTCAATGATCACCAACCCCAGACGTTCGGGCTGAAAGCCGGACTCAATCAACGCGTGCGTGCCGATGGTGAGCTTGGGATGAGCGCTTCCCGGGACCGCGTGCGGCACCGAGTCGTTCGAGGCGGGCGGGTGCGCTTTGCGGCTGCCGGTGCGCAACGCCACCGGGATGCCCAGCGGACGAAACCACCTGGAGAACGTCGCGAAATGTTGCTCGGCCAGGATTTCCGTGGGAGCCATCAGCACGGCTTCGTAGCCGGACTCCAAAACCATCAACGCGCTGCATGCCGCCACCACGGTTTTGCCTGAACCGACGTCGCCCTGCAACAGGCGCCGCATCGGGTGCTGCCCGGAGAGATCCAGCCGAATCTCGCGCAAGACCTTGCTTTGGGCGGCCGTTAATTTGAATTCGAGGCGCTTGAGCAACGGCTTGATCAGCCGATTATCGCCGGCGCAAGGCAACCCCTGCGCTTTGCGCTCGAAGTTTCTGCGCCGCGCTTGAATCTGGCATTGCAACTCGACGAATTCATCGAGCGCGAGCCGCTCGCGCGCGCGCGCCGCCTGTTCCGTCGTTTCGGGGAAATGAATCTGATGAATCGCCCGGGCCCGTGAGGGAAACTCGAAGCCGGGCGCGCCCAACCGTAAGGCCGCCGGCCAGGGATCGGCAATACCCGCCTCGAGACCTTGCAGCGTGTGCCAAATGAGCGCGCGCAGCCACCGTTGTCCCAGGCCTTCGGTGAGACCATAGATCGGCGTAATGCGGTTGAGATGAATGAAATTGTCCTCACCTGTTTCCAGGACCTCAGTCTCCGGATGGTCGATCGTGCGGGGTTTGAGCCCGAGCGGTTTGCCGAACACCAGGACCTGCTGGCCCTGGGCAAAATATTTTTCCATGTAGGGCAGATTCCACCAGCGGCAATGCAGTCGGGCCGAGCCGTCCTCGAGGATCAGTTCAAAAATCGATTTGGTGTGGTGCCGAAACCACTTGGTCCCCAGGGCCACCACTTTGCCGCAGACAATCGCCGGTTGCCGCAGCTCCAAATCCGCTATCCGGACCAGTTTCTCCCGGTTTTCATACCGCCGCGGACGGTACAGCAACAAATCTTCAACCGTCCGGATCTCCAATTTGGACAATAACGCGGCCCGCTCGGGCCCAACCCCGAGCAAGCTGGTCACCGGCCGCGACCGAAGCGCGACCGGCTGTTGAACCGGAGCGCCGCTCATGGGACCGCGCCTATAAACGATCCTGTTTCCATCGAATGGCCAACTTCAAAAGCTCGCTGGAGCTTTCCAGGTTCAACTTCTCCCGGATGCGCAAGCGGTACGTCTCGACCGTTTTCATATCGATGCGCAACTGGCTGGAAATCTCACGCGTATTGAATCCCTGCCCGATCAGTTCGAACACCTGCAGTTCGCGGTCGGTGAGCAAATCCAGGATGATGTCGTCCTTCGCTTCGGGTCTGGCGGACAGCCTGGCCAGAACGGCGGCGCCGGTGGTCTCGTTGAGATAAATGCCCCCGCCCAGCACGCGGCGGATCGCCAGGAGAATATCGCGCGTCGCCTGCTGTTTGGTGATGTACCCGCGGGCGCCAGCGCGCAAGACCCGCTCGGCATACAGGTTCTCATTGTGCATCGACACGACCAGGATAAGCATCTTGGGCCAGCGCGCGTGAATGTCCTTGATCAGCTCCATCCCACTGGAATTCTTGAGCGTCAGATCGACCACCACCAGGTGCGGAACTGTCGTTTCGATGGCCTGAATAGCTCCGGCCCGATCGTCGGCGGCGGCGCACACGGCCAGGTCGGCTTCCCGGTTGATGAGTTCGGCAAAGCCATCGCGGACCACCGGGTGATCGTCAACCAGCAAAATCCGCGTGGCTTTGCTTTTGGCCGGCCGTGGGTCGGGACTCATAATTCCACCTTGCTCGCGCAAGTCGGGACGCAACAGCTAACCGTGGTGCCCTTTTCACCGGGCTGACAGCGAAAGCTGCCACCAATAAGCTGGGCCCGGTACTCCATAATGTGCATCCCCATGCCCGAGCGGCGGGTTGGCTTCGGGCTCAACCACTTCCCGTCGTCCTGCACTTGGACGGTGAGGCCGTCGTGAGTATGAGCCAGCCGAACCCGGATATGTCGGGCGCCGCTGTACTTAACACTGTTGTTAATGGCTTCCTGCGCGATCCGATACAGGTGGGTGGCAGTAGAGATATCACAGGCCAGACCCGCGTCGTCGAATTCGCAGGAGCACTCGATGCCGTGCCGTTGGGCAGTCGTGGCGGCAAGCTCTTCCAAGGCCGGCGGCAGCCCTTGGGTGCTCAACCGGATTGGGTACAGCCCCTGGCACACACCCCGCGCTTCGGTGATCGATTCGTCCAGCAATCGGGATATTTTGCGCGCCGTCTCAACTTCAGGCCGGGCATCAGCGTCCAGAGATTGCTCCAATGAATTGGCGCAAATGGCCAATCCGATCAGTTGCTGGCACAAGCCGTCGTGAATATCCTGCCCGATGCGGGCCTGTTCGCGGTCGCTAATCTCAAGGATTTGGCGTTGCAAACGGAAGCGCTCGGTCACGTCGGTGGCCACGGCAATCAGCCCCGCCGGTTTCTTTTCCTGGTCGCGAACGGGCGTGTAACGGCACTCGAATACGTTCGAGTCGAACTCGAGAAAACAATTGAACTCCTCGCCCGCCAACCCGCGGCGAAAGTTTTCCTGGGCGAGCGGGAAGTTGGTGTAGACGTCTTCGGCGGACTGGCGCAAATGTTGTCCTGGCCGGACGCCCATGGCCATGAGTGCCTGCCCGTCTTCGAGCGTGATGATCCCTTTTTGATCGGTGGCGATCAGAGCGATGGGGGCGCTGTTGACGATGGTCCGCAGGTGAGTCTCGCTGCGGCGCAGGGAAGCCTCGGCACGGATACGAGCAATCGCGCCGGCAACCTGTGAGGCAATCATCTCGATGCCTACCCGCGTGCGCGGCAGAATTTCATCGTGCCGATACGACGCCAGGTTCAGCAAACCGAGCACGGCGCCCTGGTGCTGGACCGGAACGATCGCCAGCGCGCGCAACCCTTCGCTGCCCCACAACACCTCCAAGCTGCGCGGTATTTGTTCCTGCCGCATGTACAGCGTTTGGCCGCTTTTGACCAGACGCGCCTCGGCGGCATCCGCTTTGTAATGACCGATGCGCGCCAGGAATGAGCCGGACAATCCGCGATGCGCTTCCAGATGCAATTCTCCGGTCTCTTCCTCCACCAGATAGACGCCGCCACAGTCGATGCCCTCCAATTGGACGGCCACGTCGAGCAACCGTTGCAACGCGAATTTCAGGTCGCTCGTAGAACCCAGCGCCATCCCCACGTCCCGCTCCGCCTGCAATAAATGCTCGGTGCGCTTGCGTTCGGTAATATCCTCGGCAATTCCGACCACCCGATAAACCGAACCGTGCTCATCGCGCACCGGGAAGGCCCGATCGTGCACCCAGCGCAGTGTCCCATCGGGTCGCAACACCCGGTACTCTTCGTCATATTCGCCCAGAACTTGTTTCGAGAACATCGCGCGAGTCACCCGTTCGCGGTCCTCGTGATGGATCCCTTCGATCCAGACACTGGGCGACACGTACAGCGTCTGGCAGGAGCGGCCCCACAGTTCTTCGAACTCGGGGCTGACGTACTCGACCTGGGTTTTGGCGGGATCGGTCACCCAAAACACGTCTGCAATATTCTCGGTGACTTGTTTGAACACTTCCATCGCTTCGGCCAGCATCTCCGCCGTTTGTTTATGTTCCTTCAGTTCATGTTGCAAGCGAGTCGTGCGTTGGTCCACGGCCTGGCGCAGGTCGCGAGTCGAGTTGCCCACCTCGGCGGCCATCCAGCTAATCGAGGCGAACGCCAGCAAGCGCACCATTGAGTTGCAGCCCAGGACCAGCCAGGACTGGTTGTGGGCTCCGAGGTCAAAGAGGAACAATGCGACTGCAGAACAAACGGCGCAGATTAGGCCACCCCGGGCTCCGCCCAGCCAGCCCACCAGCGCGCAAGCGAATAAATAGAAGTAATCAAGATTCAGACCGCGGGCGGTCTTGAAGTTTATCCAAACCAGCAGCGTAATCAGCAGCAGTCCCCCGACCGTGGCGGTCACACGTGGGTTCAGCCCCAAGACCTGGGCGCGATTAAGAAGATTTGTTAGCCGCGAATCGAGCAGCGCGAGAGTGGTCGCAGGGGCACCGGAAGGTCGGTCCAGGGGTTCAGTGAACTTGCTCATAGGCGTCGCGGAAACCGAGAAGTTCCAAGCCCCTCGGATTCTCCACCAAAAGTCTACCCGAACGGACACGCCATGGGAAACCAGAACCTTGGGCGGCGCGCGGGCATTCTGCCCGCAGAAACGGCCGACCACCAGCAGATGCCCGATTTCTCCTGCGCCGGATCCGGTTCGCGGATCTCTGCGGACTCGAAAAGTCCGCACGCCGGCGCGCGGGCATTCTGCCCGCAGAAACGGCCGTCCACCAGCAGATGCCCGATTGTCTCCTGCGCCGGATCCGGTTCGGCGATCTCTGCGGACTTAAAAAGTCCGCGCTCCGGCGCGCGGGCATTCCTGCCCGCAGAAACGGCCGACCACCAGCAGATGTCCGATTGTCTCCTGCGCCGGATCCGGTTCGCGGATCTCTGCGGACTCGAAAAGTCCGCGCGCCGATACCTGCTGAGCAAGATCGGTCAAGGCCGGGTCGTCTTGCTTAGGCGTGTCAACCGCAACGAATCCGGATCGAACCAGGCTGACCCTGAGAAGGCGCGCAATTCGGCGATTAGTTCCACCCACTCACAGTCCGGTTGAACAGTAAAGTCGTACCGTACCAGGGTCCAACGGCTGCAATCACCCTGGAGGCCGCTGCCGCGGCGGGTGCCAATGACGCGCAAGCCCGCTCCCGAGCCAGTCTGGCTGGGCAACCCAGCCACGCCCCTAACCCGGGCTGAGCCTTCCACTCGATAGCGGCCCGCCGGTAGCCACACGGGCAAACGCCATGAGCCAAAACAGTAGCCCCGCTCGGCGTCGATCCAATAAGAGACCAGGTCATCTTCGAATTCCGTCCTGACTTCCGCTCCGTTCCAATCCGATTTCGAAGTCCAACCACTGAGGCGCGCCACGCCGGAGGAATCAAATTCGGGAGTTTGCGGACGCCGTCCGGCCAATTCATTGCGGATATGATCGAGTCGCTCGGCAGCGCGTGTTTCGAGCAGAGCAGCCTGTTCCTGGAGCCGGGTCAACGCCTGTGAGCTCATACCCTGGCTAAGCCGCGCAATGCTGGCGTTTACGCGCTCTTTGATTCGTTCCGCATCCAGGATCTTTGGGGCGAGTCGTTCCACCCGAGCCCGAAAAGCCTGTCGCGCTTCGGTAGTGTCCAACAAGGCCCCTGTGAGCAACCCATTCCGCGGCGGCATCAAACACATGCCCGACTCAAAAAGTGTATTATCCAAATCGTGGGGAATGAAGGTAATCCGGCCCGAAGCCGGATCATGATAGAGGCGGTAATTGTTTTGATAAAAGGCATAGCCATCCCAATTGGCCAAAATCATTTCCAACGCGAGGTAATTAAGGAATTCGTCCGTGTCCAGGATCCGACCAAGCGCCTCAAGTCGTTCGGTTCCGTTGGTTACCGCCGCGGCGCGAGCCAGCGACCGCAGATCGCTCTGATCTCCTGGTGCCCCGTTGGCCTGTTTGAGCATCCGATTAATGTCCCTGAAATCAGCCTCGTACAAGTTTCCGCTGTCATCTCCAAAATGGGCTTTCAGAAATTGCTTATTGATCGCCTCCGAAACAACGTAGCGCCCCAGGTCCCGGCCATTCAGCAGCACCCGCGCATGGGTAATTCTCGGCGCGGCAATCCCAGCATCGCTATAGGCGGCGTTGGCTATGAGTTTGCACATGCGGGTGGCATCCTGGCCGGAGTTTTCAAGGAGTAGTTTGTTGAGTCCGGCGAACCGCTGACCAGCTTCCTTCCAGTTGAATTTCAAAGTCAGGCTTGGCCGTTCATAGACCGGTTGAAACGTGCCGCTGCCCTTGAGCCGAATGCCTACCTGCTCCCAAACCTGCTCGCCTACCCGCACTCTGCCCCGCACATACGTTCTGGGATGCTCGGTCAGCTGTTCAAAGGCGGCCTCATCCAACTCGACGCTGAATGTCAGCAAATTCGTGCTGTTGAAAAACTCCTCGGCGCTGTCCGACTGCTGACTGGCAGTACAGCGCCAATTCGCAGTAACTGCCAGAATAGATAAAACCACCAACAGTCCTGCGGCCTTAAGTGAGCGGATTCTGACCCCAGCCCAGCCGCCCTGCGGCGAGCACTTTAGATAATTCCAGGCGGAGCAGGGCGATGACATGACCTGTTTTCCAGAACACAGTTGCACTGGTCCTCTCAGATGCAAGTGATTTGTCCACCGCCGGCATCAGGTGGTGCTGTGCCGCCGATCTGAGGCCCGCCTCACTAGATTCCTTGAACTGCAAAACTTGTTGTAATCAGGTCAAGTTTTAGGCAGCAATGCTGGCGAGGTGGAATGGACCACGGAATACTCGGAATACACGGAAAGCGAGCGGTCTGAAGCTGCGCCTCGTTAGATGGAATTGGTCGCGGCCGCGTTGGTCAGCCAGGGTTCCGGATGTCCGGGGCGGCGCTGCTCCTTGAAACGCTGTTGCGTTTTGACTAATTCGTCGAACCGCGCTTGTTGTTCCTGCGACAAGGCTTCGCGGAATTCAGCCTTGGCCCGCTGCAATTCCTGATGCAACTGCGGCGCGACCGGTTCCATTATCCGCCGCGTACGCTCCTGGCTTTGCCTCAGGATTTTGTCAATGTGCTCGCGTTGATCCGCAGTCAGGTCAAGGTCGCGTTGCATCCGGCGCAGAAATTCCAAGCGCATCCCACCGGGAGAACCCGGCTCACCGAGGCGCCCCGCCCGAGGATGCCTCAGGTCGTTGGCGCCGAGACTGAAATGCAGCACCAGGGCGCCGGTTACGACTCCGGCTCCGAAAATGACCATCGTAGCCAGAATGACCTTCCAGGAGTTCACCGTAACGGATCGGCAGGTGGTTGATCCAGCGTGGCGGCAGCGAGCACGGTGTTTTCAAACTGCTGCGAAATATCCGGGACCGTGTTCGATGGATTGCTCGAGGAGCTCAGCATGGCCCACGCGGCTAATAGCAACGCGACTCCAACGCAGGGAGCGGCCGCGCGCCAGAGAGCCTGGGCCCAAGTGGCCCAAACATCCGGCGCGGCCATGCTCTTGACGCGCTGAAGGATGCGCCGATCGAAGGCATACGGCACCGCTTCCGATGGCGACTGCCTCCGGGCGGCAGCGATCAACTTGTTTTGGAGCTCGTCCACGTTCATATGGCCTGTATAAATTCAGACGCCCGGCTTTCCGAGCCGGTTACAGATACTTCTCTCGCTTTAGCTTCGCCAGCACCTTCTTCATTTCCGCTCGCGCGCGGAAGGCGCGCACCTTGACCAGTGGGATCGACCAGCCGGTTAAGGCTGCAATCTCTTTCACCGAGCGATCTTCAATCTCTAATAGCGTAATCACCAGCCGCGCCGCGGGCGAAAGGCTTTCCAATATTCGCTCGACCAGCTTTCGCGCGGCGTCCGCGTGTTCGCTTCCCTCGTCGGGCTGGGCGGCGAAGCATTCGAGCCAGTTGACCTCCGGGGTGCTGAGCTCCGAGAAACTCATCTCTTTTTTCCTTTGGTGGCTCCTGAGAAAATCATAACAAGTCCGCACCGTTAGGCGCATCAGCCAATGCTCGAATGGGGCCTCCCCGCGGAAACTGGCCAGTTTTTGGTAAGCCTTGACCCAGACTTCCTGCGCAATGTCTTCCACCTCGCTTTCGCGGCGGGCATAACGGCGGGCGGTGGCAAAAACCCGAGGAGAGTACTTTTGAACCAGGGGACCGAAGCTCTCAGCATCGCCTTGCAACACGGCGGCGATCAGCTCCGCTTCGGTTAGTTCCATCCGCGGCAATATGCCAGAGCGTCGCTGGCAAAGTCAAAAAGGCAAGCCTCACCGCAGTCGCACCCGGCGAGTCGGCGGTCTCAGAACTTCGAGCAGAGCCCGGCTAAATTTGGTGCAAGTACGTTTTCGAGTCGAAATCCAAGTCCGAAAAGCAGGCGCACCATGCATGAATTCGGCCTTCGGACTTCGGGCTTCTTTCGGATTTCGGATTTCGGGGGACTTACGCGACAGCCTTTGGCTTGCCACTACGGCCTCGTTATACCAAAGGTGCGCTCGAACTCCGCGGAGAATTTGCCGATCGCATCGCCAATTTTGGCCGGCTGTTCGCCCAAAGTCGCCATCATGCGCTCAGTCATTTGGGGCTTGTGGCGGATGAGTTCCATGGCCGCCACGATGAGCGATAGATTATTGTTAATGTCGTGGCGCATGTTGGCCAGCTTGCGGTTCAGTTCATCCAGCTGCGCAACAGTCAAGGTGACAGGTTCAGTAGGCAGGCCCATGTTGCCGGTAGCATGCGCTTAAACAGCCGGGCAAGGCAAGCGGCTTTCCTGCCTGGTCGGACAATTCGAATCTTGAGATTTTGAAGCGTCCGGGCCGCATAAATGCGGCGTTCCGGAGCAAACTGAAGGCCGCATTTATGCGGCAGCGGCTCCAAAATGAGAATGGTCGCTGCCTACCGCACGCGAAAACCACCCTGAAAAATTACCTCCGCCAGCGTCACGAGCAGGAACACGCTGCTGACCACTGCGTTGAGCCGAAAAAACGCGGTCTGAACCCAGTTCAAGCTCCTTCGCCGCGCGATCCAATGTTCCAACACCAGGCAGCCCACAATAATGAACCATCCCACCAGGTAGGCGACTTTGAATCCACACAGCAATCCAAAGAGCAACAACAACCCGCACATCACCATGTGAGCCAGGAAAGCCGCCTGGAGCGCGTTGCTCGGACCCCATGCCACCGCCAGCGAGTGCAGACCGTGCGTCCGATCGAACTCATAATCCTGTAATGAATAAATAATGTCGAATCCGACCAGCCACAAAACCACCGAGGCCGCCAACACGACCATCTCCATGACCTCCCAACCGGAAACCGCCGAGCCTTTGACGGCCAGCCAGGCGCCCACTGGCGCCAGGGCCAAAGCCAAACCGAGAAAGACATGCGTATAACTGGTAAAGCGCTTAGTCAGAGAGTAGAAACAGATCACCGCCAATGCCAGCGGCGAAAGATAAAAGCAGAGCCGGTTCAGCCCAAAACTGGCGGCCACAAGTCCCACCGCCGACAGGAAGCACAAAGTCCAGGCCCCAGCCAGACTGATTTTGCCGCGCGGCAAATGGCGGCCGGCCGTGCGCGGGTTCAAAGCGTCGAATTTCCGATCGACGATTCGGTTAAACGCCATGGCGCACGTGCGCGCCGACACCATGGCGGCGAGAATCAGGCCAAAGGTGCTCCAACCCGGCCAGCCGTGATTGGCTCGAGCCGCCACGGCCATGGCCGCCAGAGCGAACGGGAGAGCAAAGAGCGTGTGCGAAAACCTGACGAACGACCCCCACTTTTTTACAACGCCGAACATTCGTCTGCGCGACGATTCAATCCTGCTCCGGCCGCCAGCGCGGCGAGAGCTGATTTGGCACGCCGAGGTGGTCCAACACGCGAGAGACCACGGTATCGATGACTGCTTCGATGGTAGTGGGCCGGGTATAAAACGCCGGGTTGGCCGGCAGGAGAATCGCTCCGGCCAAGGCCAGCAGCTCAAAATTCTTGATATGAACCAGGTTAAGCGGCGTCTCGCGAGGCACCAGGATAAGCTTCTTTTTTTCCTTCAACACCACGTCCGCCGCTCGCAGCAAGACATCTTCACTGTAGCCGTGGGCGATTCGGCCCAGTGTCCCCATGCTGCACGGAATCACCACCATCGCATCGGGAGCATTTGACCCGCTGGCAAACGGCGCATTCATGCTCTTCAGGCTATGAGTGCGCACACCCTGGCTGAGTCTCAAGCCGGCCGGCAGTTCTTCTGAAATCACCACCTGGGCATAATTGCTCAAGATCACGTGCACTTCATGCTCGCGCGGATCGAGCTGGTCCAGCAATCGCTGCGCGTAAAGAACGCCGCTGGCTCCCGTGATGGCGACCACAATTCTCAAGTCAAGCGGTCCAGTTTATCTTAAATCGCGTTACTATATGGCCGGCCGCGGGGATGTCCATATCCGAAACCATATCCGAAACGGCTTGTCTCGGATGCGACCTTCAGCACAATGGCTCGGTGCGGTTTCGAGCGAACGCTTGCGGTTATTTGGCCGTCATCCTGTTGGCCGGGTGCGCCTCACCAAACCAGCGCGATTCTTCCCACGCGCCGGTTTGGTCGGATCTCAATACCGTGGTTCAGCCCAGCCCAGTCTTTCCCGTCGCCGGACCGATCGATTCGGGTTCTTCCTCACCGTCCAAGAAGCCAGTTTCCGCCATACCGGCGCCACTCCCCACTTTCGAAACCTGGGTTCCACTCCAGCGGTGGTCCCGCGTCAATAACCTTGGGCCCGTGATCCACCTCGACGGAGCACCTTCGCCCACCTACGCGCTGCAGACCACCAACGGCTCGTTCGTCTTTCACGCCGGCAGCCAATTGTCACAATGGGACGGCACCGAGTTTCGGCTGGGCTTTGCGCCGCAAGTTATCGACGGCCAGCCCTATATTCACGGCTTGGATCTCCTCAAGACCGTACAACCGCTAATCCAGGGCGGACCCGGGCTCGCGCCGGCCAACGACCCGGTCATCGTGATTGATCCCGGACACGGTGGCGAAAATGCCGGCACCAAAAGTGTTCTGGACAATCATTACGAAAAGGAATTCACCCTGGATTGGGCGTTGCGCCTGCAGGCGCTTCTGTTGGCGGGCCACCACAAGGCTTTTCTCACCCGTTCCAATGACACCGACCTTGCCCTTTCGAACCGGGTCGCGTTTGCCACCCAACACAAAGCCGATTTGTTCATCAGCCTGCACTTTAATTCCGCCGCGCCTAACGAGAACGAAGCCGGATTGGAAACCTATTGCCTCACACCAACCGGCATGCCCTCCAGTCTGACTCGCGGTTTTCCAGACGAGATCCGCCAGACCTTCCCGAACAACGCGTTTGATCCAGAAAACCTTCTGCTGGCGGCCCGAGTTCACCGCGCGCTCTTAGAGGTCAATGGCGGACATGACCGCGGCATCCGACGCGCGCGTTTTCCCGGCGTGCTCCGCGGCCAACAACGTGCCGCCATCCTGGTCGAAGGCGGTTACCTCTCCAACCGGCAAGAGGCGCGCTTGATTGAGGCGCCAGCCTACCGACAGAAGCTCGCCGAAGCGGTAGCCAAGGCGCTCATGCCTTCGAGTGGGGGGTCAATCGCGCTCAATTCTCAAGCGGCCCAGCCCGTCTTGAATTCCGCACAAACGGCCGGCCCAGTCGACGTCATCCCCGAGTTGCCGGGCAAGAAAGCAGCGGGAGAACTGCCCGAACACGAGGGACAATAAGGTTGAGCACTGTGGCGAACACGGGCAAACCCTCGACCATCGTGGTGACTGGAGGAGCCGGTTTTATCGGTTCGCACCTGGTCGAGCGACTGTTGGCGGCCGGAAAGCGGGTGGTGGTGATCGATGACCTGTCGACCGGCAGCCTCGATAACTTAAAATCGGTGGCAAAGCATCCCGGGCTGAAAATACTTGAGTCGAAGGTTTCGAATTGCCCGGTGCTGGATCAAATCGTTGGCGAAGCAGAATCCGTTTATCATCTCGCGGCAGGAGTGGGAGTGGAATTGGTCGTGAATACGCCCATTCACGTGCTGCAAACCAACCTGCACGAGACGGAGGTACTCTTGCACGCAGCCGCGAGTCATAAACTGCCGGTGCTGCTCACCTCGACTTCTGAGGTTTACGGCAAGAGCCAAAAACCGGTCTTCGGCGAAGAAGACGATTTGCTGATCGGACCGCCACACCAGGCCCGCTGGGGTTATGCCTGTTCGAAACTCATGGACGAATTCCTGGCCCTGGCTTACGCCAAAGAGCATGGCTTGCCCGTCACCATCGTGCGGCTTTTCAACACCGTCGGACCGCGGCAAACCGGGCGGTATGGAATGGTTTTGCCACGGTTCATCGCCGCGGCGCGAAACAACGAACCGCTCAAGGTCTACGGCGATGGCCTGCAAACCCGCTGCTTTTGCTATGTCAGCGACACAGTCGAAGCCGTCGTCCGACTTCAGGATTGTCCCAAAGCGCGCGGTGAAGTGTTCAACGTCGGCAGCACCGAAGAAGTATCGATTCGCGAATTGGCAGAGCGAGTCATCAAGATTTTAGGCTCGAAGTCAACGGTTGAATTTGTGGCTTACAATCAAGCCTATGCTCCCGGCTTCGACGATATGCGCCGCCGCAAACCTCAGATCGACAAACTCGCGGCCGTTACCGGTTTCCGTCCTCTCATCTCCCTCGATAAAATCATCCGCCTCACCGACGCGGTGGCCGGCTGAACTATTGTCGGCGAGGCCTTCCGAGCGGAATTCCTTGCCGTGTTAATTGGTGGTTCCTAAAACTATCGCCAACATTGGGCCCTTCTGTTTGAATCGGCCCATGAGCCCGCTCGCCCCTATTTGGAAATTCCTCTGGATATTTTCTGCGGCTCTTACGGTGAGTTTAGCGGCAGTTTCGCCGGTGTTTGCCGATGCAACGCCGGGCGTCTCCCTGGTTATCAACGACGATGCGCCCCACCCGGTTCAGCATGGGTTGACGAAACTGCGCGCAGCGCTTCTGGCCAAGGGAGTTTCGCTCGAGCAAATGACATCGCGGCGGTTGGCCCACGGACAGGCAGTAGTTATCGCCGGTCTTTCATCGGGTACGGGTGAGGCAGCCAGATTCCTGGCGGAATCCAAACTCCCTCCACCCAAAGACGCGGAGTCGCTGCTGATCCGGAGCTTCGATCGCGACGGCAAGGTTTTCGTCCTGGTAGCGGGGGCCGATCCCCGCGGGTTAATGTATGGTTTATTGGACCTGGCAGAGCGGGTGAGTTGGGCGGAATCCGCCTCGCAGCCATTCGGCGAAGTGCGTGACCTGGACGAAAAGCCCTACACGCCCGAGCGCGCGCTTTCGATCTACACTTTCAATCGGGCCTATTGGGAGAGCCGTTTTTACGACGAGGCTTATTGGACGCGGTATCTGGACCTGCTGGCCCAAAACCGCTTCAACTCCCTGGTCGTGATTTTTGGTTATGAGAACGGAGGATTTCTCGCCCCGTGTTATCCTTACTTCTTCGATGTGGAAGAGTTTCCTGACGTGCGGATGGTGGGGATCAAACCCGAGGAGCAACAACGCAATCTCGTTGCTCTTAACCGCCTCATCGGGATGGCCCACGACCGCGGCCTCAAGTTGACCGTCGGCATCTGGGACCACATCTACCGCGGCGGCGTCCAGGGCGGCGGGATTCCCGGGGCCAATGAAGCCACCAAAAGACCCGTGCCCGGCCTGGTTTGGGGTGTAAACGCGGAAAACCTGGTCCGCTACACCAAAGCGGCGCTCGCGAAGTTTGTGAAACAGGTGCCGGCGCTGGACGCTATTCAGTTCCGCATGCACGACGAATCGGGGTTAAAAAACACCGAGCAGGAAGCGTTCTGGCGGGATGTGTTCCAGATGATGAAAGAGGCGGCCCCGACCTTGCGGTTGGATTTGCGCGCCAAAGGCCTGCCGGACTCGGTCATCCAGGACGCGGTTGAGGCGGGCGTGCCGTTTCGGATTACCACTAAATACTGGATGGAGCAAATGGGCTTGCCGTTTCATCCCACGCACATCAACCGCGAAAACCAATTCGACCGCCGCCACGGCTACGCCGATATGTTGCGCTACCCGCAACAATACAAGATGCACTGGCGGCTGTGGAATGGCGGCACGGCGCGGGTGTTGTTGTGGGGCGATCCGGAATACGCGCGCCGCTTCGCGGAAAGCTCCCACCTCTATGAGGGCGACGGTTTCGAAGTGAACGAGCCGCTCTGCACGAAAATGGAGGCCCAGCCGCACGATGCCAGGGTCTTTGACCTCCTGACTCCTGCGCATCGGTATTATGATTACGAATTTGAGCGCTACTGGCATTTCTACCAGGTCTTTGGCCGCATGGGGTACGACACCAATCGCCCGCGGAAGTGTGGCAACGGGAGTTTCAGCGCCGCTTCGGCAACGTAGCCGCCCCGTTCATCGAGCGGGGCTTGCACCGGGCCAGTTGGATCCTGCCGCGCATCGTCGCTTCGTGCTATCCGTACTCGGCTTTTCCGATGACGCGCGGTTGGGCGGAAAAGCAACGTCTGGGAGATTTGCCCGGATATGCTAGAGCTGAAGGAAGCGACCTCGCGCAGTTCGCCAGCTTCGATGAGGAAGCGCAAATGCTTATTGAAGGAGGAGAAACGGCAAAGGTCCGGCCGGCCGAAAACAGCCGATGGTTTGCGCAGGCAGCCGCTGAGGTCGCGGCGGATATTGCCGAAGCGGAAAGGCAGATCGGCAGCCATCGCAACAAGGAGTTCGATTCCACAGTTACGGATCTGAAGATCCTGGCCAATCTGGCGCTTTTTCACTCGCGACGGATCCCGGCTGCGGTCAATTACCGGTTATTCGAACGGACCAAAGACCCTCACGCACTGGCCGTCGCCATCGCCGACGAGCAGAACGCGGTGGACGCCTGGCGCCAAATGGTCGTTGCCGCGGGAGATTTTTATGCGGACGACCTGATGATGGGCGTGCGGAGCGCCGATCTTTGCGGCCATTGGCGCGATGAGTTGGCCGCGCTGGAAAAAGATGTTGCCCGGCTGCAACAGCAGCAAAGCGACCTGGTGCCTCGGGCTGCCGCCAGGCCGGCACCTCTGTTCAAAGCTTCTCCCGGCAACACTAATCTCTTTTCAATTCAAGTGACGCATCAGCCCGTTCTGTCCGCACCGGTCGACCAGCCCCTCACTGTCGTGGCCGAGGTCCGAGCTGCGACGGGAGTGAAGTGGGTGCGGCTACGGTACCGCAGCGTCAACCAGCGCGAAGATTACAAAATGGTGCCAATGATCCCGACGGGGCAGGGGGACCAATATAAAGGAGTTATCCCGGCGCAGGACATCAGGCACACCTGGGATCTGATGTATTTCATCGAGGTGCTGGACCAGCAGGGGAACGGCCGAATTCATCCCGACCTGAATGCCGAGACGCCCTACATTGTGGTGAGGTTACAGCGCTGAAGCGCCCGGCCACTTGGAGCAGCATTCTAAGGTTCGGGATGCTTCGGATCACTTCGGGACAGTTCGGCAAAGTTCGGGTGGAAATCCAAAGAATCAAACCGGACAGGGATTGAATTACTCTCTTTTTATAAAGCGCGCCCCCCCGTCTTGGACAGTGGGATTAGCCCCGTTGCCGACCTCAAGCCATGCCGGAGGCTTGCCAGAAAGTAAGCCGGACGGTCGGAGCGCAGACCCCCGGTCCGGCACCGTCACGTTCAGTGCATCCTGAAGGGGATGCCAGAGTTCTGCGAACATGCGAACACTCCGGAGCCTGACCGCGGAGCTTTCAACCCGCGGCCCTGAGCATTCGCACAAACCCCGCCGCGAAGATCGCCCCGCTGGGCGAACTGGGTCAACTTGCCGGGGGTCTGGATTATGCCGCGGTCGGCCAGGCGCTCAGCCGGTTCGGCAAGCGGCTGCAGAAGGGCGACGAACTGTGACGCCAAGTCTCAAAACTCGAATGTCAATTGTCAAAGATGTGACCCTGCGTTTTTCCCAAAATGCAATTTCTTGTCATTCAATTTCAATTTGCCTGTGCGGACTAACTCCTCATGCTCGCTTGCGCAAATTGATGACCAACGCGACCACCCAGCAGCCGATGCCCAAACCGAGAACGAATTTCCAGGCACCCCCAAATCTTGCCGCCCAAAAAGTGAGCAAGCCCACTTCCCGGGGAGCCTGAAATCCAAACCAGGCAGTCGCGCTGTGATCCTGCGCCACCAGCTGAAATGCCCCCAAAGGAGCTCGAACATACACATACCGCCATGTGCCCCTCGGAATCTCCGGCGGCCTGACCGGTGTCGCGCCATCAGAGGCGCTCCCCGCCAACTCCAGCGACAAACCGGGTTCGCCGAGGTCTCCGGTCACCGGTATGGCCAGATAAGGTAACGCGCTTCGTTTCACAATCAGGCTCGACCAGCTTCCCTCTGCGCGGAGCCCATTGGTCGAGAATGAACCCCAGCAGCCTCCGCCGGCAGTTGGCCGGTCTTTTGCCCCGAAGCCATCCTTCACGAATGTGCCGTCCTGATTTGCCGCCGGCGCAATCTCCAAAGGGTCGCGGAGGCAATCGGGCAAAATGCGCCGGATTTCTGGGTCCCGAAGCAGTTTGAGCATCGGCGCGAGCGGGGGGACCTGGATGTCAGGGGCCATGAACGCTTCCGAGGAATCAGAGCGCAGGAATTCCCGGGTGCTTTCGATCAGGCGCGCCTGATCGAATTCTTTTTGTGGTATCTCCCGCTGCGCCGCACGTTGTGTCAACCAGCCGAGGCCGGCAATAATTCCGACCGCCCATGCTGCGCCCACGGCCGGCAGCCATCGCCGGAGGTTGATTTGGCCGACATGGCGCGACCACAAAACGACAATGCTCAATCCGCCCGTGATCATCAGCAGACTGTCCGTATCCATGTAACGGGATTCCGGCGGTTTGCCGCCTGCGCCGCGCGCGTAAGCCAGCGCGAGTGTCTGCAGACCGGTCCAAATGCCCGTGCAGAGAATTCCCTTCTCGATGACGAGATCCTCCCGCCTGGAGCGCCAGCACACCCAGCCGAGGACCGCGGGCGGAAGGAGATTGAACAGCGCAAACCAGGGCGATCCAATCAAGGGCCAGGACAGGTTGCGCAGGAGCGAGCCCAGCAACTCGGCCGCCGAATGGGCAGCGAACGCGTAATGCCTCGGCATGGGCGCGTTCAACCACAGACCAGCCAGCACGATCACGACGCAAACAGCCACCGTCGGCAGGTGCCGGCGCATATCCTTTCGTTCCCGCGCCGTTTCCAGGCCGACCATCACAAGCACGGTGGCGGCGGCCAGGAAACCCGACGCCATCGTGAACAGGGCGGCCACGCACATCAAGGAGCCCACCCACCAGCGCATCGAAAACGGGGCCGCACCGGCCAGCAGCCAGATTGCCGGCAGCGAAAAGAGCAGTAAGAAGTAAAACATCGACTGGAAACCCCACAGGGTGTTTTCCCAGTCAAAGGGGAGCACCAATACCGGCGCGAGCAAAAGCCAGATGGCGGGCCACCATGGTCTTCCCAGGCGACGGGCCAGCATCCAGCCAAAGCCGGCCAGGGTCGCGGAATGCAGCAGGGCATTGACCACCATTTCCACCCGGTTGTCCCATTGCCGGTTGAGCAGGAACAGGCCCAAGTCGAGCAACCGGGTAAAGACAATCCGGTGTTCGTTGTTGGGGCGGAATAGATCGGCGAAAGTGAGCTGATGGTTCAGCCAGGGAAGATACAGCCCTCCGGCCTCCGCCTCCCATTGGTCCAAATACGGCAAGGACACGCCGCTCCGGTGAATGAGCCAGAGTTTTGAGCCGAGGCCACACAAAAACAGGGAGATCGCCCAAACCAGGTGCGCCCACCAGCCGGATTCCGCGTGATGCGCACGAGCGCTCATGCCCCTCAGGCGAGCAGGGCGAGCAGAGATAGGGGTCACATCTATACTTTCGACAATCGCTCTTCGAGCTTATTTATCGTTGCGAATCAAGCGAACTGCGGAGGCTGCCACCGAGCCTTACTGTTATGGAACCCGAGGGCATGGGTGAGTTTTAACCCAATCGCGAATCACATCAAGCACTCCAATAGCTCGCCAGGCAATCCAATCGTTCCAATCACGGCAACTCCGCAATGAATAGCCGCGCTACGCCCGGCGCGGTCGTCCATCAAAACAGCAGCGGCTTTGATTTCACGCGCCAGACAAAAGGCCTCCAACTCGCCGGCGTCCAAACCAACAGCAGGTTGAGCGACTTTGGCGCTTGAACCGCAGCCCAGGGCGGTAACGAACGCGCCCACTGCTGCACCAGCGGCGGGGTATTTGGTTGCTGAAGCTCGCGAAAGACTGTCGGCGGGTCACGACCAGGCTGAAAAGGCGTGGCAGCGCGTTTTCTGCGCCGTGGGAGGGGTCAGACCGTAGAAAAATCCACGGTTTTCGCAAGGCGCGAGCGCTGCGAATCAAGCAGAACTGCGGACGCTGCCACTCAGCCCCCCCTTTGCGTTCCCTGCGTTCTTTCGTGGCAATAATAATCTGGGAAACGCCACCTCTGGCTTCGGAGTTCGGGCTTCGGGTCTCTTTCGGATTTTATGGACCAGGGTACGGTCCCAGAGGCTCGTGGTTAAAATTCCAGCGTCTAATAGCGGTGTCGCTCTGCTCTTGAAGTTTCTCGAACTTAATGGACTCCGCGTGCCCGTCACAAAAGGCGATATTCTGCCTTCCACTGTGCCGTTGGCGCATCTCTGCGATGACGAACTTGAGTCTATCGGGGTTGGTCACATAGAGCCACTTGCTGATGGTCCCCCATCCAACAATTGGCTTGGTGCTTTGAGACAGTCCAGGGTAAATTGTGCCATTATCGTTGTCGACACTGTATCGCACCAAGTCGGCGTCTCCAAGCTCGATCATATCGCTCGGCACCTTGACTAATGACTCCCGCACCATGAAGTTGTTCGCGAAAGGGCCGCTTCCATCATAGATCCAGCTAAAATTCCACGTATCTCCCTTGCTCGCGTTATACCCGTAACTCCCGATCGGCTCTGCGTAGCCTCTCGGGTGAGCGAAGGGGAGCAGCGTCAGTCCCTTGTATGCCGGACAACGGTACAGGTCATTCGTCCATTGGTGCCTGACATAGGGTTGAATCTCGTCGACCCAGGTCGTCGGTGACTCCTGAGTCGGCCCAAAGCAGGTGGGGTAGTATTGGAAGTCCTGCACATACATCGCGACCCCCACAGCCAACTGCTTCAGGTTGCCCACGCAGTAAATGTTCTGAGCCTTCGCTTTCGACCTCGCAAGTACGGGTAAAAGCATTGCTGCCAGAATGGCGATGATGGCAATCACGACCAGAAGTTCGATTAGGGTGAACGCTGGTACTTGCTCTCGCACCTGCCAACGCGCTTCCTCTCGGCCCAACCCGAGCATCCTTTTCATGGCGGTTAAGGAGTCTAACCCCCCCCTCCGTCGGTTTGTCGATGGCCCCGTTTGTAACGGCTGGTTAATTGGCCAAGCTGAGTATCGTTCACCGGCGTTGGACAGCTTCTTCGGAGTTCGCACAGTAGCACATCGCCAGGTTTGCGATGTTGTTACTGCGGCCGGTCGCACCGAGAGCGTGAAGGCCAATGCTTTTTTCGGCACGAACGTGATCCAAAAGGCCCGTTGGAACAATGACAACTCATGTTCAGGCGAAATAGACGGCGTTTACCCTCATCAAATTGCTGGTGGTAATTGCAATCATCGCGATTTTGCCAGCAATGTCGCTTACTGCGTTAAACCGTGGACGGGATCGCCCAAGTATTTTGAGTTCTTCAGCAAGTACCTTGGTTGTGTGTCAGAAGTACTTCCTAAGGACATCGGCGCCGCGCCTCGTCATTTGGACAGATAGTTTACCATCGGCTCGGTGGCCGGCTCTTGCTGA
>DASRFK010000215.1:0-12034 GCA_035651635.1 Verrucomicrobiia bacterium | reverse complement strand
GTCGGCAAAGGCGTTCTGAAGCATTGAAGCGCTGTGCGAGCCTCGGTTGGCATTGGTGATGGCGTCGAAGGCCGGAGCAAAGAGTTGCTGGCCCGGTTCGTCAGCCGGGCTGAGACAGCTATCGAGGTCGAAAATGATGCCCTTGGTCATGGTGCGTGCTTTGATTTTAGCAAATGGACAATTCAGTATTACCTCGGGCATAGAAACATCAACCACACGGTCAGATATACCGAACTGTCACCGGAGCGGTTTAAGCCGATGACCCACCGAGGCAGCATAAAAGCTCCCGTCACGCTGACGTGGTGAGTCGGTGCGTCGGTTGGGGTTTGCCGGGCCTGAAAAACTCCATGTGCTCCCAGTTGAGGGTGGCGTAGGGCTGCGCGCATTTCTCTACCGCGCTTTGGACCACACCACGCAACACCTCCGGCGCGGCCTCCGCCCGCATGTTAATGGTCAACTCCCCGCCGGCGAAACTGTCCTGGATGTTTTGGGATAGCTCGGGAACAAAATCGTTCCTCACCAGGTTCACTACCGCCAAATCAGACAGCTCGTTATCGGCATCCAACGTTATTTTGAGGTGAGCGATTTCGGCCCCGGCCCGATTAAGTCGCTGCTGGATTTCGGAGGCCAATCCGTGGACGAACTTGTTCCCGTCAAAGGCGGTCTTGGCGTCGAGCCGGAGCGTGCAGTTGAGCCAGCCCAAGCGCGCCTCGCCATCAGCGTAGACCTCATAGTCCACGTCCATGATCGCGCGGGGAATCTGGTTCGTGCGGGCGATGTGCTCGAACCAGCCCTCTAGCCCCCCGGTCCCCTGGCGGGCCGATACCTCAAAGACTCGCGCCTTCGGGAACTGAGCCGCCAAGGCTTCGCGCAGCGTGGCTGACTGGTCGTTCGACAGCAAGTCGCGCTTGTTGACCACAATCAAGTCGGCTTCCTCCAGTTGCTTGCGGTAAATATAAACGACCTTTTCAGAGAACTGGCCACCCGCCTCCAGGCCGAGCACCCGGAGCACCCGGATGGGATCAACGAGCACGCTCAGCGGGGCGATGGAATAGTCGGCCCCATAAAGGTTACGAAGCGGGTAGCTCACCGTTGCGACCAAATCGGTGCAGCTGCCGACCGGTTCGGCGATGAAAACATCTGGGCGGCTCTCTGCCTTCAATAGCTTGGCCGCGTCCACCAGCGAGTTGAACCTGCAACAAAAGCAACCGCCGGGAATTTCCTTAACCGCAAAGCCGCGCGCCGTCAGCATCGTCGTGTCGACCAGGTGGCTGCCCTGGTCGTTGGTAATCAGCCCCACTCGCAGGCCCTTGTCGGTGAGCCATTGGGCGAGCTTGGCGATGGACGTTGTTTTTCCCGCCCCAAGAAAGCCGCCGACCATGATGTAGCGCGGCTTGGCTTTCGGTAACGGAACCGACGGAGAGCGGGAGGCTGAATCCTGGCTGGTAGAATCGGAGTGTTTCATGGCCACGTAATCACAGGAGGTGTGGATGTATGCGGAAATGTGCATATATAACCCCGCCGGCGCAATCCAAAATCAGAAGTTATGCGATTTGAAGACTTACCTGGGAAGCCTGTCGAATCGGAATGTGCAACAGCCCAGTTCGAGGACGTTTGCGTTCCTCTTCAACTGCGTGTTGAGATTCTTGGCCACGGTGTACAGCCGCTGCTTACCCTTCTTCTCCGCCTCGACCAGTCCGGCTTCACGCAGAATTTTGAGATGCTTGGAAACTGTATATTGGGAAACTTTTACCCGCTGAACAATCTCGTTCACGCTGAGTTGGTCCTTCAGGAGCAGCCGCAAGATTCGCATCCGGGTTTGTTCCGCGAGCGCTTTCAAAGCAGCAATGCAGTCAATTCCAGTCATCAGGTCGATGGTAGGCAGGACCATTTGCCCAGTCCACCGGGTACTCGTGTCTCACTTAAACCGCAGAAGTTGAGTTAAAAGGCAATGAAACGGGAGACGTTACCGTTTTGGTCAATTCGTGCAGGCGTTCGAGCGCTACCTGGACACCTCCAGCGAAGCGCTAGGGTGTTAGGAATCCCCACGTCTTTGAGTGGATTCTGGCTGCGATGCAGCAGCGCCGATAGTGGCAAGCGCTCAGGTTCGCGCGTGGGGGCAGTTGAACGACTGGGCAACGAAATAGCTTGGAAAAACAAAAAAGCCGTTCCGCATCACACGGAACGGCGTTTTTCAGCCGGGCAACGCTGGGTTGCCTCAGGCCGTAAAGGATTTGCCGCAACCACAACTCTGCCGCGCGTTGGGATTGCTGATTTTGAACCCGCCGGCAGTCAGGCTGTCGCTGAAATCCACCACCGCGCCGCGCAGGTATTGGGCGCTGAACGGATCAACCAGGACTTGGACCCCAAGCAGCTCGGCAAAAAGATCATCCGGGCGTTGTTCGTCAAAGGTCATCGAGTATTGCATGCCGGAGCAACCGCCCTGCTCGATGTAGACCCGGAACGATTTGCCTCCATTCTCAGGCTTTTGCAGCAGCGCCTTTATTTCCCCGGCGGCGCTCGGGGTTATCTGCACTACAGGGTCGGTGGTGATGCTCACATCCATAGCTAAATTGCACTTCAAGCTAAGCCGCGTTTGGAGGCGTGTCAAATTTCCCCGCTCAGCGCGCTCAGCGCTGGGCCTGCAGCGCTTTGATTTTGTCCTCGAAGCGCAGGTAAGGAAACATTTGTTGGAGCCGGCGATACACCCCGATGGCGTACTCGCGATTTTGCAACCGCTCGGCTAACCGTTCGGCTTCCTGTCCCGCCTTGCGTGTCCAGAACGGATCCGCGCTTTCGCCTTCTCGCAAAAACCCGTTATCAGTCCCGTACAAAACGCGCTCGTAATGCCGCAGAGCGGCGTTGAGCAATTCAGGTTTTTCCGTTTCGGCTCGAGTATCGGCGATTTTCTCGAAAGTGAATCCCAAACCGACTTCGGCGATGCTGCGGGCGGTGGCGTTGGCCAAGGGTGAATCGAGAACCTGCTGGAAGGCGTTTGTGACGGGGGCAAAGTCCTGCGTATTGGTCCCGGCAAACTGGAGCAGGCAAATGGCTTTCTGACCCCAGGCCAAAGTCGCCACCGGATTGGTGGGATAGGTTCGGCAAATCAGCTCGAAGGTCTTGAAAGCCTCGCGATAATCACCCAGCTTGTTCGACGAGTTCTGCATGAGAAAGGTGTCGCCGTAGGCATCGAGCGCCTGCGCCTGCAAATCCGCCGGGCAGTTTTTGTCATTGGCCAGCGACAGGAAATAGCCCGGAGCATTTTGCCAGTCCTGGCGTTGAACGGCCATGCGGCCGGCCATCATTCGCGCCGGATACGCGAGCGAGGAGGAACCGTAGTTCTGGTAAACGAATTTATAATTGATTTCAGCGTCGACGAAATTACCGGCTCGGTAAAAGTAATCGGCCACCCACCATTGGGCCAGGGGCGCGTATTCGTTGGTCGGGAAGCGTGAGATCAGGTTGGTGAATTGCAACAGCGCATTGGTCTCATTGCCGGCGTTGTAATTGGCCATGGCTTGGAAATATTCGGCGCGCGGCCGGGCTGGATTATTGGAAAAAGCAGCCAGCCAGGCATCATATCGCAAGGCGGCCTGGTCCCACTGACCTTCTTCTTCGTACGTGCGGGCAATGGCCAACTCGATTTCCGCCAAGAGCGGCGAACCGGTCGCGCCGCGGGCCGCCTCGTTGAAAAGGCCGCGCGCCGCGGCCGCAAAGCCGGGGCCCATTTGCTGGCTAACGAGAAAGACCGCGCGGCGCGTGAACGCGCCATTGGGAAAGGAACCCATAATTTTGGCAAGCGCATTGGTCTCGCTGCGTTCATCGGGAGCCGCCAGCCCGGCACGCACGATCTGATAGAGGGCGGGTTCAGCCAGGTTGGTCTCCACTTCCGACAGGTCGTGGAAGCGCTCAGCGACGGTGCTGTAATTGCTAATCGCGGCCGCAAAGTTAGTGAGTTGGTATTGCGCGTCCGCGAGTTTAAAATAAGCCTGGGCCTGATCGAAGGAACGCGGAAGCAGAGCTACCGCGTCCTGGAAGGAGGTCTGGCTCAGTGAGAGCAGCCGCGCATCGGCCATGTTTTCGCCGGCCAGCCAGTAACACCAGCCCAGGTCCAGGTGCGCCTTGCCAATCAGCCGGCTCTTCGGAAAAGTGTTGGTCAGATTTCGGAACGCGACGATGGCCTGTTCGAGAAAGTTCGTAGCTCCGGGCGCATTGGTCGCAGCGAGCTCCACCAGGTTCGTCATGCCCCCCGGCTGATACTGACGCAGGCGCAACTCTCCCAATGTCAGCAAGGCCAGGTCCGAGCATTCGTTCGTGGGAAATTGATTAAGGTAGCTTTGCAGGACCTGCACCGCTTCAGGAACTTTGCCCGTCGCCAGCGAAAGCTGGGTGATCTTGAGCAACGCCTCGCGCTGCTCTTGCTCGGGAATTCCGGCGGCCAAATTCTGCCGATAAGCGGCGATGGCCTCCTCGGGCCGTCCGAGCCGTTCGAGCAGCGCCGCCTCAAAGGCGCGGGATTGCGCCTGGAACGAGGGCTGGCCAGTAGCCTCGGCCAGGACCAAGAGGTTGGTCGTGTTTTGAAGGGCGTCTTCAAGGCGTCCGGCGGTCTGCAAGACGCGGCAGAGCAAGTATTGCCGCTGCCAGTTGTTGGTCGGGTCGAGCGGCGAGGCGCTCAACTGTTGCAGTGATTGTTCGGCGGCGCCGGCGTCCCCTTGAGACAATTGCGCTTCGCTGAGCAAGAGGAAGCCGCGGATAACCTCCGGGCTGGCGTGGTTGGTAACGGCCGTGAGCTTGAAAATACCGTTGGTGCGGCCCAGCAATTCGCTGACTTGCGGCCACTTGGATTGGCGCATGCAGGCCAGGGCGGCGTTGACCACCGCGGCTAGCCGGTGAGACGAGCCGGGAAATTCCCGGTCCAACTTGATAAAATTAGTCTCCGCATGGGCAAAGTCGCCTTTGGCCAACAGCGCCTCTCCCTGGCAGAGCAGGTACCAATCGGCGAGGGCGCCCGCTTCCGCCTGGCGCTCGGCGAGCAACTTAAGCGCGGCGGCGAAATCACCCAGCTTGATCCGCGCCTGCGCCTCATACAGGACCGCTTCGGGGATCCGGGCCGAGCCGGGAAATTTCTGGATGAAAGTCCGGAAATCAATTTCGGCATTTTTATAATCTCCATCGAAGTAAACCTTCTCAGCGGTCGCGAAGGCCTGATTTTCGGCCGAGCTGGCGGCCCGGATCTGAGGGACAGCCAGGGCACCGCACATCAGAAGCAGAAAAGTTCTGACCAAAAAATTCATGTCCGCAGCTGAGTCAGCCTAGCAAACAAGACCTCGCAGCAAAGCAGTAAAATCCTGTGGGTCACTTGTTGAACCGGAAATTCACCACGTCACAGTCTTGCATCACGTATTGTTTGGTTTCCAGCCGCTGTTTGCCGGCGCGTTTGGCCTGCGTTTCACCTCCGGCCGCCACAAAATCGTCGAACCCGATGATCTCGGCGCGAATGAAGCCCTTTTGCAAGTCCGTATGAATGGTCCCGGCGGCTTCCAGGGCAGTGATGCCCTTGCGGATGGGCCAGGCCCGGTTCTCTTTACCGCCCACGGTTAGAAAACAAATGTACCCCGCCTCGCGAAAAGCCTTCAACAACAGCGCTTCGGGAGCTTGAATCTCTTCAGGCGTGGCCACGCAAACGGGTTTGCCGGTGAAAAAATTATGCGCCGCCACAGCTTGCAGATCTTCGGGCGCAAGGCCGGAATTAAAGAGGAATTTTTCGGCCTCCAAAAGGCCGCGGATCTTCTCCAAGGCGGCCCGTTCGGCGGGTTGCGGGTCGCGGCCCAGGCGCGTTTCCACAAACTCGAGGTCCTTGAGGATTAGGTCGGCTTTGCCGTCCATTGAAGCCAGGACGCAATCGGCATCGAGCAACTCGTCTTCAGGCACGATGTCCACCTGCGCGTAGCTCTTCTTATCCGCTTCCACGAGCTTATCCGCTTGATCCAGGCGCGGATCTTTCAAGTTATGTTTGCCGAGTTTGATTTCGGAAAGGCCGAACAGAGCTATTTTCATTCCTAAATTGATCGACTAAAAATGTTTGCGCCATGATGGACGGCGCGCCCCGGATAAACAATCGCCAAAAGGCGCGTGCCGGCGCGCGGACATCCGTTGTCCGCAGCGATCCACGAACCGAAGCTGGCCCATGCAGAAGATCTGGCGCCAGGCCGTTTTGTTTATTTCTGCGGGCAGAATGCCCGCGCGCCGCTCTGATTCGGATTTCGGCCTTCGGGTTTCGGGTTTCGGATTTGTCGCCCTCCGGCACCCGAATTCTAACTAACCCGGTACAGCTCCCCGCTCCCTCTCGAGCACCTCGCGCAGATACGCGCCCGTATGGCTGAGGGGCGATTGCGCCACCGTTTCAGGGGTGCCTTGTGCCACAATAACACCCCCGCCCTCTCCACCTTCCGGGCCGAGATCAAGAATCCAATCGGCAGTTTTGATTACGTCCAGGTTATGCTCAATGACCAGCAAGGTGTTGCCTGAAGCTCGAAGTTTCATTAAGACCTCGAGGAGTTTGGCGACGTCATGGAAATGCAAGCCGGTGGTTGGCTCGTCCAGGATATAAAGGGTGTGGCCGGTGGCTTTGCGGCTCAGTTCGGCCGCCAGTTTGACACGTTGCGCTTCGCCTCCGCTCAGCGTGGTGCCCGATTGGCCCAGTCCAATGTACCCGAGGCCTACCTCGGCCAGGGTCAATAACGGCTCGTAAATTTGCGGGACGGCGCGAAAAAAAGTGACGGCCTCGTCGACCGTCATATCGAGGACGTCGGCAATGTTTTTGCCTTTGTAATTGATTTCGAGGGTTTCACGATTGTAGCGGCGGCCGTTGCAAGCTTCGCAGGTCACGTACACCGGCGGCAAAAAATTCATCTCGATCCGAATCAGGCCATCGCCCTGGCACTTTTCACACCGGCCACCTTTGACGTTGAAACTGAACCGGCCAGACTCGTACCCGCGGATTTTGGCGGCCGGCAATCGCGAAAAGAGGTCGCGGATATGCGTGAACATGCCGGTGTAGGTGGCGGGGTTGCTGCGCGGGGTGCGTCCAATCGGGGTCTGATCGATGACGATGACTTTGTCTAACTGCTCAAAGCCTTTGAGCACCCGGTGCTGGCCGGGACGCTCTTTGGACCCGAAGAATTTGCGAAATAGAGCGCGCCGCAGAATATCATCGACGAGCGTGCTTTTGCCGGACCCGCTGACGCCAGTGACGCACGTCAGGGTCCCCAGGGGAATCCGGGCATCGATATTCTTGAGATTATTTTCCCTGGCGCCAAGCACCTCGAGCCAGCCCCGGTCGGCCGACGGTTTGACGCGCTGTTTGGGGAGGGGAATGGAAAGCTCACCGGTCAGGTATTTAGCCGTGAGCGACTGCGGGTGAGCCAGCAGTTCGGGCAAGGTGCCCGCGGCAACTAATTCGCCGCCCCGCACTCCGGCCCCAGGACCGAGGTCCAGAATATAATCGGCATGGCGAATCGTATCGGCATCATGCTCGACGACGAGGACCGAGTTGCCGAGGTCGCGCAAGCCTTGCAGCGTCACCAGCAGTCGGTCGTTGTCCCGCTGATGCAACCCAATGCTGGGCTCGTCCAGGATATAAAGCACGCCCACCAACCCGGCCCCGATTTGGGTTGCCAGGCGGATACGCTGCGCTTCGCCGCCGCTGAGCGTGCCGCTCTCTCGATTCAGCGTTAGATAACCCAAGCCGACATTCTTCAGAAATCCGAGCCGCGCCCGGATTTCTTTTATGATATCGTGAGCGATTTTCTCCTGATAGGACGTGAGTCTGAGATTCAGGAAAAACTCGTCGGCTCTCTCCACTGAGAGAGCGCACACGTCCATAATGGAAAGGCCGGGGAGTTTTGGCGGAGCGCCGTCCGTACAAGCAACTGCCTCCGCAGCTCCCGTGAATGTGGTTTCCGCTGAGGGATCAGGAGGACCGGCCTGGTCGGGAGCGGCGGGGCTCTCGGACGTGCCGTTCCGGGCGGGTGCCGGACCGCCAAGCCTTACCGCCAGAATCTCGGGTTTAAGCCGCTGGCCATTGCAAGCATCACAGAACTGCGGGCTCATGAATCCCTTTAGCCGATTCCGCGTGAATTCACTTTCGCTCTCCTGGTACAAACGTTGGAGGTTCGGAATCACGCCCTCGAACGGCCGGGAGACCTTGCTCATTTTGCCGGCGCGCCAGAAACTGAACTCAATTTCCGCAGCGCCGGAGCCGCGGACCAACACCTGCTGAAATGCCTTCGGCAGATCTTTGTACGGCGTGTCCATACTTTGCTGGTAGTGAGCAGCCAGACTGCGCAGCATCGCCTTGTAATACACCACCATCCGTTTGCCTCCACGACGCCACGGCAAAACCGCCCCTCCCTCCAGCGAGCGCTCCGCGTCGGGCACAATCAGGCTCTCGTCAAAAACCATTTTCTGGCCAAGACCATGGCAAACCGGGCACGCGCCCATCGGTGCGTTAAAAGAAAAATGCTTTGGGGTCAGCGGTTCGTAGGATTTTCCAGTTGCCGGACTCAGATTACGGTTGGAATGGAGAGTCTCGACCCAGACAGCGCCACGGTTGGGCGCCACGACCGGCGGCGCGGCTCCTGGGTCGACGCCGGAGGTCGGAAGCGCGGCTTTGCCCTGAGGCTCGGGCAGCTGGTGCAAGGTCAGGAGAATTCCCCCGCCCCATTTCAACGCCGTCTCAACCGAATCACTGAGCCGAACCCGGATGCGTTCATCAATCACCAGGCGATCCACTACCGCCTCGATCGTGTGTTTTTGCTTCGGATCGAGTTTGACGCGCACGCCATTGGCCAGTTCGACCAATTCACCATCCACCCGGGCGCGGACAAATCCCTCGCGGGAGAGACGCTCGATGACATCACGGAATTCGCCGCGTTCGTCCCGGATTACCGGCGCCAGCAACATCACACGGGAGCGCGAGGGCAAGGCAAGAATCCGGTCCACGATATCACTGGTCGTCTGCCGAACAATAGGGACGCCGGTATCCGGACAATAAGGCTGGCCGACATGAGCGTACAGCAGCCGCAAATAATCATAGACTTCAGTCGTGGTAGCGATAATCGAACGAGGGCTGGAGCCCGAACTGCGCTGCTCGATGGCAATCGCTGGAGAGAGACCTTCGATGAAGTCCACCTCCGGTTTTTGCATCTGATCCAGGAATTGGCGCGCGTACGCCGAGAGCGACTCGACATACTTGCGCTGGCCTTCGGCGTAGATGGTATCGAATGCCAGGGAAGACTTCCCCGAGCCGCTTAACCCCGTGATAACCACTAACTTATCACGCGGTATACTCAGCGTGAGGTTCTTTAAATTGTGCTCACGCGCACCGCCTATCCTGATAAATGCTTTGCTCACGGACCTGGATTTCTCGAATCAAAACAAGTCCACAACTTAACCCAGGTACCAAGTGAAGAAAAGGAGAACTGAAGCTTGGCTGTCACGGCGGGGCGCTGGGGTCGGTTCGCACTTTTTCCCGCCCGCAACGGAAAAAGCGTCGCACCGACTCAAAGCCCTGCCGTCACTGACGGATTACGCCTGGCCCATGCTTTCCAGGCAGTCCGGTCGCCGGCTTTCAGTCGGCTCCCTGAACCTGCTACAAAAGTCTCGATTCCTTCGGAGCGACGATTTCCCATCGGCTTGGAATTCACGAGAAAGCCTAAGGACCAAGGTCCGCCTGGGGTCAGCGAAACTCGAAGCCGAGTGCAACTCGGCGCTCCGTCGCTTCTGTTCCTACGATGCCGCGCTTTGCGCGCTGACCGGGAGGTCGCGTTGCAATGGGATCAGGCCTTTAACGATCGCAAACTTGGTCAAGCCGGCGATGCTGTGGATGTTGAGCTTACGCATGATTCGCTCGCGGTGAGTCTCCACGGTGCGGACGCCCACACCCAGGCGACAGGCGATTTCCTTGTTGCTCAAGCCCTCGGCAATCGCGATGAGCACCTCGCGTTCCCGGGCACTGATCTGACCGGCGTGCGGCCCTTCACCCGGGCCGCGGACAAACTGGTTCAGCGCAAGCCTGGCGACGTCCGAGCTGAAATAGGTCTCACCCGCATGAATCGTTTCGATGGCCTTGATCAACTCGTCGGTAGGCGCCTGCTTGAGAACATAGCCCCGGGCGCCGGATTGGAGAATCCGCATGACGAAATCCGAATCGTTGTGCATCGAGAGGATCAAGACCTTAATGGAAGGGTTTTCCTTGCGGAGAAGGTCGGCCGCAGTCAATCCGTTCAGTAGCGGCATATCGATATCCATCAGCAGGACGTCGGGACAGAGCTGCTTGGCTTTGCGCAAAACATCCTGTCCATCCCAAGCCTCGCCCACGATGAGCAAATTGCTGGCCTGGGCCAGACAAGAGCTAAGACCTTTGCGCACGACCGGATGATCATCGGCGATCAGGATGCGGATCGGGTTGCGGGATCCACGACCGGCAAGGGTGAGCTGGGGCGAGGAAAGTGTCTTGGTCAAAGCGGGGCTGCCCAAGCCAACCGAGCCAAGCCTGGCTGGCATGGTCGCGGGTGAAGCCTTGGACTTTTGCGTCGTTTCCAAAATCGTTTTCATTCAGTGGTTATCTTCGGTTCGCGACCGCGTCTTCGCACGAGCAACGTAGGAGCAATTAGTGAGAGTCACAATCGGGGCCAATCACGATTAGATTCCAGGTGAAAGACCGCAGGACGGCCCAAGGGAAACCCCTGGATAATTCTTAGTTCTTAATTTTTAATTCTTAATTACTGAGACCTGAACATCTGCCGCTTGGCTTAGCGGGTTTGCGAGGGTCGGATGCGGGGGATTGCGCAAAAGCAAAGGCTCACTCAGAAACGCCGCGCTTGCATTGGGGGAACCACTCGGCGAGGACGGGTCGCCACGAGGTACCGAACCGCGACGGCGGGACGCTGGCGCTCCCAGGGGCTTAGGTGGGAAGCTCGCGCTGGACCCAGGCAGTGGCGTGTTGGGTCAATTCCGCTGAGTTCTTCAAATTGAGCTTGTGCTTAATTTGCTCGCGATAGTATTCGATGGTCTTAACGCTCAGGTGCAGTTCCTGGGCGATCTCGCTGGTCTTTTTCCATTGGCCAATCAGCTGAAAAACCTCCAGCTCGCGGTCACTAAGGCTCTTAACTGGCGATTCCTGCAGGTCGGTCTTACCGCGGACCTGTTGTTGCAACATTTTAGCTCCCAGCGCCTCGCTGACGTAAATATTTCCGCTCAGGACGCGCCGGATGGCGGTGACGATTTTTTCCAGCGCTTCCTCTTTCATCAGGTACCCCAATGCACCGGCGCGGAAGGCGACTTCAGCGTAGATAGATTCATCGTGCGCGCTGACAACCAAAACCGGCAGCTTGGTGAATTGCGCTTTGATATTGCGCATAAGTTCCAGCCCGCTGCTGTCCTTGAGCGAGATATCCGCGATGACCAGGTCAGGACTGAGTTTATCGATGGCAGTCAGGGCTTTGGCGGCATCTTCTTCTTCACCACAAACGACCATATCAGCCTGACGGTTAATCAGTTGAGCAATCCCGTAGCGCACGACGGCATGGTCATCGACCAGGAGAATTCTGGTGCGGTTGTCCTTAACTGGCATTGTTTTCGGCTGCGGCATGCGATTCTTTAGCTCGAATACTGCGGGAGGGCTCGCCCAATGGAGTGGCACCCGTGGCCCGGCAGTGCACGATGTCGTTAGTGTGGCGGAACTTGCTAGCAGGCGCAATCCCTATTCGATTCGGCGCGCGGGCATTCTGCCCGCAACAACCGTCAGACAACCACCTGACACCAACGTTTCGCATTCGCCACAACCAAGTTCGAAGGTCGCTGCGGGCTCAAAGTCCGCGCGCTGTCGGTCGTGGCTGGGAGCCGAAAAAAGCGGCAGAAGATCAAGAGCGTGTTTTAGAATTCGGTTTGGAGTCCCGCCTTTAGGCGGTTTTGGCGCCGGGCCGCCTGAAGGCGGGACTCCGAACCCCATACGCCCACGCCCAAGCCGGTA
>DASRFK010000214.1:0-75883 GCA_035651635.1 Verrucomicrobiia bacterium | reverse complement strand
AACGCATGCCACAGGAGTTCATGCAAGTCGCGGGTCAAAGGGAAACCGGATTGAAAAGAGACTCCTGCCCCCAATACGACGATCGCCCCCCAACTGTGGATGGAACTCGCCGCCGCCTCGATATCTCTGGCTCTCACTCCGCCGGTCTCCTTTTGATGTTCAGGCCTCCCCCAATCTCCACCAAGGTGATTGGCGGCTGGTGACGCCGTCCTTCAAGCGCTCGCCACGACAGTGCTCTCGAAGTTTCCGGCCGCAAATGGCCACATTTTCTTTATGCGAGCTTGTGTTGCTCCAGTGGTACCAAAACGTTTCAAGATACGCGTTCATTCGGCGATCGTTGCATGGCCAGCTAGCCTCCCTCTCTAAAGTTGCGCACCATGCGCGCGTCATTGGTGTGAATACCTCGCCCAGTTCGGCAAGGCCGGCCGCCAGCTCGGCCAGAGATCGCGCTTGTAGGATTTCCTTATAGCGTAATCTGCAAGCACGCTCAGTTGCCCAGACGTCCGCACACCAAGCAGCATGTTCGCGGATCCAGAAGCTGGGATCCGAATCCCTTCGTTGGGCGAGGGTGGCGCCTGAATCCGTGTCAGCTTGAAACGCGAGCAACGTCACCCCGAGCGCCCTGTCGCGAGCCGCTTCCGCCACCAAGCATTCCGCTGCAAATCGTGCTATCTCCTTGTCGTTTCCGCTTGTATGGGCTGCTACTGCATGCCACATCAAAGTTTCGTCGTGCGATGCGTCCCAGAGCAAGTGGTGCCGAGCTTTGCGCACCTCGGCATGGGCGTTGAGTTCACCCGACCATAACTCTCTAATTTCCCACGCTATCGCTGTCCGGAAGCTAATAACTTGGGTATCAGCCCTTAATTTCCCACTTTCTTCTAACTGGAGTGGGCGATCCGGCTTAACGCGCAACAATCCAATAGCAACGCATGAACTGAAAAATGAAAAATCAAGCCTGGCGCCTACATCCTTGTTTGCGAGCTTGTCCAAAAACTGCTCGGCAAAGCCGGCGAAGACATCGGGTTCGAGCTCGCTCCAGCGAAACAGCGGCCAGGCAGCATTGAAGCCCACAAACTCCCGCCTGATTGAATCACGCCATTTCTGCATGTCGGCGTAGAACTGGTCACACGCGACATCATAATCCTCTTGGTTGGGGCTTGGGCGTTTCACGTATCGATCAATGCCCCAAATCGGGCTGGAGATATCATGCCAAGTCATTCCCCCATCCGACGGGCACTTAAAGCCAATCCTCACCAGATTGGATTTTTCGTCCACGTGGAATTCGAGCGCAGATTGCGGAGACCAATCCGGGCCATGTGTCTCCAAGGCCAAAAGTGCAGCTCTTGCCAGCGCTCTTCCCCACTTGGAGATTTCGTTTTTCTCCCCGGAGTTTGCCAATAGTCGACCCGAAACCGTGAGGGAGGCGATATCCCGGAGTTTCTCCAGAGACAAACCATCCTTTGGGGGATTCGCTTTGGGGGATAGGCGGCCTGTCCAACGCCAAGCCGAAAGCCCGACCTGATATTCGCGAAACGCCGGGTGAGCGACGGCTCGCAGGACCACCGCTGGGTCGCTGCATTCGGAAAGCAGAATGAACAAGGGGTAGCGCAGTTCACTATCCGTCCCGACTTGGTCCGCAAGGCGCAAGGCCCATTCTCCTGCTTCCTTCGTTGCTGGCGCCACATAGGAATGAATCTGCAGCCAATGGCGCGCGGCCTGCTTTTGCTCTTCTTGCGAGGGATGCGCAGTGATAGCCACGAAGGCCTGATCAAATCGCTGTCGAGCCAAATCAGCCAAGCTGGCGGGAGCCAGGGTTCTGAACAGATCAGGGAGTGGACAAAGGCCAATCACTGGACCATGGCCCCTCTCAAAGACTTTGTTTTCGATGAGACTTAACCACTCCATCAACTGACTCAAATCAGCGTGGAGCAACATCGTTGCCGTGAGCGAGCCGACAATGGCAGTTAAATTGGGATGGCTGACAAGGGAATCACCACGCCCGAGAATCGTCTGAACCAATTGGCCTTCTGGGTCGGCTGGCGGCAGGAGATCGTCGAGGCCCACCAAGCCAGGCACTGGGTCTTTGCTGTTAACGGCACCTTTCCATAGTGCAAGGCATGTTGCCTCAAACTCCGCTGGGGCGTATCGCGCCAACCACGGGAGCAAATCCTTTATTTCTCGGTTTTCCCAAGTGCCAGGGTAGATCGCGGCAGCGATATTTTCTGCCAGACGACGCCGCGTTTCGGCACAAAGCGCTTGCACCTCCTCGTCTTCAAGTTCGGGCAGATCCCGGCGCAAGGCCAAACGCTCCAGTCCTCCCAAACCCAAAACCCGACGACCACTGCTCTCTGGTCCGCGCAAGAACTGTCGAAAGTTATCCACTGCTTGAGCGGATGTCGCCGAATTGCCGGTATATATATCCCGTGCCAAGCCAATTTCGTCTGGTAGACAGGTCATTCTCAGCAGTCGAGCAAACCATTGCAGTTCTTCTCTGCCGTTAGGTTCGAGCTTTGATGCAAGCTTGCAAATGGTTGTTATAATGGACTCGGTGTAGCCCCATCTGAGCAAAACCCCCAGTGGTTCACTGGCGCTCTTGATACAGTAGCGGCGCGACAGCTCTTTGACGGGATAGTCTACATAGCAAAAGTCCTGGGATCTATGGCAAGCAGCCAGCGCGGGAATCAAGTCCGACTCGGGACGAAATGAAATAATACTGATGGCAGCGTAAGAGAGGCGCAGTTGCTCCGGTGTCGCGGCTGCGATAAGCCCTCCTGGAGGTTGTTCATCTCGAATTTTGCTTCCATTAACGTCGCCTGGGTAAATGAGCTTGAGCCAGCGCTCCAGCACTTGGTGCAATTCCCGGTCGGCGTCTTTTCGGTCCCGCCAACGTCGTGCAAGAGGGGCAATGAGGGTGGTTTCCAGACCGCCAGGAAGGTGCCCTCGGAAGAGCGATTCAACTGCAAGCGCAAAAGCGGGCAGATCACTCTGCACAAAGAACTGGAGAGCTTCACTTTTCACCCAAGCATTGTGATGAGAGGCCCACAAATCCAATAAGCTGGCTCGAGCGAAGACCCCTGAATCTCTGCCGGTTCCCTCGCTCATGAAGCTCAGCAAGGCGGCTACATGAAGGGCACGGACTTTGTCCTCATTTGACGCCGCAGGTTCCAACTCGCGCAGGAGGCGTTGTCGTAACTGTTCAGGAGGTTCTGAGCTGCATCGCGCAGCCAGATTCCGAAGCGCCAACGCCCAGCCCAATACGACATGATCGGAGCTCAACCCGATATAGTCGAAGTCAGCATTTAGGACGATGCGCTGTTCCATCAAATCCGTGCGAGCCTTCAGGAAATTTGGGAAGACATGCAAGAGCTCCTGGGTGGCCACGGAAGGGACTTCGTCCACAGGCCACCCGACCTGCTTGGCCAACTGGGCGAGGATTTCTTCCGGCTTGCCAGAAAGAGTCTCCTCGATCGCGCGGAACTGCGGGTCTCCGCTGGCAAGTTTCTCCCGCAAGTCCGCCCAAAGCAGCAGTTCCTTGCTCAGATGTTGCACGGAAGCCAATTGCTTCCGCAAACGAACGCAGAGGCGAAAATAACGAGGAATGGCAGCCAATTCCTTCACTGTCTTTGTGAATTCCCGCGGCGAGATTTCCGGTGCAGCTTTCTTCAAGGCCGCCGTGAATTCCTCATCATCGAAGGCACCGACCGGAATAGCGACACACCCTGTCCACACGTGACTAGCCGTCCGGCTCTCCAGTGGACGGGAAGTGAAAAGTAGGCGGATTCGTGCGCAAAAGGACGCGCGGTGTGCAGAGTAATCCTGCAGAATCCGTTCCGCAGCCTTCCAGGCGTCACGCTCATTGGCTCCGTCGAGGATCAGCAGCACCGGCTGGTGCCAAACCTGGAAGATCTTTCTTTGGAAACGTTCGCGGAGAGGCGGGTCAGGGACAAAGAGCCCTTGGAGTGCAATCCTTATGATCTCTTCCATCGTTGCGGCTGGCGCCCATGAGAGGCTGTCTAACCAAAAAACGACAGGAGTCTCACAGCCGAACAGGCTTTCACAGAATCCTGCCGCCACCCAAGTCTTTCCGGTTCCTTCCTCGCCCTCCAAGACCGCGATCGGCGTTTTCTGGTTACACCACCAGTCATGCAATTGCTTCACCAGTTTGGTGCGGGCCACTGCCTCACCCAGCAGAATGCGATTATGTGTCCGCGACCCGACGCCTTCGCCACGGAAACGTTCGGCGCATTGCCCCCGGGTCTTCTCACTGACCAACTTTCGCGTCGCTAGTCCAAGCAGGTCCTTTCTCAACCTCCCAAGGGCAGCTTGAGTTTCCGGTTTCGCCTTCTGCGCCGTCGCCCACGGCTGCCAGTCCATGCCTAAATCGGGCAGGAACTTTTGAACCAAGTCCCAATGTTCGACACAAAGGGCTCCGATCTCAGTTAGATCGTTACTGAGCGATAAGGGCACGATCTCAAGTCCAGTTTCAGAGGTCTTGTGAGCAAGCCGAGCGGCCAGTTGGCCGAGATTCCTGGTTGCCGCAACAACGAATACTTCAAGAGCGGGAGCTTCGCGCAGAGCACGGTCTATATCGCCTTCAACTTCGTTTTCAGAAATGCTCGCCCTGGTATAGCGCTTCGCTTGCAGTGCAATTGCCGCCGTTGGGCTATAAGCATCTCCGACAGGTTGATCGCCTTTGCGGGCCAAAAAGAACCGATTACCTGTCTCAGCTTCAAACAAACTCGCAAGTAGGCCCTCGAACCCGTGCTCGCCTTCGGGGTGTATCCGACCGAGTGCTTCCTGCAATCGTTTCCAGTCGCCTAGCATAGTACCTTAAAAAAGTAAACCGTCGGCAGGGGATAGATTTCCCTCAATTGGCTGGCTTTCGGATGAGACCTTTGAAGACCCCCTGAATCACCAGCTCTTGTGCCGGGATCAAATCAGGAAACTTGGGGTTTTCGGCTTTGAGATAAGGCTTCCCATTCCGGCGTAAGAATGTCTTCAGAGTGGTGGCTCCGTCAATCAAAGCCGCCACCACTTGGCCTTCGCGGGGCTCAGGACCGTGTTCCAAGATCACAATGTCGCCGGCAACGATGTGCCGGCCGATCATTGAATCACCCGTCACCCGCAAGGCGAATGCGGTCCGGCTCGGCGTAAACCCGATAGTTTCCACGTCGACGGACACGCACCCCTCAGGTTCCTGCTCTCGGTCTTCGGCGAAGCCGGCAGGAACAGACCCAAAAACCGGGATATCCACAATTCTGGATCGAAGCCGGTTGAGTGGAGATTTCGGTCTCAATGACCGAGCTTTGCCCGGTTCCCATTGGATGAATCCCTTTTGCCTGATCGCAGCCAAGTGGCATGCCGCTGCCCGGTGAGCGCGGAATCCGAACTGCCGGGCAATTTCGCGCAGCGTAGGTACCGGGCGCCCAGCATCTGCCTCGGCCTGAACGAAATCGACTATCTGCTGTTGACGTTTCGTCAATTCTTCCATACTATCCACATGGATAGTATTCAGGATTGCTCGGGCCGTCAATAGCGAGTGCAGTAGTTTCGCGTGGCGCCGGTTGCGCTTTGTCTCGCTAGAAGGCCACACCTGGATGCACAATTCGAGCCCGTGAATGAGTGACAATTCGAAAATCGAGTGGACTGACGCGACCTGGAACCCAGTCCGGGGTTGCACGAAAGTCAGTCCAGGTTGTCTGCACTGCTACGCCGAGACCCTTGCGGAGCGGTTTCGAGGTGTTCCCGGCCATCCCTTTGAATTCGGTTTCGATTTGCGGCTCGTGCCGAAGAAGCTGGGCGAACCCATTCGGTGGTCGAAACCCAAGAAGATCTTCGTCAACTCCATGAGCGACCTGTTCCACGAAGGCGTCCCTGACGAATACATCGAGAAGGTTTGCCGCGTGATGCTGGCTGCAAATTGGCATACCTATCAGATACTGACAAAACGGGCCGATCGGATGACGGCACTGCTCAAAGGCAAACTGCGTGACGCGGCCGCATCGCCGCACATCTGGTGGGGGGTCAGTGTCGAGAACCGCCGTCACGGTTTGCCGCGGATTGAAAAGCTCAGGGAATCGAAACCGGCAGTCGCATTTCTGTCCGTTGAACCGCTGCTGGAAGATTTGGGCAGAATGGATTTGAGGGGAATTCACTGGGTGATTGTCGGTGGGGAAAGCGGGCCCGGTGCCAGGCCGATAGAGGCTTCGTGGGTGCGGCAGGTGCATGCCGAGTGCCAGCGACATGGAATTCCGTTCTTTTTTAAACAATGGGGCGGCGTGAGAAAGAGCGACACCGGCCGCAAACTCGATGGAAGAACTTACGATGATTTTCCAGCCACCCGCCGAAATGCAGTGGCAAGTCTGGATAAAAGGGCGGGACTGCTGTCATCGCTTTGCATGGATTGAAAATCATGGCCAAGGGGTTTCATGAAAAGCCGTTTGATCCCGGCACGCTCACAAAGCTGCGAATCTTCGAGCTGTACGCCCAAGAATGGATTCCGGTCTTCGTTTCTTCCCCCGAGCCGAAATTCGACAAAGTTGAAATATTCGATTTTTTCAGTGGGCCGGGAAAAGACTCCGCCGGTGCTCTCGGATCACCATTGCGGATTCTCACTCAACTTCGAACTTACCACCAAAGAGGGATGGCAGGTTGGAACAAGGTTCGAATTACTGTTCATTTGTATGACCGGGATGCTGACAAAATAGACACGCTCAAAAGGACCCTCGCCGATGAGAATTGGTCCATTCCGGGCGTCAATATTGATTGCCAGGCGCTGGCATTTAGGGATGCCTTGCGTGCCAACGAGCAGGTTTTATCAGGTCGCGGCGCCGCCAAGCTGCTAATTATCGACCAATACGGGGTTGATGAAGTTACTGATGAAGTTTTCAAAAAACTGGTAGCCTTCCAAACCTCGGATTTTATTTTCTTCCTCTCGTCGTCAACGTTGTATCGCTTTCGCGATCACCCTGCCATCAAGCAAAAGATCGAGAAACCCGACGACTCTTACGACGTCCATCGCGCGGCGGTGGATTATTACCGCAAGTTGGTTCCTCCCGGTGCAGAGTATTTCCTGGGACGATTTTCGATTAGAAAGAGGAGCAACATCTACGGGCTGATATTCGGCAGCCGGCATCCGCTAGGCATCCACAAGTTTCTGCAAGTGGCTTGGGCCAACGACGAAATCGCAGGCGAGGCGAACTTTGATATTGAGCGCGAGAACATTAGCCCCGGCGAAGGCTTATTGAACCTCGATGTGATGCGACCAAACAAGCAGCGTGAGTTCGAAAGCGAATTGAGCGCGGCAATAATTGCGGGCAAGATGACAACTGAGGCGGACGTTTTGAGGTTTTGCATTGAGGCCGGTATGACGAACCGGCATAGCGCACCTGTGCTCAAAGAACTTAAGCGCAAGGGTGTGATCGATTTGGATTTTCAAGTCCCTGATATAAAAAGATTGAAGGCACCTCGCGCTATTCAATTGATTCAATAGTCGGCGCGGTCCCGAGCCCGTCGGGCGCTAACAAATGGTGCCCATCCCAAGCGTTGAGGCTCACCTGTAAGTTATGCTCTTCGCGCTGCGTAGGTCAGGTCGAGGCGGAATTCCTTGATTTTCCAGTAAAGGGCTTGGTCGATTATCTCTCTCAACGCTTTTGGAATAGGGCGTTCTGCGTCAATTATATATACTGCATTGGGGCGTAGTTTCATCTCCACATCGGGGGGCAAAACCGGTTCCTCATCTAGAAAATAGTCTGGAATCCACCCCCTGGGCCGAACATGTGGAACGAGTTTGTCGGGAGCAAAGCGCTTGTCGTCCTCGAAACCAATGATACGTGCGAATTCAGGAAATTTTCGCAAATCACTGACTCGGTAATTGCGTTTGTCCACACTGCCTTTCTCAATGAGAAAACTGTGAATGCTTCGTTTTAGGTTGAAGGCTTCAGCAATGTTTTCGAGTGCTTCCACTGTTTCCGCGAACACTGCGCGCGTCTTGTACTGTGTCCCTCGTTGGGAAGCGATCAGAAGGAGTTCCGCATAGGAAATAATCTTGCCGAGCAAGAGCCGGCATTCGTCGTCGGTGCATGGCAGCACGTTTCTGAAAAACTCGTAGGAATCCTTAGCGTATTCACGCCCCATCATGTCCATTGCTTTTCCGCTTGCGCCCGCGCGGAGATGAACCGGATCAGCCCCAGTGGCTTCCATGATGGTATATGCCATCTTGTGGCTCAGCGGGAGGGAACCGTTTTCGATTCGTTGGATGGCTATCGTCGAGCAGCCAACCATCTTGGCAAAGGCCGCTTGCGAGTGACCGAGACAAGTTCTCACCTGTCGCAGAGGATGGATGAATCGAGGCTTACGCGGCATAGCATATCACGTATGTATCAAACCGATCAGAACACGGTTGTACGGTTGTAAGGGCGGTAAGCACAATCAAAATTGAGTCATGCAAAACGACTTCATCATTCCAAGTCCGGCTGGCGAGGCCAGCACTCCAGACCCGTGGCTGTCGAAAATAGGCGAATTATGCGTAATGGCTTGGCGGTGGCCAAAAAAGCGACTGGCTCAAGACTTTGACATTGCTAGACAGCAACACCAGACACAGCACAGCCGGACGTTTCAAGAATTCATCCTTCGTGCTGCCGTTGCGAGATTCGCCCAGTGTGTGCTCACTGCAGACGCACGTAGTCGATCGCCGATCGCGAAGTTTTCCGTTGACGAGAACGGTGAAAGATGCGTGACACCTTACATGAGATTCGATGGAAAAAGGTTCTCTTCTGCGCCCGATCCGTGGGCGGCCTGTTTTATGCGACTCGGAGATACGAGAGAGACCTCAACGAACGCAGCTTGGGGACCGAGGATTATTCGTTGCCTGCGATCTCAACACGCTTTAAGCCTGGCGAGATACCGCTGGGTAGCCGAACAATCCAACGGCGCTCGGCCTGGTCCACTTGCAGGACGATCGTGCCCTCGCAGGGCGGATGGCTGCTGGCGGAGTCGATCAATACAAAATCAGGCCCCATGTGCGTGATGCTGATCGATTCACCGTTGAGGATCAGCCGCATTTCCACTTGGGCGGAATGCGCGCCATAAGTCTGTTCTGCGATCATGAATGAATTCTTAGTACCTAACGCTCGCCCTTACGCGGCTCGTTATCAACTCGAATTTGCCGAGACACTTGGCTCGGGAAAAGACGGTATTGTTCTGGTTGCCAAACACAAGACCAAACCCGCGGATGTCGCCGTCAAAATCTTGCGTTTTGAGGAAGCGTACAGGCGCGAGAAGCTGACGTATCAGCGACTTGAAACAACGAACATAACTACGGTGTTGGGTTTCAATGTGCCACAACTTCTCCGATTCGACGACGAGCTGCGAGTGCTAGAAATGACCATCGTAAAACGACCCTTCATTTTAGATTTCGCGGGGGCATATCTTGATTTGCGCCCCGAGTTTCCGGCCAATGTGTGGGCCGAATGGGAGGTAGAAAAGAGGGAACAGTTCGAGGAGAATTGGCCCAAGGTCGAAAGGGTCCTTTCCGAATTTGAAGGAATGGGCATTTACTTGCTTGATGTCTCGCCGGGAAACATTTCATTCCTCGATTGAGCGCACGATGCGAGACCGCCCCGCCACCAGTGTTCAAAAATGATGACCATTGCCATAGTATCAAGCTCGCAGTATTGCAGCAGGAGTCGTTTCCAATTCTCCTTCGTCTTGGCATCGGCGCTTTCCTCCCCGTACAGCATCGCCTGATAAGAGCGCATCGCCCCGGTGCCTTCGTTCACCAATTCGTCTTTCTCCCCGATGGGGTAGGGCGGCAGCGTTTCATACGGATTCAAAACGGCACCATCCTTCGTCGCGGCATATCTCCGAAACCAGGGCACTTCACGAAACTCAGCGTTGTTCCGCCAAATTGCCGGCAGCACATGTTTAATGGAGAGGGACCCCTTCATCTCGGGATGAAAATAGCCGTCTTTGGCCAGCGCACACATATCCACAATCCGCTCGCCATCCGCTGCGCCTTGCAGCCAAGCGGCCAGTTTCGATTCGGCAGGAAAGTAGTCTCCGATTTTATTGGCAATCGTCCGTAGCGTCGTGCGCTCGTGGTTCGACCAGGTCATGAGCACGCCCTTGTCCCCGACGGCCTGGCGCAAACTGCGAGCGAACTCAACGTTCGGGTACGCTTGGTCACAATTGATCCATTCTTGGTGCTTCGGCTGCGTGCCCGGCGTCGTCAAGGTGTGGCAGCTCCACTGAAAGGCGACCAGCTCGAAAGGGCGCATGCCCTTATGATACGGAAGCGCCACGGTGGAAGTCTCAAAATCGATGAAATGCAGCGGCCCCTTTAGTCCGGCAAGCTCGGCCCGCAGTGCCCGAGAAATCCATTCCTTGCCCGATCGGGTGTGCTTCAACTGGATGATCTGCCGCGGACCGTAAGCGCTGTCGCAGGCTGAAGTTGGGATATCGAACAGCGATGCCTTCCCATGTTCGACCAACTCATTAACGATCGGTTCGCCATCGGTTCCTTTGGCCATCCGCACCTGATAGAGATCGAACACATGCGGCTTCACCGAAGCGAGCGAGCCCCAACATTCGGCAAATCCGCTCTTCCCAACACCATTCTCAATGCGGTATTGGCAGTTCCGACAGCCGTAACCGATCTGAGCAGGCAGTTTCTTCAGCTTCGGCAGCAGCCTGGGCATAAATTGCTTGGTCGCCGACGCCACCGCTAGAGCCAGGGTACGCACCACCGCGTCGACCGGGAAAACCGTAAGGATATCTTCGCGCGCCAGGTCTGCGGGATTACCCACCACATCCACCTCCACGGAGCGTCCCTCCCGACGGATTCGGAAACGCTGGCAAAGCCCATCCAGGCGAGCGGTCTTCGCTTTGTCTGGTGTCAGCAGGAAACAATGGACAACCGCGCTCGGAAATGCCGACCGCAACACGCCGGCTTGATAAGCAACATCTTCAAGATAATCGCGCCATTCCGAGCGGATCCCACCCTTGCCGGCAGTGAACAATGTCCCCGCCCGGAATTCGTTGGAATCACCCGCCTTGGATTTTACTTCAATCAAATCAAAGTCGTTGCCGTTTTTCCGCAATACATCGATTCGAACCAGCCGATGTTCGTGGTAAATCGCCGCCTCGAAGATGGTAACACGATTATTTTCGAGCAACCGCTTGGTCTCCTCAACCGCCGCCCACGGATCCAATGTGGAAACCAATACGCCCTCGGGATATTGCATCTGGGCGAGCTTGCCCACCATGAACCCGCCATCGGCCAGCGATGCCATGTAGGGGTCATCGTCCAGGATCGTTGGATAGCGCAGCTTTTTGTAATAAAGTTTAGCGGGACAGGTGCGCGCGATCTTGAAGTCAGATTTGGAGAGATAAGGGGTGTCTTTCCCTGTCAGGCTAATCGGTAATTTGTTCGGGCCCTTAATTGCGTGCGATGCTTCGCGCGCAACGGGCTGCGTAGCAGCACGAGGAGGCAGGATTACACAATCGACCGTAGGTGGGATGACATCACTCAGCGGGGATTTCGCCTGGGGCATCGTCGACTTCACATTTCTCTTGCGCCGGCCCATGCGCACGGTCCCGTTCCTCCGGGAGGGCTGTCGCTTTCGATATACCAGCTTGGCAGGTTCCAATTTCACTCCCCAACAACTAGGGTGCGCGCTTTTGGCCAACAGGTGTTGGCTTACTGCGGCTTCCAAGCGCACCCGCACTTTTGTCCAAGGTTCGAGGAAATCCATTCGGAAATTCCTGATCCAGACTTTATTGCGTTCCTTTTTATGGAAGATCGTCACAAGGAGGTGATTGATGGGCGCCGTAAAATGCCGACGAAGCTTGCGGGTCGAACAGGTGAGTATCACTCGATGGTTGGACTTCGGCTCGTACGAGCGCGTAGCCTTCAATTCCAAGGCGTATGATCGCTGGTTCGCCGCACGTAAGAGACGACGGTCGGGGTACCCCTGGCCCGCGCACTTCTGAATTTTGAAAACTATGAGGTTTTGATCCATCTGCGTTGCAAAATAGTCAGCCAGGTGGTTGCCCAAGGCCTGTCCAGTGACGTTTGAGCCAATCACGAGCGGATGCTCGTGAAAGTGACACCGCACGAAGGCATTACGGAGACACCGCGCAATGCTCCTGATTTCTTTCCGAGCCCATCGGGCCGCCAACTGAATCTTTGGCTTCCCCTCTCGCTTTATCAGTTCACCAAAATAATCGCCCAGGTTGTTCATCGGTTTTTTTAGTATTCAGTGTGCTGGCGCGGGTAACGTCTCGATTGGCAGACCTTTGGCCTCCAACAATGCATTCGCACGAACCAGTTGCAGCTCAAATTCGTGGGCGGTGCGCTGCGCCGTGGTCAGGTCTGATTGCAAAGCGGCCATTTGGGTAGCATGGGCACCTCGGGCATCGGCAAGGTCTTGAAGCGCCTTTGCCGCCTGCAACCCGGCATCCCTTATGGTGGAGGTCGCTCGGCTCAAATCACGTTCCGCGCTGGTGCTCAGCAACTGCAGATCCGCTTCGGCCGTAAGTTTCGCCTCCTCCAGTTCCTTGGCCCGCTTTTGGGCGGCGGTAGCCGTCCCTTCAAGTCGTTCATTCTCCGCCGCGAGAGCTTGAAGGCTCTGTCGCAGGTCAGATGCAGCCCCTTCCTGTTCTTTTCGCTCCTCATTGCGCGCTAAATCCCATACTTCGCGGAATGCTTCCAACGCTTCAGCTGAATCCGTCGGCCGTTGTGCTTCAGCATCGATTTCCCCTTTGAGTCGCACCAAGGTCGACATTGACCCCCGGTGGTTCAGAACTGCGTGAATCGCGACTAAGGTTGGTTTTTTGCCCTGAGCGTTGAGATCGTTCATGGCGCTCGAAACATCCTCTTTAGTAATGACCTGCTTCATGTTGATAATACGGTAGTACGATATTATGAGGACTTGGTTGCATCCCCGGTTGAACTGTCCAAACGAAATAGCCCGACCTCCCCGTCCAACTCGAAAAGGGCACAATCAATTCTGGTGCCAGCCTTGTTTGCAACTGACCCCGCCCGGAAAACGAGTGTCCCGCTGAAGAGGGACTCGGATTTCTCATTCTCCAGAAGAACCAGAATCTGTTCTCCTCGGGGATTGTCGCCAACCTTGTTCCAGACCTTGACTATGTCCGGGTGCCCCGGAGTCCGAAAAATGTCCAAAGCTTGTATTCGACGACAACGAGAAAGGGCAGAATTAACGTGCCCTGCCATTACGATGCGAACAGGGAATGGGGGCAGACCCAAGGCGTGTGCTTCCCATCGCTCGCACTCGCGGAGCGGCAGGTTCTTTATCTGATCATACGGTAGGTCCCATTTGTACTGATCCAGTCGCCCGGCCCAATAGACCCGACTGGTTTGTGGCGTTGCGCGGGTAAGTTCCTGTTGCACGCGCAACCGGAAACCGTTCCTGCGGTCCACGTAAAGAAAGCCGAGGAGGAGCGGGTATCCCTGCGAAACACGCTCGACTTCTTCCGGGACCTTAACCGGCGATCTTTTGAAAACAACCCACGAGTCTGTAAGACCCCTGAGCCGGGCATCACAATATCCAGGTCGGCGAACGCCTTTGGTGTTCTCTTCTTCTGAGCGAGCGCCACTATCGTAGTACGATACTACGGTATCGTCTGATCGTTGGGCATTCGCGTTTTGATTCATATATCTTGGGGTGGCTTGTCCAGCCTGCCGCATCTGCCTGACTCCGCCACCAGCCTAAATAGCGACACCTCGCCCTGCTTTGCTCCATAAATCGAAAGGTTGTAAACACCCACTTCGGTGAGTTAAAGCGGTTGCAACTGAAGCTATATGAGATTGCCATTTGGTATATACCATCCGCCAATTCACATATGAAATCCATATAATCCGACTCATATGTTTCCATATGAGTCCGAAATGGATCCGTCTGCCAGAACGTGAGTTAGGGTGTGGAACGAAAAATGAAAAACTTTTTTGAAAAATGCGGGACGAGCCCCTGGGCCAAGCGGTGCGCGCCAGGCCTGGCGAACGTGCAACCGCGCTTACGTGGATTTTGAACTATGGCCAGAAAATCTAAAAAACTGTCTGCTGCCGTAAATTGCTGGCGGAGGTTGCCATTTCGCCTCGCGACAGAGCAATTCGCGGGGCGCGTCAATTGTGACACTGACGCGGTGCGATTCATCATCGACGCCAAACTCATAAAGCCCCTGGCAAATCCAGCGAAGGGAGCTCCAATGTTCTTTGCTACGGTGGAGGTCGAAGAACTGGGGAAAGACGTCAGGTGGCTGGAGAAGGTGTCCAAAGTCATTCGCGAGAAGGTGAAGGCGAAGAATGAGAAGCGGACGAAGAAGGGAGAAACCTCATGAATCGGTCTGCACCAACAACTGGGAAGGCAATCGGGCAAGCCGAGCAACAGGATGGTTGTTTTGCGTTTCTCGGCTGCGGAGCAGTGGTGCCGGGCTGGGGGATTCCAAATTACGTTGCCACGGCCGATCTCCTTAGCGTGCACCCAGACGCCACTTGTGCTGGCCAATTCTCCAATCCAAGGCGGATTCGAAACTCAGCCCCCTCCACCAAGTCGCGCTTGATTTCGAATACAGACAGCCTGAACCGCTACGTCTCCCGAAGCTGTGACAGGTCGCAGTTTCTTCGTTGTCGGAAGTCTTGCCTTATGACCTCGGAAACTCATGTACCGGCCTGCACCGAATGCGCCGCCCGTTGCACTTTCGCTCCGCGGAACCCCTACGGCCACAACACGGAAGGAGAGTTTTCCGCAGATTCAGCTCACGTAAATCGGCTCGATGACCGTAAGCCCATGGTTTTCGCAAAATGGCCCTGCACTGATAATTTTCGGGAATTTTTGACATGTTCCTTGCCGGAGGGTCAGCGCCCCTTGGGCACAGAATTAGAATGGTTAGCGCTATACAACATGTCATTTGTGCCCATTAGCCGGGACACCACGAACGATAGGGATTTCGGGAACAAAACAAAAAGCAAAACCAACAAAAAAAGGAAGAAAATGGCACGCAACATAAGAGGCGAGTATCGGATCAGGCCTTACAAGGCACCTGCGACCCGCCAGCAGCTATGGCGCCTAACCGGCATGACGCTCTTAGGACACCGAGTCCGGGAACAGGGCTTCGAGACACGAGATGCCGCTCAGGCCAGAAAAGATGTCCTTGTCAAAGAGGACGCGGACACCGAGCAAACTGCCCCGAGAGTATTCACCAGCCACACTATTACGTCGCCCGGCATGCTGGGCGCTGTAGAAACCAGTGTGGCTTTGCTAAAGGAGGCAGGGTACCCATTGACTGTCCCAGCGCGAACTGCCGGAGCTTCGGATGATTACGTCATTTTGCTTTCGGTTAGGTACAGTTTGGCGAATGGATTCAACCCCCTATTGGTTTCCAAAACCTTGGCGGATCTGGACGTTCTTTTCCGTGCTGATCTACAGCGCAGACGCGAATTACCCCGCACAGATGAAGACCGAATCAAAATGCGAACGGCCGAGAACTACGAGAAAACGCAGAATCGGCTGATGCGCCTATTCCCTAATGATCTGCAATTGACCGCTCTGGCCAAGTCCGACACTCAAAAACGGCTTATCAAAGCTGCCAGGCTATCAAACCACGTCGCCCGAACACTGCGAGTGAATATAGGACTAATGCTGCAGGTGGCGAAAGAGGCTGGATGGATTTTGAGCTTTGACTGCTGGGATCCGCCCAAACATATACCGCAGCAGCCCAAATTCATGAGTATCCCAATGTGTCAGTTATGGTTAAACGGCTTTTGGCCGACCAATAGGGCTGCGTGGTCTATTATCTTGTTGTTCGGTGGCCTGCGTCCCTCGGAATTTCATGCGGAAGGATCTCACTTGAGCGAAGACCTAAGCATCTTCGCGATCCCAGAAGAAGGGGATACTAAAACAGGCTGGCGGGATATTCATTTACCGCCCGTTGCACAGATACTCCTGCGGCAACTGCAACTCGAAGGACGGCTTGTCTTAGAAGTGTCGCACGATGAAGCCGCAGAACGCGAAGCCAGAGGGAAAATCGGGTTTCAACTCTCACCAGGACGTAAGCGTGAATGGGCACGTGCTGCCCTGCGAGTCAAGTATCGTGAGGTATCTACGGAAGATGCCATACGTTTGTTCGATCAAATCTATCCGCCTTCGGATGAACTGGGCCGTTGGGTAGCGGACTACGCGCGGCACACTTGCGCAAGCCACCATGCGACATCTTGTCAGGATGCGGGAAAAACGGCCCAGTATCTTGGAAACTCGAAAAAAGTCGTTAAAAGGTCATATTGGGGACGCATTAAGTGCTTCGACGAGTGCGAGCGCTTTTACCGTCTTGTTCCGGAGCAATTGCGCGGCATGATTGATCCAAATGCAATCAAACTGCCGAACTGGTTTTCGATCCATACGGCAGATGAGCGAAAGACGGAAGTCGCAAATGTTTCGGAGATTGCCCTCAAAGCCCATGGTAAGCTGGTCGCCTCTGGCCGAAATACCAGTTCCACCATCAAAAACAAACAAATCGAACATATGCGAAGACTGGCTAAGGATCGTTCTCCAGAACAAATTCGTGATAGCCTTGCTAAGGCGCGGGCCGCGCACCTTTCAAATCAGGCCATAAAAGCCGACGAACGGGCCACCAAACTGCGAGCCAAACTAGTTTCTGTTGAGGAGGGCATTCGAAACCCTCAGCCGGAAGCTGCCGCGTTAGTTATGGCCAACGGCAACCCGCGGTTCCGCGGCAATGAGAATAAATCCGGTGTCGGCATCCCAACAGTTGCTTTCGCAAATCTTGGCCTAACGCCGGCGGTTGGAAACAGCAGCGAGGAGACGAAAAATGGAGTTGTAGGGCCAGAAATGCAAGTAGCGGGTCCAAATGGAAAGCCTGAGACCAAAAAGCAAGCGCTTGAGCTTGGAACTCAAGCGCCTGCACCTGAGGCACCGGCAATGCCAGTACCAGACAACGCACAATTTCCCGCATAAGCGAGGAAAGTGCAACGAAAAAGGCCTGGAGTAATCCAGGCCTTTTCTCTTGGGTTTTGATTCTCTCATGTTCCGCGGGGTCGGCCTCGCCGAGCCGGTCTGTAGGCAAGGGCTTCCCTGACTTCGCGTGGAATGAACCATACGCGACCGCCTGAACGCACACAGGGTATGGTGGAGCGCTTGGTCTGACTCCGAAGCCATCGAAGCGAAGGTCGCGACGTGTCGTCCCATAAAAGCTTAAGTAAGCCCATGGCGTTGGTTAGCTGGTCCATGGGACTAACCAGTGCTGTGGGTTCCAAATTGGACACAGCGGGGAAAGGGGTTGGTGTAATGGACTCCAGCTCAGCGTTTGAGTTTTCGCTCATAGAGTAATTTTAAAAACAAAATGCAGAATTGTTGGGGTTGGAAACCGAAACATGTTTACGCCCAGCTTCGGCCGAGCGTCACAGTCTATAGCGACAACGTGCCGAAAAGCGGCCACTTCTTATCAGCAGTTTTATCAATACGACGGCCGGGAACAAATTCCCCACCAAAGTAGCTATCACAGTCGAGCGAGAGAACATGAGTACCACCGCTGAACCTATTTTAGTTGCTGAAGCACTGGCGATCCGGAATCGCTCGCTTGGCCTGTAAAATGACAAGACGGACCAGGCTGCAATCAAATAATCCAAGCGCGGCCTAAATCTTACGTCTGGCTCTCGTTCGGAACGATTTTCAGCTCCAGCACCAATTGTAACTTCGAAAGGTTGAAAAGGCATCATGATTCAACTGCTTTGCTACGAACCGGCAGGTCAGGTTCTCCGATGGAGTGCGGATGATCTCACGCGTCACGTGCTGGGATTGGGCGCTACGGGTTGCGGCAAAACGACGGGGTTGGTCAATCCGCTGCTCCAACAATTGATGGCCTGGCACCCAGGTGAGCCGGACAGAAAACCGGGACTGCTGATACTTGATCCAAAGGAGGACGATACCCAGGACAAGGTCCGTGCCTATGCCCGCGAGGTCGGCCGGTTGGAGGATGTAGTCGTCCTGTCAAACACCGGACATTCGTATTATGGCTACTTCGCTGATTTTAAGAAATTGGAACAGGTCGACGAGTTCACCAGGCGGGTGCTCCACGGCACCCAGAAAATGGGCGACCAGAACGCGTACTGGACAGAAACTAGATTTGGTCTCGTAAACTCGGCTCTTACAGTCCTGCTGGCACGTGGTGAACCTCTCACATTCGATACTGTCGCCGAGTTCCTTGGGGCGTGGTTTTACGCGGAGGATTCGGCTAAAGTCAAAGAGAGCCTTGCATTTATTGAGCGCTTGTTGTCGGTTGGAAATCTGCAGCCGGGGACTCGACGGCGGCTTCAATTAGCAGTCGTGGAGGCACGTAACTGGAAGGTTTTGGACACGCGGACTCGGGAATTACACAAGAGCACGGTCAGCAACGCACTTCGGAGCTTGCTCTCGCCGGCGGCGCGTGACCTTTTTGATGAGACGAGGGGCCAACGATTCAACCCGGCAGATGTGTTGTCCGGTAAAATCATGGTGGCCTCGCTGAACGCAGTGTCGCATCCGCACCTGGCCTCACTACTCTTCAAGGCTTTAAAACGCGATTACTATGAGGCGGTGCTCTCGAGGGTACAGGCGAATCCGGAGCGGGATCGCCTCTGCGGACTTATTCTCGATGAGCTTCCACTATCAGTTATGCCGGATGATGTCCCAGCATTGGCGCTTCTCCGCTCCAAAGGCGGATTCCTCGTAGCTTGTGCCCAGGGAATTAATGGCTTGGATGAGGTCTTGGGAGCACGCCAACGGGCGGCGTTGCTGGCAAACTTCAATTCGATCATCTATTTCGCGTCACGCGAAGCTTCGACCGACGAGCACGCGATGCTCACTCTTGGTCTGCAGGACAACCCTGAGGACCAAGCTACGTCGAAAGACATCGGAAACCTTCAGGTTTTGGAAGGAATGCAATCAGGACAGGCCCGGCTGGTCTGTCCCCCGGGTTCCCTGGCGAGGCTGGCGCAACACCATGCGTATGCGAAATTGGCAAATGGCACAGTGACAATAGGTCCAGTCTGGCTGGAACCCAAGTTCCACGAGTTCATTGCTCCGCCTCAGCGTGTGGAGAGGGATGACCTCGCCGAAGCCGTCGCGTTGCTTAGGTCAGAGTACGACGACCTGGATTCGGGCGTGCCGCTTTTCTTAGTCAAGATGCATCGCCGAAGGCACCGCTTGAGGCTGACGCCGAACGTCGTGGCGGCGGCGTGGCAGTTGTGTAAGCCGCGCGTTCCTCGTAACCGCCTCGAGGCCAGGATGGGTGACAGCATTCAGGGTCTGAAGGAACTGCCATCCTGCTGGATGCTTGGGCTGACTCAATGGAAGAAGAAGAACTCCGCTCTGGCCCGGGGAATCGTCCGAGTAAGGGTCAGCTCAGGCGTGCTTTGGGCGGAGCTGGATCGTTCGTCGAGCTTGTGGGGCGATGGGCCGTGGGCCGTGCCGGAAGCCATTAACCTATTTATTTATCCGTCACTGTGGCGCCCTCTGCTGCCGAGGCACCTGGCTCAACTGACGATCGAGCGACCCGACTTGCGTGCGGAGCTTCGGTCACTTCCCCAAGCGGAGGAGGGAAACGCAAGCTTTTGAGAAGAAGGCGCCGTCCTTGGTCGGCGTTGTAACGACACTACGTGATCGGGAACTAGCGGATTCCGCCCAGTTCCGTGATGATTTCTTGTGCTAGGCCTTTCACTTCGCGCACGTATCGACGATGTCCTCGTGCAGGGATGCGGTCACTTTCGGTGAAGACCGACTCCCACGCATCAATGGTACGCTTGAGCCGTCGTGGGGCTCGAGCGCGAAGACGCGGGAACAGTTGACCTTGCAGATCACTCAGTTCGGCGTTTTGCGCCGGCGTAAGCGACACCCGGTCAGCTGCAGGGGGCATACCATCCTCCCAGGGCGTGTTTTTCACTCGGAACTGCCGTTTACGTCCCATCGCCTCGACGATCGAGGAGATGGCACCGCGCACGAAGTTCAGGAACGCGCCTTTGCTTTCTACGTCCACCAGGCGCGGCGTACGGCCGCCCTGGTCCGATTCCATGCCTTGGAGGATTGCCGCCAGCGCACGCTGTGTTGCGTCTTCTCCAGCCGATGGGTTCAGGCCCATGACCGCGAGACGACGCTCGGCGAATCCCGTAAGGTTGGCGATGTCCGCTGCTGATAGTTCGTTCAAGCGAACTTCGCAGCGGACGCTACACTCCAAACTCAACGGAGCTTTCATCGCGCTTTGGTTAGGCGCGGTTTTAGCTCTGGAGGACGTGTCTACGAGGTGAGTTGAGATCGAAGAAATTGAATTCCAGCTTTGCTTAGCAAATCCATGGTTTCCGGCACCAGGCGATGGAGCTCATCTGACAAGACTTCGGAAACGCCCACATCCCGCCGGGCCACCCATCTTCCCTCGTCCAACCTGCCGTTTGGCTTCGTCCGGAAAGCAGTTGTGCATACGTGAAACCGCGTTGAACCGCCTTGCTCTTCCCATCCGATCTGCGCGTAAATTAGTCCCGACGCCTGGAACACGGAGTTGAGCCGAAAACCTCGCGCCTCGGCTTCGGCCGTTAACAGGCCTTTCAAGGAGATTGGATTTGTGACTGTTCTCCGTAATGGCACTACAGCTGAGAGTTCGCTCAGAACGGCATAAATTGGACGGGAAACGACACAGCTGCGGTACAACGTCGCGAAGAGCGCATCCAACGCAAGAAAGGCCCCTCCGGGGGAATCTATAGCCTGATAATCCAGACAATCCAAATCGCATGGCAGATCTGCATCTCGAAAAAGAATGTGCTCAAAGCGGATCCGTTCCGAGCCAGACGGAAGAACCCGCCGAAACAACGGAATATTTATTGCTTGGCCCGAGTTGGACCACTCTATCGCCAGACCCAACGGTGACATTGGAGCACTTGTCGTTTCCATTTGCGTCACGGTGATGCAGAACGGACCAAGCGTTATTTTGGGTTTGGTTTCCATAGAAAATGCGAGTCTTCAAGTCACCTCGCTTGAAGCGGGCAACGGTAAGACAGGGATTGCTCCTTGTTTCAGCAGGCTTGGTCACGCCAAACGTGCACGCAATCAATCGTCTAAGGCGCCGAAAGCGTCCCTCTGCTATGTAGTTTGACGGCTTTTTTACGAGGACTATAAGCCGGAAAGAATCACAAACCTTAGACCGTAGTCTACCAGTCCATTAGCCTTAAATAATCGCGTTCGGCGGCCTGAAGCGCACCGCAATGCATAACCCTTTCTAAGCCCAAACTGTCAATACGCTTCTCGAGCGCCGCTTCAGTAATATGCGTCCTCATGTTCAGGTTCAGCCGCCTCGTAAGAAACCACAACGGCAAAAAGATATACCCGCGGCGGATCCATCCAACTACCAATTCCTTGTCGATCTTTAGGTTGTCGGGGGTTGGCGTTATCCGTGACTTTTTGCCGTGATCAATTTCGCGCTTGAATCTTAAAATGAGTTCCACCGGTAGGCTTTTGCATTTCAATATCGGCGGCACCTGTTCTCCGCGATGAGCCTTGTCCAGCAATTTATAAATCTCCAGTTGGTCGTTCAACGAATCAACTGCTTCCGAGCATGTTGCGGAGTGGATTCGCACGCACCATTCGTAAAAATTAGGCTCAGATTTCCTCTTCAGTTCAATTTGCGCCGCAAAGAGCGCCTTGCGATGCCGCGGCTGCAGTAGGTCCCCGAGCCCTGGTTCGGGTATATCCTCGTACGAACCTGGATATTCAGTTTCCAGTCGGCTCGTTTCCAGCAGGCGCCAGGATTCACATTGACGACGCGCATCGACTTCGCAATCGAAGCTGCTTCGACACTGAGTCGTTTGGTGAGTCCGTTTTGTGGAGCACGTAGTTGTCTGGGCTTCCCATGTCTTGGATCCCACTCGTCGAAGACGATAGTGGCGAAAACCAACGATCGTTTTTTCTGGTTTCCGGTTCCCCTCCAGCAAGAAGCGTTTCTTTCCTGCGTCTGAGACGTCGTCCTCGGACCACGACTCAAAGCCAGTTGGATATGCGTTTCGGTATTCTTCAACGATCGGCCAAAGCACCCCAGCTCTGGCGGGAATGTTTTCAATGGATCGATCAATTCCAGACCCAACGGGGGAAGTTTCCATTAAACACTGTCGCCCTTCCTGCATGAATAGCAAGAAGATGCAGGCAGGTTTGGAGGCTGTTCGCGCCGTTCCGTGAGCCGAATCGGCCCGGCTACAGGTCAGAGTCAATGTTCCGTCAACGAATTCAAATAGACCTCCAGCTCGGTATATTCTTCGTTATTTACGGCATTGGCAACATTCGCATCGGTTAAAGAAATTCCATGCGCCTTCTTCCATTCGTCCGGAATGCCGTCGTTGGCGCTGCATACCGGCAATTCGCCCGATTTATAGTCAGGGCATCCGCCAACCTCATTCTCGTTATTGATGATTTTGCCCGTGCCGTTGCGTGCCTCAGAGACAATTCGCGCATCCACCGCGTCACGTTTGCGCACATTTGCCCCGGCGTTTTGCAGCACTAGCTCAAACGCTTCTTGCGCCGGTTGCGTTTTCACCGGAGGCGCAGGAAAGGGGGACAAGGATTGTAACGTCCGATCTCCTTTCACTGCCTTCCAATTATCTCGAGATACATCGGGTTTTCCGATCATGACGTTCCCATCCAGGTATAAGGAGGCCGGGAGGGCAACTTTTGGATCGATGATGAAGTAAGGTGGATTCTGGGTGGTTGAGGGCCCCGCGCGGAGGTAATTGTTGACGTAATTCAGTGTCCGCATATCTCCATAACCGCAAGTATGGCCCCAATCATAGATGACATTATTGCGAAAGTCGCATTCGACGGTGATATCGCCCCATCGTGGAACGCGGCTGAACATGTGGGCGAAAAGGTTATGATGCCAGGTGCTGCGATCGCCCGCAAGGATGGTTGAAAAAGCGTGCCTTTGCGCGTTGTTTCCTTCGGAAAAGATACACCATTGGACCGTGCAACGATCGGATGCTCCGGCAATGGAGAATGTTTCTGGATTGCCCCAACTGCTCGAACAATGATCCACAATCACATTCTCGCTGTCGGAAATGCGGAAAGACTCGCATCGCACGTCACCCGTGTTGTTGCCGGCGCGAAAGCGCAGATAGCGCAGGATAACATCGTGCGTGCGCGACACATTGAAGGCGTTGGCGTTGCCCGCACCTTTCTTGATGCAGATGCCATCGCCGGGAGCGGTCTGTCCGGCAATGGTAAGGTAAGGTTCGCGGACATCGAGGCCCGTCGTTTCGATAATGCCACCCACTTTGAAAATCACCGTGCGGGGACCCTTCGCCTCGACGGCTTCTCTCAGGCTGCCGGGTCCGGAATCGTTGAGATTGGTGACAATGAAAATTTTCCCGCCTCGCCCTCCTTTTGTAAATGCCCCATAACCTTCCGCTCCGGGAAAGGCTAATGTGCTGCTGCCCACCGGAGGCGCGTGCGCATCCCATTGCCGGTAAAAATCCCGGTAACTGGATTGCACAACAGCCGGATCGAACCGGAAAACCTTCGCGGGTTTTCCCGTCAGGTAAGGAATCATTTTGCCACCGGCACCCGCCACCTGCGGGTTGGTTAATAGGATATCGCATCGGTTTGGTCCGCCGCGATAAGTGAGCGTCCACTCATAAGTCCTGTCACCGAACTGGGCCCGCACTTTCGCGCCCTCCTTCAATCCGTCGAACGTGCCGCGGCACGCATTGGCCGAGCCGACCAAAAGAATATCGCCCGAGGGAGGCGTCGCAAGCAGGCCAATTCGCAATTGACATGTTCCCACGCCATTGCCCTTGCCATCGGGAATGGGAAAGTAAATGCGCCCCTCCGTTTTGCCCCAGGTGAAAATGGGCGTCACGCCCTCGTCATCCAGCTCAAAGTCCAATTCCGTCGTGCTCGGCGGAGGATTGGTTTCCAGGCTTAGATAATTATAGACACCGATTTGTAAACCGTCTTCTGCCAACACAGATGAAGCTTTTGAACCCACCATGCGCAATGTGCAGGAACTCCCGGAAGAAAGACCCAGTTCGATGAGCTTGGTGACCATGCTGCCGTCATGAATCTCGACTGTGCCGCGGCCTTTCATACCCGGACCGCCGCCGCCCGAAACGAAAATTGTATTAATAAACAGTTTGCCCGACTTGATGACCAACTTTCCTTCGGAGCCATCATACTTGCCGATATCCATGCCGGCGGTCACCGTCAATGTTCGACCGTCCAGTACCAGGGATGCTTCGCTGTTGCCTCCGTCCCCGATGCCGAGGTGGCCCACTAGCACATCCGACCGCGCAACCGTCACATCACTAGGCTCCGCCCGGGTGCCATTGATCCGCGCCTCAGCCGTTCGCAAAGGCAACGCCCCTCCCCATTTAAGCGCGTCATCCCAATCGCCGTTACCACCTTTCCACTCTACTGGCGCATCCGCCCGCGAAACAACCGCACCGGCCAGCAGGATGCAAAGTATCCAAACGGCTGGGCAAAGATTGTTAGGAAAACGAGCAGAGGAGAGTGGATTATCTCCGGGCATGCCGAAAACTAGCGAAAGACGGTTTCTTGTCAATTTTGCCAATTGCCCACTGCGGACGACTGGCAGGCTGTGTGCAGCAGTTGATTTTCAGGGATTACTGAAACAGCTCGAACATCCTGTCATGGAAATTCTCGCGATGGACGGTTTGAAGCTCAATTGCATCCAGTTAGATCTTCAGTTCAGGGCTTTGGCTTCTTGTAAAATTGGGGGTCGATATTGTTCACCTTGGCAGAAACGATGTCATAGACCGGTTGGTCAACTGTCTTCAGGGCATCCAGCAGCTGGTGCATTTGCTCCGGAGTCAACTCGATGGCTCGGCCGTTAAAATCCGCCAAAACTGGCGAAAGAGCAACTGCGAGTCTCTTTTTAAGATTTCGATCCGCCATGACTGATGGGGCATCAATTGTCGCCAGAACAGAACGCACGTCCGATTCGGTGAAGAGTGGTTTGGGCTGATCCGGAGCAATTTTCTGCATGGCATCCACGAGGGCGTCACGCGAGCGGTTTGCTTGAGCCAGATCCATTGGAGAGGCACCGGCGCGGGGTTCGAGCGCGGTCAGCGCAACGCGTAGAGCGGGTAGCGCCGATTGTGCATCAGGGCCCATCGCCGCGAGGGCATTTGCTATGGCGCCAATGGCTCCTGGATGCTGTTGGGCGCCTTCGATAAGTTCGGGCAACGACACCTCTCCCAGGCGAACCTTGGTTGCGAACGCAGAGTCCTGCTCCCGAGTCTGCAACATGCTGTCCATAGTTGAATTCTCTTGTCGCAGTCCTGGTTGGATCGCGTCCAACAACTGCAGAGCCAGAATCTGCTGGTCTTTCCGGTTGTTGTTATTTGCAATATCAATCAGTGCGGACACGGCTTCGGCACCAGCAGGGCCAAAGCTGTTCGGCGTCACCCGACCGCTCGGATCCTTGGGATCCGAACCAATATTCTTGAGAGCCGATAACGCCAGACTGCGCAAATCTTCGTCGGCCGACTTCAAACCTTCGATCGTTGCTCTGGTGACCTCATCACCGGCCCGGCTTCCAAGGAGCATTGCAAGTGAGTAGGCAGCCGCCTGGTTGACACCGATGTCCTTATCTTGCAACAGCGGCCTGAGAGCTTCGTCAATTTTGGCCACATCGCCCCAAACCGGTGTCGATATACTATTGGCGATGGCCAGGCGGGCTGCGGGATTGTCTTTCAACGTTTGCACTAGCTCGGAAACAAGCTCAGCAGACGGCCCGATGTTTTGCAGCGCGAGGACAAGCAGATCTGGCGCAGCGCCCGCGCCACTGTCACGGAGCTTCTGCATAAGAGAAGGGATCATTTCTTGCGCTTCGTGGCCGATCTGGCTCAACCCATCAACTGCCCGGTTACTGACACGTTCATCCAAATTCTGCAACGCCTTCCCAAGCAGCGGCAGGGCGGCTGCGCGATGCTCGCCCAATGCCGCCAGCGCTTTCTGCATGGCCGGATTTGGGAAGCTCCGCGTGGGCTTCGGGTCATTCAGTACTTCTTCAATCTGCGCCAACGCACTCACCAATGCTGCATCGTTTGCCGTGTTGGCCTCCGATCGAGCTTGGAGGCTGCGACGCGTCCGGAGAACATTCGCGTCCCGGGCATTGATTGGTTCGGTAGCAGATGTTGTGGTCATCTGTTTTCGAACCGCACCGGAAGTATGGAATTTAACGATGGCAGCCCCGAGAAATAGCAAAACGGTTGACGCGGTGATGAGGGTGGTGATTTTCATGGATGTGATAAGCGCAAGGATTCCGACTGTTGATGTTGTGGTCGTTCCCGCAGCGGCTAACGCTGAGTGGACAAACTGAGAGGCTAGTCCTGCCGGGATCACCTCAACCCCACGAGTGGTTAGCACCAGCGACAAAGCAGCTGTGGTTGTGGTAATGCTTCGCGAAGAAAGCAGCTGCCGCAACTTCTCCAAGGCGCGACTGACGCGCTTGCGAGCAGTATCTTCGGTCAGGCCCAGGGCTGCACCCACTTCCGCCAGGTTTTGCTGTCCAAAGAAGCGCAAAAGGAGCGCGTGCCGATCCTCCTCTTCCAGTTCATCGAGGACTTCATCCAATATTGGCCGGAGGCATGACCAGGCGGCTTCATGTCCCGACGATTCAAGTTCATACATGATGGCGGCCTCTCTTTCACGAGCGATGCGGCGCCGTTCTTTGCGCAAGAACTCAAGCGCAGTAAAACGGGCATCCCGGTGAAGCCAACCTGCCAAGACAACCTGGGCCGGTATATAACGCGCTTTGCGAGCAAGGTTCGAAAAAACGGATTGAGCGATGTCCTGTGCCAGATGCACATCTCCATTGACCACGCGCATCGCGGTGGAATACACCATCTTCAGATGTCGTTCCACGAGGCGCCGGAAGGCGGTTTCCGAACCGTTCCGACAGAACTCAGCCAGCAACTGGCGATCCTCACTCATTCTGTTTAATAGATGCCGCTCAACGTCAAAACCGGACAAGGAAACGTAAAGGTTTGACGGTTGAGCACAATATATGGTGATAAATTTCCTGTCCGCCGGCCCCAGCGGACCAACTGCCGTTGCAAGCGAATGATAGCTAAATTCTCATCCCGGCACGCAGCACAAGATTCCAGGTGAGGCTGGGACGGCAGCGATCCATTGGGCTGGTCCGAAGCGTGCTCCGAACAACGGCTAGTGTCCTTCAATGCTGTTCCGGCATTAACGAGGGCTCTGCAGAATCCGCTTCCCGGTGTGTGGGTGTTGGCCCAAGTGGGATCTACTGGTCAAGGGGCAATTCCCTGCTGAAGCAAGCAGTCTCAGATCCTGCGCTGGCGTTCGACACTGGCCTCGCGCTTTGGCGCGTTTCTTATGATCCGTCTGGACCGGTTCCGGGCATCAATCGGAGAGTTACTGATGCGCAGTCAGAGTCTCACGGGAGAGAATCTTGCGTCCCGAGGAAAACTCGAGCACTCCAGCCCATACGGCCCAGTGCTGAACGAAGTTGTCGGAGTCCCTGGGTTTGGTGGTCCCGGCGCTTGGTTCATAGCCAAGGAAGACTAAAGAGAAGCCCGGATTTGGCCACAGATCCCAGCCATGAATGATCGTCGGCAGCCCCAGCACAAGCAACCCTTCCCTCTGGTATTTCTCTCTTCCAACAGGGATTTGCACCGGAAGCAAATCGCCCCTGCGATAGATCTTGGCTGGCAGTGAGCTCCCTGGTTTTGCACGGCCAATAGCGCGGCTGAACTCGTTGAGCTTGGACATAGGGCGCTCGTTGAGTTCCAAGATCACATCGCCATCCTGGAGCACGGTTACAGTGGATTTGCATCCGCAATGCTTTACGAGAATGCCCGCCTTGGGTGCGCGCAAGGACTCCTCGCGATCCATTGCCGGCGCAAGAAGAGACTCAGCTGAAACGGCTTTGGGGTTGGCCGTCAGGAACTCGCCATCAATCCAGCCCCGCTCATGTGTGGTGACCTTTCGTTTTGTGTTCGCGCAGCCGGTCAGGGAAAAAATGAGCGCGCAGAAAAGGAGCCCAGTCATCACGTGCCGCCGCTCGACCGCGCTATGATTGTATACCGCGAATTGTGCCTCGCTGCGTCTCCTTTTGATCCAGACACCAAGCGCCACAACCAACGGGATAGCCGGAGTCAGCAAATTTCCAGGCTCGAAATAGTAGCCCATGTATATCTGGTGACCGATCACCTTAACCTGCCAAAAGTAGCTATGAAGCGCGCAGATCCCGCAAGCAGCCAGCACCCAGGCGGGTCCGGCAACTGATCGTCGTGCCCACCAGCAACACCAAAGCGCAGTCGCGCCCGCGGCAGCATAAAACAAAACCGACATGCCCAGCTGAACTAGGGGCGGACCTGAGGGACTCCTGGCCATAGCGAGCTGGCGTTCATGCGAAACCAGCAACTCCCCGATCAGAATAGAGAGACCGAAAATCCCCGCTGTACAGATGAGCTGCAAAATGGGAGGCAAAACACAGAAAGCAAGCCAGCGGTGGCGGCCATACCAGTGCACCTGGCGTGCAGCCCTCGTCATCTCCTTTGCTAGTGCGACTGGGTCGCCTAACCGGACCGCGGCATGGTCGTCCGCCTCCGCGTCCGAGAGACCTTCGGCCAGGCCGGCTCGTTTCAGATCATCCCAATGGTCAGCAAGTTCGTTGACCCGTCGCTCCACATCGCGATGAGCGAACCCTGCTTGAACAAGGCGCTGGCTAAACTTCCGAAGCACTTCCGGCTTACGCATGCTGTCCTCCTAGAACCAGGGCGACGCCCGTTGAAACGCGCTGCCATTCTCCAGCCAATTCCTCCAGACGTTTGCGACCACGCTCCGTGAGCCGGTAGTAGTTTCGGCTGCGCCCACCAACCTCCTTTCGCGAACTGGCGACTAGTTTGGTTTTCTCGAGATAATGTAAATACGGGTAAATGCAGCCTTCACCGAACTGCAAGATCTCCTGGGTTTCCGCTTCGATTGCTTTGACGATTTCGTAGCCATACATTTCCCGTCGGGAAAGAAGTTTCAAGGCGACCAGTTCAGGCACTCCATTGAGAAAGCTCGGATTACTTCTTCGCATGCAGGGAGTCTTACATCAAACTATGAGGTATTGTCAACATCAAACTATGAGGTATGGGTCTCATTCTCGTAGGGTCTCCGGCCCAGGCGCTGGCCGAGTTCCACTCTCCTGCTGGCGGATAAGCAGACACAATGGCTCGCCCCCTCCTTACCAGGTGTGGCGAGTGAGCGCTGACCTCTTTGAGGCTCTGAGGACCCGGGATACTAATCTGACCTCCAGGAATTTTAGTTCTAATGAAGGGTGCGGTGAGGACCGCGCCGTGATACACAATGGCAATCTGGGGATCGATGTTGCTGGCGGTGATCTCTTCAAATCGCCTTGCTCCCGACTCGGTGAATTGCACCCAAATCGACCGGCGGGCGTCGGCATCAAATTTGCTCCCTGCCTGAGAGACGGCCGATCCATCGAGGAGGATTTCGCGCAGGACACCGAATTCGCGCGGGTCGTTTGCATTATCGGTGTTCGTAAGCACATCTATCGGCTCTGGCCCGGTTGCCGGCGCAACCAGCGGAATTGCAGCGCGGCGGCACGTTCATCTGTTGCTGTTGTGCCGCCTTGGTTTTGAATCAGCTTATAGCGAATCCTAATGCCGCTCAGGTTTTCGGTGAACCCAGCGATTTGCAGTATGCCCATACCGCCTTTTCGAGTTTGAAAAAGCCACGTGGGAGGAGATTCCGTTTGGCTCTTCATCAGCACCGTGTCCTGCACTTTTACGCGCGCAAGCTGCTCCGATACTGCTGCGGCCGAAATTTCATCCCATCCCGAAGGTGGCACGGAGAGGATCTTCATATCCAAACAAACCAAACCTCTAACTCCAGGAATGACGCCGATCGCATCGACACCGTTGGTCTCCATCCAGGATTTCTGCAAAGCGGTGTCCGCTGCCCACATGCCGGACGATCCCGCAAGAAGCATTCCGGAATCAAAATCAATCATGATGAGACCGTTGGTTCGCTCGAATTCATTTTCAAAATGAGCTTTACTGTCGGCAACCACCCGCTCAATCACCGGGCCGAAAGAAAGATTATGGGCAGTCAGCGCCGCTCTAGTTGGATGTGCCACCTGAATTTGGTTCGACCGAGTCAAACTTCCCAACCCAAGATAATGGGTGATCGCTCTTTGTTGTGCAAAGACCAACCCGAGCCCTACGGCTAGGACGGCGAACACCTTCCAGAGATTTCCGCGGCTAAATGAGAAAAGCCGAAGGTGTTCTGGTTCAAAGCCATTCTCCTTTGCCCAAGTCGTCGAACATAAGAAATGCCGCACCAATCGGTGCAACATCGGGATGGAAATGGCGAACAGGAGCACCCAAACCGAGGCCACCACCCACTTGCCCGAGCCGGATTGAGACCTGACAAAAGCTGGAATGCCTGAAACAGTGCCTACGACCCAGACTGCGGAGAGTAGTCCAAGCAATGAGACATGGTTTCGCTCCGCTTTTGTTAAATGGGAGCAGATTTCACGAACTTCTTTCGACTGCAGCGGTGACCAGGTCCACCAATCCTGATGTGATTTTGTCGTTTCAGCCTTGGATCTGCTGTCGACGCCGTGGTCTGCCCAATGAGTGCGAACGGTGCTCGGTCCTGCGTTCGCCGGCGTTCGGGCAATCGTCTCCACCATGGTCTTGACTTCGCTGACATGCTGATAGCGGAGTTCGGGGTTCATTTCCAACGCGCGCAGCACCACTTCGTCGAGACGCACGTCAATTTGAACTTTCCGCGATGGCGGCTCAATTCGTTTGCCAGGCAATTCGCCGGTTAACATTTCGTAGAAAACCACTCCGAGCGAATAGATGTCAGCCCGGCTGTCCACCCGCTGCGAGTGGGTCTTCTGTTCAGGCGCGCTGTAACCTGGGGTTCCTAAAGTTGTTTGCGTGGCCATTTCGGGTGCGGACGGTTCGCTGGGCTTGCCGCCGCTCACGTCCGCTGCTTCCAGCATTTTTGCGATGCCGAAGTCGGCAACCTTGATCCGACCGCTTTTGTCCAGCAACAGATTTTCGGGTTTAATGTCGCGGTGGACAATGCTGCGGTCGTGCGCGAATTGAAGGGCGTCGCAAAGTGGTGGCACGATGGCCAGAGCCTCCTCCGGCGTGAATTTCCTAGTACGCAAAAGATGGCGAAGATTCAAGCCGTCGACGAATTCCATTAGCAGGAAATAGAATCCGCCCGCCTGCCCGAAATCGTAAATGGTGACGATATTCGGATGGTTCAAAGCTGCTAGTGCTTGGGCCTCGCGCGTGAAGCGTTCGGCGAACTTCGCTTCGCGTTCGCGCTCAGGCGCCAGCAATTTCAGCGCAACAAAACGGTTCAAGATCTTTTGCCGCGCCTTGTAGACGACCCCCATTCCGCCACGTCCGAGACATTCAATTATTTCAAGCTGTGGGAAGTAGGGAGCTAAATCCTGCGGTGAGAGTGCTTTTGGCGCCTGAGCTTCTTCCAGGCCAGGCTGCGTCGGCACCATCGCCTCGGCCATCAGGCAGCGCGGGCACAAGCCGCCTGTTGGCCCTGAAGGCAGGGCCGCGCCGCATTTCGGACAGGTGTTCGAGGTCACATTTGACTCGCTCATAACTGTGTCCTGACGTAGCGGCTTAGTTCGGTTACCAAATTCTTCCTTTAAGTCCCCAGAGCGTCGAATAATTCCCGCATCTCCGCCGCGATCAAGCCAGGGTCATCGAGGGTGCCCGCCACCTCGGCTTTCAGCAAAATGCGGAAACGCCGCTTCAACCGGGACACCGCAACTTTGAGCGCGTTTGCGTTCATGCCGCAATCCGCAGCCAGCGCCGTCTGGTCGCCGCGCGCGGCATCGCCAGTCAGCCAAGGTTTAACTTGCTCGAAAAAAACGGCTCGCCCCTCGGTGGCGCATTCGGCCCGAAGCGCTTCCAGCGCCCGAGCCACGACTGTCAACGCCCATTGGCGGTCGAAGGCTGCGTCAGGGGACAACACGCTTGCATCAGCCACAGTGCGAGCCTCGCCGGTATCGGTTTGATCGAGTGAAATCTTTTCCAGTCCGCCGCCCCGCTTAAGTCGGCCCACCGCCTCTCGGTGATGTGAGAGAAAGTGCTTCACAGCGCCAAGCAGATACGAACGGAACCGACCGCGTTCTTGACTGGCGTGGGCGATGGTCCCGCCTGCCAGCATGACCGCAAAAAAATCGTGGGCCAGCTCGCGCGCGGCATCTGTCTCGCGCAATTCGCAACGAAGAAACGCAGCAACCGGCTCATAGTAGGCGGCGCACAGTTCGGTCAAGGCGCGTCGGCCTTCCGGCGAATCGACTTTGGCCCTACTGACCTGCGTCCACCGCGTCGTGCGAAAGTCCTCACCCTGTCCTTGCGGAGAGAGCGTGCACGCCGTGGGTTGTGTCGGCTCAGAAGCCATCAGAATCTGGACAGATCATGCCACCAATGCCTGACGTTTTGGAAGGGAAAGGTTACAGGCTCTCCCGTGTGGGCTTCCCATCGAAACAGAGCACGCCCCATGCTCCTGGAGATTCAGCACGAAGCCGTGCTTCCGAACAACTTCATGCCCATCCTGAACAGGTTGATTTGTGACTCCCGTTGCTGAGTCTGCAGTTTCTCAAAAAGCGACAACTGCTCTGGCGACAATATCTTCCTCGCATGCTCCAAAAACTGCCGGTCGAATTCCGATTGTTCTCGGACGTACGATTGCAGGCTGGACGGCGTGAACGCCTCGGAAAGACGAGCGCCCTGATCCTGCCGAGTCAGGTCGCTGGTCCAGGGGAAGATTCGCCGGGCGGCAAGTCTGGCCTCCAACAGTTGGGCCCGTTGGTTCTCATCCAGCCCCTGGGTGGTATGATTGATCTTGCGAGCAAATTGCTCGACCAACATCCGGTCCATAATCCCCCTCTCAAATTCCTGGAACACCGCGAAATCTTCCCCCAGCGACTGCCGAATCTGGCTGGTGCAGGCGTCCTTCTCCGTCTGAAGGTCGCGCAACAGCGCTGCGCGTTTCTCAGAGTCAAGTCGGGGATTCATCAAGGGCATCCCGGCGTGACTCCCGAGCATGGCTCGCTTGAGCAGAAGGTCTTTGAGCTGTCGGGCGCGCTCAGGCTCCAGTTTGAGTTGCTCGAACAGGGGCTTAAACATGTTCTCAATCAGGGCATTGGGTCCTTGGGTAATCGCAAGAATTTGGTCCAGGAAAGGTAACCTGAGCCTCCCGCCCAGCCCAGCCACGGCCAAGTGCAACCTGCGGGCGGCCACCGCGATCAAAGCGAACACCACTGCAGCCACAAGGAGGCCGAGCAGGAGCTGGCGCGTCGCCGTTGGTACCACCGGCAGATCAGGGAACGTCCCGGTATTGAGCCAGGCGAGGTAACGGACACCAAAATTCGAGAGCACGATGCACATCAGAAAACAGAGAAATACTCCTGCGGCTACCGCCAGTAGCGGTTGTTTCGCAAACATCTTTTTCCAGAGCGAACTGGACTGGGGCTGGCCGCGGAAGCGCCAATAGAGCGTGCGGGTGTACCACAGGGTGGGCATCACGAACACGCCTACATACCCGGCGCACCCTAACCAGTTCTTCTTCCAGGGCAGGAAGAAGACGCATGCTGCCAGCATGATCACGGCCGGTAAGCTCTGTTTGCAGGCCTTTCGCAGCGCGACGGAGTGCTCCGTCCCCTGCTGGACGTCGGCCGGCGCTGGGGGCCAACCCCCTTCTTCCATACGTATTTGAATCTGGCGCCTCACCATCCAGGGAAGCAGGAAGACGCTGTTGGTAATCAAGGCGAGGACGAGCAAAGCAAACAGAGTCACCGGTAACCAGGCCATCCCAATGGCGCCGGACAGGCTCAGGATCGTCGGAACCCCGACCAGAGTCAGCAGAGCCAAGAGCAGCAGCACCTGTCCCCGCCCCACGCGTCGCAGAAATCTCCGCTCGCCCGGGGTCTGGCCTTCGTCGGCCGCAAATTTCCACGACAGCGCGACCGAGCCAAGCATGGAGGCCAATCCGCCTACCAAGGGTAGTAAAAAGAGGCCTTTGGCTCCCGCAGCGCCCTTTGCAAGCGCAACCCCGGCAGCCGCCTTGGCCGAGGTGGCCGCCAAAGGCAGAGCGGCTATCACCCCGAGGGTAAAGGCGTTGCCGGGTGAAGTGCGGCTCAGCGCCGTTTCCACAAAGGCCTGGACCTCTTCCTGCAGGAGCTTGCGCGCGCGCGACAGCCGCTGGCGCACCGCTTCTTCGCTCAGGTCCAGGTTCCGGGCGACCATTTCAACGGACTGGTGCTCGCGGTAGAACAGCACCAGCGGCAGGCGATAAGTTTCCGGCAGTTGCCCCAGCGTGCGCCAGAGAAGCTCAGCTTCCTCCCGGCTGATGACTCGCTCGGGAGGCAACGGCTCCGGACAGGGGGCCTGCGCCAGATTCTCCAACGGCTCGGCTTGATGGCTCGGTTCGCGTCGCTCAATGCGGACCGCTAGGTGGATGCGGTTCCGGGCGATGCCACAAAGCCAAGACCGAAGCTTCTGGGGCTCGCGTAGGCTGGCCAGATTTTTCCAGGCCTCAAGAAAGGTTTCCTGCGCCAGATCCTCGCTTTGGGTCACGCTGCCGGTGGCGCTGTAGGCGAGCGAACAGACCAGCGATTGGTAGCGCCTGACAATGTGCCCATAGGCCTCGCGGTTCCCATCCAGGCTAGCGTTGACCAACTCCGCATCTCCGCCGCCCGCGATCGAATTCATCGTTGTGTCCATCGTATCAGCACATAAGTAGCTCGAAAAGGTGAAGATGTGACAGAAAAAGAAGTTACTGACAGATTTGCCTTTGCCCGCCCGGATTTATATCGGAGAAGGTAAGGTGGTTGCCAATTTCTCGGGATCAAGCGATGCCAAACGTCTGCTTTGGCGAAAGGGTGTGCCGCCAAGCTACTCGCCGGTCCATTGTTCTGAGCGTGCGCTGAGTATCAAGGCTTCGTCGGCAAGCTTACTCGCGGAACATTTTTCCTCGTGAGGTAGCTATTATTTGGTGACTGTTCAACAGCTAACAACCGATCGAGTCGCACCCATTGGAAAAAAAGGGAAGTCCAAAGCCGTCGCAAAAACGCGCACTTCAGCTGGCGGCTGCCGCTGCGCGGGGCAAACGCCTGCGAAAAAAGATGTCAGTGGCCGAGGGGGGTGCGATCTCTAGCGCAGAAACATCCCGCTTGCTTGGGATACAAGAAACTGCCGTATTGTGGCGTTGGCGTAACCACCGCTTGATTGGGTGGACAAAACGAACCGAGACCTTTTTCCCCGTTTGGCAATTTAGGGGCCGCAAACTGCTGCCTGGAGTAGAGGAAGTCCTGAAAATCTTTCGCAGCGACGACCATTGGCGTGTGATGGCCTATTTTCTGTGTCAGCGATTCTCGTTGGAGGAGAAACGACCATTGGATCTTCTTCGTTCAGGTAAAGCGGCTGAAATCATAGCACATGCGAAGTGTTATGCCCGCGAAGATTTGTGGTGAGGCACTGACCTTCAACACGTCAACGGCAACGAGCTTGCCGCTCACCGACCTTGGTGAGATTGCCGCCCTCAACTCGCTGGCGGTGCCCAGACTTAGTTAGATCAATGCAGGTCAGATCTTGTCCGTGGTTTCCCGGCGCGGAGAGCGCGGAGACTAAAACCCATGCCATTCTCAAAAGCTTCCACTCGTGCTTCGATCTCGAGAACGGGATACCGAATTGTTGCAAGGCCATAGCTTTTGTAGGTCTGTGCGAACAACTCAGTTTCAACAATGCCGGTCCAGTCGGCGAGCGACAGGAACTTCATGGGCTCCCCGGTAATCTGGTGGTGGGTGCGCTGCTCCACGACCAAGCCACACGTCGTGACGGTTTCCCCAACGAATTCTCCAAGACGGTTTACCGGACAGTAGCTGTTCCACGCCACATCAGAAAACAATTCCAGCGGATGGCCACTGACGGCGAAACCGAACAAATCTGTCTCCGCTTCCAGCCTTTCCCGTCGGGTGGGCTCCGTGAGTGGAACCGATACGAGTTGCTCAAGTCCGGGTGGTGAAATAAGCCAGCCTTGGTTGGGTTCGGTGTTGGAGGAATAGGTTTTGACGAGATGTTGAGCCTGCCAGAACTGGCGCGTGCGCGTTTCGCCGAACTCGTCGAAAGCACCGGCACGAATCATGGCTTCCAGTTCTTCGCCCACAGGCGCCACCCGATGGAAGAAATTCGATAACGAGGTAAAAACTCCACGTTCACGCGCGTGAATCATTGCGTCGGTCGTGCGAGTCGTGAGCCCTTTAACCCGCGTAACCGGCACACGGATTGAATCGCCGTGGGGAATGAAGGCCGGACCAGGCTCATTGACCGATGGAGGCAGGAATTTCAATCCGAGCCGGCGGCTTTCGAGGACATAGACAAGCGGGTGATAGAACCCCTTGCCGTTGGTGAGCACCGCTGCCATGAACTCCGCCGGATAGTATCGCTTGAGCCAAGCCGATTGATATGCCTCAACTCCATACGCAGTGCTGTGGGCCTTGCAGAAAGCATACCCGGCGAAGCCTGTGACCAAACCCCATACCTCAACCGTCTTCTCGAGCGTATGACCTCGAGAAAGCGCCGAAGCGAAGAATTCGCCACGGATTTCCTCAATTACCGCGTGCTTTTGCTTATTCAAAGCCCGCCGCAAAACATCGGCACGGCCTGGAGGCAGGCCCGCAAAGGCTTCACAGATTTGGAGGATGTGTTCCTCGTAGACCACCAGACCGTAAGTGCTGCGCAAGCATGATTCCAGCGAGGGGTGTGGGTAGGTAACCGGCTCCATTCCTTGATAGCGCCGTGTGAAGGCTTCCTTCTTGCCTTCATTGGCCGCGCCTGGACGGATGACACTGACAATGGCAACCAACCCGTCAATCTCCGTGACATTGCACATTCGGCACAGGCTCGTCATGGCGGGGCTTTCAATGTGATGCACGGAGCGAGCGCTGCCACTGGCGATCATCCGCCAGACTTCCGGATCACACCAGGGCTCTGGTGCCTTGGGGTCGCCCCGTAACAACTCGCCATCCGCTTTCTGCCGGGCCACGCAACGCTCCAAATCAACTTCGATGCCTCGCGCGTCGAGCCTGGCTTTTACGTCCCGCATGACGGCCAAGCCGCCTTGCGCCAGGATGTCCATTTTGATGAGACCAATGGGTTCGACCGAATCCATGTCAAAATGCGTGGTCGCGTAGCCCTTGTTGGCGATGAAGGTCGGCGTGAGTTCATGAAGCAGTTGGCGCGACAAGACCAAACCGCAGGGGTGCATTTTTGGGTAGCGAGGCATGCCGTCCAAAAACTCCGCCATTTGTATGGCGGTTTTGTAAGGCTCCTCATCCAGCGGCAGGCTGCGCGTTTCCGGACCCGCGCGCAACAACTCGATCAAACCGTCGCCGCCTTTAGGAGTGGGCCCGTCGGGTACCCACCCGCCACCGAAACCCCACGGGAAGTGTTCGGTGAACTTGCGCACGTCGCGTTCCGAGACCCCGAGCACCTTGGCCACCTCTGCGAACGCGCTACGGGCCTGGAAGGTGGAAAATCCACCCACGACCGCACAATGATCTGATCCGTATTTATCGAAGATGAGCTTCACCACGTCGTCTTTGCTATCGTGGGCGAAATCGATGTCGATATCCGGCAACTTGTTCAACGCCATGCGTTCCTTGTTGAGGAACCGGCGAAAATACAGATCGAAGCGAATCGGGCAAACGCCACTGATCCCTAGGCAATAGCAAACCAGGCTGTCGGCGGCACTGCCCCGCGTGATCCATCCGATATCGCGGCGCTTGCACTCCTGGAGAAAATCCCAGGTAATAAGAAAATATTCCTCGTAGCCAACCTCATTGATGATCTCGAGTTCCTCCATCGCCTGGGCGCGAAACGTCTCAGCACGGGCGCCGTAACGATCACGCAACCCCTGCAGCACGAGCAGTCGCAAAAACGCACTGGGTTGTGAACCATCTTGGGGCTTGTAAGCTGGGAATTGGGGTTTCCCGAAGGGCATCTCGAAATTGCAGCGCTCCGCGATCTCACTTGTGAGGCGAAGCCAATCAGGATGGTCCCTGCAGGCATGGGCCATTTCAGCAGGGGAACGGAAATGCAATCGTCCGTTCTTTCGCTTCCCAGGATGCTCCTCCCCCAGTAATGTCAACGTCCTTATACTTTGCACAATGTCATATTTTTGCCGGTCGCTGGGCACGGCATAATGGATCGCGGGACACGCCACGGCCCGCGAAAGAACCTTCGCCGCCGTTACCAGGTGGTAAAACCTGCCTTTGAATATTTCTGCCAGTCGTTCTTCCGAGCTGACTGCAATTAATCCTTCGGTGAAACCGTTGAGCTCACCGAGTCGGTACGGCAGTCGTTGTTGATCCGCAACAGAGGATTCGTCAGCGTTCTTAACAGTGAGTTCGGCGTGCCGGGAAAGAAGGCGGCAGAGATTGGCATAGCCACGCGCTGACTCAACGTACAGGAGCAAAGGATGCTCGGCCACGTTCAGTTCCACCCCGAGAATTGGTTTAATTCCTACCTGCTGGGCCGCGGCCACAAATTCGACCGCTCCATGGAGATTGCCGGTGTCGGTAAGCGCCACAGCAGACATGCCATGATGCTTCGCCAGACTGACGATGGCTTGTGGCGAAAGCGTTGAATCAAGAAAGGAATAATGGCTATGCACCCGTAACGGAACGTAAACGGCGCTTTCAAGCTTTGCCGGAATGATCGGACGGCGAATTGGCAAATGGTTCGGGCTTGCCGCCAAGGCTTCGGTGGGTGGACTCAAGAGGCGGAAATCATGCCCCCGCAACAGGATTGAACGCCCATGAGAAGAGCGAAGTGCGTCCACGACGGCCGCCAGCCTGGATTGGGCACCCAGGCGCTGCAGTGGAACAGTTAGCGGGAGGTCACTGCGGAACCGTCCGTCATACAAATTGGACAACTTTAGCGAAACTAACCGCAGGCTGACGCGGCGTTTCCAGGCTTTCTTCAGCATGGCCTGGAGCCGGTCATAAACCTCCGTTTCCAGATCGGTGGGTTCCAATAAACTTTCGCTAACCTGATCTTCCGCCCGATCGTTGTAACGCACCGTCACGGTTAACGTCCGAATCGTGCGTTGTTCTGCACGCACTTTGGCGAAGAGATCATCTGCCATACGTCGTAGCGTGGCACCGACATATTCCTCGTCCGTCAGGTCACTGCCAAAAGTCTCCTGATGGCTGAAGGTTTTTTGGGGTTCACGGGCAGGGATCAGAGGTCGCTCGTCAATTCCGTGTGCGAATTGACGCATCGTTACCGCCTGCCGGCCGAGCACCAGTTCCAACATCTCGACCGGCGTGGCCGCTACGTGGAGGATTTTAGCCAGTCCCGCAGCATTCAACCTGGCGCTCGTTTTCGGTCCGATGCCCGGCAGCCAGCGATTCGGCAAGGGTTGTATGAATCGTTTTTCTTGTCCTTCCGGCACGTTTTGAAAAGCGGCGGGTTTATTCAACTTGGAAGCAATTTGGCTGATGAGTTTGTTCGACGCGACGCCCTCGCTGACCGTGATTTTCAGCGACTGCTGAATGGCTTTGCTGATCGTTAGCGCGATTTCGACCGCCGGCCTTTTGTGGTTGGCCGTGAGGTCAAAGTATCCCTCATCAATCGATGTCCGCTCCACGTCCGGGGTGAAGTCGTACGCGTAAGCAAACATTCCGTTGGAAAACTCCTCATAAAGGTCGTAGTGGCCTGGCAATACGATCAGTTTGGGACAGAGCTTGCGGGCCTGACCCGTAGGCATGGGCGTATAAATCCCAAACTTACGGGCTTCGTAGGATGCCGAAGCAATGATGCCCCGGCTTTCACCGCCAACCGCTACGGGTTTGCCCCGCAACCTGGTGTCAGCAGCTTGTTCGACGGACGCAAAGAAAGCATCGGCGTCCAGATGCACAATGCTTCGGGACATGGAAAGTCATTTGGGTTTCCATCGTTGCAGCTCTCGCAGTGCGTCACTGGCAATCCATCTCGCCGCGCGGGAGTCCTTTGCACGAATAACTTTAGCGGTGCGAATGGCTTCCCGGTTCAGGATCGGGTTTCGCTTTCCGATTTGGCGTAAAGCCCAGTTAACCCCCTTCTTTACATTGTGTCGTTCATCAGTGGCGGCCTCCTCAACGCGGATTAAGTAGCCGCGAAAGACATCGTTGTCGGCAGCTTTGTCGTGCACGGCCAGCGTGGCCATCGTCGTAAAGCCAGCGCGTTTGACGAGTTCCTTCCGGCTACGAGTCCAGGCAACCGCCAGTTCGTGGGCAAACGGGGTCTTGCGGAAGAGGTGGATGCAGAGGCCATCACAATCGGCCCAGCACTCGAAATCCTTCGCCCATGCATTGGCCTGTCGCCTGGTCAACTTTCCGGGCTCGGCCACGAACGCGGCGAGAATGCGGGCTTCAAAAACCCCTGAGGCCCACAATTCTTCGGCCAGTGCCTGGTTGTGGCCAATCCGTCTGGCGATGGCTCGCAGTTGGACCGCTGAAATGCCCAGCAGGTTCTGGCCGACGATCCCGAAACGGGCCATGCCGGCTACATTCCTGGGATTGGCAAGACGACGAAGCTCAGCCAGAACTTTGGCGCTTTCGGCAGGCATGGATCAGTCCGCTTTTCGAATTAAAGCCTTGAACACACCCTGAATAACCAGCTCCTGTGCCGGAATGAGGTCGGGATATTTTGGGTTCTCGGCCTTCAAATACGGTTTGCCGTTCTTAACCACGTAAGTCTTGAGAGTGCGCTCGCCATCTACTAAGGCGGCGACGACCTGGCCATGGCGCGGGTCCGGTCCACGCTCCAAAACCACCAGATCCCCATCAAGGATGTGACGTCCGATCATGGAAACTCCGCGAACGCGTACCGCGAATGTGTTCCGAGTCGGCGTGAATCCGACGCTGCCAATGTCCACCGAGACGCAGCCCTCCGCCTCCGGCTCGCCAGCCTCAGGAAATCCGGCGGGGATCGCGCCCAAGATGGGAATGTCCACGATGCGGCTGCGCAGTTTTCCCAGCGGGGAGATCACCCTGAGCGACCGCGTTTTACCGGCATCCGAGGCGAGATAACCTTTCTGTCGCAAGAGTCGGATGTGGCTGGTTACTGCATTCAAACTGCGAAAACGAAAGTGATCGGCGATTTCCTGATAGGTTGGGGCGCTGCCATGCTGCCGTCGATGACTTTCAATGAAGTCGGCCAGCGCCCGCTGTTTGGCAGTGAGTGGTTGCATACTGTATGGATATACACTATTATTATTTACGCCTATGTCAACGAATTCTGCTTAAAGTGCAAAGCCACCGGTAGGACTTCCGTTTTCCAAGTCCCTGGCGTTAAACTGACCCGTGCCGGCATCACAAACATTGCTGTTTCCCGATCCGCGGCCGCTCGTCGAACGGTTGGGTCAGGATTTCTTTCGGCAACTGACCGATCGCCCCGGGGTTTATGTGATGCAAGATGCTACCGGGTTGGCGCTTTATGTGGGGAAAGCCAAAAACCTACGGCAGCGGCTGGGACATTATCGTGTGGCCAACCCCGATCGGATGGGGCGTCGCCATCTTCGGTTGTTGAGGCAGGTGGTTCGGATTGAATTACAGGAATGCGCGGATGAGCCGGCGGCGCTCGCCAAAGAAGCCGAACTGCTGCGGGCGCTCAAACCCAAGTTTAATCGCGCAGGTGTCTGGCCAGCTACGCCCCGGTTTCTAGTCTGGCGCTGGGCCGGACGGACACTGGAGTTGGCAATCGCCGAAGCACCTGCCAACGACTGGCTGCCTTTCGGACCGTTTGGCAGCGGGGTGGTCTTTTTGCGTGCGGCCTTGGTGCGCCTTCTTTGGCACGCGCTGAATCCGGCCTCCGGCTCCATCAACATGCCCCAGGGTTGGTTGCATGGACAAATGGGAGCGATCGCGACAATCGAGGTAGACAACAGTGAAGTGGATCTGGTTTTAACGAAGCTGTTTGCTGAAGGTGAAACCGAGGGGTTCGTTGCCTGGATTGCCGAGCGAACAAAGTCATTGGTAAAAGCTTATGATTTGGAAATGCGGGACGCCCATCTGGAAACAGTGACCAATTTTATGCAGGCGAAGGCACGTCGCACCTTGCCTTTCGCCGCGCCAGACCAAAGTGCCGCAGTGGCAAAGAGGGAACGCGAAGGGATATTTCCATTTGTGGGTAAGGACTGGCAGCAACCGTGAAAGTCTCGGCCGAAAAGCCAATGCACACGGTTTCGGTGCGTGACCTGGTGGAGTTCGTTTTGCGACGGGGTGATCTTGGCGGGGGACGTGAATTTGTCGGATCAGACCGAGCTCTCGCCGGCATCCGCGGCCACCAGAAAATCCAACGCTCACGCCCGAGCGGTTATCTTACCGAACTGCCGGTTGAACAGCGGGTGGAGGTCGATGAATTCACGCTACAAATCCGGGGACGCATCGACGGTTTGCTCATCACGTCCGAACGCGTTTTGCTGGAAGAAATAAAGACCGTTTCTGGAACTTGGGATCACGAAGCCGATCCGTTGCACTGGGCGCAGGCAAAATTCTACGGATTCATGCATGCGCGCGAGAATGCCTTGAAGGAACTTGTCATCCAACTCGTGTATCTGGAGTTGCCTGCCGGGAAGATTACCGAGTTTCGTCGGACTTTTTCATTCGCCGAACTGTCTGATTTCTTTACCACGACCACCGCCGTGTATGTGGCTTGGCTGCAGGAGCGTCATCATTGGTGCCTCGCCCGGGATGCCTCTATTGCGGCGCTTGCCTTTCCCTTCCCGGAGTATCGTCCGGGGCAACGTGAGCTGGCTGTGGCTGCCTACCGCGTCCTGACCAACGGTGGTCGGCTATTTCTCTCTGCCCCTACCGGCATCGGTAAAACCATCTCCACTCTGTTCCCGGCAGTCAAAGCCTTGGGGGAAGGAAAGCTGGAGCGCATCTTTTACCTGACGGCGCGCACGGTCGGTCGCGCCATCGCCGAGAAAGCCTTGGGTGATTTGCGCCGGGCAGGATTGAAGCTGCGCGCCGTGACGCTTACGGCGAAGGAAAAGGTCTGTGTTCGCGAATGTCATCCCTGTGATCCGCTGACCTGTCCCTTCGCTCGCGGTTATTACGACCGCGTCAAACCCGCTATCCGTGAAGCCTTGGAAGAGGAAGAAATCTCCCGTTCGGTTCTCGAAACTGTGGGCCAGAAACATCAGGTGTGCCCCTTCGAACTTTCCTTGGACGTGTCCGTCTGGGCCGACGCCGTCATCTGCGATTACAATTACGTTTTTGATCCTCAGGTCTATCTACGGCGTCACTTTGCCGAGGATGGTGGTGCATACGGCTTCCTTGTCGACGAGGCCCACAACCTCGTGGACCGGGCGCGAGACATGTTCTCAGCCGACCTCGATGGTCGGGAACTCCTGGAGGTGAAGCGCGCCTTAAAGAAGGCCGTCCCACGTTGCTCCAAAGCTTTGGCTCAATTGCACACGGCGATGCGGAAACTTGGGAACGAGGTCGAACCGCCCGAAGAAATCACTGAACCCTCAGATTCCTCCTTCGAACTTAATTTATTTCCGGTGAAGGCTGCGACCATCCGAAATCAAGATGACCTTGTATGCACGAGCCTCGAGTTTCCGGAGAGTTTAATTGAGCCACTGGAAACCGCCCTTGAGGAGGCCGAGCGTTGGTTGGTCAAGAACCAGCCGGCTGAGTTTCGTGAAGCTTTGCTCGCACTTTATTTTCGGCTGCATGCGTTCCGACGCACGGCCGAAGTTTACGATGAGCGCTTTGTGGCCATCATCGAAAGCGACCAGTCAATAATGGTTCGTCTGTTTTGTTTGGATCCTTCCCTGTTACTGCGAAAAGCGCTGGCGCGCGGCAAAGCCGCCATCTTTTTCTCCGCCACGCTCACGCCAATGGACTATTACCGCACTCTGCTGGGCGGCGCTCCGGAAGATTCCGCCCTACAGTTGGCATCGCCATTCCCGCCGGAGAATCTGGCTGTCCTCATTAACGACCGGATCCAAACTCATTTCAAAGGCCGGGCCGAATCACTGGGGGATGTGGTGGAGGCAATCGGAGCTTTGGTGAGCGGTCGACCCGGTAACTACCTCGTTTATTTTCCGTCCTATCAATATCTCAACTCAGTGCTCCAGGAATTTCAGGTCAGCCATCCAACAGTCCCGGTGCTCGTCCAACGACCCGGCATGACCGAGCCAGAACGCGATGCCTTCCTGGCTGCTTTTTCCGTTGAACATGGCGAGACACTGTTGGGATTTGCCGTGCTGGGTGGGATATTCGGAGAGGGGATCGACTTGGTGGGTGAGCGGTTGATCGGGGCGGTGATTGTCGGTGTGGGGCTGCCCCAATTATGTGTCGAACGCGATCTGATCCGGGATTATTTCCAACAACATAACTCGGCAGGATTTGAATACGCCTACACTTTTCCCGGCATGAACCGAGTGCTGCAGGCCGTCGGAAGAGTCATTCGTTCGGAGACCGACCACGGCGTGGTGCTGCTCATTGATGCGCGCTTCAATGAGGTGCGCTATCGCCGGTTGTTTCCCGCCTGGTGGAAATACATGCGGGTGCGACACTCGGACGGTTTACGTCAAGCCGTCGGTCATTTCTGGCAGCAATTCTCCATTTAGCCTGGGCTTCGCTCAAACCTCTTGCGAGAGGTGTGCGTAGGGTGGAGCAGTGCGCAATCTCACATCCTCCACGGGAGTGCCGATGGTGAAATGGTAAAGGCTCTGCCAGTCGCAGCCGGTCAGACCGAGAGCGTGGTGCAGCACGTCATCGAAGTAGCAACCGATGCCTGTGCCACGAACCCCGGCCGCTTCGGCCGCTAGATACAAGGCCTGACCAATCATACCAGCTTCCCAGAACAATTCCCGATAAGCAAACGCACCGCGTTCCCGCAGGACGGGTTCGAATCGAGCCAACATCCCCAGGCTGAACGCACCATCGGCGGCGATATTTTGATGGCAGGAAAGCGTCCGCGCGAAATCGCGCACGTCGCCCCCGCCCAGCCGATAAAGCGGAGTTGAGGTGCCTGAATCAGTCGCCGCTTCCCATTTGAGTTCCGGATCGAACGCCTGACGCAATGCCTCCGCATCCGCTGGAGCCCGCAGCCAGAGATACAAACCAGGTTGTAGCCCAGCGACTCGATGCACGAACAGCAACAGATGCAAACGTGGAGCAAAGGGCCAGGCATCGAAGGGCGGCACGAGACTGCGGGGCAGCGTGGTATCGAGAATGGTTAGGAATTTATCCCGCGAGAGCCCGGTGGCTCCATCGAAGTCAACCGCACTGCGTCGCTGGCGAATCAACTGACTTGCGCTATGGCCGCAGGCGGGCGGAGACGGAGGAGACCACCCAGGCCAAGCTTCGGCTTGAGATGGTCCCACTCTCGAGGTCTTGCGTTCCGAGGCTTTCACAGCTTCATCAATTTCTGGCCACTCAACATGCGAATCGCTCAACCGATTGGCCCGTCCGAACCATTCGATAGCACTTTCCGCGGCGGGCGACAGCGACTTCTCTGCTGCTTCGTTCGCGCTCACCCGGACAAGCAATTCCGGAGTTTCCCGTTCCGCGTCGACAAAATCTTGCGCCCGATCTAACCCGAGCAGGTGCTCGAGGCGCGCGTCATCCCACTCCGACAGAAGTTGCACGCGCCAGCCCAATGTGGCGGCAGCGAAACGAAGCGCGGCAAGCGCGTGTCCAACATCATGCTGGCAATAGCGGAAAGCCCGCTCCCCGTATTTCCAAGCCTCGCGCCAAGTGATCGAGGTTAGCCCCACATGAAATCCACTCGCAGTGGATGGGGAATCCTGCGACCAACGCGCCCGGAGTTCCAGGGCGTGTTCAAAGGACGCATAGTGATAGACACCTGCACCACCTGGAAATCCCTCGAGTGCAGGAAGCACGGCATAGGCCTCCGTCGGATGCAGGTTGCCACTGGATGGGTTCATCCGCAGATACCAACTCGAATCGGCAATCTGCTTGCGAGCAGAAAGACCCATGGATAATTCAAAAAACAGACTCAACGTTTCCGTGGTGAGCGGTCGTGCTGTAATGGTCGCCCCGAACAAGACGGCCGGAGAGAGCATTTCATTCGGGCGGTTTATTGGCAGCCGGAAGAGCGGTGAGTCAGCGAAGCGACGAAAAGGGTTTGGTTGAGTCGCCCAGTCCAAACCGTGCGGGCCTCTGGCGTAACGCTCGGGATGATGCTTGGTGCGTTCGTGATATGCGATGATCTCGGCCACGGCCTCGGGCATGGACGGTTGATTGGCGATGGTTGATTTCAAACGGCGTAGCCACAATAAACTATTACCTGGAGATCGCTGTTACCTAATTTGTTGTGACGATTCAGACGGACTCGGAATGCAACCTCGCGACGAAAACCTGTTGCGAGTTGCTGGGATCGGTTTTCATGTCGCTCCTTCAATCATCGCGTCGATGGTATTGAGTGTATTGCCTTTCAGCTGGCAGGAACAAAAAAGAAAGCGACATGCAACAGCTTCGTAAGACGGCCAATGTGTTCGCACCGATGGTTCCGCTCTCCCCTACTAAGGCTTCCCCAGCCGGAATGCCGTTGTCGAACTGTTGGCGGTCTCCGAAACGTTGTTCAGCCCATCAACCACGGAAATCGGCCCAGAATCTAACACCCAAGCGAATACCCCTACATATGGTGCATCTTGCATTGACAGTCCCCACATATTGTATTATCCACGGTTCCATGTCGAACAAGCGCATATTTTTAAATGAAGAATCGTTCGCCCTGCCCGTGAGAATTTGCGAGACCTTGGCCGTCGCTGAGAAATCGCACACCGGCCTTTCGGGAGCTCAGTGCCAGTCAGGCAGTCGACGCGCAAAAGCAACAAGTTCTGGCCGACGGGGGCTGACGATAGCAGAGCGGAATCTTGCACCTAATTCCAAAGCAAACACGCCGCGCATGAGCATTTGTGACGCTGTTTATACGGCCATCAACCGATTGGACGGTGGAAGTGAACAAGAGGTCATCAAACTGGCATCCAAGATGTGTGGCAAGTCCATCGAGCGAGTCCAATTCAAGCGGGCGCTTGCGTCGTTTGATTCTCGCGGCGTCAGCAGCTAGTAATCGAAAGCGATCCCCCAGTACAACAAAAAAGCCGGATTTTTTCCGGCTCTTCTGACACACGTTCTACACCTGAGAACGTCATCAACATACCAGAACGTCGCTTCTTCGCATGTCACCAGTTGTGGGGACAAGATCGGGTAAGGCTCTGGTGCGACTGCCGAATAGTTCCCAGTTTCCTGTTTGCCCTCACTCCAGCTCTTTTGCCTGGCCGGGCTGACTGATTAATCCAGAATTCACGTAAGCCTTTAGTAAGCGGAGCGGCACTATTTTTACGAAGCCCGGCTGATCTCGCACTATAGCGCATAGATTGGTTGTTCTCCCCCATGTTTCAGATGGCCGCTGTTTCGGAGTAAAGTCCAACTCCCTTTCGAAGACGCCGTTGCAGATCCCGTGCTCGATCATCGCATTCCACTCACGGGCGTGGCGCAATTGGTTAGGAGCCCCCCATACGAAGCACAGGTCGATCATTCCGCCCCGGACGCTCCGCTCCGTGTCCAGTTCTACCGCCAGTAGATATATCTCTCCTGAATTCTGATGGCATTCCCCCAAACGCGGAGTTAAGCAGTCGGTCGTGGGAAGCTGGGGCGCTCGCAGGAGAGTTTGCCCCCGCCACTCGTGGATTTTCCCACCCGCCTCACGAAGGATGAACTTTGCATCCTCTTTCAGGCCGAGCGACGGTCTCGGTTGACTCGGCAGGCAATAAAAGTTGGTGTGCCAACCCGCCGGCTGGGCATCGACGCCTTGCTGCAACACCTCCGTCAGGCTGTGCCCCGTTGGAAGTTGTATGGAAGGAGAGAAATCCCGCTTGGAGATGAGTCCAACGATTACGCCACCAATAACGACCAACCCGATCGCGCATATTATGCGCACCACCCTCCCACGGGGCACGCCGCTTATTTCCTGTCCACGCACCTTCTCCTGCGCTGTCATACAATCGCCGATTTGGAGCGGCCCACTGGGCCGACACAGACCCACTAACCCGGAGCTAGCGAGGCCATGCCCACCGGCCTGACGCTTATCGTCGGCACGTCCGAGAGTCCCCGTTTTGCCTCGGAAACGATATAGCAATCACCGAACCCCATGCGATCGACCTGCCTTTCGATTTCATGCCAGTCGACCCGACTCCCATCAAATAAAAGGCTGGTTCCTGTAGCAAGCCGTTCCCGCAGCTCGCTATCCGGCAATTTCATGTGAAGCGTTACAGCCATTTGTCTAGCTAATTCTTGCACGCACTCGTGATCTCGGCAAGAGTTAAGGCGACTTCGAATTATTTGGTATCCAGGTCACGGCCGAGTTTGCGGTGACTCCTTGGACTCCAGTTGGTCATCCTCACGGCGTCGCCTCCGCGCTGGTCTGCTTGGTCATGCCTTAATTTGGATTGACTCGGAGGTTCACTATGTAAAGCTCGGCTCATGCGTATAGTACGCAGATTTAAGGGGTTACGCGCAAGCGTCGTGACGGTCTTGGGATTTCAATATGGGAACCGGCCGTCGCATAATCTAAGTTGCTAAATACCGTATGCCAGCGATTGCGGAGATCGGAACGGAAGTCAGGGTGACCCCAGGCGATGACGTTGAGATCGTTTACGCGCCGGGCAAGCACGAGTTTACCGAGGACCGCTCTTCCTTCTCAGTGCGGGTCGCTGGCTTCATTGAAGAATCGGGAAAGATCGTTGGCGTTTTCGGGGATGTTGTGTCTGGCCATCAGAGGTATCAAGGTCAGACCGCGACGCTCCTCGTTCGATTGGATAATTCTGACTGGCGGCGGGACAACCGTTCCGCTGCCAACTTCAAGGTTGGTCGAAGTGTAGCGCGAGCCAACGGCAAGCATCCGTTCCATCATCCTGGGGGCACCGATATTGAAGGCTTTCCATTCCTCATCCGATATGGCTCACTCGATTCACGCAGCAGCGGCGAGATCGAGGTCAACTCTGCGCTTGAAGCATTCCACGAAAGGTGAGCAGAACCCCGCGCTGCAAGCAGCAGCCGCCTGCCGAGCTGTTAACGTTAGGCCACTACGCGCAAATGATTTCGTTCATCGTTCCAGCGCACAACGAGGAAGCTTGGGTTGGTCGATGTGTTTCCGCCATTCGCAACGGGGCGGAATCTCTTGGCGAGCCGTATGAGATCATTGTGGTGGATGATGGTTCCAGTGACGCCACAGCCTCGATTGCCCAACAGCAGGGCGCGCAGGTGGTTCGCGTGGAGCACCGGCAGATTGCGGCCACTCGCAATACTGGCGCGCAGCAGGCTCACGGTGACATTCTATTTTTTGTGGACGCCGACACATTGGCGAGCGCCCCGGCCATTCAATCGGCTTTGTGCAGCATTCGCGCCGGCGCGGTGGGCGGTGGTTGTGTGCCGCGGTTCGAGGGATGGCTACCTTGGTGGGGCAGACTGACAGAACCGTTGATAGGACCTGCGATGCGACTGGCGCGCTTTTTGCCGAGTGGAACTTTCCTTTTCTGCACTCGCAGCGCCTTTCAGACGACGGGCGGTTTCGATGAGAATTACTTCGCGTGGGAAGAGGTGTGGTTTGTCGCTGCTCTCAAGCGTCAGGGGCGGTTTGCCATTTTGGCCGAGACGGTGGTCACTTCCGGGCGCAAGTTTCGCGAGCATTCTTTCTGGAGCATTTCCAGGTTGTGCATGCATTTAATTCTTCGTCGGTCTCGCGCGCTTCGGAGTCGCAAGGGATTGGAGTATTGGTATGAGCCTGAAAGGGGGAAGGTGAAGTTATGACCGTGTGGCCTAACACACCGGGCTCGGGCGCTCATTCTGAATGTTGGACGGTATTCAGGCGCCGCTGGTGGTCAACAATGAATGGGAACACGGAAGAAAAGACATTCCAATGGAGGCGGTTACCGTTGTGATTCTGATGGCAAGCTCGTTGCTTTTGACGGTTGCGACAAGCCCAAGCAGGGCGGGACGGCGCCCAACCCTGGAACACAAGCCTCCACCGCACAAGCCGCTCGGATTACATCTTCCGGAGGCACTGAGACCGACGAGGAACTGTCAGGAGACTCACTCTCGAGATTTAATGACGCCAAAATCTACTGCCTGGGGATGATGCTGTATGCCGCAAAGAACCAAAATGTTTTCCCGACGAACCTGGAGCAGACGCTACCTTACCTGCGCGAGGCCAGCCTGACTCCGAGCGGCACCTACAGGTTCGCACGATTGCTCGAAGAGAACCGGGTTATCCCTTTTTTGGGTTGGTTCGAGCACCCGTCAATCGGGCAATGGCGTCAGCGATCAACCGCCTCGATCATCGCATTGATGGTCTCGAGTGCATTGCCTTCCAGGCGATTGTTCACAAAAATGAGCGTCTTCTTCTTTTCGGCTGCCGCCTTTCCCTCCTTAATTAGTTGGGCCCCCGCTTTGCGAGCCTCCTCGTTCACTTCCTTCGTCTTGTCGTAAGGCTGAAAGGTTTTAACTGCTTCTTCGTATTTGCGTCCCGGCTTTAACAAGAACCGCGCGGCCATCAAATCAGGATTAGTGCGACTGCCCGGAAGCGACATTTGTTCGCTAACCGGGGGCATAGCGTCCCAGGAATTGAACACGTGCGTGATGCTGTGTCGTGAGAGGCAGGCGAAGTAGTCAGGCGCAAGCCAGTAGCTGTTCCGCATCTCCACGGCATAAGGCCAACCTTTTGGCAGGTTGCTGAAGAACTTGTCTAGGTCAGCGACGAAATCGCGACCGTGCTCGTAGTCGCCCTTGTGGAACCGCGAGAATTCGAACATCACTACTCCGACATTGGCGCGGATGTGTTCGCAAGGCCCCAGAAACGACCGGCTGAACAGGTCCGCGTTCAGAAAGTTCTCGTTAGCCATGCCAGCGCGGTCCCCAAAGCGTGGCAGGTTAGGAAATTTCTTCACCGTGATTTCATCTGTGACCTTGAACCCGAATTGGAAATCGGACGGCACTTGCGACACAAGACCATCAAGATACTTTTCGCTGGGGAATGTGTAATAGGCCGCATCCACACAAACGGTCTTGAATACCTCGGCGTATTCAGCAAGGCAGGAGCGCTCGAATCGCGTCGTGGCAATTTTGCCGCGATACTCATATCGAGAGGGAGTGTAGAGCTGATTGAACCAACCTGGATATTTCCACGAAGACGTGCCCACATAAATGCCCTTGGCGGCAAGTTCTGCCGCCTTCAATTTCATCTTTTCCCGCTCAAAGGGCATGAAGTGACGGTATGTGACGTTCCCAGATTGCCAGACTGAGCTAGCTGTGACCTCCGGCACCCGACCCGACGGCAACGGCTAAGGATCGACGAAACATTAATGCGCTCGCTGAAGCCGGGCTTGGATCTCCCGCTCATATTCAGGGAAATAGTGGCCGATCACATGAAGATCAAATGACGGGAGAATTGAGGTATTCGGCTCGTTCTCCAAAAGAAACCGGAAGCTCTCTCGGAGTAGTTCTTCGGGGGGGCGTCCTACTGCCAAGCGTTCGATATCTTTTTTGGCCACCCGCACGCGGTGGTGCGTGGTAACGGTACTCTTGATACTGACCACCCATTCATCACCCGCCGAATGTTTAACTTCAATCATGGCTCATAGGTTGACTGCTGGCATCGAATGTTCAAGTTCGCAGGCCTCAGTCTTCACAAAAAGGAAGGCAGACGACCACCTACTTCCCGTGGATGACTGCCCGGTTGATTTCGGCCAGGGTTCGGCACCCGGACAGTTTCATCGCCATCTCAAACTCCCCGCGCAGAATCCTCAGCACCTGCGCCACTCCCGCCGCTCCACCCACACTTAATCCATAAAGATAAGGCCGCCCAATTAGCACTGCGCGGGCGCCCAAGGCCAGCGCCTTCAGTACGTCCGTGCCGCGGCGGACGCCGCCATCCAGCAGCACAGGAATTCGGTTGCCTACGGCTCTAATAATCCGTGGCAAAACAGTGATCGTGGCAGGAACGGTGTCCAGCTCCCGCCCGCCATGATTCGAAACGATAATCCCGTTCATTCCGGCTTTCACCGCCAGTTTTGCGTCCTCTTCGTGCAGGACTCCTTTCAGCATAATTGGAAGCGCGGTTTGGGACCGTAACCAGGCTAAATCCGCCCAGGTAGAACTTCCCGACACGGGCAAGCCGCCAACCTGTTTCCGAGTGGTTCTATCTGGATAATAGGGCGTTTCAAAATCCTCCGGCAAAGAAAAATGAGCGCGATCTGAACGATTCCTTACGCCAGTCACCGGTGCGTCCGCCGTCACCACCAGCCCCTGGCAACCGCTAGCCTTCAACGTCTCCAACAACCCCATCAGGAATTCCCTGCGTCGCCTGCCGATATCGAATAGTTGGAAACACCAAGGCTGCGTCATCGCCCGCGAAATGTCCTCCACCCGACGCGTGCTCAAACTGCTTACGACGAACAGTGCCTCGCCCGCGCTAGCCCCGCGTGCGGTCTCCACCTCTCCGTCCGGGTGAACCAGTCGATGAAATGCCGTCGGCGCGAGAAGGACCGGAAACGCGAGCCTTCGCCCGAACAATTCCACGCCCGTGTCGATGCGCTCAATATCAACCAGCACACGCGGACGAAGTGCGAGCGCATCGAAGGCCTCCCGATTCCATCGTAACGTTATTTCGTCCGCTGCGCCGCCAGCGATATACTCGTAAGCAGGGTGCGGAATTCGCTGCCGGGCCAGACCCTCAAAGTCGAACAAGTTGAAGGCTTCCGCTGCTGAAGCCGAAGGGGATTTCAGCGGCGGGCCATTGTTGGGCGCATTTTGCGCCGCTGCCCTCTCCAGCAAGCTCGATCCGAGCAATGCACCGGTCGCCGCCAGCAAGGTTCGTCGATTCATTCCCATAACTCGTCGGTTTTCGTTCGTCGGGGTAACTTCCTTTCTCCATAGCCGGAAGCGAAACGAAATCCAAGTAAAGACGATCTCAAGGGCGAAACCAAGAAGGACGAACTTCCTTCCGAGCTTGAATTTTGCTCGTTTTGCGTATCACTTGTTCTGTGTTGAGCTGCCGTCGTTATACCCCATCCGGCCTGGTGTTTGCGCTGGTCTCGCTTCTGACGCTCGTGGCGCCGATCTGCATATCGGCTCAGGATTCCTGGCCGCGGTTTCGGGGTTCGGATGGCGGTGGCATCAGTCTCGCGACCAACCTTCCCATCCGTTGGGCCGAGGGTGATGTCCGCTGGAAAACAACACTTCCGGGCAAGGGCCACTCCTCACCAGTGGTTTGGAAGGAGCGCATCTTCGTCACCAGCGGCGATAGCACCAATGCGGACCGCTATATCCTCTGCCTGGCTTCCGGGGATGGCAGCCTGATGTGGCAAAAGAAGTATGCATCTCACGCCTTTCAACAGAACCGCGAAAACAGCTTTGGCACCGCAACCCCTGCGGCCGATTCTAATGGCGTTTATGTGTCTTGGACGACGCCGGAGGCGATCACGGTCACCGCCCTGACGTTGGATGGTCATGAAAAGTGGGTAAGCAATCTGGGCCCCTTTAAGGGAAGACACGGGAGCGGCGCCTCGCTCGTGGTTTATAACGGGCTGGTCTGGATTAACAACGACCAGGATGGTCCGAGTTCCCTCATTGCCCTGAAGGTTGATTCGGGCGCGGTGAGCTACAAAATTGACAGGCTAACGGATAAGGTTTCTTATGGCACGCCTTGCCTCTGGCAGGAAGCCGGCCGGCCGGACCAGCTCATTTTTGCCTCCTCAAGTCACGGATTGACCAGTGTCAATCCACTGAATGGCGCAATCAATTGGGATTGCACGAACCTGTTTGAAACCCGAGTCGTCTCGTCGCCCATCAGCGGCGACGGACTCATCTTCTGCAGCAGCGGGGAGGGCGGTGTCGGGAGGCGCCTGGTCGCGCTGTGCCCGCCTGATGGCACCCATGCCCCCCGAATCGTTTACGACTTTAAGACCGGAATTCCGAATGTCCCCACGCCGCTGGTTAAGGACGGCCGGCTCTACATCCTATGCGACAACGGCCTGCTCCGTTGCGTGCGTGCGGCGACTGGCGAGCCGATCTGGCAAGAGCGTCTCCCGGCACGTTTTTATGCTTCGCCGGTATGGGCGAAGAACAGGCTGTATCTCACGAGCAAGGCAGGTGAAGTATTTGTCGTTGCTGCCGGTGACAAATACCAACTCTTGGCTCAAAATGCGCTCGGCGAACCCAGCTTCGCTACGCCGGCTGTCGCGAATGAGAGTCTATTCTTCCGGACGGAGTCGAGTCTTTTAGCCATTGGTGGGCATAAGTAACGCAGCATCTCTTCCAGACGGTCGGGAGGGGAGCCCAGCGGGTGGTCAGTCTTTGGCTAGGGGCTTGCGCAGATTCGGGTTGCTGGCGATCGGAGTTGCCTCTGCGCGCTGTTTTCTTGCAGGATGCCTTCGATGAAAAAACTCCTCCTCTCCGTGGCGTTGTTGGTTTCATGCGCTCTGATTGCTTTCGCCCAGGAAAAGAAAACCTTAGGAACCCTCGCAGACACGGTGCTGAGGCTGGAACAACAATGGGAGGATGCTCTCACGAAATCTGACGTTTCAGCGCTCGAGAAGCTCTACGACGACTCGATCGTTTACACGCACTCCAATGGCAAGGTGGATACCAAGGAAAGTTACCTTGTCGCCATCAAATCCGGGGCGACCCAGTATCAATCGATGACCCGCGACGACATCAAGGTCTCTGTTTACGGGCACACCGCGGTCGTGACCTGTCATTGGGAGGTTCACGTTGTAGCCCAGGGCAACAAAATCGATACGAACGCCAGGTATCTGCATGTCTACGTGGAACAACCGAATGGGTGGAAGCTGGTGGCTCACGAGTCCACGCGGATCGCCCCGTAAAATCTGGTGACTTGAGTGGTACCGCGTTGGTGCTGTGAAAGTGATCCTCCCGTCAACGCCGTCGCGCGAATCAGCTTCGCGCAATGCCGGCAGCGGCACGTGGGTGAATATGTGTGTCACGTAACAGAATTCTTTGGGAGTGGCTCAAAGGCCATGCTGGTCACGTAGAATGAAAGGTGCAACCAACTGGCTGCTGCTCAGATTCAAAAAATCCGTAGGCATTACACTCCTGAAAAGCTAGCGGTACTCCGCGAAGCTTTCTCAGCGAATCGTGATCCTCACCGAAATCAAACCAGCCTAAATAATTCCACCCACCAAACGCATGAGCGCCGTTCCATTCATTGGCTCGGAAAACGTCCTTTATTTAAAACGATGATCACGGAGAAGACTACTGCCAGGAGGCAGCAGATGAAAGAGAGCAACCGCAAGAATGGCCTAATCTCGCCGACACTCCGGCCGGGTTTCAGTACGAGCTTTTGGATGGTTCCAGATTTAAGTGTGGCGAAAACCAGGACCAAGGCTGCATAGAGGGGAAAAAGGTCACGCCAGCCCGCAGGTGAACGACCACGTGCCTGACCGACAAAAGGTACAATGAAAAGAAGATTCCAAAGGGCGATTGCTCCAATAATTGCAGACCAACGGACGGGATGCCTGCACCTTGGACGTTTGCCCGCTCGATCCCCTTCGGATTGAATCCTGCATCCCGGATGCCCTGAAGCACAGTCGTCGGATCGTTGAAGCACCAAAAGATAATTCGCCGTGGGTAATCAGGAACTTGATGTCGGATTCGAACTCCCCAAGCCAGGAAGGGAATCAATGCATAGCGTTCGACGGCGGAGACTTGTTCGGGCGTGAAGGAGTAATTGCCCAGAACTCGCGCCTTGATGGCGAGTTGGTCGGATGTCGCCGAAAGTCGAGCAAGCGGCCAACTCGCATTAACCCAGCCGATTTGGGCTCCTCCCGTAATTGTGAAAGGTTGCTGCATGTGCGCGAAAGGGGCTGTTCGAGCAGCTATTTTGGCGTGCTCTTGTCGCCAGGGACGTTCGGGAACGGGCTCTGGCCCCCTGAGGGCGGCAGTTCGCCGAGGATGCTGGTCGCGAGGAATTGTTCGAAGGATTGATGCTCGTTGACGACGTGGTCATGTGCGAGGTCGCTATACAGGAATACGAGCCGGTTGTGGCGCAGGTCGTCCTCTGTGATTTTCCCCTCTTTGGCCGTAAGAAAGGGAATGCCGCGCTCCTTCAACATTCCCATCATCTGCTCCGTCTCTGGCTTTGTCCCACCATGCTCGGTGTAAATATTGATCAGTCGCCCACGGGATGTTTCCCACCAGGCAAGGAATTTGTCCGTTCGAGCATAGAGGGCATCAAACAGCCAGACTTCCTTTATTTGGCCGCCCAGGCCACCTCGGTCCAGGATCGAGGAAATGACCTGGTAACCTCCGCTGTGCCCTGACAGAATAATATTGCCCACGGTAAATGATTTTAGCTTCACGGCCGGACCCTTCTGCAACCTCTCGGCAATTTCGTTGATAAACCGCGCAAAACCGTCCGGGTCTTCGAGCTTGCCTCCGAACGAATCTGGCGCATCGAAGGGACCCTGTGGAACCACGAGCACGGCATTTCGTCTGCTTGCCACCAACTGCTCGATAAGCTGGTAGTGCCGCAACACCGCTTCGACATGGTTTTTCCAGCCGTGAAAATGGACCACGAAATCAACTCGCCCGTTTTGGGAGAAGCCCTTTGGTATGAATATCGCCGCAGTATCATCGGAATAGTGTGCCGCAGCATCATAGAGTTTCCCCTCATATTCGTGGCCGTGGGCACGCTGGGGGTGCGGAAACGGTGCGGATGCAAGGTGCTCGACCAGCAGTGTTCCCTGAGGCGCATATAATTCCGGCAGCGGGTCAGATTGGACTGCGGTCGCAACCAGCACGGGGGACACAAACGCAAGCACTCGTTTCATGCTGCGCAGCAATGTGGCGGAATCGACGAGATGGAACTTCATCGGAATCACGTACCTTGAAACCGAGACGTCTGTCTTTTGACCTCTTCGAGAAAGGCGCGGCGGATCTTGCTCTCTGCAGTGGATTCGCCGCGATGAAGGACGCCCAACTTGACCGGCGGAAATCCCGGCAACTCGATTGCACTCACTTTGGAAGACAGTCTCTTGTCGGGCAATCGAACCGAAAGCCCTAGGCCATAACCTGCGTCCACGTATTTTTCGATAAGCTCCAACGAATCCATTTCCATTTTCGGCAGCCAGGAGACTCCGATTTTGGTCAGGTGCTGCTGGAACTGCTGGCAGATTAGTTCATTGGGGCCAAGAGCAATCAGGGGTTCCTGGATTCGTCCAGTGGCCCATAAATCTTTCGCCGACTTTATCTTGCTCGCCTTTGGTGCCAGCAAAATGAGCGGGAGCGCAACGATCTCAACTGCGTGGACGCCGTGACTGAGGTCGTCGGGAATAAGTGAAATGATGACGTCCAGTTCGTCGCGCTCCAGGCTGTCGATCAGTTCCGGCTGATTCAGCGCGCGCAGAATCATGTTCAGACCGGGAAATTGTTTGCGGACAGCTTCAATCACCGGCGGGAGGTAGTCGCGAAAGATGATGGGCGAGGCTCCAATGCGGATCCGGGCCGCTCCCTGGAGTTTATCTCGCACCTCGGCGATTCTGCCAAAAAATGGCTCCACGAATTTGAACAGCTCCTCACCAGCTGGAGTGAGCTTAAACGGACGCCGCTCGTAAAGGGTCACCCCAAGATCCCGCTCCAAGGCATTCACTTGGGCACTGACGGACGGTTGCTGTATCCCGTAAGGCATCTGCCGCGCCGCCCGCGACACCCCTTTAAATTTGGCGACGTGGTAAAAGAGCTCCAACTGGTGCGGATTCATATCGATCCAATCTATGTCGCCGCGATTTTTATCAATTAACACCGCCCCTACAAGCCCGCGTAGCTTCAAATGCAGCTGCGGCCAATTGAGAAGCGGCCAAATCAGGATGTTTGAGAAGTTTATGATTATTTTTGAGCTTATCGGCGTGTTGTTGGTAGCGGACTTTTTGTCCGGTCTGTTTCACTGGCTTGAGGATGCATATGGTCGGGAGGATTGGCCGGTTACCGGTCGGCTCGTCACGACGCCAAACATCCTGCATCACCATGAACCGCGCCATTTCACGCGGAACGGGTGGTTCGAGAGTTCCTGGCTGCTCCTGTGTTTGGGCCTCGTGGTGCTGGGGGTGGCCTGGGTCTGCGGTTGGCTTACGTGGGAGGCCTGGCTGGTGGTCATACTCGGAATCAACGCCAACCAGATTCACAAATGGGCACATCGCACGCCGGCAGAAAACGGCCCAGTAATCGCGTTGCTTCAGCGTATGCGCCTGGTCCAGACCCCAGGCCACCATGCCCTTCATCACACTGACCCAAAGAACAGCCACTACTGTGTGCTGACCAACGTCCTCAATCCGATACTCGATGGAGTCCGCCTTTGGGATTGCCTCGAATGGGTAATCTCGTGCGCTTTTGGCATACACCGACGAATCGACGCCTCTGTTTCCGTTCGCGAACAGGCTAAAAATGTCACGGCCAAACTGAAGCCAGAACGCCAAAGCCCGGGTTCACGGTTAGCGCTCCCCTGAACCCATTCGAACACGTGGCTCGTCACATGAAGCGCCTGCTGGCATACGACGGAATAGTTGCAGCGGCTGCTCTGCTGCTCTGGATGACAATCGTCGTCATCGAGGTCAAATACAAGGAGCTCTGGTTTTTTAGATATGTTTTTTGGTGCTCGCTTGTCGCGGTCCTTGGAGGTTTTCCCATCGCCGCGTGCATTGCATTCCGAGGGCGGCCAAAGTCGGCTTCAGTTGCCGCCTTCGTTTCATTCATCTTCGCCGCGCCAGCATTTATTTGCATCGGCGTCATGCTCGTGTGGCTTTTCAAGATCGCGATTGGGGGAGGGGTCAGTTAGTCCGAACCCGCAAGCTGACCCAAATCCCGGTTTACTGGGACCGCGCGCTAATCCAGATTGTTGATCATCGTGGCGAACCTCCATCTCCAGGGACTTACGGGCGGCACGTCTCTCGCGAGTGCAAGGAAATCCGATGACTCCAAAATCCCTGACTTTGGCTTCGCGCAGGATTCCAGCCGTTGATGGCTTCGCGCTGGTTGTCGTAGCGATAGGTGAGTCCTAGTTTTAGGGCAAGCAGGGCTGGGAGCCATCCGATGGTGAAAACCGACCGTGCAAAGCGCCAAAGGATACGGTCGAGGCGGTAAAACTGGGCATAGACCCAGTCGGCACCGGCCTGTAACTCACCCGCTCTCATGAGCGCGGGCCGAAACACGACGTGCCTATAATCATAATGGCTCCAGTCACGGTCGGTGATGCGTCCGCCGGAAGCCATGTCCTGGTAAAGGGGCGTGCCGGGCAGCGGCGTAAGAATGTTCAGTTGCAGCGCATCAATGTGTGTCTCTTGAAGGAACCGCAGCGTGCGTTCGAAAACCTTCACATTGTCGCCATCCATACCGACAATCATGCCGGCGATCACGCCGATGCCGGCGCAGCGGATACGGCGTAGCCGGTCAGTATAACTGTCGCTTCGGTTGAACTGCTTCCTCATGGAGGCCAGGTTCTGGTCGTTGGCGGTTTCGAGCCCAATGAACAGGCCGCAACAACCGGCGGCACGCGCCATTCGTAGCAGTTCGGCATCGTCAGCAATCAACACCGAGCACTGGCTGACCCAACGTTTGCGCAAAGGGATCATTTCGCGGAAAAGCTTCAACGCGTATTCGCGCTCGGCAATGAGGTTGTCGTCCACGAAAATGAAATTCCTGGGCAAACTTCGCAGTTCCCGGATGACCTCGTCCACCGGCCGATGATAATACCTTCCATGATGGAAGGCGGTAACCGAGCAGTACCGGCAATTATGCCGGCACCCCCGACCTGCTTGGACGGCGTTAATGGTCGCGTAATGTCGGGCTGTGTTCGCCAGCAAGTCACGACGCGGAATGGGCGAGTGCACATCGTGGGGGTCACCGCGGTAGGCCTGGCGCAGGCAGCCCGCCTCGGTATCCGCCAGGAGCTGTTCCCAGGCACCCTTGGCCTCACCGAGCACCAACGAGTCAAAGTGCGGCGCGGCATCGTCCGGACACAGAGTGGCGTGATAGCCGCCCGCGACAACGAGCTTGCCGCGTCGATGAAACTCGGCGGCGATCTCATAAGCCCGCGGCGCCAGGGCAGTCATAAAGGTGATACCGACAATGTCGCATTCGGCGTCGAAATTGAGCGGTTCGACGTTTTCGTCGATGACGCGAACATGGTGTTGACATGGGGTTAATGCCGCGACAACGGTCAGCGGCAAGACGCTGAAGCGCAGCATAGACCGACGCGGCACTTCAGGCTGTTCGAAGGTCACCCGAACCCGTTCACCAGCGGGCAGGACCAGTAGTATCCGTAAGCTCATGCAGCTCTTATACGCCTGCTGCCGCGGGGCAGGTAATAGATAAAAAGAGACCCGTCATCGATTCGCTCAATAGTGGAAAACCAGTGAAAGACCCGTTGGAGAAACAGTGATTCACGAGTGTTCCCCTGTTATTGGGGTAAGAGGGATCGCCATTCGGCTGCAAGGTCATGCCCGAAAAGACCGTAGAAAAATGCGGAGCCCAGCACAGCATGAGAGAAAGCCAATGGGAGTAATCGTCTGTGCCGGTAAAACATGATGCTCCAAACCATCCCGGCCGCCGTGGTTACCAATGCAGTCCATATATCAGGCAGATGTACGAGACCAAAGCAGGTTCCTGTGATCAGAAACGGCACCAGCAGAAGCTGCTTTGGAAACAGCGCCAGAAGGCGTCCGAGCAAGTAAAACTGCAGCAGCGTTTGCTGCATTAGCGCCCAAGGCAAATAGCAGCCGAATGCAACCAATATCCGCCAATTGAAAATTCTCGCGCCCACGGCGGACCAACCGCCCATTCGATAAGCGATAATGCCTCCAATCGTCAGGAACAACAAAGCCGCGGGCACGGTGATCCAAAAGGCCACGGTCACGCTCCGTTTCAAGCTCCTGTCCGAGGTGGGCGGGGGCGACTTCGCCCAAATGACGCGCTTTGTGTAATGTGACGAAACAGCGATGCATATGAGCGCAAATCCAGCCAAACCGACGTCCAGAAGAGGGTTGCGTCTCGGGAAAAGCATGAGAAAGGCAGTTGTCAGGCAGGCCACAATGGCGAGTTCAAGCATCACTTTTGCACGCACACTCATAGTTTTGGACACTGTTGTATTAATGAGTGAACGTTAGCCGCAGTCGGGAAACACGCGTCATTGAAAATAATCTGCCGCCGATGGATTTGAACTATGATGCCTGGTCAATTCCCGGGTGCTGGTCTCGGCAAAACCTTGCGAGAAGTTATCTGACCGTCGAACCGGGGCCCAAACCCTCGCCGGTCTGGCAGGTCAAGGTCGCAAGTCAACTTGGAGGATTGAAGATCACTTTGGCAGGATTCATTTAACTTGCCCCACTACCGCCTGCGGATGAGGATTCAGCCGACAGCATTACCTCGAGGCAGTATCTTACCAAAACATTGAAAACCGCTTTCAAGTGACTGGCATCTCGACACCTTCAGCCGAGCCTGGGAGGCTCCAATGAGCCAAATTTTGGATGATGGAAGAACCATCGCCTTCGGCCAAGACTTGGATGAAGTCGAGCAGATCTTCGGAATCAAAGCCGGAGATGATCCTTCGCCCGTCGCCCGTAAGGGACTCGACAAACTCCTGCGAGCGGGGCTGCTCGGGCTGGAGTTCGACTCGGGGAAGCTTGATACAATCACTTTTGAACCTGGATACGAGTTCAGAAATCCTCCGTCGCCGTATCCTGAGCCGTGGAAGAACTTCGTGCCAATCGGGCCGATGCGGATTTCGGGAGGAATGGCTCGGGAGGACTTTCTGTCGTATTTAACCGCCTGGGACCAAAGGGCGAAAAATCTCGGGGCCGAGAAGATGGAATCAGGCGATCTAACCAGTGTTCAATTCGCGGTTTCGATTGATCAAGACGAGTTCGCCGACATGATTCACGTCAGCATGGGCCCATCCCGCCGTGCTGGCGGTGGCGGCATTTGGTGCGACGGCTGGACGCTTTTCTTTACAATGGAGTCGAACCGCAGGGACATGGGTGGAAGAATTGGGATCCTCCAATCTCTCTCTGCCTTTCGGGACGAATTCAACACCGTGGCGCGGAGACCCTTGCATCGCTGAAACGATTATTTTTCGGTTTTGCACAGCTGCGGCAGTATTCCAGATAGATGACGCCGGTGAAGACAGACCAAGAGTTGCTACGTGATTACATGCACGGGGCGGCCGAAGGCGGGTTTGAGGCTCTGGTACAAAGGCATTTGGACCTGGTGTTCGGCACGGCGTTCCGTGGTTTGAACGATGCCGCTGCGGCTGAGGAGATTACCCAGAACGTCTTTATAGCCTTGGCCCGCAAAGCGGTTTGGCTCATGGGCCAACCCAGCCTCGCGGCCTGGCTGCATAAAACCACCCTCCTGGAAGTCCGCCATTTTTGGCGAGGCGAGTTGCGCCGCCGCAAACGCGAGAAGGTGGCGGCCGAATTGGGAACCACTATGAAGGACGAAGATTCCTTGCTTACTTCCCTGCGAGGTGAACTGGACGAGGGATTGCTCGAACTACGCGAAAGCGAACGCCAAGCCCTTGTTCTCCGCTACCTCGAGGGGCTTAGCTATCGAGACATGGGCCAAAGGCTGGGGGCGCGCGAAGACGCCGTGCGGATGCGCACCGATAAAGCTTTGGGCCGGCTCACGCAATACTTCCGACGTCGCGGCTATGCGGTCCCGGCGATATCAGCAACGGTAGCCGCTTTCGACGCAGCCACCAAAGCCGCTCCGGCAAACCTTGCCTTGGCGGTCACCCGCTCAGTCTTGGCCTCCGGGGCCGGAGGAAGCCTTACCGGCCTGAAGCTGCTGCTGGCCAGGTTTCTTGGACTAACCCGGGCACAGAGCACGGTGGTGTGTGTGACCTTGGCTGTCACGCCCTTCGTTTGGGGATGGAACTTAAATCGCGTGGCTGAAAACCGATCAAGAGAGGTCCAATCGGGACTCAGTGGCATCCGTGACCAACAGAACGAGGTGGCCGCAGAACTGGCCCGCTTGCAGTCGGAGTCTGCACGGCTGGATTTGATTCTGGCGGACACACTATCGACCCAGGCGCGCTACGTTGCAGCCGATGGAAAACTGGAGGCGCTCAAAGGGCGCGTCCAGAGTCTGCTTAAGGACCCGAACTACCGCTGGCCGGAGGATCTGCCTTATGTCCGCGTTCCGAAAGCTACCGTCCGGTCTCTCAACCTGTTAGCAACGACTGCCACGTTCTCGCTCTCGGGGGAATTGCACGAAACCGCTCTTGAGTTCCTCGGCATTACGGGGGAGGAAAAGGTGCCAACGGAACAGGCTCTCTCTAACTATTGGCAAAGCGTGCAGGAGCTCATGTCGACGGCGGCCTACGAAACCAATCTGCCCAGCACGCAAGCTGGCCGCTTCACGAAAACCGTTGTTGTTCCCCCACTGGGTGATGCCGTGAAAACGCTCGCTGCGAATACCCGTCAGCAACTCACAGATGTACTGGGTTCCGACCGGGAGCACCTTCTCTTTGCCGGTTGGGACCAAGGAGGCATTCAGATCTTCTGGCCGGGCAATTTGTGGGACCTTGCCGGGAACCCACAGGAGTTCGAGATGTGGGTTGAGCCGGCGGGGGCTGGAAGTCAACCGAGGTATGGCGTCGGCTGGCATCAGGGTGGCTCCGGGTTTTCGAGTGATTCTGCTCTCGCGAGCTTTCCAAGGGGTATCGCGACGCGGTTCTTCGCCCCTTGGCTGGGCCAGTTCGGCGTTCCCACTCCGTCGGAATTCTTTGGGGATCAACATGAATAGACTCCTTTGGACACTTTTATCGGTCTGTATCGGTGTGCTTAGTGCCCGGGCCTGGCTGGGAGATGCCACAAGAAGTCAGGACACAGCGGTGCGTATGAAGCACGAAGGCAAGGTTGCAGCAAATCAACTAGAAGCGACGCGAACGGAGCTCGCGGCCCTGCGCACTGAGGTGCAAAACAAGAAACGCCGAATTGAAGAGGCTTCTCTGTATCCAACAATCAGCCCGCAGCTCCTCGCCTTGATCGAGGGAGGCCTATCCGGCGGGACCCCGGCCGCTTGGGCTGAATTGCGACAGCAGCTGGGGATCGGTTGGAGCAGCTCTCCGGATTACGTGCTGGTTTCCAAGCGCGCGGTCAAGCGTCTTCCGTATTCGCGGATCAATGCCAATGCTAAATTCACTGAAGCTGCCTTCGACCTCTTAGCGATCTCGCCTGAGGAGCGCACAGCAGTTAACTCGGTTCTCCTGAGTAATCTAAATCAAACCCTGAACGTCAAATTCTCGGAGCCAAGCGGAGATATTGTCGCGCAGTATACGGTTGTTCCGCCGGATGCTGGCTCTGAGCTAAGCTTGAGCAACAATTTGGCGAGTGGTCTCACTGAGGCCTTAGGGTCTGAACGAACCAGTCTGCTTTTCCCCAATATTTGGCCCGAGTTCAAGTCCCACATTGGACCATCCGAGCCAGAGACGATCACTGTTCGTCAGTCCATGGTGGATGGCCAACCTGATCTGACCTGGGAAGCAAGTCGGGGTAACAGTGTCGTTTCTTCGGCGCCTGTCCGATACGCACACTACCCGGCGTGGTTCCTGGAAATCTTTCCGGGCGGCTGGCAAACATTGGCTGACCACGCCGGATTTCAACTCCCTTCCCGTTTCCATCAATGAGCGAAACCTTCTGCTGAGCCGCCTGTTCAAACGGCCAAAGTGCGATAGGGGGGGTAACGCTGCTTGTCTCCATGCAACACATTCCAGAGCACGGACTGTCAAAGGATTGTAACAGAACATGACCAAAACGGCCGGCCAAAGTAGGTCAGCAGCCTGGACGCGGCGTCTTATTCACGGCGTTTTGCTGTTGGTCGTGCTGGGTGCGGTAATGCTGGGTTTTCTAATTTGGTATAAACCTTCCCCATTCCAGATTACTTTGGCCGGCAAAAGCGGTGATTTAGGCGCCGATTATGGCCGAAAGCTGCGGACTCCACTGCGTTTACTGACGCGCTATTACTTGGATCGAAAGGTTTGCCAAGGCGACGCGAAGTTAATCGAAGCCAGCAGGGAGTTGTCACTCCAGAGTCTGGCGAAGTGGCCCAAAGAATACAGGGAGGAGTTGGATGCCGCTGCAGCTACGGCGCAATTGCCGGTGAGCGCGTTGGCTTTCGGCAATGCGTTCGTGGACCTTGGAAGGGTGCGAGCCGGGTGCCGGAGCGTTGTGCTTTCCGAAACCAATTTGCTGCTTCACGCCCACAACCTGGACTGGGACACCTTGGGAGGACTCGGCCGCTGGACCACTTGTATCGTGCGTCGAAACCCAACGGACGGAAGGCTGGCAACCGTGAGCATTGGGTTTCCAGGAATGATCGGAGCACTAGACGTGATCAACGAGAAGGGGCCTCGCATTATCCTTCAACCAATTTGGTTGGGGTAAAGGAGGAACAAACGAGCCGGTATTCCTGATGGCTAGGAGGATCGCGGAAACGTGCGATTCATTGGAAGCTGCACGCACCAACCTCATCCATGCGCCACCCGGGATGGCGTTCATCATCACAGTTTCGGATGCACGATCAGGCATGGGCAGTGTCTTTGAGAGAATGAACAACCGGGTAACCGAACGCCAATTGCAGCGAGGGTTTGTCGCAGCCTGCAATACGGTTCAAGGGACCAATTCTGGAACGACAAGGCTCGACCAGATGCTCGCTAAAGGTGGGGCAAGAGACCTGAACGACGTTCAGCGAGTTTTGGCGGCCCCTGAAGTATTAATGCAGTGCAACATTTACAGCGTCATTTTCGATTTTCGTCACAACCGATTTTGGCTCGGTTCCGGAGAAATACCGGCCGCCAAAGGCGGTTATCGCGAATTTCAGCTGTTCAAATGATCGGGCGTTCTATGAAAACTCCGTTGAGCATTCCCTGCACGATCCCTTGGGCCGCTTGAGGCAACGGCTTTTCCTTCTGCAGCAATGCCACCTTCTCTTTGAATTCCGAAAGGACTTCCGGCCGGACTTGCTGTAATGCCTGGAGCGTCTGTGCCAACAGGAGCCGGGTCACAACGTTTTGAGGAAATTCCAGACATAGCTGGAGGTTGCCATCGATAATCTCGCGCTCGCCGCTTAGAAAACCAGGTGGCACCCCCTTCATGGCGCCACAGCGCACAGCCAGCAACTGTTCCAGCCGAAGAAGATAGTAGGCAAAATGCGGTGGGCTTGGCACCTGGTAAAACGCAGGCGCTAGGGCTTGTTCGATTTCAGCTTCTTTCACCAAAATCGACAGCAACTTGGAGGAAAGCGCAAGAATTCCCTCCTCCGGTTTCGCTGAAGGAAAAGAGCCGCTCAGAGTGCCCAGGCACTTAGCGTCAATTGTGCGGACCAGGCGTAGCTCGGCCACCCATGGTTCGGAGCTGGTTTTGAGGTAGCAGACAACTACGTAGTCGCTTTTGGGTTCCGTTTGCCGAGCGTAGCCGGCCGCATCTGCATCGCTCCAAGGCACGCCGCCGAGAACGAATCCGGGTGTCGGACTTACAACCCAAGGAACCAAGGTTTGGACTTGAGCCTGGGTACTTAACTCGATTTGTTCGGCGAGGAAAAGCGGCAACGCCCTGCTTAGTCGGCCTGCCGTGTCGGACATTTGGTGCTGAATTCGTTTTGAGTTGGTCGCGATTTCGGCGGCGGAGCCTAGAAATGCGACCCGAGTGAAAGGAATGGCCTTGGCCGGAAATAGCTCGGAGCTCGGCGAATCGGGTTTAAGCCAGACCGGTCCCTGAATCGTGAGCATGGCCATCTGCATCGGCTGCTTTTGGTCCACATGCGTAAGCGCCACTCTGGCCTTGGCAATTTCTGTGTCCCAGAAACTCAGGTTTTGTTTCCAGTCCATCCGGTTCAGCGAATAGAGTTGATCCAAAATGCGCCGGGCAGATTCAAGCTGGCCGAGATCAATATGCGCTTTGACGAGATTGTTACCGACATGAAGGCCGTGCGCGTGCACGTCAAAATGGGGTTCTGTGAGGCTGAGCAATTCGGGCAGGTGACCCGCGTTACCCAGGTCGCCACTCATCTGCATGAGCAGGTCGGGCGGAACCGGCTTCGGGACACCGGCTAAGCATTGGCGATATAAATCCAATGCCTCATCAAGTCTGCGGGCCTGCAATGCATCCCTGGCCAGCCAAAGCTGTGCTCGCCAACTTCCCGGGAGAGTGGCGATGCGCTTTAAGGCTTCCTTGCCGGCTGTTTCACCACCTCGCTCGCGTTGAATGGCAACGAACCAGCCCATTCCGTTGTCCTGGTTCGGGTCCAGTTCGATTCCATGCCAAAGCGTTTCCTCGGCTTTTTGGCGTTGGTTGCGTGCGGAATAAACCTTCGCCAAATTCGTGAGCACGGAGCCGTTCTGGCCATGCTTGTTGATGTGACCGAGGAGAAGGTGTTCGGCATCTTCCAGTCGGCCCAGCTTCGTAAGGACAATGCCATACACGCAGGCTGCCCGGACAGAATCCGGGTCGATTTCATGAAGGCGTTCGGCTGCGGATAGCACGTCCGCAATAAAGCCGTCATTCAAGGCACCAGCGATAACGGAATAAAGCTGTTCGGGATCGTTCCAATGAGATTTGAGGGTGCCCGGTAGCACTTGGTGGCGCCAAGACTCTTTGCTGATAAACACTTCCCGACCATACGAGTCGAAAACGCGGATCATGTTCGGATCTTTGGACGGGTCTGGTGGACTCTTCGGCGACTGTGATATTCTTTGCTCAGATTTCCGAGCCTCAGTTGGCGGAGCGGCAGGCTTCTTTCGGCCAAAGAGATTGTCGAAAAAGCTCATACCGTCCTCCGGCCGACTCAGCTCTCCTGCACGACCACATCGTGCCAGAAAAGCGAAATCCACTCCTTTGCGGCAATGCGGTCGCCGTTGGAGCCGCCGCGCACCGTGTATTCACCATCCAGGAACTTAACCAGTTGTGCCTGCCCGAAAGAGGCAACAATTTCGCCTTCGTCTTTGAACCACGGGAAAAAAGTCTTGTATTTCATGCGCTCAGGGTCGCATGGCCGCATGGACAAAGGATGCCCAAGTCAAAGAAATCGGGAACGAGATATCGTGCGGGTTTCAGGTGAGCACGCTTTTACTTTGGCGGTTCCCAATCCTCATCCAGGTTCCGAATCTCCGGCTCCAGCATTCTCAGTTGGGAGAGCAAAGCGGCATATCGGGCTTTGAGTGGAGCACTGGCGGCGATTGTCCGTTGGTGCATCTCATCCACCTTGGTCCTCAGGCCGGCGAGTTGTTCTCGGGTTGCAACACTCGGTTCGGTTTTCATTCTATTTCCTTTTGATGCCACTCAGGGTCTCTCAACAAGATGACGACAATGGATCGGTAAACCTGGCTGATGCTGATGTCAATCCGGCAGGCCATTTATCGCAAAAGGGTCGACCGATCACAGGTAAGATTGGCGTGTTGAAGGTCGTGTTTGTCGTGTCTCGGGGCGCTCAAAACGTTCTTTTAATTCGTGATTTGCGGACTTAGCATTTTTGTTGGTGAATGCGTCGTACTGGCTCAAGAAGAGACCCATCTGGGCGGCGATTCTGGTGGTTTTTACAATCGGCTGCTGGCTTCAGTTTGGATATCGCCGTTCACCCGCTTCCTGGTTTGAGCTTTACTGCCGAGGCGATCGAGGCCGTTTGCATGAAGACGCAGGACGGGAGCTCAAGGCTATAGCTTCCAAATCTGTCCCCTTCCTGGTTCAAGAAGCTCTGAGCACCAAAGAAGATACACAAACTCGAAAGGATTTCTACGAGCTACTCAGCTCCATGCCAAGAGCACTGCGGCCACGAAAATACGTCTCTTACGAGCAGATGCGCGCCAACGCCAAAGAACTGCTTCGACAAATGAATCCGCCGGCACCAGAGATCATTGCCGCAATGGGGACTTCGCTGTCGATGGTCGGAACCACTAATCGATACCGCGCCTTGAGCCTGCTCAGCGACAGCACAAATCGTGACGAAGCTGCGGCTCCTTATTTCATCGCCGCATTGCACGATAATCTTGAGGCGACGAGGAAAGAAGGCCTGCACTGGCTGTTCATGGAGCACAAGAATAGAGAGGCCGGCATTCCAGATTTAATTGGAATATTACTCGATACGAACGGACCTTCCAGCAGTCATGGGACCCTCTCTCCACAGGTCGAAGCCGCCTTTTCTCTGGGCAGCATGCACAGCAATTCGGTTGCAGCTATTCCGATTCTCAAGGACTGCCTCCAAACCGACACGAACGCCTATAATAAATCCAGCTACGCGCTGGCCTTGTGTGAAATAGAGCCACGCCAGAAAGAAGGATTTGAATTCCTACTGAGCTGTTTGACCAACAAAAACCGTGGTTACATCATGTTGGGAGCCTGGCGCCTGGGTCTGCTCGGCCACGATGCCACCGACGCGATCCCGAGCCTGATTGCCGACCTGGAAAATGCAGATTTCCAGGCCTGGAAAACGATAATCAGAGCACTGCGCAAAGTCGGCGCCACGCCGGAGCAGCTCATGACCGCTTACGTTTCCAAGTTGCAAAGCACCAACGAAGAGTTTCGAGTCGACGCCGCGCAACGAATTATAGGTGTCAATCCATCCAATGAGGAGGCTCAGAACGTGTTGATGAACGAAATAAAGAGCCACTCCGCACGAGAATATGAGGCCGTTCTATCACTGCAATTTGCCGGAACCAATGCGCTTCGCGCGGTCCCGGTAATTGAGACTGCTTTGGATGAAACCAACGCTGAGGTTTTCACCGCGGCAGCGTCTGCCCTGATGGCACTCGGAGCTCCACCCAATACCTTGCTGCCTAAGCTGAAAGTTCCTGCTGAAGGGGATCTAGACACCATCGAGTTGGCCAAAAACATTTTGAAAATCGATCCTGCCGATCTCAGCGCACAGCACACATTGCAGGCTCTCATTCGAAAAGATGTCATTTTCTCCGCGGGAGCCATTAGGGTGCTCATGAGGGCCAAGCCAATCAGTCAGGAAACCACGGAAGTTCTGCAAATAGCCACCAGGAGTGAGCACGAAGCGACGCGCGATACCGCGGAGGAGATTTTGAACAGGCTCGCCAAGAATCTTGAGCCCATTGACCTGGGCGAGGAGAAGCAAGCCCGGGAAGCCGTTGGTCGGTTCGTCCGCTCCATGGTTGACGAATGAAAGAGTGTGCTGCTTGACTGTTCCAGGTTGAAAATTGGTTGAATGTTTCGCAAAGATATTTCGGTTTCGTTGACAGGAACTTTAGCGAAGCAAGGCTTTGCGATGGTGCCTGGCGTCCTGGACGAGGCCGAGCGCACGGAACTTATCGATAAGCTCGGTCCCATAATCGGTGCAGGGCAGCGCGGCATCCTGGGACTGCCGCCCATAGCCAAACTGGCGAGTTCGGACCGGCTGCTGAGCCTAGTCGAGTCGTATTTGCCTGCACAGTCGCAAGCGGTTCGAGCCATATACTTCGACAAGAATCCCAATAGCAACTGGATGGTAACTTGGCACCAGGACTTAACGATTGCTGCTCGTGAGCGAATCGATGTTTCGGGATTCGATCCTTGGAGCACCAAGGATGGTGTGCCCCACGTCCAACCTCCTGTCCACCTGCTGGAACAAATGATGACGGTTCGCCTTCACCTGGATGATAGCGATAAGACAAACGGAGCGCTCAGAGTCATTCCAGGCAGCCACCGGTTAGGACGGCTTTCTGCCGAGGCCATACAGGAATTGCGGATTCAACAGCCTTCGGAGTTGTGCTGCGTTGCCGCCGGAGGCGCCTTGCTGATGCGACCATTGCTGTTGCATTCCTCCGGCAAATCGCAAACTGCGGGACACCGCCGAGTGATCCACATTGAATATGCCTCGTTCGCTTTACCTGGTGGACTCCAGTGGAATGAGACACCGTGAGAAGGGGACTCAAGTCTCATTCCAAATGAACAATGCTTGTCATCCGCTTTTGGACAATAATCGCTGCGCCGCCTGACCAAGTCTTCGACTTGGCGCGCAGCATCGATGCTCACCAAAACTCTGTCCAAGGCACTCAGGAGCGAGCGGTCGCTGGGGTAACTCGCGGGTTGATCGGTCTCGGGGAGGAGGTTACATGGGAAGCGCGCCACTTCGGGATCAAGCAAAAGCTCACCGTGCGCATTACAAGGTTCGAGCGGCCTGCCCGGTTCCAGGACGTGATGGTTTCTGGCGCGTTCAAAAGCATGAAACACGATCACGAGTTTGTCCCACAGCCGCCAGGGACTCTTATGGTGGACCGCTTTGAGTTCGAGTCGCCTTTTGGAATCGTTGGGAGGATCGTCGACCGGTTTTTTCTTGCGAGTTACCTGAGACGTTTCCTGGTTCGTAGGAACGAGGTTCTGAAGAACGTGGCCGAGTCGGAGTCGGAGGATTGGAAGAAATTCATTTGAACCGCCACGGCGCGTCTTGGAATCGTGCGATGCAGCAGCTTTGCCACATTCACCTAGTGTTCACATTCTTTTGGAAGTCGCCGCTGGGACCAGAAACAACACCACTGGCTTGGTCGTGCGCGGGTGGAAATCACCTTTTTCGGGTTTAAGGAAACTGACTGCCCATCATTGGACCAGATCTAGGCCACTGGTCCCCGACTCATTTTGGGCTCAAGAGGTTGGGCCACCGGGCAGCAACGCCGGTGACCCAATTGCGTGAGCCGGTGTTCTGGACGCCGCTGCAATATCAGGTGAAACAAGATGGACGTGAAGCTGGCGATAGATTTTTGACTTGGGCAAAGTTCGAGCGAGTGGAGTTGGCGCCGGTGCTGATGCGAAAGATTCAACGAGCGTTTTAAGGAGGTCGACTGGATGTCCAAAGCACCGGCAAGTATATCCAACTGGTGATGCCATACTTGAAGCTCGCATTGACGAGAAAGCAATAAACAAAGAAACAAAACGCCTTTAACCGGCAGCAAAACTCGATTGCTCGTCAAAGATCCTTGGTTTTTTCCCATATCTTCCCATTAAGCCATTCAATCACAAAGGCTACCAATTCCTCGTTTCCATAAGCCTTACGGTCTCGTGGCTCTCTCCAAATGACCTTCCCGTCAGTACGGAAGAAAGGGTAAAAATGCAGTTCTCGTAGCTCATACGGTGGCGTTCGTTTACCAAAACGTTCTGCATGATCCTCAAAAACTCTAGCCCGAAGCACCGCCCGGGATGCCGAATGTGGGGTCATTTGAACGATTTGAAGTTCCCAGGTCAACCCAAACGCGCCTCTAACGAGTACCTCTGGCTCGTTTGGCTGAATCTGCTGCGTTTGCACGTGGAGCTTTAGCAGTTCGGCCATCTGACTTTGAGCTTCGAGGCCTTTAAGGGTCTGGGCAACAGACTGAAAAGCCTCTCGGACCTTGTAAACTCCCTCAACAGAGTCCAACAGTTTTCCGCTTTTGAATTTTTCAGATACTACTTGGTCAAGTGAGGTGAGCCCGCCAAACGCTGCTTCCAATTTAGTGAGTTCTCGCTGCTTGTCAGAAACCTGAACAGCACGTCGTATCTCCTCCACTACTTTTTCTATTCCTTGGGATGTCGGGACGCCGAGTCTTCCAGCCAATATGGGTGAAAACTTTGCAACCTCCTCTTTTGACACGTTGTGCCACACTGGTAGGATCATCTTCCGCGAAGGACCCTCGAGCGCGAATAGGCCATCGAGTTCGGCCTGGGTCCACTGTTTGCCAAAGAAGGCCTTGCTGAGGACCACCACGCCATAATCGGAGGAGGCCAATCCTTCACCAATTTTTTTGAGTAGGCTGTCACCAATGGTCAGGCGATACTCGTCGTACCACAGGTCGTAATGATTTTTGAGAGTTTCGGCGAGCGGCCGGACGAAATCGTCCTTGTCTTCGGACGCGTGGCAAATGAATAAGCGCATGGCAAATCTCTTGGTGTGCTAGTGGATCGATTTCAAACTGAACATCTTGCGACACCTCCTTCGGGATTTCTTCGAGCGGTTTGCACATTATCAAATCCTGGCCGTTTCACGCTGCCCAAAAACGAATGATAGCCAGCCGATCTCGTTGGATGAAATCCGAAAAGGAGTCGCTCGTAAGCTGACCTAGGCGGGGCGAGGGAGTGGGCATAGCCTGCGAGTTTAACAATTTCGAACGAACCCCTGATTTTTCGTTTGCCGTGCAGCGAAGGCGGTGACTTTCTGCTCAATGCCTTTCATACGAGCATCTTGAGATCGGCTTCTGATGAAGGTCAACCTCGGAGATCTACTTGACCTCCCGGTGATTGCGCGATTCTATTTCGTTCGCTTCCGGGCAAATTCCTCGAGAAAAAAGATCTGTCGGCCTGTTTCGACGGCGACCTTCTCTACTTCTCGGACACGGCGGATAGCCGTTTCAGCGGTGTCGCCCTGGGAAATTAGGTATACCGCGACCATGGTTCCCGTCCTGCCGAGGCCGGCTTCGCAATGCACCGCGACCGGCCGTTGTGCTTGCCGCTGATGATTCATGAAACGGACAAATTCGTCTGCCTGTTCCATGGTTGGCGCACCACCGTCTGGGACAGGAAGGCACAAAAACGAGAAGCCCGCAGATTCAAAAACCGCCCGATCTGATGGAATGTTCAACAGAGAAACGACAGCACGAATTCCGGCCGCATACAAGTCGGGCAACTCATCTTCGTACGCGTTTAATGGCCCACCCAAATTAAGTCTTCGTTCGGGATGAACAAATGGCATCGGCATTCCGGCCAAAACACCCGGAATCACCCACCAGAGCAAACTTCTGTTTGGGAGCTCGCTCATTTCGGCGCCTCGCCGGTTCTTTCTGCCAGTATTTCTTCCAGCGCCGCCTCGAAGAGTGGATATGTTCTGTCGTCTTCCCGCTGATAAAGAACCATTCTCACCTCGTCGAGGTCGTGTCGGACGGTCCTCAGGAAATCGACGATTGTCTTCATCGCGATCGCCGCGGCGAACTTTAGCGGGTAGCCAAACGCGCCCGTTGAAATCGATGGAATCGAAATGCTGTGCAACTTGTTCGCCACGGCGACCTCCAAGCTGCGGCGATATGCACTGGCCAGCAATTCGGATTCGTTTTCGTCACCTCCGCGCCAAACCGGTCCGACGGCATGGATGACATGTCGAGCCTTCAGATTGCCACCGGTGGTGATGACTGCATCTCCGATTGGGCAGCCGCCAATCTTCCGACATTCCTCATAAACTCGCGGTCCGCCTTTGGTGTGAATCGTTCCATCGGTGCCGGTGCCCTTGTTGAGGCGCCAATGGGCCGCGGTGACGACCGCATCCGTATCCTGCTCGGCAATGTCGCCCGTCACCAAACGCAGGAGCGTTTTCCCAATTCTTGTTTCAGCAGGCATGTTGTCCGCTTCTTCAGTTCGAAGGCGATGCTCATTTACTATCAGTTAAACCAGTCGAGCCTTGCTCATCCTCGCCTGAAACCGAGTTTGGATCCAATTCTCGAATGATCTCCCGGCGAGCCCTTTTGAGGTTCACATCGAACCCTTGTAACAATCGCGCTGCCACTCCATCAGGCTCGCTCAGCAGGCCCAGCAACAAATGCTCGGTCCCAATATACTGGTGCCGCAAAGTGTCGGCCTCTTTCTTTGCCCAGCTCAAGACCTTTTCCACTCTTGGCGTCGGTGTGGGAGGTCGCGATGATAAACTGCTATCTCCGAAAGGAATCAACCGTTCCATTTCTTTTCGCATGGCTTCATATTGCACCCCAAACCGCAGAAGAACAGTACAGGCAATTCCCTGGCCGAGTTCCAACAAGCCCAAAAGCACATGTTCCGTACCGATAAACGAATGACCGAGGCGCACCGCCTGCTTCTGAGCCAGTTCGATCACCTTCTGTGCTCTTGGTGTGAAATTCTGAAGCAGCTCAGGCAGGTCTATTTTCGGAGCCTCCGTTAGCTTCGTCCACCATGATTTGATCCAGTTCAAAGCAAGCAGTCCTGTGCCTCAGTTGCACTGGATTTCAACTTCAAGGCGGGAAATGCAATCCTTATAGTGCGTGTGGAGTAGTAACTAGTCTTCGAGATAATGGCTATAAGCGAGTTCGACATGTGGCAACTCTCTTTCAAGAAATTTTAGAGAACGATCGGTAACAAGGGTGCTCTCAAGGGACATTTTCCTCAAACGGCTCAGCAGATGGCCCAGATTCGGAATCCCGCGTAGCAGGTCGATCGTGGTGTCCGTTACGCAGGCCCCGTCGAAACGCACCTCCGTAATCGCTTCTGCTTCGATGGTAAAGCGGCTTCGCCCAACGTAGCTGTGCGTGTGCCGGCATAAGCGGGATAATAGCTGGGCATCGGATTTGGGAAGTGGAGGCGGAGGGAGCCGCGGCCCGGAGATCTGAAAGGTCAGCACCTCCCACCAGGTTTCGGCGTCACTCTCGATTCCGAACATCGTCAGTTTTGGGTCGAACCTGACGCAAGCATCCCGCAGCACCTGAATCCTCCATTGGCGGTGCCGAACCTCGGCGTCGATGGACTGAGCTTTGTCCTCCATGGCAGCATACTGCTCATATTGATCCGCAAATTCCTGAATCGCGTGCCACTGAATGGCCCACGAATCTTCAGGGAAGCTGAAATGGTCTGGCCCATATTCATCAAGTTCAGCAACGGTTTCCGGATAATGGAATGGCAACACCAGATTGCAGGGATACACCGCCACCTCGCCTCGATCGCCAACCCCGACCAGACAAGCACTCCATTGCTCGGGCGAAAGCTGCTTCTGCGCTCGCTGAATCTCCGCCCAT
>DASRFK010000213.1:0-12046 GCA_035651635.1 Verrucomicrobiia bacterium | reverse complement strand
TTCGCCGCAAAGACACGATCAAGGACGCGGCCGGTACGGCGGTCGGCAACCATGTGAAAGTGAAAATCGTCAAAAACAAGGTCGCCCCCCCCTTCGCCGAGGCCGAGTTCGACATTATTTATAACCATGGCATCAACAAAGAAGGCAGCATCCTCGACGTCGGAATTGAATCCGCCGTAGTCGACAAGAAGGGGGCCTGGCTTCAGTTCGACGGCGAACTTATCGGCCAGGGCAAGGAAGCCGCTCAGAAGGCGCTCGCCGAGCGGCCGGAGCTGGCCACCAAGATTGTCGAGGCGATCATGGCCAAGCGGGTGAGCGCCGCGCCAGCTTGATCGGGCAGCCCGGCTAAGAGCGTGTTTTAAAACCTCGGCTTGGGGCGTGGACAACTGAGTTTGGAGTCCCGCCTTCAGGCGGTTTGGGCGCGGGGCCACCTAAAGGCGGGACTCCAAACGCCATACGCCAACGTCGAAGTCGGTGTTTTCAAAACACGCCTAAGAAGAATCGGCCGCCCATCCACTCATGGCGGGGTAGGGACATACCTGCCTACAGTCTCGGAACTGTTACAATTATTTACTTGATTCCAGCAAAGTTAAGCCGATACTCACAGTACAGTAGAAGAAAGGCCTCAGAGCCTGTATGCTTCAGTCACGAGTGCATGAATAAGTTCAAACCGTCGAGGGTGTCTTGAGTCGCCCTTTTTCTCCACGTTCTTCTCCTCCTTCCGGTCCGTTCGTCAGGGTTAACGGCAAAATCCGCGCCCGTGAAGTGCGCGTGATTGGTGTGGATGGAAAGCAACTTGGTGTTCTCTCCTTAGGTGAAGCCCTGACCATGGCCCGCAGCAATAGCGTGGATTTGGTTGAAATTGCCCCCAACGCCACACCGCCCGTTTGCCGGCTCGTCGATTTTGGCAAGTTCCGCTACGAACAGGCCAAGCGTGATAAGGAATCCAAGAAACACCAGCACGCCAATAAGGTTAAAGAAGTTCAGCTCAGTCCCAAAATCGATCCGCACGACTTAGGGGTCAAGATTGGACACGCGATTGATTTTCTCTGCGAAGACATGAAGGTGAAAGTAACCCTGAAGTTTCGCGGACGGGAAAACGCCCATACCGAATTCGGTTTTCAGGTCGTCGAGAGATTCCTAACCGAGATTGCCTCCTTTGGGCACCCTGATTTCCCTCCCAAGCTGGCCGGTCGGGCGATCAACGTGATGATCAGCCCGTTGCCGCGCAACAAACGGGCCAAGCACCCGGGCCATCCGGAGGGCGCCTCTCCAGCCGCGCAACCTGCGGCACACCCTGAGTCCAATCAGTCCAACCATCGCCCCGCGCCGGTTGCCGTCGACCGCGCCACCAAGGAGGAAGACCCACGTCCGGCCGGAGGGTTCAGCAATAATCCATTCGCTCAGCTCGAAGCCAAGCGCTGACCAGCTGACTTCCACGAGAGTGGACACCAGCGGCCTGGAGTACGGCGCCAAGCACCGCTTTTGCGAAGTTTGAAGTCTCGCCTTCAGGCTGGCAGAAGCCGAGAGTTCAAACCCACGGCTATAACGGCACGACGGTCACCCAGTGGGCTGTCCCGAATTTTGCCTTGAATTGTTCCGACACTTCGGCCGCCGTCTGTGGGGTCTTAAAGATGGCAAAGGTCGTCGAACCGCTGCCCGACATGAGCGTGGCTGGCGCGCCTTTCCCCCGAAAGAAATCCTGAAAAATGCCCAGCAACGGGTACTTCTCCAACGCAGGGGCTTCCAGAGAATTATAGAATTGCGTTCCCGCAGTTCTCAGATCGCCCTTTTGCAGCGACACAACCAGCTCCCGGGCTCGTCCGGCGCGGCCATTGACCGCTTCAGGGAATCGCTGCAGCTGCTGATAGGCCCACGCCGAGGCAATGCCAAAGCCGGGATGCACCAGGAGCAGGGCCGTTCCGCTCAGCGCAGCGAAGAAATCCAGAGGCTCGATTTTCTCGCCTCGGCCGGTCGCCAGGGCGGGGTTGCTTTGCAAAAAAAAAGGAACGTCAGAACCCAGCGACGCCGCCAGCGAGGAAAGGACCGCCGAGTCGAGCGGATTTCCGAACATTTCGTTCAGACCGAGCAAGGTCGTCGCGGCGTTGCCGCTGCCGCCACCCAGACCAGCCGCCAAAGGAATTCGCTTCTCCAAATGCATGCGAATCCCGTCATTGATGTTCGCGGTGCGAAGAAAAAGCGCCGCGGCGCGGTAAACGAGGTTGCGCGAATCCGTCGGCAAGGTGGTCTCGTTGCAGGTAAGTTCAATCCGCTGGCCGCCCGGTGAAAAGGCTAATTCATCGTAGAGCCGAACGGGGTGCATCAGCGTTTCCAGCTCATGAAAGCCGTCCGGGCGCCGCCCCAGAATATTGAGCAGCAGGTTAACTTTGCAGGAAGACTGCTTTACGAGCGTCATCGGCGACGGGTATTAGCGGGTACGGGCTGCGGTTGCAAGGCCAGGGTGATCGGCACTGATCCATGAGCCCAGTCTTTCCGGCGCCCTGCTGATGACTCGTTATTCCAACAAAAAAACGCCAGCACTTTGATGCTGGCGCCTAACAAATTTAAGCTCCGATTCAGTGCGTATCAAACACACGGAAGCGGCTTCCCGGCAGGAAAGGTATGACATCGCCGCCACTGAATCCTAGGTTGGTATCGGTGGCAAAAGTGGAATCCTCAACCAAGTCAGGCGTGTAGTTGTCGGGATAAACCGGCGTGGGTGAAAGGTAGGACGTCCAGACCGGGTCGTATGGCGGAAATGGAGCGGTGACCACCTCATAAATACCAACGCCCGTCCGAGCTAACGTACGATTGATCCCCGCAATAAACCCTCGGCCGTACGCGGCATCCGGCCCATCGAATAAACCGGTTTGTTCCATCGTCCGGCGCCACTCTCCCATTCGCAGGGGTTCAGCCATGTTCGTTATTCCGCGGCCGAACTTGGCCTCGGTATTGGCGCACCCGGTAGCCAGGAGGCCCGCTGTTGCTGCCAAGGCGAAAAGGGAGAGAGTCTTCTTGGTCATAAACTTGCCTTTTAACACGATTTATTTCTGTCCAGCACAGTAGCCCTCGGTCCTGTCGGTTGTAAAGAGATTTTCCGGTAAAAAATCCAAAGAACACCGAGCCAATGACCCGATGCACTGTGGTTAAACCCCTCACGAAGCGCGGCCCCGCGCAGGCACAGCAACGCGTCGCGTTTTTTTACCGGCCTGTGGGCAACAGAAGATTATTGTAAACCTGGACGACTCCAGGGGTCGTGGCGGCAATTTCACCGGCACGATTTCGGGCACCTTGACTGTCCACAAACCCGCTTAACTGGACCGTTCCACGCAAGGCCTGCACCTCAATTTCAGTCCCTTTGGTCACCGGATCGGCATACAGATGGGTCTTGACCCTGGCCGCAATCTCTTTGTCTTTGGCATATTCGTTGACAGTTTCCCGGTGGCCGGTGACGGCGCAGCCAGTCGTCAGGGCCAAAGGCGCCAGTGTCAGGGACGACATCACCAATAGGTATGCAACTTGTCTTTTCATAATGTTTTACCCCCTCCAATCTTGACGTGATCTAAAAGCGTGTTTTAAAAACCGGCTTGGCCGTGGGCCCCCGGGGTTTGGAGTCCCGCCTTTAGGCGGCCGGGCGCCCAAACCGCCTAAAGGCGGGACTCCAAACCGAACGCCTAAAGGCGGGACTCCACCGAATTCTAAAACACGCTTAAAGGTAAAGCACGCCACAGGCAAGGCGATGGGGTTTAATGCTCCAGGTCAAGCTCTTTGCCAAAGGGACGACAGCAGAAAATTCTCGCGGCCTCCGCGCTGGGCATCCACCTCCGCACTCGCTAGACTCTGCGGCCGATGTCGCAAATGCTCAAGTCCTCAGGCGCGATGGCCGCGGCCACGCTAACCAGCCGTGTGCTGGGGATGGTTCGGGAGATGGTGTACGCCGCGTTCATGGGTAACACCTGGGTGGCCAGCGCTTTCGTCATGGCCTTCCAGGTGCCCAACCTGTTTCGACGGCTCCTGGGCGAAGGTGCTCTGACGGCGGCGTTCATACCGATTTTCAAGCAAAAAGAGGTTTCGCAGGGCGAGGCCGAGATGTGGCGTTCGGCCAACGCCGTGATTTCCGGGCTCGTCACCGCCGCCGCGGCGGTAACTGTTCTGGTGATCGTTGCCATTTCGATCTCGCTGGCAATTGGTATTACCAACAGCGAAACAAGGCTGATGCTGCGCCTGCTGCGTCTCATGTTTCCGTACATGCTGCTAGTGTGCCTGGCCGCGGTGTTGATTGGCATGGCCAATGCCCGTGGCCACTTTTTTGTTCCGGCCCTGGGCGCCGTGATCCTGAACGTGATCATGATCGCCAGTGTTCTGTTCCTGGCTCCCAGAATGGGGGTAGGGCTGCACAACCAGATTTTCGGCCTCGCGATCGGGGTCCTGGCCGCCGGCCTCGCCCAGGCCGTGTTCCAATTGCCTAGCCTCATGCGCGAAGGCTATCGCTATCATTGGGCCCCGTTCTGGCACGATCCGACTGTTGGCGAGGTTGTTCGCAAAATGTTGCCGGGATCCATCGGGGTCGCCGCTTTCCAAATCAACGTCCTGGTCACCCAATGCTTTTCCTTCTGGTTCGAGCCCAGCATCGTGTCGACATTCAATTACGCTGTCCGCCTGATGGAATTGCCCCAGGGGATGTTTGGGATTTCGCTGGCGACTTACCTGCTTCCGACGCTTGCCGGCCTGGCCGCGCAAAAGAAATACCCCGAGTTCCGGGATCTGCTGCGGCAGGGGGTCGGGCACCTGGCGTTTGCGAATCTTTTCGCCAGCGCCGTCGCGGTGACGCTGGCCGAGCCGATTGTGCGCTTGCTCTTTGAGCGCGGAATGTTCGGGCCGGGCGCAACCCATCGCGTGGCGCTGGCCCTGGCGTGCCTGGCTCCAGGCCTGTTCCTCTTCTCCTTGAACAACATCCTGGCCCGCGCGTTTTTCGCGCTGAACGACATCAAAACACCGATGAAAATCAGTGTTTTCTGTCTGGCGATTAACCTCATCTTCGCCTTCTGGTTCGTAAAACGGTTTCACTCGGCGAGTTTGGGCGGGGAGGTCGGGCTGGCGGTGGCCAACACTTTAAGCGCCTGTTTCAATGCCTCTCTCCTAACGTACAGCCTGCGGCGCAAACTCGGCCGGCTCGATATGGCTTCGTTGAAAGCAAGTCTCCTCGTGCTGGTCTCCGGCGCGGTGCTGGCCGCCATTGTTGCGCTGCTGGCCAGCGCTCTTTGGGAACATCAGTTCGGACACAGCACACTCAGCCGCAAGGTGGCGGCCGTGTTCGTGCCTGGGGCGCTGGCCGGCCTGGTATACTGGCTGGTGGCTTTTTGGATGAAAATTCCAGCGGCGACCGAGGTCACCGGATTGGTGCTCCAGCGATTTCGACGTCGGAGCAAGCCTGCGCCGTAGCACCATGGTCGTTCAGAGCAGCGCCAGGATGACTAAACCGAACGACACCGCGAGGGCCAGCTTGAAAAACAGGATCATGGCCGGGCTCCGTTCGGAAGGATGGTCGCCGCGATCGCTCCTCGCTCACGAACTTCTTCTTCCTGATGCTGCCGCAATCGCGCCGCCAAAATGCTCGAACGGCCAAGGTACCCCACCACCTGCCGCGAGTCGGTCCGGGCTACCACCGGCAGCCGGCCAATGTCATTTTTGACCATCTTCTCCACTGCGTCGCGGAGCGGCTCGTCGGGATAGGTGACAATTAGCTTCAATTTTCCGGCTTCCGACACCGTCGCTTGACCGCTCCGATCCTGTTGCAAGGCGCGCAAAAGATCGCCGCGCGTGATGATGCCGCGCAGTTGGTTGTCCGAATCGAGGATCAGTGTGCCCTGCCTGTGGGCGACCGGGCTATCGCCCCGGGCGATCAAATCCGACAGCTGCGAAATCGTCGTGTCGGCCCGCACGGTGGGCGGTTGTGAATCCATCACTTCGCCGACACGCATCAGTTCAAAAACATCCACGCTGTACTCGCGGGCGATATGTTGCCCCCGCCGGGCCAGTTTCTCGGTCAGAATCGAACGGCGCATCAGTAGCACCGTCACCCCGAGCGCGGCGACGCATGCGATAAGCAACGCCGGCAACGTATTCAAATCGTGAGACAGTTCCAGGGCAAAAACCATCCCGGTCAGAGGAGAACGCATGGTGCCGCCCATCATGGCCGCCATGCCCACCAGGCCCCATAACCCGGCGTCACCCACAGGGCTAAGCTGGCCCAGCAGCACGCCCAGGGCTCCGCCCATAATCAGCAATGGCGCCAGCACTCCGCCGGAAGTGCCCGAGCCCAGCGCGACGGACCAAACCAGTGCTTTCAACAGCACCAACGAAATGAGGGTCGCGCCTACCAGCTGGCCGCGCATCAGCGCGTGAATGGTTTCATAACCGACACCCAGCACCCGCGGATCAATTAAACCTCCCACGCCGACCACAACCGCGCCAGCCGCCGGCCACCACATCCAGTGCAGCGGCACGCGTTGGAACAAATCTTCCCAAAAATAGACCAGCGCCGTCAGCAGGCATGACCCCAAGCCAACAAAAAGCCCGACAGCCAACGCCATTCCCAAAGCACTTGCTCCCAAAGCACCGTGCGGGGTCACTGGAAAAATCGGACCGACCCCGAGCAGCGGCACGCGAAACGCCGCGGCGGTCAGGGAACCCACGGCGACCGGAATAAAGCTGCGAGGTTTCCACTCGAACAAGAGCAGTTCCACCGCCAATAGCACCGCGGCCACTGGGGTGGCAAATACCGCCGCCATCCCACCCGCCGCTCCGGCCACCAGCAGCGTTTTGCGCTCCGCCGCCGACAAATGGAACAACTGCGCGAAAATTGAGCCAAACGCGCCCCCCGTCATAATAATCGGTCCCTCCGCGCCAAACGGGCCGCCCGTCCCGATGGAAATTGCGGAGGAAATCGGTTTAAGGATCGCCACCTTGGGCTGAATCAAACTGCGCCCCAGGAGAATTGCTTCGAGTGCCTCAGGAATGCCATGCCCGCGAATCTTTTCCGAGCCATAGCGGGCCATCAAACCAATCAACAGTGCGCCGGCCACCGGGACCAGCACCACCCAGCCGCCCAGATGATGGTCCTGTGGCAACGCGGGGCTGGCCGAAAACCGAAGAAAAAATGCCAGGTTGGTGATCGCGGCGATGAGCCAGAGCAGCCCTTTGGCCACCAGGGCGCTGATCAGGCCGATCGGCACCGCCAGCGCGGATAGAAGGACGACCCGCGTGTCGGTTCGAAAGTCCGCCAGACGATCGCCAGTTTCATTTTTGCCAATCATAGGTCGTTTCCCTGCTTTGAACGAGGCGGGATAGTATATCGTAACACGATATAAAACAACTCCGTTTTTTGCCTCGACGTTCGCCGCCCCGTCTTTCCGTCGGTGCCTTGCAAAACCGAACAGGATGAACATGGATAAAGCAATGAGGTTCAGGGCGGCCTCAAGGCGATGCGAATTCAGGAAACCGAACGGATGGGGGAAGCGACCCTTCGTTTTAACGTTTTAACGAATCAACCCGATCTACCCTTCAGCTGAGGCTCTGCCGGCTGTATCCCCGGTTCCAATGATGGCCATGGGGGCCCAAAAAGTTTTGACACGCCGTGAAGACGGCCTAGCCTCACTAAAACCTATGAGACTCGGCCTAAACACCTTCCTCTTCACTTCCCCGTTCAACAACAAAAGCACCAAGCTATTCAAACAATTCAAGGACTGGGGGTTTGAAACGGTTGAACTTCCGATCGAGGATCCCGCGCACATTGACCCCAAGCACGTGAAGCGCGAACTCGACAAAGTCGGACTGACCTGCGGATCGGTGTGCGCCTGCATGGGCCCCAGCCGCGATCTGCGGGGTTCGCCCAAACAACAGCAAATCGGGCTCAAGTACATCAAGACCCTTTTAGACCAGGCCGTGCAACTCGATTGCCCGTCCCTCATTGGGCCGATCTATTCCGAAACGGGGCGAGCCGATATGGTGCCGCGTGGAGAGTACCGCAAGCAATGGAAGATGGTCGTCAAGAACCTCAAGGAAGCTTCCAAATATGCTGAGGGTCTCGGCAAGCAAATCTGCCTGGAGCCGCTGAACCGGTTCGAAACGGATTTCATCAATACCTGCGATCAGGCCATTCAAATGGTTAATGACGTGGGCAGCCCAGCGCTCAAGATTCACCTCGATACGTTCCACATGAATATCGAGGAAAAGAACCAGGCCGAGGCGATCCGCAAAGCCGGCAAATTGCTCGCCCATATCCACGCCTGCGGTTGCGACCGTGGCACGCCGGGAAACGATCACATTGATTGGACCGGCATTGCCCAAGCCTTGAAAGATATCGGCTACCAGGGAGATATTGTGATCGAAGGCTTTGCCACGCACGTCAAGCTCATCGCGCGGGCTGCCTCGGTGTGGCGACAATTCGAGCCGACCAACGAGGAGATCGCTACCAAGGGCTTGAAATTTTTGCAGCGCATTTTATGAGAACTCAAAAGCGGTTCGGAGTCCCGGCTTTAGCCGGAAAACGCCGTTTTAACCACAGATGGACAAGGATAAACACGGATAAGGAAGCCCAGACAAGTGATCCCTTGGGCTGGCAGGTGTCCTCGTCGCGTGGGGGCCGCGTCCGGATCACGCGCACACTTGTTGCTCTGGCGTTGTGCGGGTCTGCGATTGTTCAAATTCCAGCACAGCAGCAGATCGAGGTCCAACGGCAAACCACGCTCATTGATGATCGCCATTCCGAGCAGGGCTTTCAGAGCCTTTTCAACGGCAAAGATCTCACTGGCTGGGATGGCAATCCGAAGCTTTGGTCGGTCAAAGACGGAGCGATCACCGGCCAAACCACGGCGGAGAACCCGGCCAAAGGCAACACCTTCCTGATCTGGACTAATGGGACACCGGGCGATTTTGAATTCCGCTGTTCTTTCAAAGTCGTTCCTGGCGACGACAAAGGCTTTGCCAATTCAGGAGTGCAATACCGCAGCCGCATCTTTGACCCGGCCAACTGGGTAGTGGGCGGTTACCAGGCCGATATGGAAGCCGGCCCGAATTATACCGGCATCCTTTACGAGGAGCGTCTGCGTGGCATCATGGCCTTACGTGGGGAAAAAGTCGTGTGGACAAAGGATGACAAGAAGGAGGTGGTCGGATCCGTCGGGAAGGCCGCCGATATCGAAGCGTCCCTGAAGAAAGGCGATTGGAATGACTATGTGATTATCGCCAAGGGAAATCACCTGCAGCAGTTCATCAATGGCAAGCAAACGGTTGATGTGACCGACGAGTGCGAAGCCAAACGGGCGATGAGCGGCTTGATTGCGCTGCAACTGCACGCTGGGCCGCCCATGATGGCCCAATTCAAAAACATCCGAATCAAACTCCTCAATAGCCCATAAGCAGTGGGAGGGACGAGTCCGAGGAGTCCCAAATCGTTCCCATCCGGGTCAGCCGTGAAGGCGCGCAAGAAGCGCAAAACTGAATAAGGAAGCCTTCCCGGCGTCTCTGTTTCATGTCGCCTACATCTTTCCGAGTCCCTCAGTTCGGAGTCCCGGCTTCAGCCGGTCGGGCCCAAGAGCTTTTGTGCAGTAATCAAATTTACACGCGCGCTTCCCAACGAACACCTTGCCGTCCAAAGGCAGGACTCCGAACGGGGTGGTTCGCCGTTCTGGGCTTTATTCTCATATTTGCCCTCAGCTGCTTCACGATGAGCGCCGCCGAATCCAAGAAGATTGTTTTCATCGCCGGCCCCCCCAGTCACGGCCCGGGCGAACACGAACATCGCGCCGGATGCCTGCTGCTCAAAGCGTGTTTGGACCAGACGCCCGGCATCAGCTCGGTTGTTTACAGCAATGGCTGGCCTGAAGATGCCTCATCCGCTTTTGCCGACGCGGCGACCCTGGTGATCTACAGCGATGGCGGCGGCGGTCATCCGCTGTTACGCGATCATCGGTTGCAGACCGTCAGAAATCTGATCGATAAAGGCGTCGGCCTGGTCTGTATTCATTATGCGGTAGAACCCACCAAAGAAGCCGGCGAAAAAGAATTTCTCGATTGGATTGGCGGTTGTTTCGAAATCAATTGGTCGGTCAACCCGACGTGGACCGCGGATTATCAGACTCTCCCCAAGCATCCGATCACGCGCGGCGTTGACCCCTTCAAGATCTTCGATGAGTGGTATTTCCACATGCGTTTCCGCGACGGAATGGAACGAGTCACGCCCATCTTAAACGCGGTCGCTCCGGCCAGCACGATGAACCGCTCGGACGGTCCGCATGAAGGCAACCCGGCCGTACGCGAGTCTGTTCGCAACGGAGAGGTTCAACACATGGCTTGGGCTTACGAGCGACCGGATGGCGGCCGTGGCTTTGGGTTCACCGGCGGCCATTACCACAAGAATTGGGGGAACGATCAGGTGCGCAAGCTCGTGTTGAATGCCATCCTTTGGACCGCTAAAATCGAGGTTCCGGCGGACGGAGTGGTCAGCCAGGTCACACCTGAGGACTTGAAGAAGAACCTCGATGCCAAAGGTCGGCCGTAGGCCGGGGGAAGCCCGAAGGCCGAAGGTCGAAGGCCGAAGGAAATCCGAATTCCGAAATCCGAATCGCTGGGGAGTTTGTTATCAAGTTATCACGTTCTGAAAAGGTTCTCAGGTGGTGAAGACCCTGTTCTACGTGCGAAAAGTACCGGAATTTGTTCGGTTATTTTGCGCCTCTTTGCGCCTGAATTAGTTAGGGTTCCTTCCTTTCGGATTTCGGGTTTCGGATTTCCTTCGGCCTTCGACCTTCGGCCTTCGGGTTTTTACCTGCTGGCCCCTTCCGCTTCGATATTGCGCAACAGTTCACGGGCTGCCTCGAGGTTGGGCTGGATCTCCAGCGCGCGGCGCGCCGCTTTTTGCGCATCGCTCCATCTCTCCAATTGGGCCAGGATTGTCGCGCGGGCATAAGGAGGTCGAGGATCGGCGCTGTCGGCCGACTCGGCTCGCACGAGTGCATCCAATGCCTCCACGGGTCGTCCGGCTGATTGGAGGGCCAATCCAAGGTTGTACCATGCCCGGGCAAAGTTGGGATCCAACCGCACGGCGGCTTCCAGGGAGTCGATCGTGTTCGTGGTTTGCCCCACCTCGTTCCAGGCCAGGGCGAGACTATATTGAAACTCAGCGTTGGCGGGCTCCAAACGGCAAGCGGCCTGCAACTGTTCGAGCGCCGCTTGCGTGCGATGCAATCCGGCCAGGAGCACCGCGTAATCGTGGCGCAGGGGCGCCGAACCGGGATCCCATTCGATGGCTTTTTGGTAATGGCTGACCGCTTTTGCTGCGTCACCGCGAGCCAGGGCGAAGGCGCCCAATTGCATCTGGCCGGCCGGTTGATCTGCATTAACGGCCAGGCACTGCTGCAGATCGGCCCCAGCCGCAGTGGAAAGGTCGAGATTATCGCGAAGCGCCCACGCAGCGGTCACCCGGACAGCCCTGCTCGGGTCGCTTAGTCTGCGGCTTAATGCCTGGGGAACGCCTGGTTCTTGCAGCGCGAGTTCCAGCGCGCGGACGCACTCGAGGCGCACCAAAGGATTACTATCGCGCAGGCCATCCGACAGCGCCTCCTGGACCCTGCTTTCGTTCACCCACGCCCCGAGCAACGCGGCTGCGGCCGCGCGCCAATAGCCAATTTCGTTCGTGGCCAGCATAGCAAGCAATCCCGGCTGTGCCGCCGCATCGCCTCGGCGCGCGGCGGCGACTTGAAGCGCGCGTTGACGTGATGGCCGGTCCATTTTCGCGCCATACCAATCGCCGCACCATTTCAAAGCCCAGTCGGCCCCTTTGTCCCGGTGACAACGGTTACAGGCATTGGGTACACCGGCCCGTTTGGTCAGCAGCGGATCGGGGATGGTAAATCCGTGATCGTGACGCCAATGCCGCTGCATGTAAACCGTCTGCGGCATGTGACAGTTCACGCATTCGCCGCCGGTCTCGCGGATCTGCGCCGGCACGTAGCGGGTCAGGTCGAGGTTTGTTTGCGCGCCCCGGCCA
>DASRFK010000212.1:0-5823 GCA_035651635.1 Verrucomicrobiia bacterium | reverse complement strand
GGTCGCCCACACGACGACCAAATCCTCTAAGTTGCCGATAATTCAGGTAGCCTCCGGAGCCCCGGGAGGGGCGGCAAGATAATAGCCCAGGGCCAGGCCGCCGAGGCCGCCGCCCTGGGTAAACCGCCACCCATACCCAATCTCTCTTTTTTCCAATCTGGTTTGGCGCGCTCGGGCGCGCCAAACCAGATTGGAAAAAAGAGAGGGAATCATTTTGTGCCTCTTACCCAGGCCGGCGCTCGTGCCTCGCTGGGCCTGGGCTATTTTCTCATCGTCCTTACAGGGCTTCAGTCGGCCTCGCTCCGCTCCGCAATTCAGGCGAACAATCAGGGTGAGCGATGCGAGGCAGCCGACTCCGGCGTTCGATTCGTGTCTAGGCCGAGCGGCTGCCTCGAATTCGCTCTAGCCTGCAGGTTAAGCGTTTCATTACTCATCCATTCCGTTGAGACGCGTTTCACCGGAACTATGTGCAGCCAATCACGTAGCAGGGTGCGCGACCAGCCCTTGTGCGCCGTTCCAAGGTACTCCCCAAGGTCCGTGCGAAAGCAGTCAGGTGAGCACAATGCTGTAAACCTCCACCTGTCGACCGATAAAGGAACCGGAACCATTTGTCGCGCTGACCCTGCGGGCACCAGCCCAGTTACCTCATGGAACGTACCGCTCCAGCGTCTCGTTGTCGATCCCTCGCCTTCAAGCATGAATTCAGGCCATAATGTAATGTTACCAGACCCCGCGTTGGTGATCATAACTACGCCGTATAAGGCATACTGCGCTCCAGTATCCGGCGGTGCGTTGGTATACCCGATGTGAAGCACACGCACATCGCACCGGTCGCCCGACAACCACAAGATTACCACAAGCGCTGCAAAACATATTAAAACAGCCCAAGTGAGCTTGGAGAATTTTGGCAGATGGCGCATGCTTCGGCGCTTAACGGTCGCCATCACCGAATCCGCGCCGGTGGCCTCCGATATGAAACCTCGACGTTGTCGCGGATTTCGTGTGCATGGCGTGGTTGGGCGGACGCTTCATAATACAATTCGTCTCCGCACCCAATTCCGAAGGCCCAGGTAGGCCGCTCCCACGGCCGAAAACAAAATCGCGTTCACAACGATCGCGAAAAATAGCGCCGCCACCGAGAGGTTGTCGGGATCCATCCATAATGGTAATCCCAAAAGCTTAACAGTAATCGCGGCAGGTACAATGGTCAGCGATGACATGATGGCCAAGAACCAGCCGAATGTCTCTCCACCACCTTGGCAGACAATTGCTGCTATATGCATTGCCAGCGTTACGAATACGCCTATCAGAGCTGCAATGACCATAACATACTTGCTCTCGAACCAGAAGGTACGCGTGTTTGGCTTATCCATGGCTGAGGTCATCTGATGGGCCGCTTGAAATAAAATAGCCTTCCAGAATCTTGGCTTACGAGGATCCACCCCTCTTTTCCGAAGTCGTTTAGGAACGCTTGCTCCTGCTCTTTCCACGCTTGCTGGGGAGCAGCATGGAGAATTCCTTCAGGAAGCGAAACAACCTTATACTCCCACTTAGTGGTGTGAGGGGCTGTAGCGCAACCCGCCAGTAAGAGGGTGCTGAACGCGACCCCACGTGTAATGCACGATTTCATAGTTGATCCATTAATTCGAACTCTTTGCCCAACGAAAAAAGTCAGCGGGGCCGGGCCGCCGATCCTGAAAAACATCTAGGCTAAACCCGGCATCCGCTGCACTGCAATCGTTAGACCAGGCCGCTATACATTGTGAGGACGTTTCCATTTCCTTAATCCCTTCACCACTACGCCATCGCGTAGCCCGCCGTCGTCGGACTCAGCAACACGAGTTCCCAGGTCGAGGACGGCTTTAATAGCAGCTCTCGAAAACACCTTTGCGTTTATGTCCAACTCTCGAAACGCGCTGCCAGTACGTGGCTCGATCACCAGACGCAGCGGTCCGCGCAGGCCACGCCGCAAACTCCATGTAAGGCGCACACGCTGTATCTGGTCGTGTCGAATGCTTTGCTGGCCGCGAAATAAACTACGGAAACGAACCTCGGATGATGTTAGCGCGATACGAAAGCTAAACAGCCATGCGAAAGCCAACCCTGATGAACCGATAGCAAAAGCCAAAGCCGTGAGATCTATTTTACGCCACCAATCGAACCAAACAATCAACCAAGGCAAGCATGAGAGCCCTCCGATAAAAATCCATGCAGGAAGGTCTGCTCTATATCGCTCGTTCATGTGGTCTGGGGTCTAACGTCAAAAATCACCGATGAGCGGCGCTCTCCAACAACTGAACTCGAATTCAATGCGGACGCCGCTCATTCGGTGCATTGCCTGGTTGGGCTTCATGGCCCGTATTTCTTAACGGTCTCCTTCCAAGTCTGAGTTTCATCCGCCAGAAAACGTTTTACAGTCTCGTCGTCCTTTTCAAGCCCCACGACGATCTGCGTGATCGTGATCACCGGGTCGCTCGGACTGGACCAAAACAGGCTGGGCTCGGCCTCTGCCAGAACCCTGACCAATCGCTTGGCAAAGGCCTTATCGCCGGACGTAAACTGGGACGCAGCAAACGACAGAACCTGGTTATTGTTCTGAAAACTGCACGAGGCGACGCCGTTCTGCGCACAGGCCAGCTCGTAGTTGTAGATAATCTCCACCTCAAAACCAGACTCCTTGAAACTCTTGGTCTCATGGCTGGGCACGATGGTGAAGATTCTTAGTTGCTTGTGGGCGACATCATGCGCGACATTTACGCGGGCCACCGCAACATTCTCCTTGGCCAACGCTTCGATGGCGGCGACCAGCTTGGCCGGCGATTCCTTCAGTATAGGGCGATCGTCCTCCCCAATTGCGATGACTGGAAGCAACGCGATACAGAGGCCAACTCCAAAAACGCGTGGATTCATAGCCTGATGCGTGACGCCCAACAAGTGAGTAGATAGATCTTATGATCCTGCCATTTGGCAGGATCATAGAACGTCCCCGGGGAAAAAATTTCCCGTTTCACTGACGTTAGCCTAATCCTGCAAACCATTTTGTAAAGCCGTATTTATTGTTTCAGCTTGACCTCCGGCCTGTCAAAAATCACAATTCATCCGTTCACTCGGCCTAGGATTCCATAGAAACTACGTCCTGCAACGCAAGAACTTTCGTCAATTAACTCAGTCGTGGCCGCTGCCTCCGGGGGCAAATACCAGGCCGGCAAACACAATACATTTGGTTCGCTGATCCGAAATCAGGAACAGGAATGGTCGGTCAACGACCATCTGGAATGGCGGTGGCTGGTTGCGGAACGAGGCCAGCGCCATCACGCCGGTGGTTACCGCGGCCGCTTCGGTTCCCTGTTCGTTAACTTCGACAAAGCTCTGGTGTTTAATGTCGCTCAGAAAGAGACGGCTGGCGGACATGCCTGAAAAGTCCGCGCTACCGCTTAAGGCGCTTTTCATTCCTAACGCCAAAAGCGGCGCTTTCAAATCGGCGCCATATCGCAGCGTGAAGCGCGGCAGCACGAGCGTTCCCTTTCTTTCCTGGAATCGAGACAACACACTCTTTTGCCAAAAACCCGAATCCACTCGCGCGACCAAATCCTGAACGCTGGAGTTAGTCTCAGGCAAGAGGATCTGCATGACTAAACCCTCGCCCGCATAGGCCAACTGAACAGCCTGGAACCCGTCACCCTCCTGGTACGGAAATGACCTGGTTTGCTGCATCATGGGCACGGACTGCTGGCTTCCAGTCAGCAGATGAAAAGCCCGAGGGGCCGTCTGCTTCGGATCAAATTGCCTCTCCCAGGTGCCCTTAAAATAAGTAGCGTTGGCAACAATCATGGCCGTGCCGGGAGAAAGTGGCGGGGAAATTATCGTTGGGATTTTGCCCTGGGTCTTTTCGGCCGCCCAGTGATTCATGATCCTGGCGCTCTCAGGATGGGAGAAATCCAGCGCGCGCAAAGTCGCTCCATAACAGTTTTGGTTAACCTCGACGAATGGCGGATTCAGTTGCGCTCCCAAGCGGTACCAGAGGGCATTGGCGATGTTCAGGGTAACGTTGGTTTGGCTGCTGAGCGAAGTGTTAAGCTCCCGATAGGCATCGTTCAGGTCCTTGGGGTTGATCCCGGCGGTGCCCAAAACCTGCTGCAATTCCTGCTGGGTTTGCCCGCGGGCACCGATACTTACCATCTGCAGCACGCTCGAAACGCTATAAGGCGAGACGAAGATATTGGCATCGGGTTTTTCTCTCGCTAATTCTTTCAGCAGGCGAAAGCTAAACCCCGTGTTCGCAGACGCGAGTTGCTCCTGGGCGCCACTGAGGCCGGTTTGGGCTGCCGCCGTCAAGCCTGTGGCGCTCATGAGAAGAAGTACCCCACCTAACCACGACAACCTGGAAATCCCGGAAATCATGTTCTGTTCCCAAGCTCAAACTCGCTGCGGATAAGCGTTTTGTAAAGCCCGGCTCCGGCCTGGTACCCCAGCAAATCCCGCCTGAATCTCGAAGTATCGGACCCTCGAACATTGACTCCCAAGCTCCTGAGGATTATCTCCTATTAGAGCAAAATGAAGCTATCCAAAAGGAGATCGTCCCTCCTCCTCCTCCTCGGTTGTTGTGCCTGTTTCGTCGCGATAGAGGTTTTTTCAGCGCCCGCAGTTTCCTTTGCGCCGGCATCCGTGACGGCGCAACCGCAAGTCCTCCGGGGCCATGTGCCCAAAATCACTAAGGGACTTTCCGCGCGCGGCAGGCTCGACGCCAGTTACCAGCTGAAGCTGTCGATCGGTTTGCCTTTGCGCAATCGCGAGCAACTCACCAACCTGCTCGAAGAGATTTACAATCCCTCCAGTCCGAACTTTCGCCATTTTCTAAAGTCCGACGAGTTCGCGGCGTCGTTTGGCCCGAGCGCGGCGGACTATCAATCCGTGATTGATTTCGCGAAAGCGCATCACCTGACGGTGACCCATACGCATCCCAACCGCTCGCTGGTGGACGTCAGCGGGTCGGTGGCGGACATAGAAAAAGCGCTGAACATCCACCTGCAGACCTTCAAGCACCCTAAAGAGAAGCGGGATTTCTTCGCGCCGGACGCCGAGCCGTCCCTGGAGCTGAAGACGCCGGTGCTGGCGATCAGTGGCCTGGATAATTATGTGAGGCCGCGACCGCGGCTTCACGCGTCGGTGACCGCTTCCCGGCCCGGCATCCGGCCATTGGGCGGGGGTGGCGGAGGGGGCGGGGGTGGCAGTACCGGCCCCTTCGAGGGCTATGATTTCCGAAACGCTTACGCTCCCAACATTTCGGAGGACGGGACTGGGCAGTCGATCGGGTTGTTTGAACTGTTCGCTTTCTCCGCCCAGGACATCCAGGACTATGAAGACGAGGCCACCATCTTTCCCTACGTCAACGTGCAACCTGTTCTAATTGACGGTGCCAGCGGCGATGACTCCAACGTTGATTGGACTTCAAACCCGGGTTACCTGAATTATGCCCTGGAGGTCACGGGGGACATTGAAGTGGCGCTTTCCATGGCGCCGGGGAGCCGCGTACTCGTCTATGAAGGTCCTACGCCGCTGGATGTGCCGCCGCTGGGCACAAATTATATCCAGAACGCGACCACCACGGCCCAGATTAACGATGTGCTCAATCGCATGGCTACGGATAACCTGGCCAAGCAACTGAGCTGCTCTTATGGGTTCGATATTAATCTCTCGACTCTCCAGATATTCCAACAGTACGCCGCGCAAGGGCAGAGCTTTTTCCTGGCCAGCGGCGATGCGGGCGCGTTTTCCGGGGCCGTCGACGAACCGGCTGACGATCCCTATATCACGGTGGTTGGC
>DASRFK010000211.1:0-3784 GCA_035651635.1 Verrucomicrobiia bacterium | reverse complement strand
CCGGCATCGAGCCGATTGAAAGCCATCCTCTTTGCTGTTATCGAGATCGCTTGGAGATCAGCAGGCGACATACCGCTCAGACGGTCCGCAATCTCATTTGTTGTTAATCCCGGCGCCAGTCGAGCGCCTTTGAGATAGCGGTCGAGCAGCAGTGTTCGTTGGTCGGTTTCAGGGAGAGAAATCTGAATCTTCTCGGAGAACCGCCCTCCCCGGAGGACGCGGGGATCGATGTTTTCGGGATAATTGGTGGTCCCAACTAGAAAGACATTGTTTTCCGGCTGCAAGCCACCGATTTCCGTGAGGAACTGCTCTACCAACTGAATATCGTGCTGCGCTAGAGCGTAACTGTTTGCCGGTAGTAGTCCATCCATTTCGTCGAGAAAGATGATTGCCGGACTGTGTTCTTTGGCACGCGCAAAAACCGCAGAAACGCGCTTGACGGAATCCCCGACCCCCGTTCCGAGAACATTGGCTGCGGTCAGCGAGTAAAAGCTCCGGTTGGTTTGACTTGCGATGAGCCGGGCGATCAGCGTCTTTCCGGTTCCCGGCGGGCCCACCAATAGCAATCCTACTGGGATTTCCAGGCCCAGCGCGCGTGTGCGGGTGGGGTCCTCGAGCAGTCGAACGAGGGACTTCAGATCCTGCTTGATCGACTCAGACACAACGACTTCATCCCAATCCATGCGCTCGATCTGCGGTCGGTCCTTTCCGCCGTTTTCGTTCAAAGCCCGATTCAAGTCCTCGGTGCCTACTCGCCGGTTAGCCGCCAGCGCGTACCCAGCGGCTTGATCAACAATCGCGCGCAACCTAGCGGGACTCGCTCCCGGCATCCGGCGCGCAAATTCCTGCAAGTCGAATCGTTTCCATGGCATCTTGCTCAACTGTGCTTCGAGTATCTTTGTGCGGGCAGCTTCGTCGGGAAGATCGATGCGGAGCTTGAGGTCAAATCGGCCCTCCCGGATCAAGGCCTCGTCGAGGCCATCCAGTCGATTGGTGGCCGCCATCAAGACGAACCCGCGGACCGCACGATAATGGTCGATTGCGCTCATCAACCCCATTGTGATGTTGTTGAACTCTCGGCCGGCACCACCGGGATCACTCATGGAGTCCTGCCTTCCCGCCCCGAGCGAATCAATCTCATCGATGAAGAAGAGAACCGGCTTCCGGGCAACTGCCTGCGCAAACACGGCGCGGATGTTTTCCGCGGTTGCTCCAATCCAGCGGGTGAGCAATTGTGGAGCAGAGATGTATTCGAAATTTAGGCCGAATTCGCCAGCAGTCGCTCGAGCCAGAAAGGTTTTGCCAGTACCGCGTGGCCCATACAGCAAGATCCCGTTTCGTACCAAGCCGTATCGCTCGTATTTTCCAGGGTTCAATTGGCCTTGCACCAACTGGCGGATTTGCTCCTTCGCATCGCCCAAGCCGCCGACGTCGGCAAACCGCTCGGGAGGGACGATGCGAACCACAGGTTGCTGTTGTACCTGTAGCCGCGGTCCTGATCCGCCCGATGCGGGTGGGGCTGCTTGTGCTTTTTGTTTGGACTTCGACAGAAAAATCCAAAAGAATGAGACCACCCAGCCAATTGAAGTCACGCCCAGAAGCAGAATCCAAAGAGGACCGAGCGGCTTGTTTTGCTTGGCTGTCTGCAGGACTGGAGCCCACATAAGCAAGACCAGCGAACCAAGCGCAATGCAACTGGCAACCGCGAACTTAACCGGTTTCTTCAAGATCGCAGGTGCATTCCGCAGGGGGCCTCGCAAAATGCCAATCAACACGAATGCCGCAAGCCACAGCATGGGCGTGTTGAGGAACCATTCTTGAGGCGGCTGCGCCACTCGATCACCCACTGGTTAGCACGACAACGCGAATACAATCCCCCCGCGGGTCCGTGCATCGGTCAACTTTAGCCTAATTTGGGGGTCGGGCACAGGACGGCTCAGTGCACAGAAGGGCCTGGGTTAACCGTCGCCCTAGACCTCAGCGAGGCTTGCTTTGGATTCAGTGAATGTTCGTTACTTGCGGGCCAACCGTAATCGTTAGCAGCGAAATCCCTCGTTCGCGCAAAGCGTGCTGCTTGTGGGCGATGAAGTCTTCATCGTAAGGTGTGGTGAGGGTCCATCCGAGATTCATCAGGCAGGCCTCCCAACTTGCGCAGCTCGGTATCCCAGTCGGCCCGAGTAAAACTTCCGTTTCTTCGTGGCAAATAGCAGTTGCTGTCATTGTCCAGGTACAAGCTGGTACGCGTGATCCCATGCTTGTAACGATAGATACCGTTAAAGCTCCCCATAAACATGAAACCGACGCATCTGGCGTTTCCTAATCGCCTCTCTAGGGGTGCCCACACTGGTTCCACTCTGCTTCGTCTTTCATTGCTGAGATTGAGTTTCCGTTACAGCCTGGCTGTTGCCCTGGGCGTAGAGTTCATTGATTTCGCGCCTTAACTGAATCAACTGGCGAAGCTCCTCAAGCGTGGGCACGCCGCCATTAAAACCTGCGGTACTGCTCGATGCATTCCGCGATCCCGAGTTGCTGGCCACATGATCTGCGGTGGGCTTTTGAACAACAATGTAAAAGCGAGTGTTACCCGGAACCGTGACGACTAGATTCTGATTGAAAGCCAGACCATTCAACTCCTCTTGCCCTGCCGTCGCCACGTTGTCAGCCAGCCGTTCGCGCATCAGGGTATTCGTGGAGATTAGCCCTTCAGAGCTCGATGCCTGTGGCCCCACCAGATATGACGCCACTGTTCCGAGCCCTGTGAGAGAGCGCACGAGAAACTTTGTTCCAGTCCTTTTGCCGGACACATACCCCTTTAACGGGCCAAAGTTCAGATCCATGGCCGAAGCGTCGATCTTTTCGGCCGTTCCATCAGGCATTTCTACCTGAGTGAATTGAATGCCAACGTAGCCTGAAGAGTTGACTTGTGCCAGACGGCCGAACACCTTCGCCCCGGCTGGCAGCACAATCTGACCATCGCGCTCGTAGTTGTATTCCACAACCGCTACCACCGGTGCGGCAACGGCCGAACTTACCGGAGCCTGGAGACGTGCTACCAACCGTATTCCCGCCGGCAGTGCCAGAGTCTCCTCGTCATCGTTCGGATTATTTGGCTTGATTGCCGGTTTGGCTTCAATTGAACGAACAAAGACCAGAGAAGGCTTCTTCAATTCGGCGCTCAGATCCTGGCTCGAAGTTGGCACGGGTGGTGGCGGGGGAATGGTATTACCTTGTCCTGCTAAAGGGTCAGAGAAATCGACCTTGCTCAGCGCGTAATCCTGTGGATGATTGCTCTTCGCCGGCGATGGTTTCGCGGTTACGTTGGCAGGAAGGCCGCCGGTTCGCGAGGTTCGCCCGACGTCTTCGGGCGTTACTTGCCCCTCGCGCCCGGAGTCGGTTGAGCGAATATCCGCGCTCAGCAGGGGAGTCGCTGCGGCACTCGGATCTGTGTTTTCCTGTCCGGGAGTCACCTTTCGCCCCAGGCTAGCTTGGCCGTGCGGCGTTTCTCCCGGAAGCGGAGTACGCTTCTTGGAAGAGGAAAAGACGCCGAAGAAGAGCAGAAGCAGAGCGACACCTGTCCCCACCAGCAGAAAGAAGGCTTTGCTCTTGTCGCGGCCAAGTTCCTGGCGTCCGGATCCAGGTCTCTGCTGCCGCCGCGCTCGCTCGAAGGCAGTGCGAAACACCTCGCGCCAATTTCCTTTGCGGGTCTCTTCCTGCTCGATCTCCTGTCGAGTTCTGACACACCACCGGTTTGGGTATTGAGATCGTTCTTCTGTTCCTTATTGGG
>DASRFK010000210.1:0-4912 GCA_035651635.1 Verrucomicrobiia bacterium | reverse complement strand
GCTGCGCCGAAAATGTGACCAAATCAACGCGCGTCCACTGTCAAAACAATTCTTCATTTTTCTCGAGTTATCATATGCCTCGCCGACTTATCAGAGAGTCGGATGTTTCAACCCAAGTCACTTTTCAGACACGCTCTAAGGGAAGGCGAGCGGCGAGCAGCGCAGAGGTTTTTCAAATATCCACCCTGGGCTCAGCCCCGTCGAAAAAGTCGCAGTGCACCCTCGGCGATGAGAACGGAACCTGGTCGGTATTGACTACCTTGATTGACCGTTGGAGACATAGCTGGCAGCATCCGCTCGTGATTCCTGTTTCTTCCACCAGGTTCAGCTTGGCGTGCTTTCTCCGACAGGCGCTGTTTTTAGTTTTAATCGGATTCTCTGGCACCGGGCTGTTGCGTGCGGAAATCGTTTTTCAGGATTTGTTTACCCATGCGAGCGGGAGCGTCACTAACAGCATTCCCTGGATCGATGTCCAGGGCGGGGGATGGCAGCTTGCCTCGTCGGCTTCCGACCTGGAAATCGACGACCAGGGGCACCTGTTCAACGCCTCGATAAATGCAGGGGCCTCGGTGGGCGTCCCGTTAATCCCGATCGGACCTCACGGTTCGATGACGCTCTGCGTGACTGTCAATTTGCCGCCCGGGTCTACGGAATGGGTGGGCTTTGGCTTCGGCAACAGCAACCAATTCCTGGCTGGCAACGCCAGTCAAAGCGGACCGTGGTTGAAAGTCCAGGGAAACGGCTCACTCACATTGTATGGAGGCACGGGGCAAAACAATGGTGTGTCCCTTCCTTCGGCTTATGCGAATACGGGCCAGCCGGTAAGATTCTGGCTCACTTACGACGCCTTCCGGACGTCTGCCACGGTCAAGGTCGACGGTAATGGAACGACGAATACAGTGTGGGACAATTTCTCGGTCACCAACAGCCTGGGCGCTGTGTCGCCTCGCTATCTAATCTTTCAATTTCCCACCAACTCCGAATCGCCGACGGCGCGGCTGGTCAGCGCGGTGGCAGTGGATTGGCTTCCCCGGCCATCCCCGCTGCTAGCATTGCCGGCCCCGCCGCCGGCTAATGTGGTTCAAGTTGGAGCGCCAACGGGCGGTTCTGATCTCCAATTGATTCAGGCAGCGCTCGACACTGCCGCGGGCATGACGGGGGGCGCCGAGCTCCGCTTTCAGCCGGGCGCGACCTATCAGATTTCCCTTCAGACGACCAACTCAACGGTGCCACTTTCCCTCTCGCATGCGACCGGCGTCCTGGTCAACGGCAACGGCGCCAGAATCCTCGTTACCAATCCGCGCATTGGGTTCCTGGATCTATTCTTCTGCACCAATACGATCGTGCAGGGATTCTCGGTCGATTACGATCCGTTGCCCTTCACGCAGGGCGTGGTGGTAAGCACCAACGTGACCGGCAACCAGGCATCTTTTCAGTTTCGGGTTGACCCGGGATATCCCTCCCCGACCAACGCGAATTACCTCGAGCTGCCCCAGTGGGGGACTTTCATGGATCCGACGCGACCGGGGCGGCTCGCCGATAATCACTCGACGATCTACGATTTTCGCAACGTGCAGTCGACCGCGGTGACCGATGTTTTCAAGGTAACGCTCAAAAGCGTCTCCAAGCTCCCCACGATCAGCCCCGGTGACATTTGGTGTCAACAAGGGCGCTACAATGGTTCGACTCTCTTTCGGGCACGCAATTGTTACCAGGTCACTTTTCTCAATCTGACCAATTATGCCGGAGCCGCGGCGGCGTTCGCCGGCAACAACTCCTACCTGGTGAATGAGATTAATTGCCAAATCCTCATTGGCCCCTCCCCGGGCGGGTCCAACGGCGTGCCGCGAGTCAAAACCACCAACGCCGACGGCGGTTTTTTCGGAAACCCGCGCATTGGTCCGTGGGTCGAAGGCTGCAATTTCATTGGTTTGAGTGACGACGTCGCCAATGCGTACACGATGCCGTTCTTCATTCAAGGTCCGGTGACTCATGCCACGAACATCTTTTCGCTGATCGGCTTTACTCCCGGTGGCGCCCTGGCGCCGATTACCAGTGGACAGGTGCAGGCCGGGGATGACTTCACGTTCTATAATGGCACCAACGGCGCCGTGTTTAACCGGGCCGCCGTTATTGACGTGAACCCGCCGCTGATCACCTTCGATCGTAACATTGCCGGCGTATTTCCGGGCCAGGACACGACCAACACAGTTCTGTTCGACAATTCACTGAACAGTTCCGCCGTGTACCTCCGCAACCATTTCAGCAACTCCCGCATTCATGGCATTTACTGCCGGGCGAACAACATCCTCATCGCACATAACGTCATCAGCGGCATGGGCGTGAGCGCGATTGCCGCCCACCCTTCGCTGTCCTTGGCCGGGCCCAATTCCTTCATCCCCACCAATGTCGTGATCCTGGCAAACGTCCTCGCCGATGGTGGCTGTTCCTATGAAGCTATCAACAATGCTGACCCTGGCCAGGAGCCCACGTGGGCCCTGCTGCAATTGCACAAGGCTACCGCTGACACTGATTACGTTCCCGCGGGCCAGGAAATCTCCGGCATTCGCATTATGTACAACGCATTCCTTCAATGGCGGCGCGGTGCGATCACTCTCCACAACGTCACCGACGCGCGTGTCGTTGGAAATTATTTCGGTCCGCCATTGACCAATAACGGCCTGACCGCTCTCACCAACCATGTGGCGTTGGATCTCTGGGCCTGCGATTACCCGAGCTTTGAGGTTCGGGACAACGTCAAAACCGGGATACTACCCGACACACAAGCCATTCGTGAGGAAGGCCAATTCACGACCGTCTCCGGCGCATTCCAAGCGCCGTCTGCCCCGCGCCTGGCGTTGACCCAAGCCGACGGGAACTGGACGGTCACTTGGCTTAGCACGGCACCGGGGTATGTCCTTCAGCAAACGTCAACTCTGGGCAACACCAACTGGACGGACGTTGCCGATTTTCCGAGTGTTTCAGGCTTTTCAAATAGTGTGGATTTGACCCTCCCTGCGAAGGCGCCTGCCGGTTTCTTGCGGGCGCGTTTGCGGTGAGTTTGCCGCAGGTCGGCGGCATTAGGAGATGCATGGTAAGGCCAGGCGCAGTCATAACTCCCCTTTCTCGAAATCCTAAACTCGAAAAAGCGAAGGTCAAAATCCGAATCTAAGAACGCGTTTTAAAATACCGGCTTCAGGCGTGGCCGCCCGGGTTTGGAGTCCCGCCTTCAGGCGGTTTCGGCGCCGGGCCGCCTAAAGGCGGGACTCCTAACAGATTTCTAAAACAGGCTCTACGGGGCCGTAAGGATAAATGACCTGGTTCCCCTCGCATTCGGTCCGGCCGCTGGACGCGGCCGGGGACGTCGCAGCGCGACGTCCTCCACCAAAATGGTAGGGACGGCGCGCGCTGCGTCGTCCGCGGTTTCTGGCAGGGACGCTTTCCTGGGCTACGGGCTTTTCCAGCCCGGGTCATCCGTTACCATCTGGGTGATGAACTGCTGCAAGGTCACGCCGTTGACGGTGAGCGTCGGATCGGCCAGAAGCACATGGCTTTGACCGCTGATAAAAAAGTACGCCCGATTCGAGGGGGAGTTGAACTGGGCGGCGGCGAGTTCGGTCAAGCCATTGGCAAACTGCTGGGCCGAAAGGCCCAAGTAACTTCGGATGGTCTGGTCCTGCGTGTACGACAATAAGGCTAGACGGTGTGGCGGGGAGGCGGATGCGATAAAATCATAGATCGAAGAGACGTTGGTGGCGCAGCTGTCACAAGTCGCGGGCACCGCCGCCTGAAAATTCCAGTTGGTCATGGGTTCCGAGCCGGGCAGAAAAAGCGGGTAGCCTTGGGCAAGAACGTCCGGCGTCATGATCGGCCCGGAGTCGTCGATTACATCCACTCGGACATTGCCGAAGGCCTGTTGAGTCTGCATCCAATTGAAGACGGCGCCGTATCCGCCGGCGCTGCTACCGGCGATGACGATGTGCTTGACGGCGGGAAATGTGGGCACCAGTCGTTCGAGATAGTTGGCGATATTTTGAAACCCGACCTGCATCGTCACATCGGGTCCATACACGTTTATCTTGCTGCCGGCATGAATGTCGCCGGTGCAATACGGCACCAGCACGTAGTTGTAGTTCTGAAATGGATTTGCCGGCGAGGAACGATCCAGAAACCAGGTCTGCCCAAACTGCGACATCAGATTTGTAAATTCGACTTCGCCAAAGGGGCCGTGCGTTGCCGTGTTGAGCAGATAGCAGGTGGTGTAATCCCAGCAAGCACCTCCACCCATCAAATAAAGGAGCACTTCATCGCCGTTGGTGCTCAGATTGACACCGATGCCCGTTGTGGTGCCTTCCATGCAGAAGCAATCGCTGAACGGCACCCAGGTCCAGGTCAGCGCCGGAGCGGTTATGGGCAGGCTTCCGTTAATTTTGTGCAGCCGATAAAAGGCAACCTTTGCCTGAGGAGTGACAGCTAAAACGAGATTGCTCCCGGACACATTGAGTCCATTGGTTTGAGGCGACCAGCCGTTCTGGTCGCCCAGAGTGGTCGCTGTTTCGAGAACAAAATCGCCCGCATTGGTCGGCCATGTCAGCAACACCTGCTGCTTCGCTCCCACACCGATCGTTAAGGCGGGGGCGGCGGCGCCTGACTGAGAGTTGCCGCTGGGCGCCCAGCAGAGCAAGGTTGCCAACGGCAATAAAGCCAAGCGGCGGAAATTCATGTCGATGTGAGCACAATGCCAGCAAATCACCGTCCCTGTTGTCAAGCTGTCCTGAGACGGCGCGCGGGCATTCTGCCCGCAGGAGCGGGCGACCGCAGTCTGACGCTCGAGACTAGCCAGCGCCAAATTGAGTTTGGACGTTCCTGCGGACTGGGAAGTCCGCGCGCCGGCGCGCGGGCATGCTGCCCG
>DASRFK010000209.1:0-43463 GCA_035651635.1 Verrucomicrobiia bacterium | reverse complement strand
CGCGCGTCTTCGAGCGATTTGGTGTCCGTGGGCGATTGGTTTTGTTTTTCGCGGTTTACCTTCAGCAGTTCGTTTTCCTTTTCCAGGCTTTTGATTCGGTCCTGGGCGCGGGCTAATTCAACCGGATCGACGGCTGCGGGTCGCACCGCCAGGGCCTCTTTGAGCTTGGCTTGCAGCAGGTCGTTATCGGCCTGGAGTTGGGCAATCCGCTGTTGGAAATTAGCGGCTTGTGCTTGCCAGTCGGTTGGGGCAACTGCTGTCGTTGGTTGGGCCGACTTGGTTTCGTTGGTCTGCGTCGCCGCCGCCGGAGCAGTCGTTGGCGAAAGCGCGGCAATGCGATCAGCCAGGTAACTCAGCCGGTAAGTCACAATGCGCGTGTTCCACTCCGGACTACCTTTATGGAGCCGATCCAGCGCGGCTTGTGCATCCAGGTACTTGGCCAGGGCCTGGCTTGGCGCGCTTGAACTGAGGCTGTCGGCTTCCTGGATCGTTCGAAAGATCTGCACGTATTCGTCATCCAACCCCTGCCCGAATGCCGGCGCCAAACCGCAAATTGCCACAATGACCAAAACTGCGAACCTTTTCATTCCGGCGATGATACTGGGGTAACCGCACGCTTGGCAATGCAGACCGGGGGCTGGGATGGGTTCGGAGGTTGCAGGTTAAAGGTTGCAGGTTGCAGGTTACAGGTTGCAGGTTACAGGTTACAAGTTGCCGAGCTTGCACGGATTGAAGTGCGCAAGGAGACAGGGGCTGTCATTTGTTAGAAATGAAATCGTACGGCGCTTTTCTCTGGTATCCAACCTGTAACCTGCAACCTGTAACCAGCAACCGTTCGCCAGCTCCCGGTCGCTCAATACACTACCAGCGAACGAATCGGCAATTGCTGCAGCTTCTGGCGCCCGCCCAGAAAACTCAGCTCGATCAGGAAAGCGATTTCACGGATTTCGCCTCCGAGCTTTTGGACCAGGGCCGCGGCCGCGGCAGCCGTGCCACCCGTCGCCAACAGGTCATCGATCAAAAGGACACGGCCGCCGGGTTTGAGGGCGTCGACGTGCATAGCCACCGTGGCGGTGCCGTATTCCAAAGCGTAATCCTGTTCGTGAGTCTGATAGGGCAGCTTGCCTTTCTTTCGCACGGGAACGAACCCGGCCTGGAGCTTGTACGCCGCCGCGGCGGCAAAGATAAAGCCGCGCGCGTCGACGCCCACCACCGCGTCGATGTCGCCCGGTTTGAATGTGGCAGTGAGCAAGTCGATGGTGCTCGCAAAGAGCCGGGCATCGGCCAGCAACGGCGTAATATCCTTAAAGAGAATGCCGGCTTTTGGAAAATTGGGGATCGTGCGGATGGCATTTTGGATCTCCGCCAGTCCAGGGGCGTGTTGGGTCATAATAACGATGTCGTTTCGGTTACTGAATTGGCGACGTTTTAACCGCGCATATCACCGGATGACGCGGATAGGCCCGTAACGCAGGCGTTCTCGACTGCGGTATCGTCGACTTTGAGTCGGCTGGCGAGCGGTGTCAAGGCGCTGCCTTTTGCCTGCGCGTAAGCGGTTGAAAACCACGGATTCGCACGGATTCGCACGGATAAGGCAGGGGCAGAAGCTATTTCACGGAAGGCGGCTCCGTTCACCAAAAGGTGATGCGAGCTCAGGCAGCCCAGGTGATCCGCGCATTTTATCAGTGTGTATCCGTGTCCATCCCTGGTTGAACTGCATCGTCCAGGTGGGGCGAGGGCGGGACGCCCAAATCCTGGTGTCATTGGACCGAAGTCGCCGCTACGGTCCTACGTCTTGGTGGTCTCCATCTTCTCAATCATCTTGCGCAGCTTCTTGAGAGCGATGTTCTGAATTTGACGTACCCGTTCGCGCGTGACGCCAAATTTCTGGCCGACCTCTTCGAGCGTCTTTTGCGGGCCGCCGTCCAGGCCGAACCGGGCCCGGAGAATTGTCGCTTCGCGCGGGTCGAGCGTCTTGACCATTTCCTGCAGCATTCGCGTGACGGTCTTCTCTTCGAGTTGCTCGTAAGGAGTATCGGCGCTTTCGTCTTGAACAACTTCGGCGAAGTTGTTGGAGTCTTCGTCGCCAATCGGAGCATCCAGCGACGCCGGGCGAATGGCGGCCATGCGCATCTGGGCGACGCGCGAGGCCGTGATTCCGAGTTCTTCACCCAACTCTTCATCGGTCGGTTCGCGGCCTAGTTCCTCCTGCAAGCGCATGGCGGTGCGGCGCATCTTCGAGATCTTGTCCACCAGATGGACCGGCAGGCGAATCGTCTTGGACTGGTTGGCCAGGGCCCGCTTGATGGACTGCTTGATCCACCAGGAACCGTAGGTTGAAAGCTTGCCACCTTTGGCCGGGTCGAACCGCTCGACGGCTTTCATCAAACCAATGTTGCCTTCGCTGATCAGGTCCAATAACGGCAGCCCGATGCCTTCGTAATCCCGGGCAATTTTCACCACCAGGCGCAAGTTGGCCTTGATCATCTGTTCGCGCGCCTTTTTATCGCCTTTCTTGATCCGGGCGGCCAGTTCGATTTCCTCTTGTGGCGTCAGCAGTTTGACCTGGCCGATTTCGCGCAGGTACAGCTTGATGGCGGTGTCGCCGTCGTAAGAAGAGCGTTCGCGAATCCGGGCGGCTGCGGGTTCCGCGGCTTCGGCCACCACGGCCGCTTCTTGGGCCTTAATGGCTTCTTCTTCCTTGGCCAGATCTTCCGGCTTGGGTTCCTCGTCCTCTTTCGGGAGTTCGACCTCCTGGACGGGAGGACGCGGCACAGGCAAATGCTCGGGGATACTCAAGCGGCCGCCGGACGGCTTACGAGTTTTGTGCTTCAGTTCCTTCCGTCGAGCGGGTTTGTGGTTCTTGCTATGGGCGACCATAAGCGAATTCAAGACTTAGCTTTTAGGTGTAGGTTGGCAATCAAATTTCATGGGCCGATGCCCGGGACATTTTTAACTCACAGCGGGATACCAGATTGCCACCGCTGCCGGTATGGGCTTTTGTGCCCATCGGCTCTGAACGGCCACTCCAATGCGGGGTAATGGAATCAAAGGGTAGGTGAAATTAGGGCACTCCCGGCGTCCGTTGTTGTCTTATGGATTATCAGACCGTCGGGCGGCCTCTTTGTTCAAAATCACCCTCCTTTGTAAGCCGGCGCTTACAAAACATTCAGCCGCTCGTCTCTTCCCACCTTGCCGAAACCCCTCTAAAGTTTCTCCTCGTGCCGCGCGCTCGGCATTTTTACCGGTGGGCTCTGGGGATACCGGTTTCTGTCCAGTGTTGGGCGCGCGGCCGTCGCCATTTCCGAACCCGCCGGGTTCACACTCAGGCTAAGAGCGTGGTTTAGAATTCGGTTTGGGTCCCCCTTTAGGCGGCCCGGCGCCGAAACCGCCTAAAGGCGGGACTCCAAACCCAGACGCCCACGGTCAGGCCGGTTTTTTAGAACACGCTCTAAAGAACCACGGCGAAACTTGTGGGTAATGACAAGGGCTGAACCCTGGCTGACGCCGCGGTCTTAATGGGAGACCTGGGCCGCTCTGGATTTACCTGCCTGAAAAACGCCCACGTCAATGAACTGGCCGCCGCCTTTCTGGTGGCAATGGACCGCGATCAAGTTGGCTCCGGCTCGCAATGCGGAAGCGGCTGCGGGCAAAACGTCGAAGCAGGCATAATCGATCAGGTAGCCGCGCCGTGAGCAGGCGAGCACGCCGTTGAAGTACACTTCTGCATCGTCATCATAGAACATTTCCAGCTTCAGATTGGTTACATTTGTCGAAGCCAGATTAAGCTCGCGCCGAAGCCAGATGTCCGTGCCATTCCATGGCGTTGCGACCTGGGCATGGGGGAAGTTGGTACCGCCGAAACCTGAATAGCCCTTTTGCCAGGACGAATCATCAAAGCCGGGTTGCAACCAGTCTTGGCCCGGAGCGGCGGTGGTATAGCGCCATTGCGGGTTCCCGTGAAGCGCGTTCGGCAGGATGAGATTCGCTCGCGTCATGACCGGCGTTTCCTGGTTGGCCAATTTTAAATCGGACGGATCGACCTTTGCCACCGCCCGATCATAAGTCAGCAACCCGTTGCACTCGGTTTCCACGTCCGAAATCTGCGTATACACTGACGCGCAATATCCGGCTTTTTCCTTCAGGCGCCACACTGACCGCATCAGGTGCAAGTACCACGCTGTGACACCCTCGGGGACACCGGCGGCCTGGTAGCCCCAGGATTCGCTCGACCAGGTATGGCCTTCGACGCGATATCCGACTCCGCCAAACTCCCCCAGGACGGAGGCGCGTTGCGTGTCGGGTTCGCCTGCGGGCGGTTCGGGGTAACTGTGGGAATCAATAATGTCACCCACCTGGCGATCAGTCCATCCGGCCGCATCGTCCACCAGGCGTTGTGGGTCCCATTGTTTGATCTCCGCCACCAATCTTTCGGTGTCATATTGTCCCCAGCCCTCATTGAAAAGAACCCATTGAACGATGGCCGGGTGGTTATACAACCCCTCGATCATGCGCCGGAGTTCGATCTCGAAATTCAACCGGGCATTGGCGGAACTGTTGTCCGCGCTGGGCATGTCTTGCCAGACCAACAGGCCGAGTTTGTCGCACCAATAGTACCAACGCTGAGGCTCGACCTTGACATGTTTGCGCACGAGATTGAAACCACACCGCTTAAGGAACTCCAGGTCCGATCTCAAGGCCGCATCCGATGGCGCGGTGTAGATGCCGTCCGGCCAGAAGCCCTGGTCCAAAACCCCAACCTGAAAGATGGGACGGTCGTTCAAGGCGATTGCCATTCTGCCCAGGGAATCTTTTTTTAACGCCACTTTGCGCATGCCAAAGTAGCTCTGCACGCGATCAACCTCGCGCCCGGCTTGCTTGAGCGACACCTCCAAACCGTAAAGGAAAGGATCTTCCGGCGACCATACATGTGGCAGTGGTAAGGACAGAAACAAAGGGGAGTTGGGCGGACCTGATACTTGTGCGATCGCCCGACCGTCAACGGTCGCCACAGCCTCCACCTGCAAATCATCGGACAGACTGGCCACGCCAGCGCTCCACTTGAGGCCCTGGGCTTCGAGGTCAGGTACCAATTTCAACGCATCGATGCAGACTTGTGGGACCGGCTCCAACCAGACCGTCTGCCAAATCCCAGAGGTGGAAGTGTAAAATACCCCTTCGGGTTTCTCGGATTGTTTGCCGCGAGGTTGTTCGCCTTCGGTGGGATCGGTTACGCACACCAGGATATCGTCCGTCCCGTCCCGACGCAGCGCCGGCGTGAGCTCGAAGGTAAAAGCATCATACCCGCCCTGGTGTTCGCCGATGTACGCACCATTGATCCAAATCTGGCAATGCCAGTCAACCGCTCCGAAATGCAGTCGGACCCGCCCGGCGGACCAGCTCGTTGGCAGCTTGAATGTTCGATGATACCACAGTTTAGTATGGTCATTGAGCGGTTTGCCCACTCCCGAAAGCGCGGACTCCAACGGGAACGGGACCAGAATCTTTCCGCTGGATGCGCCGGGGTTGGTCGCTGTGCTTGGGGTAAGGGCGTAGTCCCACAGACCGTTTAAATTCATCCAATCCGGTCTGACCAGTTGGGGGCGAGGATAATCCGGCCAAACATTTGTGGGGTTCACCTCCGCTGCCCAACGTGTCATCAAAGGTGCCGGTGCCGGCTCCCACTCGGCAGCCCCTGCTACTCGGCATGGCCAGCCCGCCGTGCAAGTCAAACCTGCCAGCAAGTAGTTGAGGACGTGTCTGCTCATTCCGAGTTTTCGGGAGCTGATGATGCGAAGCCTCGCGCGTGAGAGTCCACAACAAATCCGAGGATCCGGCGAGCCTGGCGGACGGTGTCCCCAATCTATGCGGCATGACAAACCTGGCTATTTTAAACTATAAACACGCGTCTTAAGGCCGCTTTGTGACCAATCAGCTGTGCCGCCGACCTCGTGGGACTAGTTTGAATTTTATGGGATGCGATTCTCTGGCCATCCGTCTGGTATTCGCCAGCCTGCTTTCAGTTTGCGTGGGCCAGGCGCAAATGCCCGACCCTCCTGGCCAGATCAAGCCGGGTGAAGCGCCAGAGTACGAAGCCTACCTCTTTGCCCACATGATCCAGGGCGATTACGGGCGGCTTCGTTACAGCGTCAGCCTGGACGGGTTGCATTGGACAATGCTCAACGCAGGGAAACGGGTGTTTGAAGAGTACCGCGGGCACCCTGATATCTGCAAAGGACACGATGGGCGTTTTTACCTCGTTGGCAATCGCGGCGATGATCGGCCTGATATCAATTTTTGGGTCTCCGAAGACCTCATCGGCTGGAAGAAGCACAGCGACTATGTGCCGGACTTGAAGCATGTGCCCGATTATCCCAAGGTGATGGCTCGAATCGGCGCTCCGAAGCTGTTCTTTGATGAGGCCAGTTCACAATACCTCCTGACCTGGCACACCACGCACGATTTGGGCCAAACGGATTTGCCTGAACCGTACTGGGCTGGCCAACGAACTTTGTTCGCCACCTCAAAAGACCTGCGAACTTTTTCAGACCCGCCGCGGAAGCTGTTTGCCTGGGACATGGCAACCATTGACGTCATCCTACGAAAGGAAGGTGATTACTATTACGCCATCGTGAAGGACGAGCGGTATCCCACCTTGGAATGGACTACCGGCAAGACGATCCGGATCTGCCGGTCTCCGGCCCTGCTGGGGCCTTATTCCGAGCCAGGGCCGCCAGTGAGTCCCAATTTTCGCGAAGCACCAACTTTAATCCCGGCGCCAAATGGTAAAGCCTGGTACCTCTATTATGAGCAGTATCCCGGCGTGTCGTATGGCCTCTCCGTCGCTGCCACTTTGCAGGGCCCGTGGTTCCAGGCCGCTGGGAATCAACAGCCCAGCTGGGACAAGTATTCACTTCCGCCGAAAGTCCGGCACGGCTCAATGTTGCCAATCACACGTAAGCAGTACGACCTCCTGCTCTGGACCTTTGGCGGAGCGCAAGAGAAGTGATAGGTGCGGCGGCGTTCCCGCTGAAATTAAAGCCGCAGGGGAGTGTTTTTGAGATTCGCTTCGGCCAGGACCCTGGCGCGCGCGGCTTCCATTTCGGCTTTGACCTGCGCGATCCGTTCGCGGATCAGGTCGCGGTTCTCTTCCCGAGCGGCGGCCAGTTCGCGGTTGAGTTCCTCGATTCGCCGCAGGTAAGCCTGGTTTTGCACCTGAATCTGGGCTTCGATTCGCGCCAGGCGGGTGTCCAGGGTGGTCGCCATTCGCGTTGCCAGGTTCTGGGCCTGCATCAATTGGTCTCGATCGGTCAGGAGTTTGCGCACGAACTTCTGCTTCAGCCAGGCCGCGAGTTCGCGCATCACGCTTCGCCTCACTGCCGGATCGACTGTACCCAGTGACTCGGGCAACGCCGGTGCTTCGGCGGCGGCCATAATGGGTGAAGACAAGCTCGGTACTGGAGATTCCGTAGGCGTGGACTGGGTGCCTTCGGTTTCGCTTGTCTCGGGACTGGAATAGGTTCGAGCGGGCTTCTGCAGCCGCAATACCGGTTTTGCGGGCAGGGTCCTGGTTCCGGTTTTTTCTTGAGGACGTGGTTTGGCAGGCGACTCCACATGAATAATTGGCCTCAGGACGGGCCGCGGGTTCACCGATGCCGGCGTTCTGGCCGGGAGCGCGGAATCGGATCGAAGCCGCGCGCGTTTTCGGCGGCGCGCGCGCCGGACAAGAACCGCCAGCAAGCTCAGTCCGATCACTCCGGCGGCTGACTCCAGGAGTTTGGTTCGCGCGGCCTCGGCGCGGGCCTGGCGTTCGCGGCGGTTCTCGGCTCGGATGTCCAGGTCAGTGCTCACCTTATCACGGTCCAGTTCGAGCTCACAGGTCAAGGGAGGATTCTTAAATCGCGCCGAAGCCAGAACGCGCGGCTCGAATGGGAAGCCCTGGGGTCCCACAAAAAACGCGTAAGCTGTTTGCTGTCGGCGGCCCAAAAGATCGTGTGCCACCGAGTTCGCCTCGGCTGCCATTGATTCGGTCGCATCGACCAGTCCGGCCTGTTCGAGGCTGGCCGAGGTTCGGCGCAGCAGTTTGGCTGGGTTGCTCGCGTCGGGACCCGCTGAGGCGGCGAACACGAATGTTTGCACCTGGTTGGTTTCCCAATGGTTTACCGAGGTCATCGCTTCAACGAGAACCTGGCCCGCGTTCTCCTCTCCTGAGAGTTGGTCGTCCAAAAGAGAAGAGAAAAACCCCAGCCGCTGGGTGCCCGCCTCCACGGCGGCGAAGGCCACTCCGCCGTGCCCCGATCCTGTGTTCGGCCAGGCTTCGGTCCAGGTGAAATAGGCTTTGCGTTTCGAAAGAATCGCGACCTGTGCCTGAGCGGGAGCATCGGCCGACGCACCATGGAATGCGGAACAAACCACGACGCTGTAATTGGCCGGCTGGAGTAACTCACAAAGTTCGATGCAGGTGTGCCAATCTTTGACGTGCTGGAGCAGAATGACATCCGGATCTGTGAATCTTAGGATGCTGCCTGCCTCCCGAAGCAACCCGGCTTCACTCACATTCGAGTCGTGCGCCAGGTTCCAGGTGGTGACCCGCAGCGTTTCGCCGCGACAAACATGAGCTGAGAGGAGCAACAGTCCTACCCCTGCGCAAATGGGCCAGGCCAAAGCGAGCCGGCCGCGTATTTGCCGCGGCGCGGGTTTTCTTATCCTGTGGTCCTGAGCGCCTGGTTCCATGCGGTCAGTCAAAACTAATCGCTACCAGGAAAGGCGCCGCATTGCGCTCCGCAGACACGAAATCCAAGCTGTCGACTTCCACACCGGGCGCCAGATTCCAGGCAGTCATAAACAGGCGAATGGGCCGGTCGCCGCGGGCGCTCAGAGCGTTCTGGCCGCTCCAGGCGACTTTTAGGTCTTTGTCAGGTGTAGATTCTGCTTTTTCCTGGTGCCAATTAAGCACCGAACGGCCGTAGTAAATCGGGATGTCGAGCGTCATTTGATCATTGGGCAGATGGACGACGTACGAGCCAATTTGCTCGCCGTCTTCAACCTTGCCGCTAACGCAGGCCGCGTGCAGAAAATAAAGATGCTGGCATCGTTGATGCACCGGTATGCCCTTGGCAGAGGCCGGAAACGCGGAAAGGGCAGGGGATTGGCCTTTCAACTGAACGATGCCGCGGATGTCGAAGTCGACTCCTCCGAGATGCTGTAGTCCTTTGGGCAAGGCAGCGAGATCGTCACCTGGTTTGCCCTGCCAAGCCTGGGCCAAATTGGAGGTGTAAAACCGGCTCAAATCGACTGGATGGCTGACGGTCGAAGGGTCGTGCCGAACCAGTTCAGGCGCCGGTGTGTTTGTGGACGGCGCGACCGGTTCCTCGGCTATGTCTCCGCCGAAAATCGCGCGGATCGACAGTTCGGCGGCCCGGATGCGGTTGGTAAAAAGCAATTCCCATTGCATGGGGCTTTCATAAATGCTGCCGTTGAACGCCAGGTTAAGTACGGGATCGTGAAACCGGCAGCGGACCATCGGTACAACTGACCCCAACAGGCCCATTTGACGGCGCTTCCACTCGCGGCGTGTGTGAGGTGCCTCCCCCGAACGGGCAGCACCTGCCGGAACAGGACAGAACTCAAAAACGTACGAACACGCCAGCTTCGGATCGGCCAAAGGCGGCTGTTCGGTCCTGCCCGTACGGCGGCAAACCGGGCAAATCAATACGTTGGCATCGGAAAGATAATCGGGGACCAGATCGGACAGCCAGTTAGGCAAGTCTTTGTGATCGAATTGATAGGCTTGGATCGCGTCGTAGATCACCTTCAAATTCCGAATGCACGCCTCTTTGTCCTCAGCCGCCTCGGCGGCCGGACTTCCCGGAGCCTGATTTTGGGCAGCAATTGCGCCTGACCCTGGCACAATCCGCAATGCCGCTATGGCCAGCCAAAGGCCCAAGCTCCAGGCTCTCATGCAGCTTCGTTTTCGAATAGTCATCACCTCAGAACGATCCACCGAAACTATCTCACCGTTCCCCCGCTTGGGTGTCAAGGCGAATGGTTTGCCTTGCGGCAACGGCATCAACGTAACGAATCCAATACAGTTTGCCGATCCACGCCTTTGTGGGCCGCAACCGCTCGAACGACTGCGTTGAGCGTGCCTACCCGCAGCGGGTTATGGTTGGGCACCGAGAGGCGTTGATGGCTTGGTGTCTCGGTCCGTAAAATCGGTGGCTGCCCTCCTGATGCACTTGGCGATAGGCCCAGTCGCGGCAAAGCACTTTTTGCATCGGTGAAATCTCGTTGAACATCTGCCTGACCGATCCGGAATGATTCGTTCAGAATCTCCGAGCGTCTTAGGTTCGTTTGTTGCAACCTGAGATTCTCTTGGATGTGCTGCTGGCTCTGCACAGCACCCGAGGGTTCCCGCCGCTTCAGCGCTTTAGCGCTTCCATCCCTGCCGTTCGTGCTTGTTTTCGGTTGGTCTGGTTAGGTATCAAGTCCGGATGACCCGCGCGCGCGCGTTCAGAATTGGAGTCCTGGGCTCCGGCAAAGGCTCGAATTTCGTCGCGCTCGCCAAGGCTCGCGACGCCGGGTCACTTCCAGCGGAGTTGACGCTTGTGTTGAGCGATGTCCAGGACGCGGGCATCCTCAGTCGCGCCACGGAATATAATGTTCCAGCCCGATTCATCGCGCCGGGTAAGTTTCGGACCAAGCTGGACGAGGACGCCGAAACGGCTTACCTGCGGGCGCTACAGCAGGCGCAGGTCGACCTGGTGGTGCTGGCAGGCTTTATGAGGGTCCTCAAAGGCGAGTTCCTCAAGGCATTTGACGGGCGAATCGTTAATATCCACCCATCTCTTCTGCCGTCGTTTCCCGGGCTCGAAGCCTGGAAGCAAGCTTGGGAATATGGCGTGAAAGTCACCGGCTGCACCGTGCATTTTGTCGATGCCGGCATTGATGCAGGGCCGATTATCGCCCAGAAAGCCGTGCCGGTCCTTCAAAGCGATACGCCGCAAACTCTACACGAGCGGATACAGTCAGCCGAGCACGAGCTTTACCCTGCGTGTGTCGCCGGGATTGCTAACGGGGACATTACGGTCGCGGGACGTCACGTCCGATCAGTATTGCAGGCCGGGTAGGTGAGGAAAAAGTGCGGTGTGTCGAATTAACGGACAAGCTGATCTGTGTTGGGACAATGACAGAAGACCATAGAGGGAACTGCTCCATCCGACCATTTGACCGGAGGGCGAATCAATGGGCAATCAAGAGGCGCGCTACGGCAATAACGCCGAGGACCAAGGCCGAGAGCATGACTATATCGGTCAAACCAAACGAACTCGAATGCTTGTCATTGACTGGAGCCAGTGTGGTGTGGATCCAGCCCCCTTTGCCGGGAAGAACCTTAAAATCGGCGCGCTTCATGCCCCGAAAAGGAGCATTTTTCACGCCAAAATAAATACTCCACGCAACCGTCAAGTCTGTGGAACTCCAGCCAGGTTCGTCTCGATAATTCCCTTAGCCGCGGCATGCCGCACCAGGCTCGCGGTATCATGGATATCGAGCTTGTTCATGACTTGTTGCCGGTGCTTTTCGACGGTCTTGACGCTCAAACCCAACTCGGCCGCAATTTGTTTATTAGCAAAGCCTTCAGCAATGAGTTGCAACACTTCGGCCTCCCGTAGCGTAAGTTCCACCTCGGGTGCCGCGGCAGGTTTGTCCTCGTGCGGGACCTGGTACGTCTTCTCGCGCAGCCTTTGGGCAATCGGCGGGCTGAAAAAGGCGTTGCCCTTGCGAACCTCGCGTATAGCCTTTACCAAATCGCCAGCCGCAGTCTGTTTGATCAAATAGGCGGCCGCCCCGTTTGCGATGGCCTGTTGTACGTGCTCGTCGCTGTCGTAGGTCGATAAAATGAGGATTTTGGCTGACGGGGCGACTTTAAGGATTTGCCTGGTGGCCTCCCAGCCATTGAGCAAGGGCATCGCTAAGTCCATGACCACGACTTCGGGATGGACTTTGGCGGCTATCTGGACGGCTTCGCGGCCGGTCTGAGCCTCGGCTACGATAGTGATGTCGCTTTCGGCGGTTAACAGGGCCTTGAGACCCTGGCGCACGATGTTGTGGTCGTCGACGAGCAAAACGCTGATACTCATAAAACTAATTTGATTGACTGGACTGCGGTTTACAAAAGGGTGGCGTGGCGGTGTGACAATTAAAATGGGGTAAAACCCGCGCCTAAAGTAAGGGTGTTTCCCCAAAATTGACTTCCACTCTTGCGTACCGATCACAACCGGTTATTTTGATTCGCCGCCAACTTTGTAAGGCGCTCTGGAACGATGCTGACCGACCAAAATATTCTTTTAGCTGAGGATGATCCGAACGATACGTTGCTCATCAAACGGGCTTTTCAGAAAGCCGGCCTGGGTGAGGTGCTGCAGACCGTTGTGGATGGGGAGCAGGCCATTAATTACCTTCGCGGAGTGAACCAGTACGCAGATCGCGGTCGTTATCCTGTCCCATTTTTGTTGCTGCTGGATTTGAAAATGCCCGGCACCAACGGCTTCGAGGTTCTCCAATGGATTCGGTCGCAGGCCGATCTTAAGCGGCTCCTGGTTGTGGTGCTGACCTCGTCGAATTTGCAGGCAGATGTCGATCGCGCCTACGATTTGGGGGCTAATTCTTACCTGGTCAAACCGGTCGAATTTAATGAAATGGTCAACATGATCCAGCGGTTCGAGGCGTACTGGACTGAGCTGAACCGATTTCCGACGCCAGCCTCGGCCCTCAAGCCTCCTTTGGCCGAAAGTACTTTGCTTTGAGCACGTTACCTGGTGATTTGCCAGGATGACGAAGATTCCGAAACTTTCCTTTGACTCCGCTGTAGGATCCGGGGTATCACGGTAAACGTATGACTGGGCCTAGCCTCGTTTTTTTAAACCTCAGCCAGACCTCGCACCAATAACTATGAAGAAACCCAGAATGAAGACCGCCACCTCGGGGCCACTTCAGCCTGCGGCTTGGGCCGGCTCCAAGCCCCAGGTTTTTACCCTGCTTCACATCGACGATGATCCGAACGATACGGAGCTCTTTCAAGCCGCGGCGCGGCGCGCCAAGGTTCAATTCGCGGTGCAAAACGTGACTGACGCCGAGCAGGCGATGGCTTACCTCAATGGCCGTGGCCGCTACGCTGATCGGCGAACGTATCCATTGCCCTCGTTGGTCTTGCTGGATCTCAAGATGCCTCGCGCAACGGGATTTGATGTGCTCCGGTGGATTCGCAACCATCCCGAGGTGGGCAGTCTTCCAGTCGTTATCTTCTCAGGTTCGGAACTGCAGGACGATATCCAGCAGGCCTACGCGGGTGGTGCCGATTCTTACCTGGTCAAGCCGATTGGATTCAATGCCCTGATCGAATTGGTGAAGAACATCAACGCTGCCTGGGTTGCGGGCCAGCCCTCCCGGGGGGCGTCATTGTCGCTGCCGCAGTCCTCCTCAGGCTGGCAGGCGACAAGTTCCTGGATCGGCGGTGCGGGTGCAGGTGGTTCCGGCGCGCGCGCCTAGACCAGCCCGACCACACATCCGACGTCTGACTCGTTTTTTGCGCCAAAACAGTTTGCGGGTCTCTGCGAACTGGAAGTTCGCGCACCGGCGCGCGGGCATGCCTGCCGCAGCAACGCCCGACTGCCGGTCCGCGTCCGACTCGTTTTTGCGCCAGAAACAGTTTGCGAGTCTCTGCGAACTGGAAGTTCGCACGCCGGCGCGCGGGCATGCCTGCCCGCAGCAACGCCCGATTGCCCCGGTCCGCGTCCGACTCGTTTTTGCGGCGGAAACAGTTTGCGGGTCTCTGCGAACTGGAAGTTCGCGCGCCGGGGCGCGGGCATGCCTGCTCGCAGCAACGCCCGATTGCCCCGGTCCGCGTCCGACTCCTTTTTGCGCCAGAAACAGTTTGCAGGTCTCTGCGAACTAGAAGTTCGCGCACCGGCGCGCGGGCATGCCTGCCCGCAGCAACGCCCGACTGCCTGCCCGCGTCTGACTCGTTTTTTGCGCCAAAACAGTTTGCAGGTCTATGCGAACTGGAAGTTCGCGCGCCGGGGCGCCTAATAAATGCTCCGGCCGATTACGCCAGCACCGGTTCCACAACTTTGCCGAAAACATCGGTGAGACGGAAGCGGCGGCCTTGGTACTTAAAAGTGAGGCGCTCGTGATCGATGCCTAACAGGCGCAACATCGTGGCATGGAAATCGTGCACGTGGACGGGGTCTTTCACGATGTTATATCCAAATTCGCAGGTCTCACCGAAAACTAATCCTGGTTTCACGCCGCCGCCCGCCATCCAGACCGTAAAGCAGCGCGGATGATGGTCCCGGCCGTAATCAGTGCTGGTGAGCTTGCCTTGCGAGTAATTGGTGCGGCCAAACTCGCCGCCCCACACGACGAGTGTGTCGTCGAGCAACCCGCGTTGTTTGAGGTCGGTAATCAGTGCCGCCGCGGGCTGATCCGTTTCGCGGCATTGGTTGGCAATTCCTTTTGGTAAATTGCCGTGCTGATCCCAGCCTTGATGGTAGAGCTGGATGAACTTCACTCCCTTCTCGGCGAGGCGTCGCGCCAGCAGGCAATTGGCGGCAAAGGTGCCGGGCTTGCGTGAGTCCGGCCCATACAACTCAAAGACGCTCTCGGGTTCTTTCGAATTGTCGATGACTTCGGGAACCGAGGTTTGCAGCCGGAACGCCATTTCATATTGAGCGATACGCGCGTCCAGTTCAGGATCCGCGAATTGGGTTCGTTGAAATTGCTGGATTTCCCGCAAGCGATCGAGCATCGAGCGACGACTGTCGGCACTCACACCCGCCGGATTATCCAGATACAGCACGGGTTCTTTACCGGACCGGAATTGAACGCCCTGGTATTCGGAGGGCAGAAAGCCGCTGCCCCAGAGCCGCGCATAGAGCGGCTGATCGACTTTGCCAGGCGTGATCAGGACCACAAAGGCCGGCAGGTTCTCATTGTCGGTGCCCAGGCCGTAGCTGAGCCAGGAGCCAATGCTGGGCCGGCCGGAAAGTTGCGAGCCGGTCTGCATGAAAGTGATGGCCGGATCATGATTGATCGCCTCGGTGTACATCGACCGAACGAAGCAGAGGTCATCGACGACTTTGGCGGTGTGCGGCAGCAATTCGCTCACCCACGCGCCGGCCTTGCCGTGTTGTTGGAATTTGTAAATCGAACCGGCCAGGGGCAGCACCGCCTGGTTGCCCGACATCCCGGTGAGCCGCTGGCCCATGCGCACCGATTCCGGGAGGTCCTCGCCGTTGCGCTGGTTGAGCAGCGGTTTGTAGTCAAAGGTCTCCAGCTGCGATGGGCCGCCGGCCATAAACAGGTAAATCACTCGCTTCGCTTTGGGAGGAAACTGCAGCGTTGTCAAATTGCCGCCGTGGCTTGGATTGGGGATGTCTGCGGCATCGGAGTTGAAAGGCCGGAACAGGTGTGCCAGGGCGATGCCGCCCAGGCCCATGCCGAAGCGATTCAGGAAATGACGACGGGACAGGCCGGCCGCCGGTAAAGGCCCGGTGCACAGCGCCCGCGACGGGCCGGGGCCGGACAGGAATTGTTGATTTGGTGCGTTCATCGTTCAGTCACGAACTCATCCAGGTTCATCAGTGCGCTGGCAAGGACTGCGGTCGCGGCCAGTTGCTGTGCGGGCAATCCTTTGTCTACTGGGCGTTCGCCGATTTTAAGGTATTGCTCGGCAGCGGCCGGGTCGGATTGGAAGTGCTTCAACTGTTCTTCGTAGAGTTGTTGCAGCAGGGCCAATTCGCGTGGCTTGGGTTCACGTCCGGTGCTGAGGCGAAAACCGCGGGTGATGCAGGCGGTCGTATCCTGACCGCACTGGCCCACCAAATGCTCCGCCATGACGCGCGCCGCTTCAATGAACTGCGGGTCATTCAGCAGGACCAATGCCTGCAGCGGCGTGGTGGTCGTTTCGCGCCGGGCGGTGCAAACTTCACGGGTGGGAGCGTCAAAGATTAGCATACTCGGCGGGGGCACGATCCGTTTCCAAAAGGTATACAGGCTGCGGCGGTACAGACCTTCGCCTTTGTCCTGGGTATAATGACTCGCCGTTCCGGATTGCTCCCATAGACCTTCGGGTTGATAGGGTCGCACACTCGGACCGCCAATTTTCGGCGAGAGCAGTCCGCTGACCGCGAGTGCGTTGTCGCGAATTTCTTCGGCCCGCAACCGGTGTTTCGGTCCGCGGGCCAGCAGTTGGTTATCCGGATCTTTAGCCAGCAGTTCCGGGCTGGCTTGCGAAGATTGGCGGTACGTCGCGGACATAACGATGAGCTTATGGAGCGCCTTGAGGTCCCAACGACTTTCCACGAACGTGGCCGCGAGCCAATCCAGCAACGCAGGATGAGTCGGCAGCTTACCTTGCGTGCCGAAATCCTCCTCCGTAAGCACCAGGCCGTGGCCAAAGTGCATGCGCCAGGCGCGGTTGACTGCGACGCGCGCCGTCAGCGGATTGCGAGGATCGATCATCCATTTGGCCAGGCCGAGCCGGTTGCGCGGAAGATCCTTGGCAAAGGGAAAGATCCTTTCGGGTGTATCCGGTTCCACGCGGTCGCCGCGCGCGTCGTACGCGCCTCGCTTGAGCAGATAGGTCGCGCGCCGTTCAGGCATCTCTTTCATCACCATGATCTCCGGCACATCATCGATCAGTCGGTTTTCCTCTTCGCGCAGGTTTTGGAGTTCCGTGCGCAGAGCTTCATACCGCTGATCCAAACGAGTCAGGTAAAAAGCCTGCAGTTCCTCGCCAGAGGGCTCACCTGCCTTGGCGCCCGCGAGGAGCCGGACCTCGCCGGGGGAGAGGGAGCGATCGAACACTTCGAACTCATCAATCAACCCATTTTTGAATCCCGAATCTCTGAATCTTGCGGCCAGCGTCAGTTGCACTTCATCGACGTCCGCGTCGCCCCATTCTTTGCGATGCACGATGTCTTTGTACAGGTTGTCACGAACCGTGCGCAGTGGCAGGGGATGGCCGTTGAGATACAGGCGTACTCCCGCGGCGCGGCTTGACCCGTCGTACGTGATCGTTAAATGTGACCATTGGTTGGTCGGCAGCTCGGTATCGGCGGCAACTTTTAAGGCGTTTCCCGGCCAAAAATGAATCAAGCTGAAGCTGGGTTTGCCATCTTCCAGCAGCAACGCGTATCCGCGGCTTCCCGAATCGGTCCAGGAACGGGATCGATGAAAGATGACCGCGCGTTCTTGTTTCTCCATTGGCTCGAGCCATAAGCTGAAGCTGAACGGGCTGGTGCGGTTGAAAGCGCCGCTGCCTTTGCACACGACCGAGTTGTCGCCGCTGAATTTGAGTGCCTTGCCGATTTTACCATCCTCGAGCGTGGGGCTATCGAAGAGCTGGGCAAAGTTCGTTCCAACGCGATTGGCGGTGGCATCATCTTTAACCTCGTCAAAGGCGAAAGCTGCGACGGGCTGCGGTATGGGGATGGAATTGGAGCCGGCAGCCAGCCATGCGCCAAAAGCCTGCGTATCCTGGCTCAAACTCGCCAGCGCCCTTTCTTTGGCCCTGATTCTCTCCAGCAGCGCTTCCTGCTTCTTCTCCTCGCCGGCCTTATAGAGCAGCAGCGATGGGCTCGGCGTGGCCCGCGTGAAATGCGAGTACAGCCCCGATTCGTCAATATTGTTGAAGAACGCCGACATGCTATAGAAATCCTTTTGACTAATCGGATCGTATTTATGGTCGTGGCACCGCGCGCAGCCCAGGGTTAGCCCGAGGAAAGCCGTGCCGGCGGTCGCCACGCGGTCGGAGACATATTCGATCCGGAATTCCTCCTCGATGCTGCCGCCTTCATTGGTCTGGCGGTGCAAGCGGTTGAACGCCGTAGCCAGCACCTGGTCCGGAGTGGGGGAGGGGAGCAGGTCGCCGGCGAGTTGCCATTCAATAAACTGGTCGTAAGGAAGATTCTCGTTGAAAGCGCGGATGACCCAATCGCGCCAGGGGGACATGTCGCGTCCCACGTCATTTTGGTAACCGTAAGTGTCAGCAAAACGCGCCAGGTCCAGCCAATCATTCGCCAGTTGCTCGCCGTAAGCGGGTGAGGCCAGAAATCTGTCCACGACGCGTTCGTAGGCGTTGTTGGATTGGTCGGCCAGGAACTCATCGATTTCCTGCAAACTGGCCGGGAGTCCGCGCAGGTCGAAACTCAGACGCCGGATCAGCGTCTCGCGACTTGCTTCCGGCATGAGGTGCAGCCCTTCTCGCGCCAGCCGCTCGGTCACAAACGCGTCAATGGGATTGTGAGCCGCGGTGGGATCTTCCGGCTTCGGAACCGCCGGTTTTTGGACCGAAATGAAAGCCCAATGCTGCTGGTACTGGGCCCCCTGCGCGACCCAGCGTCCCAGCAGCTCTTTCTCCTCGTCGTTTAAGCTGAGATTGCTTGCCGGGGGGGGCATCCGGTCGTCGTCATCTTTCGTATTAATGCGACGCACCAGTTCACTTTGCTCCGGATGCGAAGGAACGATCGCTCGCGTGTGCTTTTGCGGGTCGCGCACAGCAAAAGCGCTCTCCGGCTGATCCAGGCGCAGTTTGGCTTTGCGCGCTTTCTCGTCCGGTCCGTGGCACTTGAAGCAGCGGTCCGCCAGGATCGGCCGGATTTGGAAATTGAAATCCACTTTGTCCGATGCCTCGGCGGCGCCAACCCCCTGGTCATGCGCCATGAAGATCCACGCCACCAGCAACACCACGCCGAACCACGGCAATGACCGCGCTGTCGTTCCGCGTGCGGGCCTAAGCCGCCGATGATTCGCGCGCCGCTCAGCTTGGGCGCTCCAAAAGCGCTTAGATCGGCTGTTTGCGAGCATTAGCCGAAATGTAGCCCAGCCGCGCGACTCTTTACAAGGTAAGATCAACGTTGCCGGTCAATGCCCCCGCGCCTCCGTGTCTCTGGGCCTGGTTTTCCTAAAGAGCATGAACCACGAAGGCACCGCGGCACGGAGGAGGGCCAAGGACGAAACAGAAAATCCTGACGTACTTGCGTCCCTCTGTGTCTCTGTGCCTCTGTGGTTTATGAAAGGAACATGAACAACGTGGCGGTCTCAGTTTCCGCTTCCCTTCCCGAACAATAATCTCGTCGTCTCGCGCAATCGCTGCACCAGAGTTTTCTTTTTCTTCTTTTCCACAGCTACGCGCTGCACCGGAAAGCTGCACCGGGGGCACAGGCAGAGCAGCTTTCCTCCACGCCGACGCAGTCGGTGAATGCACTGGTCGCAGAGCAACTCGCTGCAATTGTTGCAACGCCAAACTACCTCGGCGCCAGGATGCTGACGGCAGGACAGCGCTCCGCCCGGCAGCATCACCGGCGGGGAAACCACGATCGGGGCCTCGAATTTGGGAATGCTGACCGGAATGTCAGCATCCGTTACCAGCAATTCAACCTCTCCGAGGCGCAGGGTCTGGCCTTCCCTCAAGGGCGCTTCCTTGACCGGCCTGCCATCCACAAAGGTTCCATTGGTGGAATTGCAATCGCGCACGGTGATCTGCCCGCAGCCCAGGACCACCTCGCAATGTGTTCCGGACACACTCAGGTGATCGATGCTAAGGTCGTTGTGCTCGGCTCGCCCCAGTCGATTCGTGCCGGCTCGCAATTCCCGTTCTCCATATCCGCCAGCTTTGAATTGAAGTCTCGCCATAAGTCAGAATTTTAAGTTGCGTGTTGGTTCGTTGATTTCGCCTGAACCTACGCGAGCTGGCGGCGAGAGGCTTAATCGATAAAACTGGTCGGCTATCAGTTCTCTCAATGTAGACACGCCTCCGCGTGAGTTGGTGGGAGTGGATCACGCAAAGACGCGAAGACGCCAAGGTCTGAAGCCAATTAACCACGGATGAACACCGATGAACACCGATTAGGTGCCGCCTCGGTGCGCCCAGCTCCCGGCGCGGGCCCCGCGTCTGCGGCAAGTCTTTTGGTTATCCGTGTTTATCCCTTTCCATCCGTGGTTGAAACGCTGTTTTAGGTTCAGCATCCGAAGGTGGAACCCTGTCTTTCGGGCTCGTCACTCGCCGCTTCTTCAAGTCACGGGTTCCCGGCCCAAGGCGCATCCCTCTTTGCGGCTTGGCGGCTTGGCGGCTTGGCGTGAGATTCTCGGTGGGGGTGGATCACGCAAAGACGCGAAGACGTCAAGGTCTGAAGCCAATTAACCACGGATGAACACCGATGAACACGGATCAGGAGCCGCCTCGGTGGGCTCACCTCCCGGCATGGGCCCCGCGTCTGCGGCAAGTCTTTTGGTTATCCGTGTTTATCCCTTTCCATCCGTGGTTGAAACGCTGTTTTAGGTTCAGCATCCGAAGGTGGGACCCTGTCCTTCTGGCTCGTCACTCGCCACTTCTTCAAGTCACGGGTTCCCGGCCCAAGCGCATCCCTCTTTGCGGCTTGGCGGCTTGGCGTGAGATTCTCGGTGGGGGCGGATCACGCAAAGACGCGAAGACGCCAAGGTCGGAAGCCAAGTAACCACGGATGAAGACCGATGAACACGGATCAGGTGCCGCCTCGGTAGGCTCACCTCCCGGCGCGGGCCCCGCGTCCTGCGGCAAGTCTTTTGGTTATCCGTGTTTATCCCTTTCCATCCGTGGTTGAAACGCTGTTTTTCGCCTCAGCGAACCTGAATCACCAACGATTCAGCAGTGGCACACTCCGTTCTTGCATTATCAGTCAGGTTACTTAATCTGACCCGGTGCATTTGAGCTGTTGCGGTGAGCGGGATGGGTCTCACCGGCCTTTGGTCTCTTTCCCTCGTTTTCGTTTCCTCTTTCACGCGGCAGTGCTAGCGCTAGGGTTGGTGCTTTGCCGCCCGGAAGTCGCTTCTGCCGGCGTGTTCATTTCCGAGTTCATGGCCGTTAACAATACGGTGCTGAAGGACGAAGACGGCGCTTATTCCGATTGGATCGAGCTGTACAATTCCGGCAGTAATTCCGTAAACCTGGCCGGCTGGTATCTTTCGAACCAGTCCACCAACCTGACGCAATGGCGCTTCCCGTCCACCAACCTGGCCGCCCATGGGTTTTTGGTCGTTTTCGCCTCGAACAAGAACCGGGCAGTAGCCGGAGCACCGCTGCATACGAGTTTCAAACTGAGCGGCTCGGGAGAATACGTGGCACTGGTCATGCCCGATGGTGTGACTAAAACCAGTGAATTTGCGCCCGCATTTCCGCCGCAGGTTGCTGACGTTTCCTACGGTTACGTCATGAGCACCAGCACCGACGCAACACTGGCGGGACCGCCGGGTTATCTGGCCCGGCCTACGCCCGGGGCCTGGAATAATACGACCGCTTCGCCCGTGGTGCCGGGCACCGTCAGCTTCTGGCCCCCTGCGGGTGTTTACACGAGTCTATCTCTAACGATCACCCTGGCCGCTCCTTCCGGTGCTCAAGCGATCTACTATACAGTGGACGGTTCGACGCCAACCGCCAGTTCAGCGGTTTACACCGGGTCCATTCTTCTGACCACGAACGCAGCGTTCCGCGCGCGGGCTTCGTTTAGCGGAGTTTGGGGCGCGGTAACTGCCGCCAACTACTTGCTCGGCGACTACAGCGTCTCGAAGTTCACCAGCAACCTTCCGCTGGTCCTGGTGGACACGCTGGGCCAGACGATTCCGGACGGTTCCAAAGTCAGCGCCTATGGCGTCTTCATCCCGACCAATGCCACAACCGGGCGTGTAAGCTTAACGAGTGCCCCGGATTATATCGGCCGCCTCGGCATTGGGCTGCACGGCTCATCGTCTCTGAGTTTTCCCAAGCAGCCTTTCGCCATCGAACTCGATTCGGAACAGGACACGTCCCTGAATTATCCGCTGCTGAACTTTCCCTCGGGCAATGACTGGCTTCTATATCCATCCTATGACGACAAGACCTTTCTGAACAATGTGCTGACGGAGGAAATCTTTCGGGCGATGGGCCATTACGCGGTTCGTTGCCAATACGTGGAATTGTTTCTGCGCTCGACGCGGGGGAAAATAAATATCGAAGATTACCAGGGCATTTACATCTTGATTGAGCGAATCCGGATCGACCCCAACCGGGTTGCGATTGCGGAGCTAAGTTCAGCCGACAACGCGATGCCGCAGGTCAGCGGAGGGTACATTATTTCCAAAGATAAAATAAACGACGCCACCGATGTGCTGATCAATACGAGCAGCGGCCAACAGCTGATCGTCAATCGTCCTGCCCCGGACGTCCTGACTCCCGCCCAGTACAGCTATATGGCGTCGTACGTGAGCCAGCTTGAGGCGGCGCTGTACGGATCGCAATGGCTTGATCCGGACCTCGGCTATGCCGCTTATCTCGATACCGATTCTTTTGTCGATTACCACTGGATTGTTGAATACTCCAAAAACATCGACGGGATCCGGATCAGTAATTACATGAGCAAGGATCGGCTTGGAAAACTCAGTGAAGGGCCGATCTGGGATTGGGATCTAAGCTGGGGCAACGCCAATTATGCCGAGGGCGGTAAAACCAATGGTTGGTACTACCAACAGCTGGGCGACAGCGACGATATCTGGCTGCGGCGCCTTCGCACGGATCCGGATTTTTTCCAGAAAATCATCGATCGGTGGGGCGCCCTGCGCTTGAACGTGTTTAACCCTACCAACCTGTTTGCCCGAGTCGACCAGCTTACGAATTATCTCTGGGAAGCCCAGGCCCGCGATTTCGCCACCTGGCCGCGCCTGGGCACGTACGTCTGGCCAAATCCCAACGGCGCGGCGGGCGGGTGGGATGTGGATTATGTGAACCCGACCACTTACGATGGGATCATTAGCCAGTTCAAAATATTTGTCCTTGGGCGATATCTTTGGATCGATCAACAGTTTCTGCCCGCCCCGGTTTTGTCGACCAATGGCGGATTGCTCTCTTTTCAAGTCGCCGTGGGTTCAACTTATTTCACCTTGGACGCCTCGGATCCGCGAGCCGGTGGCGGTGGTATTGCCGGGTCGGCTCGTTTATATACCGGCGCAACTCCACTCAGTAGTAATGTGGCCATTGTAGCGCGGACCTTTTATACCAACGCCTGGAGCCCGGCCTTGCGCGCGCTCTGGATCAGCCAGGTGCCGGCTTTGCGGATCACGGAAATTAATTACCACCCATTGCCCCCTCCGACGAACAGTCCATATTCCGACAAAGACTTCGAATTCATTGAAGTCCAAAACACTGGCACTAATGTCATCGACCTCGCCGGGGCGCGCATCGGCGGCGGCGTGAACTATGTATTTGCGCCCAATCAGCTAACTTCTGCCGGCATCGCCACCTCGAACAATTTCGACGGCCCAGGCACGCCATTCCTCGCTTCGACTCTCGCACAGCCGCCCGGACCATACCTCACCAACAATGGTCCGGCCGGCAGTTATCTGCGGCTCCTCGACAGCACGACCAATATTTCCCGGAACCGGATTACATTTGATCAAACGTCGACTGGCCGTTGTGATCGGTTGGCGCTCGACTTCGATTTCCGCGCTTCCACCTCCGGACCAAGCAACTCACTGTCGGGCTCGGTCCTTCAGGATTTTGATTTGCCAGGCACGAGCTACACTCTGAGCCACAATGGCTCCGTGGCGCCAGTCATTCTCCCGGCGGATGCCGGTTCAGCCGGCAGTTTTCTGCGCCTGGTGCCGTCTTCCGGCGCACAGTTGGGAGCCGTCGCGTTTCCATTAGTGGCTCAGGGCGCCTTTAATTCGGTCGTTGCCACGTTCGATTTCCGCATCACGCCTCCCGCAAGCGGCACACCCGCCGATGGTTTGGGCTTCGCTTTATTGAGCACTGCGGCCTACGGGAGCACCGGCGCCGGACCTCTCTTTAGCGAGGAGCCAAACCTGAGCGGTTCGCTCGGCGTTGGTTTCGACGTGTATGCCAATGCTTCCACTGCGCAGGAACCGAATAACAACCATGTTTCGCTGCACTGGAACAGCTCACAAATCGGTAATGCGTTTACCCCATCGTTTTTGCTTTCGAACGGAAAATTCAATCGTGCCCAGATCATCGTGTCCTTCGCCGGGAATAATGCCTATGTCACGGTTCGCCTCACCCCGGACATCGATGGCACACCTGGTCCAACCGAAAGCGTGATGGAAAATGTCCTGGTCACAGGGGTAGTGCCTTACCAGGCAAGAGTCGCTTTTGGCGCGCGCACGGGCGGCGCCTGGGCGTCACACGACCTGGACAACGTAAGCGTTGCTTTTTCGCAAACTGCCGCCAACGCAGCGGGGCTTTCACTGCTTCTGTTGCCCGCTGACCAATTCGGAACAACTGGTCGCGGCACGACGGCCTCGACCTTTACGGATGTCCCGCTTGTCTCCAATGCCCTGGCTCTCGACCTGGCGTTCAGTCCATCCGGGCTTTTCAACGACGCCTCGCTCTACTGGAATCGTGCGCTGTCTGCCAGTGTTCCGCTGCCACTCCAAACGATCTCTCTGGCTTCCGGCGTCTTTCACCATGCCCATGTGCAGTTGGATGCGACCAACGGACATGTCTCCACGACTTGGACCCTTACTCCCAACTCGCTGGGCGTACCCGGGACTCCGGTGGTAGTCTTTACCAACCTATCGTTGAACGGGCCGACACTGGGCAACACCCGGCTCGAGCTCGCGGCTCGTAATGGTGGTCTCGTAAGTACGGTCGATATAGATAACGTCCTGGCTCAGTCATACTCCTGGGAACCTCTGCTTCTGAAGCCGGGCGACAGTGTCGTAGTTGTTCATAACCTTCCTGCCTTTACCTCGCGCTACGGCAGCGGCCTCCCGGTAGCGGGCGAGTTCTCCGGCTCACTCAGCAATCAAGGCGATGAACTAACCTTGTTCGGCCCCCTGGGCGAGCCGATTCTGGATTTCTGGTACTCGCCCGCGTGGTATCCGAGCACTGACGGTGGCGGGTTTTCGTTAGTCGCCGTCGATCCCAATGCCAGCAGCACCGCCTGGGGCTTGGCCGGCAATTGGCGACCTTCGACTGAACTCAATGGATCGCCTGGAACGAATGACTTTCCGCAGGGCGTGCCGGCTCTGACCATTTCAGCAGGTGCCTCCCCCGGCCAGCTCACTCTGTCCTGGCCAGCCTTAAGCGGCCCATTCGATTTGTATCGCGCCCCGGCTCTCGGCGCGGGAGCTCCTTGGACCATGGTAACCGTCGCGCCCATCCTAAGCGCCAATCGCTGGAGTGTCGCCTTACCGATTGACCAGGCCGCCTGGTTCTACCGCTTGCAGCAACGCTGAAGCGCGCGGCTACGACCTGCTGCTAGTATGTGGCAACCTCCTGGATTGGGATCCGGGAGTGCTGTGTTCGCGTCCGTGCCGCTGCACAAGGGCCATCCACAATGTGCAACAAGTGCACAAAGCGACAGAGCCAGCACCGTTCATGGCGCCAAAATAGTCCAGTCTACCAGATGTAAGTAACTGCGATTCAACTTGTACACCGGTACTCCCTTGTTTTCGGCACAAACTTTGCTTGGCTTCTCTGCTTTGTGTCGATTCGAGCTCTTTTGATGGTTGCTGCTGACGGCGCTGGCCTTGCGCCGGTTCAACTTCGTTTATTCTGAACCAGACCAAAGGCGTTGCGCATGTTTCCTTTCTCTTCCAGTCCGCCCGCGAAAACACTAGCCGATTTTACAAGGCCAGACCTGGTAATTCCTGAATTGAAGAGCCGCACGCCAAGCTCAGTTATCGCGGAGCTTTGCCTGCTCCTGCGTAGGCAAGCGTGCCTGAATGACGGCACCGCGTTTTATGATGCGGTCCTTGCGCGCGAGTTTCTCAGCCCGACTTCACTACCGTGCGGATGGGCCATGCCGCACGGGCGGCTCAAAGGTTTGCCTCGGCTTTGTTTTGCGCTGGGCCGCCTGGCGCAACCCGTCCATTGGCTAGGCTACTCAGGAAGTCCAGTTCGACTGCTCCTGCTTTTTGCGGTGCCGGAGGATGAAGCCCGGAACTATTTGAATCTGATTGCCGCAGTCGCGCGGCTAAGCCAGGACTCGGTTTTGGTTAAGCAATTGAATAGCGCGACCGATGCTGCCGGCATTATCCACGTTCTCCAGCAGGTGCCGTTGCCCGCAGTGCAACCCGCCCGAGTGTCTGAGCCAGCCACGAAGCGAGGTATCTTCGGCCCGTCTTTACTCCCACGAAGCTCATGACCTTTAACGTTCCGTTTCGTCCCCGCTTATTCGAGACCCTCAAAGGGTATCAGCGCAAAGACTTTGTTCCTGACCTGATCGCCGGGATCACCGTCGGTATTGTCGCGCTGCCGCTGGCGATGGCGTTTGCCATTGCGTCGGGCGTCAAGCCCGAAGCCGGTATCTTTACCGCGGTGATTGCCGGGTTCATCATTTCGGGCCTCGGTGGCACCAAGGTATCGATTGGCGGGCCGACGGGCGCCTTCATCGTGATTCTGTTCGGAATCGGCGCCAAGTACGGGTTCGATAATCTGATCATCTGCACGATTCTGGCCGGTGGGCTCCTGGTGACTTTGGGCGTGGCGCGCATGGGCACGATGATTAAGTACATTCCTTACCCGGTGACGATGGGCTTCACCAGCGGCATCGCCGTGCTGATTTTCAGCACGCAAATCAAAGATTTTTTCGGACTGCGTGTGGACAAAGTACCTTCCGACTTCGCAGAGAAGATGAAGGTCCTCGGTGAACACCTGGGCACCTTACAGTGGCCGACCCTTTGCCTCGCTAGCGCCTCATTGGCGATTATTCTCTTCTGGCCTAAAAAATGGCAGCGGCGTGTGCCGGGTTCAATTGCCGCGCTGGTTCTGGGCACGGTAGCTGTCGGTCTGTTAAACCTGCCCGTCGAGACCATTGGCAGCCGCTTTGGCGGCATCCCGCAAGGCTTGCCTAAACCCCATTTTCCCCAGCTTTCTTGGGACAATATCCAGCATTTGTTCCACCCAGCCATGACCATTGCCTTGCTCGCTGCGATTGAATCCTTGCTCTGCGCCGTGGTGGCCGATGGCATGGTCGATGACCGGCACGATGCAAATCAGGAACTCATCGCCCAGGGCATCGCCAATATCGTGAGCCCGTTGTTCGGCGGCATCGCCGCCACCGGCGCCATTGCGCGCACGGCGACCAACGTCAAGAGCGGTGCCCGCACACCCGTCGCGGGAATGATCCACGCCCTGACCTTGCTGGTCATCATTCTCGTGGCCGCGCCGCTGGCGAAGTTTGTGCCGCTGGCCACTCTCAGCGCCGTGCTCGTCAATGTCGCCTTCCATATGGGCGAGTGGCACAACTTCAGCCGCCTGCGCAAATGGCCGATCTGCGACAGTGCCGTGTTTCTCTCCGCCTTCGCTTTGACCGTGGTCGTCGATCTGACCGTGGCGGTGGAAATTGGAATGGTGCTGGCCGCCGTGCTCTTCATCAAACGCTCGTCCGAAACCACACAAATTATGGCCGTGGACGAAAGCACTGAAACGGAGGGTTCGCACCATTCGTTGGTTGGCAAAGAAGTCCCGAAGGGAGTGATGGTCTATCGCATGATGGGCGCGTTCTTCTTCGGCGCAGTCGATAAGCTCGAAAGCGTGCTCAAACGAGTAAGCCAGGAACCCGAAGTCTTGATTCTGCGCATGCGCAAGGTGGTGGCGATGGATGCTACCGGGCTCAATGCACTTGAGGACCTTTACGAGAAATTGCGCAAACGCGGCAAGCACCTCGTTCTGAGCGCGCCACATACCAATCCGCTCATGGTCATGGAAAGGGCGGGTTTCATCGATCGGCTCGGCCGCGAAAATGTGTGCCCGCACATCGATGCGGCTCTGGATCGTGCCCGGGAGATTCTCGGGCTTCCAGCGGCAAGACCTGTCGATCCTAATTTCGAAGAGAAGAAAAAGCTCGAAGCCGTGCGGCTTGAACTGAGCAATGCGCTCGACCGGGTCAATGACGTGCTCAAATCTCCCGAGCGTAACGGTCAGCACGGCGCGCTCAATGGCAAGATCGAAAAAGTCCCCGCCCAACTGAATTGAAACATCAAGCGCTCACTCCTTCCGTCAGCCACAGCTTCACCATCCGAGTGGCTTACCCCAACCGGGTCGGGATGTTCGCCCGGGTCGTCAGCACGATTGGCAAACACGGAGGCGACTTGGGCGCCGTCGACATCGTCACGCCGGATTCAAAACTCATGACCCGCGACATAACGGTGCGGGCGCGCGATGCCGCGCACCAGGAAGAACTCGTCGCCTCGGTTCGGAGCTTGCCCAAGGTCAAGGTCATCAACGTCTCCGACCGGGTGTTTCTGCTGCACCTCGGGGGCAAACTGGGCATTCGCAATAAGGTTCCCGTCACGACGCGCGACACTCTCTCGATGGCCTACACCCCGGGCGTCGCTCGTGTCTGTGAAGCCATTGCTGCCGATCATCGTAAAGTCTGGCAGTTGACGATCAAAGGCAACTCCGTCGCCGTGGTCAGCGACGGCACCGCTGTGCTCGGGTTGGGCGACATTGGCCCGGAAGCCGCCCTGCCCGTCATGGAGGGCAAAGCGATGTTGTTCAAGGAATTTGGCGGCATCGATGCCTACCCGATTTGCCTACGGACGAAGGATCCCGACGAGATTGTCGCGACCGTCAAAAATCTGTCTGTCGGATTTGGCGGCATCAATCTGGAGGATATTTCCGCGCCACGCTGTTTCGAGGTTGAGCGCCGGCTGCAGGAAGAACTGGATATCCCGGTTTTCCACGATGACCAACACGGGACAGCCGTAGTCGTGCTGGCGGCTTTGTTCAATGCGCTCAAACTCTCGCAGCGCACCCTCGAACAGGCGCGTATTGTTGTCTCCGGCGCCGGTGCCGCAGGCATGGCCGTGACCCGCATACTGTTGCGCGGCGGCGCGCGCGACATCGTCGTTTGCGATCGCGAAGGGATTCTGCACGAGGGCCGATTGCCACAGCTCAACGAAAGCAAGGCCTGGCTGGTGCAGCATACCAACCCGCGCAAGCTTTCCGGCCGCTGCCAGCACGCCTTGCGGGGAGCTAATGTATTTATTGGCGTCTCCGGCCCGGGAACCGTGGAGGCGCGCCACTTGAAACACATGGCGCCCAGGCCGATCATCTTTGCCTTGGCGAATCCGACACCGGAAATCATGCCCGAGGATGCGGCGCGGATTGCCTTTATCATGGCCACGGGCCGGAGTGATTATCCGAACCAGATCAACAACGTCCTCGCTTTTCCCGGTATTTTTCGCGGCGCCCTGGATGTGCGCGCGCGCCAAATTACCGAGGGCATGAAACAGGCCGCCGCGCGCGCCATTGCCGCTTGCATCGCCCCCGGCGAGTTGAGCCGGGAGTACATTGTTCCAAGCGTATTCAATCGCGAGGTGGTGCAGCGCGTGGCCGACGCTGTGCGGCGCGCCGCTCTTAAAAGCGGCGTTGCCCGCAAACGAGGCTGAGCCTCACCTCGCCCGCAGCGGCGTCTCGGTAGAGCGCCGCCATAATTCCGCGCTTAAGATAGCAGTACGCCGTTCTGTCGAGACGCTGCTACAACAATGTGACTGCGCGTCGTTGCTTTTTGAGCTGCAGTGGGGCATAACCGGCGTACCAACCTCGACCATGGCTGTGATCGACGACAACCTGCCGGAGCGCATTGAAACCGAGAATGAACTCGAACTGTTGCTGAGCCGGCCCAGCCGTGCCTTGGTGGAGTTTATCAAAACCCTCGAAAGCCCGCTGCTTATTTTGGGCGCGGGCGGAAAAATGGGCCCAATCTTAGCGTTGCTGGCCAGGAACGCCGCCGAAGCGGCGGGCCATCCTCTTAAAATCATTGCGGCCAGTCGTTTCTCCGACGAGCAACTTCCAGCCCGGCTCAACCGGCACGGGATTGAGACGCGCCGCTGCGATTTGCTCGAGCGGGGAGGAATAGAAAGTCTTCCTGTGGCGCCGAACATCCTTTACCTCGTGGGGCTCAAGTTTGGCACGACAGAGAATCCCTCCGCCACCTGGGCGGTGAATACCATCGTACCTACACGGGTTGCGGAACGTTTCTCCAATTCGCGGATCGTGGCGCTTTCCACAGGCAACGTCTACCCTCTGAGCGACCCTAATAACGGAGGTGCCGTGGAAACCGATCCCCTGACACCAGTGGGCGAATACGCCAATGCCGCGGTGGCGCGCGAGCGCGTGTTCGAGTTTCACTCGCGGGCGCAACAGATTCCGATCGCTCTGCTCCGATTGTTTTATGCCGTGGAACTGCGCTACGGCGTACTGGTCGATATCGCGCGAAAAGTCCACTCAGGCGAAGCAATTGACCTTGGCAATGGATACTTCAACTGTATTTGGCAAGGCGACGCCAATGAAATGGTCATTCGCGCCCTTTCGCTGGCGACCGCTCCGCCTTCGGCTTGGAACTTGTGCCGTCCTGAGATTTTTTCAGTACGCCAGGCAGCCAATGCGTTCGGAGAATTCCTCGGCCGGACTCCGGCCTTCAGGGATCAGGAAAGCAGAACGGCGCTGCTGGGGAATTCAAATCCGTTGTGCGCTCGATTGGGAACGCCTTCGGTTTCTCTCGAGAAGATGTTGCGCTGGATCTCCCACTGGGTGAAACGCGGCGGGCGCGACCTGGGCAAACCGACTCATTTCGAGGCGCGCGATGGGCGATATTGAAACGACACGGCAAGCCTTAGCCAAAGGCCTGGTCATCCCGGCCTGTCCGCTGGCTCTCGACGCGAGGCGTAAACTCGATGAACGCCGGCAACGCGCGCTGTTTCGCTACTATCGCGCCGCTGGAGCAGGGGGCATCGCCGTCGGTGTTCACACGACGCAATTCGCCATTCACGATCCGAAGGTCGGGTTGCTGGAGCCTGTCTTAGCGTTGGCGGCAGAGGAATGGCACCCCTTCACACCGGGTAGCGTTCGGATTGCCGGAATTTGTGGCGGGCTCCGACAAGCTCTCCGGGAGGCGGCCCTGGCGCGGCGACTGGGTTTTGACGCGGGTCTGATCAGCATGGCTGCGCTGAAGAGCGCCCACGAAGATGCGTTGGTCGAGCATTGCAAGGCCGTGGCCGAGATCATTCCGATTTTTGGTTTTTACCTCCAACCGCTCGCTGGCGGGCGCGTGCTCCCATTTGACTTCTGGCGGCGCTTTGCGGAGATCCCCTCCGTTGTTGCCATCAAGATTGCTCCCTTCAACCGGTATCAAACCCTCGAGGTGATTCGCGCAGTGGCGGAGTCAGGGCGCGACGATATTTCTCTTTATACCGGCAACGACGACAATATCGTGCTCGATTTGCTGACGCTCTTCCGGTTCCAAGTGGCCGGCAGGCCGGTCGAGCGGCGCATTGTCGGTGGTTTGTTGGGGCACTGGTCCGTTTGGACCAGCAATGCGGTAGAATTGCATGCCGAATGCCGCAAATTGGTGTGTTCCGGTGCACCCATTCCGCAGAATCTCTTGCGCCTGGCGGCTGAAGTGACCGATTCCAACGCTGCTTTGTTCGATGCGGCAAATGGGTACGCGGGGTGCATCCCGGGCTTGCACCAGGTCCTCTGCCGACAGGGCTTGCTCGAAGGTGCGTGGTGTTTGGACCCTGCCGAAACGGTGAGCCCAGGCCAACTTGAGCAGATCGAGCGTGTGTATCGCGACTACCCTCATCTGAACGACGATTCATTCGTCGAAGAACACCGGCACGAATGGCTGCGCTGAGGCCGGGGCGCGGGCATGCCGCACGCAGTAACGAATTAAAACCTGCTGACGCCAAACCTTCCGATTCGCCAGGTTCGGTTGGGGATCTCTGCGGACCGGCAAGCCTGACTGGGAAGTCCGAGCGCCGGGCTGCCTTGACAGACGGCCCAAACGGGAGTCTTGTACTTCATGAAGGCTGCATGCTTCGTTGTTTTTGCGGTTGCTTTCGTGGCGAGCCAAGGAAAAGCACAGACTATGAACCCGGGGACTAACAATTCTCTGGCGTTTACAAATGCGGCGACGGTTCACGATACATCTCACCTGACGTTGCCTAGTTCGGCCACTCTTCGATGGCGCCTGACGGAGCCCAAGGACACGAATTCAGTCGACTATACAATTTCCAAAACCACGGTGCATGTTAGTGGCCCGGTGGCCACCACGCTCAAAGCCAAGTCGGCGGGCGACTTTTCAAAGCGGGTGCTGAATCTGTTCAATCCGTTTTCCTCACAGGAACCAAACCTGCCGCCGACGGTTTCGACAGCCTCCGGCCCGGTGAACACGCGGGCGTGGAGCACGATCGTGGGATGGAGCCCCGGCCAGTCCGCGTTTCCTGATGAGCATTACCACGAGCCGCCTCAGCTGCGCTTGATGTCGGTCAATGTCGAAAAGCAGCCTTAGGGCGTGTTTAAAACATCGGCTTGAGCGTGGGCACTTGGATTTGGAGTCCCGCCTTCAAGCGGTTTGGCGGCGGGCCACCTAAGGCGGGACTCCAAACCGAATTCAAAACACGCTCTTAGCTAAAAGCCGGTTGCAAACGGTATTCCTTCGGGGCGCCGTGTCCAGTCGGCTTAGGATTCACGAGACAGCCCAAGGAACTGAACTCTCGGTGGGAATGCCGGTGCCTGAAGCCAAGTGCAACTCGGCGCTCCGCCCCAGCGTGTCAGTCCACAAACATCAGTTCGTTGGAAAGCAGCAGTACTTGGGCGTATTTTTCTAGCGGCGATAGCTTGGCGTTTGGGGCGGGTTGTTGCGCGAGAAATTTTTCACCTAAAACGACTTCCTTTTCCTCCGCGCAGCGTTGCAGCACGACCCGGTAGAGTGCCTGGATTCGTTCAGCGGCATTCTTGGCGTCGGCGATTTCAGGCCGCTTCACGAGTTCACGGGCCTGTTGAACGACAAAGGGACTGTTCAGAAGGAACAAAGCCTGCTGCGGAACGGTGGTTTGGAAACGGCGCTGGCTGCTCGTATCCGGATTTGAAAAATCGAAGGTGCGAAACATGCCCGGCAGGTTTTGTCGGTCAATTAAGCCATAGACCGTTCGCCTGGTTGAAAATGGTTCGGATTCGAGATCGACCGGCAGTCCGCCCACGTTCGGATCGAGTTTGCCAGCCAAATCCAGGAGGGTATCGCGCATAGCTTCGAAATCCAGCCGCTGCCGGTTCACGTGCGAGAGCAGATTGTTCTCGGGATCAACATTTATGTCATTATTAGAGGGCTCACAACTCTGCTGGTATGTGGCCGAGAGTACGATCTGCCGATGCAGTTCCTTGGTGCTCCATCCATGCTCAACGAAAGTAGCGGCGAGGTAATCCAATAGCAATCGGTGCACTGGCGCCTCGGTGCGCACGCCGAAATCTCCGGGCGTTTTGACCAGGCCTTCGCCAAAATGATGCAACCAGACCCGGTTCACATATACGCGTGCGGTCAGGGGATTGTCGGGATTGGCAATGGCCCGGGCCAATTCCAGCCGACCGCTGCCATTGGTGAATGGGAGCCGGTTAGCGGGGCTCAGCACTTCCAGGAAACGGCGCGGGACTTCTTCGCCGGGATTGCCGGGACTGCCACGCAAAAGCACGTGGGAGTTTCCTGGGTTTGAGCGATCCACCAACGCCATGGCCCGGGCTGGCGCCCCGGGATGCGTCCAATTCAACGCTTCGATTTTATTGCAGAGTGGGGCGGTGCCATCACTAATCGGCTGAGCTTCGATGCTCTCGATTTGGGACCGCGGGGGATTGAAAGGCACGTTCTCGGCATAGAGCACCTGGCGCAAGGCTTCATGATTGGTTTCCGGCAGTTGTGTTGGCTCGCGAAGGTTTTGTTTGATGGCGTCGGCTTTGAAGGATTCCCATTCCGCGGCAATATCCGTGAAGATTTTGTTGTAAACGTCCGCAGCCTGCCGAAGCGAATTGGTGACGTTCTGTGCCAGCGCTTTGGTGATTACTGGATTCAAATCTGGTTGTTGAGCCAGTTGCACCAGCAGGGCCGGTGCATCGCCGGCAACATTCTCGGCTTTGCACAACTCGAACCACGGTTTGAAAATTATTGGTGGCTGGTTCTGCTGAGCCGCATCCAGCCACCGGCGCAAAATAATCGGGTTGAGCTTATGCTCGCCGGCGAAGGTATCCAGCTTCGAGCGATCCTTAAGTGATTGGGATTCGTGTGCGCCGAGCAAGTAATCCCCAATATGTTTTCGCAGCTCGTCGAGGAATTTTTTGACCTGCTTGCTTTTGAAATCCTCGATTTCTTGCTGAATCTTTGCTTTTTGGAGCAGATAGTCCTGATAGTTGGGGGAGTCATGCAACTCTTCCAGCAAGGGGAGTTCCGCCGGCTCATGGCTGCTCGCAAAGATGCCATGCAACGAGTAGTAATCCCGCGTTGGGATGGGATCGAATTTGTGATCGTGACACCGCGCGCACGCGACCGTCAGGGCCATTGTGCCGCGCGTCACGACGTCGATGCGATCGTCGATAATGTCATTTTGATTGTTCAGAAAGCGGCGCCCCAGCGTCAGGAAACCCAGGGCCGCCAAGGGTTTCTTGTCCTTTCCCTGGGGCAGTAGATCGGCGGCCAGTTGTTCAGTGATGAACCGGTCGTATGGCTTGTCGTCGTTGAACGCGGCGATAACATAGTCCCGGTAAGTATAAGAGAAGGCATACCGCCGTTCTTCGCCACCCGCGAGGTAACCTTTGGTATCGGCATAGCGCGCTACGTCGAGCCAGTAACGGCCCCAGCGCTCACCATAATGTGGTGAAGCCAACAAGCGCTCGACGACTTGCTGGTACGCATCCGGGTGCTCGTCTTTGGCGAAGGCATCCACTTCCTGGGCTGTGGGCGGCAGGCCGGTGAGATCATAAGACACGCGGCGAATCAAGGTTCGTCGATCGGCTGGCGGCGCCGGTCTGAGATGGTTTGTTTCCAGGAGCGCAAGAACGAAATTATCCATCGGCGTGCGTGCCCAGCCGGTGTTCTGAACCTCAGGCAAGGCCGGCTTGCGAACGGGTTGAAAGGCCCAATGACTCGCTCGAGCTTGAGCAATTCCGGTCATTTCGCTCGTTGTGGCCGACGCGGTTGGTAACGACGCCCCCGACTTCACCCACAGCTCAAGCTCAGCGACCTCGTGCGGCGATAAACGTTTATCCTTGGGCGGCATTCGCAGGTCCGGGTCGGTGTAGCGCACGGCCTTGATCAACCGGCTGGTATCTGGATCGCTGGCGACGATTTCCGGTCCCGACTTGCCGCCTTTGAGAAGCAAATCCGGTTTATCCAATCGCAGTCCGCCCTTAATTTTTTCGGCTTTGTCGCTGTGACACTGGTAGCAGTGCTCGGCAAAGATGGGGCGGATTGTCGTTTCGAAGAATTCCTCTCGCTCGCGCTGTGTGTTATTAGCGCTCCAAACCGTGGCGCCGGTCAGGACGACGTAGCCCGTTAAAAGCAATCGGCGGAAATGGTGTCCGCGCGGCTCCATTCAGGCGATCAGCTCCGGCACGACGTTGCCGTAGACGTCGGTGAGGCGAAAATCGCGGCCGGCATGCCGGAAGGTCAATTTGGTGTGATCGAATCCGAGCAACCGCAGCAACGTGGCGTGGAGATCATGGACATGCACGGGCTTTTCCATCGCTTTGAACCCGAACTCGTCGGTCGCTCCGTGGACATATCCCCCGCGCACGCCGCCCCCGGCCAGCCACATGCTGAAGCCGTGGTGATTGTGGTCTCGGCCATTGACCTTGCCGGCGTTGGCGCCGGGCGTGGGCAATTCCACGGTGGGAGTGCGGCCGAATTCGCCACCCCAGATAACGAGCGTTTCGTCGAGCATGCCTCTTTGTTTGAGATCGGCGAGCAGGGCCCCGATGCCCTGATCGCATTCGCGCGCCAGCCGGCGGTGGTTCTCTTCGAGATCATCGTGGTTGTCCCACGGTTGACCCGCACCATGCCAAAGCTGGATCATGCGCACCCCGCGCTCGAGCAAGCGGCGCGCAATGAGTAGTTGCCGGGCCTGCGTGCCAGGCCCGTAAAGCTTGCGGATCTCTTCGGGTTCTTTGGCAATGTCGAAGGCGTCAGTGGCGTCCATTTGCATCCGGGAGGCCAATTCGAACGATTGGATGCGCGCTTCCATCTGGGCATCCCGTGCGCGGCGTTGGGCGTGTTGCTCGTTGAGTTCGTGGAGCAGGTCCAGTTGCTGGCGCTGCTCGCACGGTGACACATAGTCGTTTTTAATGTACTGGATGAGCTTCTCGATTTCCTGATGCTGGGTGTTGATGTAGGTGCCCTGATAAATGCCGGGCAGAAACGCGCTCTGCCAGTTCTGCGATTCCTGGATGGGGTAGCCTCCCGGGCACATGGTGATGAAGCCGGGAAGATTTTGGTTGAGAGTTCCCAGGCCATACGTGAGCCACGAACCCATGCTCGGGCGGGGCAGCCGCGCTTCGCCGCAATTCATTAACAATAACGACGGTTCGTGGTTCGGCACATCGGCATGCATCGAGCGGATCACCGCGATGTCGTCGATGTGCTCCGCCACGTGCGGAAATAACTCGCTGACTTCGATCCCGCTTTGCCCATACTTTCGGAAGGTGTAAGGCGATTGGAAGGCCGCCCCGGTGCGCCGTTCGGTGGCGAGATTATCCATTGGCAATGGTTTGCCATGCAACCGCGCCAGCGCCGGTTTGGGATCGAAGGTATCGACATGCGACGGGCCGCCGTTGGCGAAAATGTGAATCACGCGCTTGGCTTTGGCCGCAAAGTGCGGCGCCCGCGGGGCCAGCGGAGAGGAGGAAGAGATTTGCTCCGCCGCGGCCGAGGTTTCCAGCAACTGCGGGCCGAGCAAGTTGGCCAAGCCGATCATCCCCAGCCCCAGGCCGCAACGGGACAGGAAATCACGACGGGTGAGAAACAGGTCTTGCGGTCGGAACCGGTGATCGGGCCTGGTCATTGGCAAGGAGGATTCATCGTGCTAATTCGACAAATAATGCTCCTCCATCTGACGCACGCGTCAAGACCCAAATTCAACTGAGGCGCGCGTGCCAGCGCCAATTGATGAAAGGGGTGGGGACGTCTCGTCGATGTCTCGTCGCCGTTTCCTCAATGCTGCGGCTCCCCACGAACCGGGGACGAGACGTCCCCGCCCCTTCTTTCGGCTGGCGACATCGGAGGCAGTCATGCTCGTTTTCCCGCAGATTCGGGGCGACCGCAGATGGGAAATGCGGAATGGAATGGGCGCGGCTGTGCCAAAGTCGCTGGGCGTGAACCGGGGTGGGGACGTCCTCGTCCCCACAGGCTTTAAACTCAGTTGGCAGGATGCGGGGACGAGTCGTCGACGAGTCGTCCCCGTCCCCGCCTTTGGCCTTCATGAATTGGCCTGCGCGCGGGCTTACCGCAGGTCGGCATTGCTTGCCACATCTGGCTGCCATCTGGCAACCATGGCGGGTCGCCGAACCTTCCGGGCTTCCGAGAGGGGCCGGGGGCCGTTGGACAGGAATGACCGCGCGGCGGCATCAGCGCGTCATTTGGCTTTCCAGGCGTCCGACGACTTGTCGCACTTGGGGGTCGACTTCCATGCGATCCTTGACCGTGCGGCAAGCATGCAAGACCGTGCCATGATCGCGGCCACCGAAGGCTTCACCGATGGTATTCAATGAGTTTTGAGTCAGTTGCCGCGCGAGGTACATGGCAATTTGGCGGGGAAATGCGATGTTTTCGGGCCGGCGCTTGCCGGTCATGTCGGCGACGCGCAGATCGAATTGTTCCGCGACTTTCTTCTGAATTACCTCGATGGAAACGGTGGGCCGGCCTTCTTCGTGAAGGATTTCACGCAGAAGTCCCTCGACGGTTTCAACGGTTAATTTCTTGCCCGTCAGGGAGGCGTAGGAAGCCACCCGGATCAGCGCGCCCTCGAGGCGGCGGATGTTGCTTCGAATGCGGTTGGCCAGGAATCCCATGATCTCTTCAGGCAGCTCCAAGGCCAGGAACTGGGCCTTCTTGCGAAGGATAGCCAGGCGCATCTCGACGTCCGGCGGCTGCAAATCGGTGACCAGTCCCCATTCGAAGCGGGAGACCAGGCGCTGCTCCAAACCGGGGATATCGCCGGCGGGGCGGTCGCAAGTCAGCACAATTTGTCTGTGCCCTTCGTGGAGCGCGTTAAAGGTGTGAAAGAACTCTTCCTGGATGCGTTCCTTGCCGGCCAGGAATTGGATGTCGTCGATCAACAGCACATCGGTCTGGCGGTACTTGGCCCGAAAACGGCCCAACTGGTTGTTCTGGATCCCGTCGATATACTCGTTGGTAAACCGCTCGGAGGAAAGGTAAGCCACCTTCGAGCCTTTGCGCTCGGTGAGAACCCGGTGGCCGATCGCATGCAGCAGATGGGTCTTGCCCAACCCGACGCCTCCGTACAGAAACAAAGGGTTGTACGCCTTGCCGGGTGACTGGGCCACCGCCAGCGACGCGGCATGAGCGAAGTTGTTGTTATGCCCCACGACAAAGGTCTCGAAGTTGTTCGCGGGGTTGAACGGGGGCTCGTGGTGAGTGGTTTTACGTTCGTTCGGTTGAGCGGCTCGTGGCGGCTGCGCCGGCGTAATCTCGTTGCCTTTTGGCTGGCCGCCCGCCGCGCCAATTTCAAACTGAATTTCGAGCTGCCGACCCGATGCGCGAGCCACGGCCTCGCGCAGCACTCCAACGTAGTTATCTTTCAGCCAGCTTTCGGAATAATTATCGGCCACTTCCAGCACGAGGCTGCTGTGGTCTTGCATCCGCGGCCGCAGTTGGGCGAACCAAAGGTTGAAGGTTTCCGGGCCCAAAGCGGAACGGATGTGGTTCTGGGCGATATGCCACGTTTGCTGAGCGGCGGCTTGCATGGGGTTTTGAGAGGGTTTTAGGGTGAAAGGCCGGTTTTATTCACCTTGCCGCAGCAATTCCATCCAGACACCTGAGGAATGCCCGCAAAGCGATTGTCCGACGATAGCTGTCGGGCAGGGGAGGGAAGGGGACGTCAAAGCGACTGACCGGACGGGGGTAGACTCACTGCATAAAATGCTGATAAAAAGGAGCTTGTGCATAGGTCCGGTCGTTTAGTTTTTGTGTTACTCGGCCGGCGCAAGACTCAAGCCTTTGGGTATCACGGCCGGGACTAAGCTTCTAAGGCAAAGGGCGGGGCAGTGGCTAGCATAACATATTAACTGTTGTTCACTGGTTATGCACACGCGAATTTTGTGCGGTAAAATGGGCGTTTCTTGCTTCATTTTGTTTTGACTTTGGGTGGGGTGCCGACCCCAGCCAGGCCAAATTTTTTCTGCCATTTTTCTTTTGAATTTGGTGTGATTGTTCATTGAATAAGTCCTGCTTGGTTGGGGGCATGGTGGAGCGACCAACATAGGTTGGGGAGGCAAGCGCCCTTTCCCTCCGGAGAGGTGGAGCAAGGTCGCGGCCGTTGCGGCACTTAGCGGTTGAATGGCGCTCTCGCCTACGGCATGTTGGGACCCGATGAGAACCAAAGGTTTTTCGAGCATGAGATTTTTTGTTTCCTTAGTCCTCCTGGCCACGTCTTTTGCCGCTTGGGCGCAGGGTGGTGGGGCCGGCAAATACGAGGGCAGCTACTGGGCTTTCCTCGATAACAAAACGATCGTGGAAGCCGGGGCCGGCGTTACCGCCGCCAAGTACCCTGACAGCGACGATGCCACGGTGGAGAAGAAAATGTTGCGGGTTTATCGAGCCGACGGTACCGCCGAGAGCCAGGACGAGACGGTCACGAAAGTGCTGACCGAAAAAGGCAAACGCAATAACCGCACTTTGTCGTTGGGCTTTTTGCTTCCCTACTTCACCGTCGAGGTGGTTAAGCTTGAAGTCATTCGCCCGAACGGCGAGGTGATTCCCGTTGATATCCCGGCCAATTCCAAAGAAACAATCGACGACAGTCAGATGTCGATGAACATTTATGATCCGAATAGCAAGATCCTGCGGGTAAATATCCCGAAGCTGGAGATTGGCGACATGGTTCATTCGGTGTCGCGCCAGACGACGGAGCGGGCGATTATTCCAGGTGAATTTGCCGAAGTGAACGTGTTTGAAGCGCCGAGCTATATCCGGCACATGTCTTATGACGTGCGGGCCCCGGCGAACAAGCCGCTCCAGAAGACGGTGCTGCGGGACGAAGTTAAGGGGACAGTGAAATACACCACTCACAAGGAGGGCGCGGACGTCACGGTCCATCACTGGGAAGTGAACGATGTGCCCAGAATGTTCGACGAACCGTCCATGCCTCCGTACGAGAATGTGCTCCAGCGTTTGCTCGTCAGCACCACCCCCGATTGGCAGTTCGTTTCCAAATGGTATTGGAGCTTGAGCAAACCGCACCTGGACGCCTCCGTGCCGGAAATGAAACAGGAGGTCGATCTGCTCACGGCCGGCGTCAAATCGGACCGCGAAAAAATCCAGACGATCTTCAATTATGTCGCCAAGAATATCCGCTACATGGGCCTGACGCCGGAAAAGGACCGGCCCGGTTTTGAGCCGCACGATGTGAGCCTGACCTTTGGCAAAAAATACGGCGTTTGCCGCGACAAAGCGGCGTTGCTGGTCTCGCTGCTGCGAGCGGCGGGGTTGCAGGCTTACCCGGTGCTCATCAATGTGGGTTCCAAAATGGATTTCGAAGTGCCGGATCCGTTTTTCAATCACGCCATCGTCAGTGTCGACCTCGGCAAGCGCGACTACGTGCTGATGGACCCGACCGACGAAAACACCAAAGATTTGCTCCCTGCTATGGACCGCGACCAGAGCTATCTGGTTTGCCGCCCGGAAGGCGAGGAGATCAAAATCAGCCCCATTAACCCTCCCGAGGAGAACATGATGGTGATCAAGACGACGGGCACGCTGGACACTGCCGGTTTGCTCGAAGCTCGCTCCGAGCTGTCGTTCGAGGGGGTCAACGACAACGCCTATCGCGAGGCTTTTTCACATATGAAACCCGACGATGAATTGCGCTTTTTCGAGCGCAACCTTAAACGGATCATGCCGGGCGCTCGTTTAAAATCACTCAAGCTCACTCCCGAGAACATGCTGGATGTTTCGAGCACCGTTCATGCCTCCATCGAGTTTTCCGCCGAAGGTATGATGGCGTCCGGAAGCGGCAAAGCGATGGTCAGCCTGCCCTGGGTGGGCAAGGGAATGGGGATCGTGAATTTCATTCTCGGGGGGACCGGGCTGGAAAAGCGGAAATACCCGCTGCAGACGACCGTTACGTGCGGGCTGAAAGAAGAGATCTCGATAAAAACAGCCCCGGGATTCACGGGGTCAGTTTCCATGCCGACCTGTTCGCCGCTGGATGACGCTGCGATGGGGTACGAAGAGCATTTTAGCTTTAAGGACGGCGAGTTGGCGGGCGTGCGCGAACTTAAGCTCAAAACCGTCGAGTTTAGCCCAGCGCAGTACTTGAAACTGAAGGATGCGCTTAAGCTGCTCGATTATGATGAGCGCAAGAACCCCGTGTTGGCTCTGACTCCTTCGGCCGCCGGACCTGCCGCCGAGGTGGTAAATACGCCCGAGTCGCAGGTCGAGTCGGACGCCAAGGTGCTGGAGAGCCACAAGGAAATCCAGATTCTCGACGCCCATACGATGGTCCTGAAAGCGAAGTACTCGAAGCAGATCCTGAATTACGCGGGTAAAAAACGCGAAGCCGAGGTGAAAATCGATTTCAACCCCGCCTGTCAGGAAGCCAAGATCCTGCATGCGACCGTCACGTCCAAGGATGGCAAGCGTCAGGAAATTGCCAAAGACGAGATCAATGTGATGGATGCCGGATGGAACTCGTCGGCCAAACGCTACACCGGAGGCAAGATTCTCGTCGCCAATCTGCCGGGCATCGACATCGGTTTGACCATCGAAGTTGAGTACCAGATTGCCACCACTAATAAGCCTTTTCTCGCCGGCTTCGAGGCGTTCCAACTCCCGGACCAGCTGCAAGAGAAGACCGTTATGCTCCAGGCTCCGGCGGATCTGAAGTTCCAAAAAATCATCAGCGGCGCGGGCGGCATGATTCACGAACAGACCCGGACTGCCGAGGGCATCAGTTCCTTTCAGTGGCACGCGGAGAATGTCAAAGCATTGCCGGCCGAGGTGGAGCTACCCCCGGAATGGGCCTACCTGTCCGGGGTTGAATATTTTGCCGGCGACGCCGCCGCGTATTGGGCTGACCTCAATCGCGCGATGCTGGCTCACGCCGCCAAGGACAGCGCCGCGGCCGAAACCGCGCGTCACCTGGTTAACCCGGCCAAAAACAAAGTCGAGGCAGTGCAAAAAATTCGGGATTTCATTGCGACGTCCATTCGCGCGGCGGGTCCTTCGTTTACCGATTTGCCGCTCAGTGAGTTGTCGGATGCAGATACTACTTTAAAGGACGGTTATGGACATGCCGCCGACCGCGCGATCCTCTACTTCGCGATGCTGAAAGCCGCCGGGTTAGAGCCGGGCTTTGTTTTGGGCTCGGGCTTGCCGCCGATCTCGGGGATTACCAACGTGACGGCTTCATTTCCGTTGCCTCACACGTTCCAGAATCCTTTAGTGAAGGTCGCGGTCGAGGGAGACGCATATTATCTCAACGACACTGATCAATATGCGCGGATGGGCACAACGGCGCACGACGGGCGCCTGGGGATCGTTCTTGCCTCGCAAACGCCGGAAACCATTCACGCTGTCAAGGGCTGCGGGGACAAGACCGAGACGGTTTACAGTCTATCGCTGGCCGACAATGGTAAAACGCAGTTGGCTATTTCGCGCCATTATTTTGGGACCGAGTACAATGCCAAGCGCAGGTTCTTCTCCGAGTTGCCGCCGGAAGAGCGGCGGCGCTATTTCCAGGAAATCGTTTCGGGAGTGACCCAAGGCGCCCAGCCCACCAGCGACCTGGTCACCCAGTTCGAGACGTACCCCGGCCTGGAACAGTTCTCGGTTCAAATCGACAACTACGCGGTGGTCGATGGCAAGTACTTGTACTTTGACCTGCCGTTTACACCGTCGTTTTTGCCGCTCGGCAGCGATCACCGGACTTTGCCTTTGTTCCTCTCGCGCCATCAGGAGAACACGATTCGCACCGAGATCGAGTTGCCGTCCAACTACAAGCAGATTGTCATTGCGCCAAGCGGCTCGGAGTTGACCGTGCCGGATGGCGGCGGCAAGGCGCGCACACTGGCCAAAAATGAAGCTGGCAAATTCGTGCTGACCCACGATTTCGACCTCGAGCCGGCGATCATTGATCCCAAGGATTATAGCCAGCTGTTGAAGATCGAGTCTGCGCTGGGCCAAAAGGCCTCACGCGTCTTTCTGCTGCAGGGCGCGGCCATCGCGGAGTAAGCCGCGCGGCGGAATAGGCTTCGTGGAACTCGTCCCTTGAATCGCCGGAGAGCGTTTTTCCGCCGCTTTCTCTGGACGTGCCGCGGGCTCGGACGTCCGTGGTCCGGGAGTTGCGCAGGACACTGCATTCGACGCGGTCAAAATGTGTCCATCTCGGCGGCTCGGGTCTCGGCGGCGCCGCAGATTGAAAACTTGCAT
>DASRFK010000208.1:0-4670 GCA_035651635.1 Verrucomicrobiia bacterium | reverse complement strand
GCTGCGCCGAAAATGTGACCAAATCAACGCGCGTCCACTGTCAAAACAATTCTTCATTTTTCTCGAGTTATCATATGCCTCGCCGACTTATCAGAGAGTCGGATGTTTCAACCCAAGTCACTTTTCAGACACGCTCTAAGGATCCCGAAGGCAAGGTCGTGCTCACGGAGTCTTTGACTAAGTTACCCAGGGCCAGTCAGGAACGATGAACTGCTTACAATTCGAACCACCGCTTTTCGCCGAACCCCGGCCTGCACTGGACTGCTCGATGACGCGCACTTTACATGCTGATTACCTCTGGCTCGCAGCCAGTGAGGCCGAACGTTCGTCTCCTGTTGAGCATTCATGAAAAGAAGGCGAGTTATTGCGATTATAGTAGTGATGGCCTTTGCGCTGGTTGGAGGGGCGCTCTTGTCGCACAACCGGCACCAATCGAAATTCGAAGTCCGGTATGGAGAGGATGGGGATCATTTTGCGAATAGAAACGACGTGATCACGATCCGTCAGATTGTGTCGCACGAACGTTTGATGGCATTGTGGCGGGCCATCTGTCGTCGCGATGTGCGGGGCGTCCGAGACTCAGTGAGGCAGTTGGCGTTTGGCCACCTTCGCCTGATACAGGGTTCCAATGTTGGAGTGCCAGCCGTGGAAGTGTACTACGACGATGGGTGGAATAGGCGCTGCTGGGCCCAGTATGAGTTGCACTACCAAAACGGTCGTTGGACGCCCTACAGCTACTCCTACCTCGATGCATGGTATTACGGGGCGCCCTTGTTTATTATCGACGGTCTCGCCTCAGCGAGCGTGATAGGAAAGGGTCGCCAAAGCGCACAATGATCCTCCACCTGAGAATTGGCAAACAATGAGTGCCTCCGGAAAGTTGAATGCGCAGAAGAGGCAGCGGAATGTTTGGCAACACATAAACGACGCCGAACCCGGCACCGCAGGCAACAGCCGCCCCGCAGCGCGATTGATGGCGTTATGAGAATTCGAAAGTTGATTTTGCAGTCGATGTCCCACTCGGCGGCTGTGCCTGAGTTAGGGCGTTATATGGCCGAACGGCAATGAGCGATCCCCTTCAGCAAGTTGTTGGCAAGCAGTTGAGCGCAGTTACGTTTGTCCAAGATTACTTGCAGCTTCACTTCGATGGTCCGACCTTGAACGCCATGACCGTCGTTACGGTCATTACGCCAAAGGGATTCGCCAAGATGGGCGACGATCAGTTCCGGAACTTGCTCTGCTCTTGCATTACTAAGCAGGTAAGTCGCATTGAGTTCATGGACCAGGAGGCGCTGGTTCTACATTTCGATGATTGTTCATTGGTGACTGTGTCTCTCCGTGGCGAGGATTATCGCGGGGCCGAGGCCGTCACATTTCATGGTGCTAAGAATGAAATATTGGCCATATAACCACCGCAGGCAGCGGACCCGGCAAGTCCGTCCTGTTTGCATTTTACGCCCCTGGCGCCGGGCCGCTGCTGCGGACCGTTGGGCGCCATAGCCCATACCCTCTATGAGCATGAAAGCCGCAATCATTTTTGGTGCCTGCTTGGTTGGGAGCATCATCGTGGCACTTCCGAACTTCAGGCCTTTCCATCCGGGGATGCGGCCTAGCTGCGTCGCCAATCTGCGGCAGCTTCAGGGCGCCAAGCAATCGTGGGCGCTGGAGTTTCACAGGAGAACCGATGATGTGGTTACGGCCGACGTTCTGCGGCCGTATTTGCGCATTGGGCTCACGTGTCCACAGGGCGGCGTTTATACACTTGGGCGAGTAGGGGAGCTGCCTTCCTGCTCAATCTCCGAACACACGGCTCAGTATAGGCAGCATCCATGACCGCACTGCCCAATCGGGTCGCCCGGAGGGTTTCCCCTCCGGGCTCCCACACCACCGTACATGCGGGTCCGCGTACGGCGGTTCCTGGCAGTCCTTGCGGACGCAGCAGCCACTCTTTCTCTGCCACGGTGATCGCTGCCCGGATGCTCAGCCGGTCGGCTTCATCGCTCCGGGTCAAGACCACCGATGGTCGTGTTCTGCCTGCCAAGTTCAGCCCTTCCCGAGTGGGTGAGTCCTCCGGGGTGTATCCCGGCTCGTTGCCCTCGGTACTACGGCCTCTGCTGACTCCTGCTCCCGCACGGCAACCATTTCTGGCCACCGCCCCCACCGTTGCCGATGGGCTCGGGCGACAGGTCTCCCTGAGTAAGAACGTGAACTCTTGCTGCACAGCCGGACCATTTATCTCCGGAGCTGAACGCCGGGCTGCGCTGTGTGGTGCCAGCTTGCCCGCTCCGTCAACCTTGTATGGTCTTTCTGTTCGTCGGCTCATCAGCTTTGACCTGCGGCTTCCTTCCCACGAGACCTCGCGATCCCGCAGTTGCCTCGGTCTAGTACTTCGGCCAAACTGACTCCCGTTATGAGAGCCAGCCTGACTGCATTCCTGCACAGGGGACTTTCACCCCATCAGTTCACGCCCATGTCAGGCGCACACCTGACGCTGCACCGAATGGCGGCCCCACGTCGTTTGATATTTCGGGCGCCTGAGGGGCCGCCATCGGTGAGCTACCTGTTTCCTTTCATGGCCAAGCCAACGGTAATCGCTATTGGCAGTTTGTTCGTCGCATGCTTCGCAGCCAGTGCGATGTTCTTGGTGCATATCGCCCACCCAAGGGTTGTTGGGCGAGCGGTAACGCCGGACGGGGTAGAGGCCTGTATCGTTCAAGAGTGCAATTGGGGTCCCGAGTTATTCACAACGAGCTTCGTTTATCACAAGCCCGGCCTGGAATGGCGTAGGTTCTACTATGACCACCAGGACATCTATTGGGGCACTGCACGAGCGACGCTCGACACCAATGCCCACGTTGCAGTTTTTTATCGTGGTCGTTCCCCTGCCGTGACGTTTCACTGGGATTCGGAGATTTACAGAATGCACCGCTGGAATAGGACATTGACGAACGCACAGTGGCAGATGCCAGCGTCATGGAATCCCGACTTGCCAGTTTATGCGCATCAATGATCGAAAGGCTAACAACTCCACGCCGAATGAGCGGCGATAACAACTATTTGAAATCCAACCACTGGAGGACGCCGCCCATCGGTGGTGTTCGTCGTTGGGCGGCACACTCCGTCTTGAGCCGCGTAGAAATCGCGATATGAAAACCGCACCAGCCAAGAACATCGACGAATACATCGCGGGCTTCCCGCAAGACGTTCAGGAAACCCTACAGAAAATACGTGGGATAGTTAGGAAGGCTGCACCTGATGCAGCGGAGGCGATAAAATACCAGATGCCGACGTTTGTTCTGCATGGAAACCTTGTGCATTTTGCCGCCTTCCAGAAGCACATCGGGTTTTATCCTACGCCATCCGCAATCGAAGCATTCAACCGCGATTTGGCCGACTACGATTGGGCGAAGGGGTCGGTCCAATTCCCGCTCAATAAGTCAGTCCCATTCAATTTGATTAAGAAGATGGTCGATTTCAGAGTGAGGGAAACCCGAGAGAAGACGGCTGCCAAGAAGAGAAGGGAGTAATCATTTCATGGACTGCTCACGCCAAGAATTGCCGCCCAACAACCAACTGGAGCAAACCGGAGCGGACCCTGGTATTTCGTTTACCCGGTTCCGATTTTTCAGATCATTCGACGTTCGCGCTCCGGTTGGCGCGCCGTAAACGCCCAATGAAATCTCCATGCAGGAGCTTCATTGTTTGTGGGCTGCCGGCGATTTTGCTGGCGGGTTGCAGCCGCAGGGCGAGGCTTGCGGAGCCCGTGGCGGTCGCAAGAGCTTGCTTGGAGATGACGAGCTCATCGCTTACAAACCAGATAAACATTCGGCCGGATGACCAGCTGCCGGAGGTGATTCGGGCTTTGCGACCGCAGCGTATAAGCATCACCGCCCAGACGGCTACCGTAATGTTTCCCTTGCATAATGGCTTGATCGAATACCATTGCTCGCCTGTTGCCGGCGCGACGAATACCTGGCAGCTTTTCGGTGCTGGTCCGAGGCTTAATAATGAGCGCAGAGAATTGCTTCGCATGCACCGCGGGTGACGCGCTAAACCCCCGCGGGCAGCGGACCCCGCGATTCCGCCCTATCCGCACAGCACGCCTGCGGCGCCGCGCCGCTGCTGCGGATCGTTCGACTAAATTGCGAGCGGAGCGAGGCCGACTGAAGTCCTGTAAGGACGACGAGAGAATAGCCCAGGCCCAGCGAGGCACGAGCGCCGGCCTGGGGTAAGAGGCACAAAATGATTCCCTCTCTTTTTTCCAATCTGGTTTGGCGCGCTCCAGCGCGCCAAACCAGATTGGAAAAAAGAGAGATTGGGTGTGGGGTGGCGGTTTACCCAGGGCGGCGGCCTCGGCGGCCTGGCCCTGGGCTATTATCTTGCCGCCCCTCCGGGGCTCCGGCGGCTACATGAAAGACGGGCAACGCAGAGGATTTGGTCGTCGTCTGGGCAAACAGTCGGCTTCAGGCCGGCCGGATTTCGTCTGGCTGATTGTCCTGCGCGCTCAGCCCGGGCTGCCTGGGCCGCGGCGTTCGCCAAAAATGGCGTGGAATCCCTGGCTTGGTTCATTTACAATGTCGTGTGATGAAACTGGAAGAAATCGTTGCGGAAGCCTCGAAGCTGTCTGAGGAAGAACGGGCGTCGCTCGCATCCCAACTCCTGCACGGTTT
>DASRFK010000207.1:0-4788 GCA_035651635.1 Verrucomicrobiia bacterium | reverse complement strand
CCGAGCAGTTACCGCTGGTGGCTCGACTGGTCAATGACTTGGACCTGAACGTCCGCTCGGCGCATTTCTGGGGCATGGACGAATGGTTTTTGGACGGCCGGGAGGTGAACTCATCGCATCCGCTTTCGTTCGAACGCGCCGATCGCCAGCTCTGTTTCAACCGGATTCGCAAGGAGTTTGTCATGCCCGAACAGAACCTGCATTTCCCAAAGGGCGACACGCGCGCTTATCGGCAAACTTGGAGTTCAGGCGTCCGCTGCGCGATCATGCAGGGCGGCCAGGGCGACGTAAAACATTGGGCTTTTAACGACCCACCGCGGCGCAAGGGCAAGTACAAGGACCAGCCGCCAACTCCGCTGGAGTTTCGCAAGCTGGAGACTCGCGTGGTAGATTTGCATCCTCTCACCGTGGCGCAAAATGCCCGCACCTCCGGCGGCGGCAACATTTCGCTCGTGCCGACGCAAGCGATCTCGGTCGGACCGGCGGAGACCTGGCGGGCGGAGAAGGTTTCGATTTGGCACGCCGGAAACCATGACAACCCGTTCGGCCAACGCTTAACGACCTTGATGATTGCCAAGCAGGTCCCGGATACGGCGGTGCCGATGTCCTTACTAGCCGACCATCCGAATGTTCAGTTCAATTTTTATCGCCAGGGCATTGGCACCTGTGAAGTTGAAATGCATTAAGCGCATGGAACATAAATGGCGGTTCGCTGGGAGCGCGGCGTCACGCCGGCGAGCCCCTTGGCCGAAATTCTATGAAAACTGAAGAATCTATCATCGTGGCACAACGGCAAGCCTTCCAAAACAAATGCGGACTCAACCGTCGATCTTTTCTTGGACTGGGAGCGTTGGCGGCCGGCGCCGCTCTGCCGCAACTGGGCGTTTCAGCGGAGGCTGAGCGCGCCGAAGCGCAACCTCAGCGGTATCCCGATTCCAGAGTTGTTGTGCTGGAGGATCGATTTGCCAAATACAAGCTCATTAACGCCGCCATTCACCGCCTTTGGACCGGCGCAGCCTGGGCCGAAGGTTGTGCCTGGAACGCCGGCGGCCGGTACCTGATCTGGAGCGATATCCCAAACAATCGGCAACTCCGGCTCCTGGACGAAGACGGACACGTAAGTGTGTTCCGGAATCCGTCGAACAACACCAACGGCAGCACTTTTGATTTCGAGGGCAGGCTGGTTTGCTGCGAGCACCAGGCGCGGCGGGTGATTCGTTTCGAACACAACGGCACCCTGACGGTGTTGGCCGATCAATGGCAGGGCAAACCTCTCAACGCCCCAAATGATATTGTGGTGCACCCCGACGGCTCAGTGTGGTTCACGGATCCCGGCTATGGCATCATGGGCATGTACGAGGGACATAAGGCTCCGCTGGAGATTAAGGAAGCGATTTATCGCATCGATCCAAAGATCTCGAAAATGGAAATGGTGAGCGACCAGGGTTACAAACCCAACGGCCTGTGTTTCTCGCCTGATTACAAAAAGCTATACGTAGCCGATACAGGCGGCCCGAGTCCCCGCGGCATTGATGTCTATGACCTGGACGGTGCGAAGCTGAAAAACCGCCGGCGCTTTTGTTCGATGGAATTAAATGGCAAATTCGGTTCTTCAGACGGCATCCGCGCCGATCTGGATGGAAATATCTGGTCCGCCGCGGGATGGGTGGGTGAGGGTTACGACGGCGTTCACATCTTCGCCCCCGACGGACAGCGCATCGGGATGATCTTGCTGCCCGAAGTGTGCGCGAATCTCTGTTTCGGCGGTGAAAAGCGGAACCGGCTTTTTATGGCGGCCAGTCAGTCGCTCTACGCCCTCTACGTCGAAACTCAAGGCGCACATATTACTTAGCCCGTGGTTTGGAATTCGGTTTGGAGTACCGCCTTTAGGCCATCCCTCTTTGCGGCTTGGCGGCTTGGCCTGAGATTCTCGGTTGGGGGTGGATCGCGCAAAGACGCCAAGACGCCAAGGTCTGAAACCAATTAACCACGGAAGAACACCGATGAACACGGATCAGGAGCCGCCTCGGCGGGCTCACCTCCCGGCGTGGGACCCCCGTCTGCGGCAAGTCTTTTGGTTATCCATGTTTATCCCTTTCCATCGCCTTCAGGCGGTTTCGGCGCTGGACCGCCTAAAGGCGGGACTCCAAACCGAGGCGCGCACCCCAGACCGGTATTTTAGGACACGCTCTTACACCCGCAACTACGCTCTAACTCGAAGCTGATCGTAAATGGCCCGGACACCGCCAGCTCGCTGGATGGCAGTGATCAGCGCTTGGCGATCGGCTTGAGTTTCGACTTTGCCTTTGAGCGTCACATTGCCTCCCTGCACCGTAACCGTGACATTATCAATCACTGTCACCGGCAAAGCGTCGACCTGCAATTGGCGGGCAATCCGCTCACCGGTGGGCTGATCGTCTCCAGACCAGGCTTGAACGGTCACCCGCGGGTACTGGGGCAGGATCAACGGAGCAGGCGCAGTAAGTACGGGAGCGGGCGCGACCACGATAGGGGCCGGGGTTGTGTAGATTGGCACTGCAACCGTGGAGGCTGCCGGAGACGGAAGAGTTACGCGCAAATCGTCTTTGACGGCCACCACGCCGTCAGTATGGCGCACCGTGAATTCGATCCTCCGCCGATCCTCCTCGGTCGGCACACGGCCATTGAGAGTGACGATGCCCCGTTTGACGTGCACATGAACGTGGCGGTCATTCAACGTCGCACGCAAAGTGGATTCCAGTCCCCGATCGAAATCATGGCTTTCAGATGCCCAACCGGCTGACGTCACCAGGAGCGTGGAAACAATACACAACAGAGATGCAGTCTTCATGCAACAGATCCTTTCTCGCTATTCTGAATGTCTCCTCGCTTCGGCCTCATTGGCATTGGGGTATACCCCTTACCCGCTCCGGTACCCGGCTCGAATTTCCCTGCTTGCGGCTGAAAAAGAGTTCATGCACAACTGCCAGCCGCATGAAGACGAAGATCTGGCTGCGGTTGATGCTGCTTTTTTGCGGCGTGCCGGCCTTGCCTCTTGCCGCGAGCGACTCCCGACCGAACATTCTTTTTATTATGGCCGACGATCATTCGGCGGGAGCGATCAGCGCCTATGGAAGTAAGGTCAATCACACCCCGAACCTGGATCGATTGGCCAATCAGGGCATGCGCTTCGATCGCGTGTTCTGCGTGAATTCCATTTGTTCACCGAGCCGGGCCACCATTCTCACGGGCAAATATAGCCATCTTAATGGCGTGCCCACGTTCAACGCCTTTGACGGTTCCCAGTCGACCGTGGCCAAGTACCTTCAGGCCGCCGGTTATCACACCGGCATGATCGGCAAGTGGCACCTGGGCACCAACCCGACCGGGTTTGATGTTTGGAAAATCCTGATCGGCCAGGGCACTTATTTCGATCCGGCTTTTGTTGAAAACAACGGACGCCACCTTCACGAAGGCTACGCGACGGATATCATTACGGATCTGGGCATTGATTTCCTGAAGAACCGGCCCAAGGACAAACCGTTTTTCCTCATGTTGCATCACAAAGCTCCACATCGGAACTGGCAGCCCGACGAAAAACACCAAACGCAATTCGCTGCCGCGCACATTCCGGAACCGCCCACCCTGCGCGATGATTACGCCACCCGAACGGATGCCATTCGCGAATGTACCCAAAAAGTGTTCTACGACCTGACACGTCGTGACTTGAAACTTGTTCCACCGGCAAATCTGGCCGGAAAAGAACGCGCAGCCTGGCTGAACGTGAAACCAATCGAAGTCGATCTGGTCGAGAGTGGCAAAACCAACCACTTAACGGGCGAGGCGCTGAACTCCTGGAAATACCAGCGTTACATGCAGGATTACCTCGCTTGCGTGCAGTCGGTGGACGATAACGTCGGCCGTTTGCTCGATTGGCTGGATGAAAATAATTTGGCCACCAACACGGTGGTGATTTACACCAGCGATCAAGGGTTTTTCCTGGGAGATCACGGCCTCTACGACAAACGTTTCATGTATGAGGACTCAATTCGCATGCCGTTCCTGGTGCGGTGGCCGGGGGTGGCCAAGCCCGGGAGTATGCAGGACGCCATGGTCATCAATACCGATTTCGCCCCTCTGTTTCTGGACATCGCCGGCCTGAAAACTCCTCCGGATATGCAGGGCCGCAGCCTGGTGCCCTTGCTTAAAGGCGAACGGCCCGCCGACTGGCGCACGAGCTTCTACTATCGCTATTACCACGATCCCGGCGACCACAATACCCGCGCCCATTACGGCGTCCGCACTGAGACCCAAAAACTGATATATTTTTGGAAAAAGAACCAATGGGAGGCCTACGATCTCATCCACGACCCGTTCGAGCTTCACAACTTTTATGACGATCCGGCCCAGGCCGAAACCGTGGCAAAACTTAAGTCCGAACTTTACCGGTTGAAAAAAGAGGTTAAAGACCACGATCAGTTCGCCAACCATCAACCCCCGCCTGGAGTGGATTAGCGGCCTTACTCCTGCGGCCAAAAGACGTTACTAAAGATCCGTCAAAAACGCAGAGGATTTGGTCGTCGTCTGGGCGAACCGTCCGCTTCAGGCCGGCCGGATTTCGCCTGGCTGATTGTCCTGCGCGCTCAGCCCGGCCTGCCTGAGCCGCGACGTTCGCCAAAAATGGCGTGGAATCCCTGGCTTGGTTCATTTACAATGTCGTGTGATGAAACTGGAAGAAATCGTTGCGGAAGCCTCGAAGCTGTCTGAGGAAGAACGGGCGTCGCTCGCATCCCAACTCCTGCACGGTTT
>DASRFK010000206.1:0-23159 GCA_035651635.1 Verrucomicrobiia bacterium | reverse complement strand
GGGAAATCGCCTCGATCACGATTACCTTCCGCGCCGTTAGCCTGACCTCAGTGTCGCCGGAGGCCAACAAGGAAGTGGTCTACTCGATGCTCAACGAAATCAAAGCCAGCCCGTTGTTCGATCCGGATTGGACCGATCCGGACGGCAAGGGCATCGGGGCCGAGGAACCGCCTGGCACCTTTACCTTTGGGCTCACCGTTGGCCTCAAGCGCCCATTCAAACTGTAGTATGTCCTGGCTCAAACGTAATCTTTTCTTCGCCATCGGCAGCCTGGTGGCATTGCTCCTGATGGGCCTGGCCGGCTGGTTCCTCTATGCCAAGTGGAGCCAAAACAACGAAGTGCTCGCCAACCTCAACAGCGACTACGAAAAACTCAAAGGGCTCAATTCGGCGAACCCTCATCCGGGCTCCGGGGCGGTTAACAATATTAAAATCGCTCAACAGCAACGCGAGCAGTTGCGCGACTTCCTCAAAAAAACCCAGCCCTTCTTTCAGCCCATCCCCAGAATCCCCGACCTGCCGAAGGTCACCGACCGTGATTTCTCCGCCGCTTTAAGCCAGACCATCGAGCAGTTGCGCACCGAGGCCACCAATGCCAGCGTGGCCTTGCCGCCGGATGGTTATAATTTCTCTTTCACCTCGCAGAAATCGAAAATCTCTTTTGCGCCCGGCAGTTTGAATCGCTTGCCGACGCAACTGGGCGAGATCAAGGCCATTGCCGAAATCCTTTTCGAGGCCAAGGTCAACGCGCTCGATAATATCCGGCGCGAGCGCGTCTCCTCAGACGATTCGTTTGGTTTGCAGACCGATTATCTGACTGAGAAAACCGAAACCAACTCCCTGGCAGTCCTGACTCCCTACGAACTGACCTTCCGCTCGTTCAGCGCCGAATTGGCCGCGGTGCTGGTGGGGTTCGCCGGCTCGCCGCATTCATTTGTCGTCAAATCGATTAACGTTGAACCGGCGCCGGCCGTCGCCGCCCCCGAGCCGACGATGCCCGTGATGACCACGATGCCCATGATGGTCCCGCAGGCCAATCCCATGGCGGAAGAAATGAGCCGGGCACAACGCGAGCAGAGTGCCGCGGCGGCCTTTGCTTCGCGTTATGGCACGCGCGGCGGGGGGCAGAGTCTGGGCGGCATCCAATATCGCGGTCTCGGTGAGGGTGCTCAACAGCCCGCCTATGTGCCCCAGCCCGGCGTCATGGCCCCGACCGGCTCGCCATCCGGCAAGGGCGGCCTGCCCACGGTGTTGGATGAGAAGCTCCTGAAGATCACTCTCAGTCTGTACATCGTTAAACCGCTTCCGATGAAATAAGATGGATTTTCTCAAGAAACATTACGAAAAAATCATTCTCGGCGTGGTTCTCGTTGGCCTTGCCGTGGCAGTGGCTGTGCTCCCGTTCTTTATCTCCAGTGAGAAGGACAAGCTCACCGACATGAAGAATTCCGTCCTCAACCACCCCGTTAAGCCGCTTACCAATCTCGACCTCAGTGGTCCGGAACAGGCCCTCAAACGCCTGGCCACCACGGCCACCATCGATTTCGGTCCCCCCAACCGCTTGTTCAACCCCATGCCCTGGCAGAAGGCGGCTGACGGTCGCTTGATTGCGCGCGAGAGTGTTGGCCCAAACCGCCTGGTGGTTACCAATATCACTCCCCTTTACCTCGTGCTTTCCCTCGATTCTGTTCAACCGAGCGATTCCGGCCCCAAATACGTCATCGGGATCGAAAAGCAGGCGGCCTCCTCTCCCAGCCACCAGCACAAACGCCAAAGCCTTTGCTCGACCAATCCTCCTACCAAGAACGACACCTTCACCATGCTCGAAGTCAAGGGCAACCCGGATGACCCGAGCCAAATCGTCGTCCAACTCAACGACACCGGTGAGAAGGCGGTGATTGCCAAAGACCAGCCTTTCCGCCGCGTCGATGGGTACACCGCCGATTTGCACTACGATTTGGAAAAGAAATCCTGGCCCCGGCAGCGGGTCAACTCGCGCCTGGCCTTTAATGGCGAAGAATACAATATCGTTGCGATCAATCAGAACGAAGTTGTATTGTCCGCCAAAGCAAACGGAAAAAAATGGCCCATTAAGGCTAATCCAACCGCCGCACCCTGAAGTACTAATGTCGATCCTTGAACAGCGTTGATTCGTTTCGACGCACGCCAACCCATGATGAAAGCAGTCACCCTCCCACTAGGTCTGACCTTGTTACTGGCTAACGCCTCGCTCGCTCCCGCCCAGGTTCCTCCCCAGGAATCCGCTGTCAACGAAGCGGTGATGCGCCAGGCCAATCGAATCGTCTTGCGCCAGAAACTTGCCGACGCCCGCGCCGCTGAAGATCGCCATGACCTCGCCACCGCCGCCAAGCTCTATGACGACGCCTGGACCCTGGTCACCAACATCGGTATCAACAATGTTGAAGCTGAAGCGGCCACGGCTCGGGCCGGGTTGGCCGCTGTGCGCCTCGAACTGGCCCGCACAGCCGAGCGCCGCGGCGATGCGCGCGAGGCCGGCACCCAGATCAACGACGTCCTGCGCATCGACCCTTCCAACGCCGAAGCCATCGAACTCAAGCGCCAGAACGACCGGCTCTTGGCCCAACAACAAGGCCACGTCCCTGACCTCGACACCCAGGCTCGCGTGCCGGCAATCGTCAAGGAGAAAATCAACGTCAACACACGCGTCCAGGATGCCCGCGTGCTCTTCGAGATGGGCAAAATCAAGGAGGCCAAAGAAATCTTAAAGCAGGCCATCAAAGACGACCCGCAAAACCAGGCCGCCTATTATTATCTCAACCTCATCAGCGAAGCCGAGTTCAAGCTCGCTTTGAACAGCCGTGATGTGGCTTCCCGTTCGGCTTTGGTCGAGATCGAGAACGCCTGGACCCCGCCTACCAAGCGCGACTCGCTGCCGCATCCCAATCTTTACGCCCGCACCAACCTGGTTTTCACCAGCCCCAGCCGCCAAATTATCTACCGTAAACTCGATTCCATCCGCCTCGACAATGTTTCCTATGACGGCTTGCCTTTGACCGAAGTCGTCAAAAGCCTCAGCGATGAAGCCAAACGGCGCGATCCCGAACGCCGCGGCCTTAATTTCATCGTCAACCAGAACACCGACACCGGCAACTCCGCCGGCCCCGCGGCTTTTGTCCCGCAGCAGATCGACCCCAACACCGGTTTGCCGGTGGCGGGGGCCGCTCCGGCCGAAACACCCGATATGGCCGGCATTTCCATTAAAATTGTTCCGCCCCTTACGGATGTGCGCCTGGCCGACGTCCTGGATGCCATCGTCAAAGTTGCTGACCGGCCCATTAAATATTCCATTGAAGACTACGCGATCGTCTTCTCGTTAAAGGGCCGCGAGAACATTCCGCTCTATACCCGGCTCATCAAGGTCAACCCTGATACCTTCGTCCAGGGCCTCGAGAGCGTCGTCGGGTTTGACTTCGGTGCGATTGCGCAAGCCAGCAACGGTCAGGGCGGCGGCGGCGGCGGCGGCGGCGGATTGGCCGGCGGCGGCGGAATCGCTGGCGGCCAAGGCGGCCAAGGCGGCGGGTTGCTCACTGTGCCGCGCGTGTCCGTCGCGGCCACCACCACCGGCGGCGGCGGCGGCGTTGGCGGTGGCATAGGCGGTGCCGGTCTGACTGCCGTTACTCGGACCAATAACATGGCCGCCGTTCAGTCCATGGTTCGCCAATTCTTCCTTACCCTTGGCGTCGATTTGAATCCGCCCAAAACCCTCTTTTTTAACGACCGCGAAGGCACCTTGCTGGTTCATGCCACTCTGGCCGATCTCGACTTGATTGAAGCCGGCGTCCAGGTTCTCAATATCGAGCCGCCCCAGGTCAATATCAAAACCCGCTTCGTCGAAGTCGCCCAAAACGACACGCGCGCTTTGGGCTTCGATTGGTACCTGGGCAACTTCCTCATGAACAAAGGCACGATGGGTCTGGAAGGCGGCTCCGCTCCCGCTTTCAACGGCGCTCCCTCTCAAGCCAATCCCATTGGCATATTCCCGACTCTTCCCAATAATCCAAACGAGCAGCTCCTCACTTCCGGTCTGCGCAACAGCATCGGCGCGGGCGGCGCTGCCGCTCCGGCCGTTGCGACCCTCAGCGGCATTCTCACTGACCCGCAATTCCGCGTCGTGCTGCACGCACTGGAACAGCGCGACGGCGCCGACCTGCTCAACGAAGCTTCCGTCACCACCGTCAGCGGCCGTCAGACCCAGATTCAGGTCGTTGACTTGCAGACCATCGTCATCGGCACGTCCCTCAACCAGACCGGCGCGGGCGGCACCGGGGCCTTAGGCGGCCTGGGCGGCACTGCCGGCGGCGTCATCGGCTCGACCGTTAATTATCCGACCATCACCCTTCCGTTTGGACCCACGCTCGACGTCGTTCCCTACGTGGCCGCCGATGGGTTCACTATCAACCTGACCCTGATTCCCTCTTACACCGAGTTCCTTGGCTACGACGATCCCGGGCAGTTCGTTCCTCAGGTACAGTCCGCATCCAGCGGCGTGGGCGGTGTCGCCACTCCCATCACCGCACAGTTGCCTTTGCCGCATTTCCGCGTGCGTCAGGTGACGACGTCCGTCGTGGTTTGGGACGGCCAGACCGTCGTGCTCGGCGGGTTGATTGCCGAAAACGTTACCAAACTCAAAGACAAAGTGCCGGTCCTCGGCGATGTCCCGATCATCGGCCGGCTTTTCCGCAGTGAATCGAGCCAAACCAAGAAGAAAAACCTGATGATCTTTGTGACTCCGACCATTATCGATCCGGCCGGCAACCGGCAGCATTCCGAAGACGAAATGCCCTTTGCCCAAACCGGTATCCCGGTGCAGAAACCGGCGTCCGCGGCGCAGTAAAGCAGAAAGTTACACCTTATGTCCTTGTCGCTCCACGCTCGCAAAGCGTCAGTATGCTGTTCGTTGGTCCTGGGAGTCTCGGCCATGGCCTGGGGGCAGGGCACTTTCCTGACCAACGGTGTTGAATACCCGATTGCTGCCAGCAAGCCCGGGGATCAGGTCCATCCGGACATCGCCCTGGGCCCCAATGGCGGTTATGTGGTCTGGGAAGACAACGTCACCAGCAGCGCCGGCTTGGCCATCAGCGCTCAGCGCCTGGATTCCAGTTTCTCCCGGGTCTTGTCTTCCTTTCAGGTAAATGCTTCCACGCTCGGCGATCACGAGCGCGCCCGCGTCTCGCTCCTCAACGGCGGCGGGGCGGCCTTCGTCTGGCAAGGCGGCAAATATGGTTACCAGCACATCTACGCCCGATTCCTCTCGGCCAGCAATGTTTGGGCCAGTAGCGATATCATGGTCAATAGCTCGACCAATTTTTACCAAATCGATCCGGCCGTCGCGACGCTCAACAATGGCAACGTTGTCGTTGTCTGGAGCAGTTTTAACCAAGTCAGTCCGTCGAGCATGCGCGATGTTTATGCTCAGGTCTTCTCGCCGGACGGCCAGAAAATCGGGAGCGAATTCCTCGTCAATCAATTCACCGCCTTTAATCAGCGCACACCCACGGTCGGAGCGCTGAGCACGGGCGGTTTTGTGGTCGCTTGGATTTCCGAGCAGCAGCAGCAAGTCGGCGGCGGCGCCGGTCAGCTTTTGCTCGCCAATCAGATTCCTCATGCCAGTGTCGACGTTTATGCGCGACTCTTCACCTCATCCGGCCAAGCCGCGGCGAGCGAATTTCTCGTCAACACGGCCTCGGCTGTCTGCGCCAATCCGACCATCGCTGCTGGTCCTGCTGGCGGGTTCATAGTTGGATGGAGCCAAAAGGACACAATCGTGCCCTCCAATAGCTGGGACGTGTACGCGAGAGTATTTTCGAGCTCCGCGGCCGGTGGTGACGCCAAAATGGTGAATACTGAAACCTATGGTGACCAGTTTGGACCTCGCCTCAGCGCGGCTGGCTCCGATTACCTTATGGTTTGGACCAGCCTCGGCCAGGACAGCTCGATGGAGGGGATCTACGGGCAGTTCTTGCGAGCTGATGGATCCACTAACGGGAGTGAATTTCGCGTGAACACTACCTGGATTAGCAAACAAATGCATCCGGCTCTTGCCTCGGACGGGTCTGGCCATTTCGCTGTTGCCTGGACCAGCTTTACGGGCGCCCGTGCAAGTTTTGACCTCTTCGCTCAACGCTATGTTAATGCGGCCCAACCATTGCCGGCGATGGCGGCTCCGTTTGTTTACGTTCCCTTTGTCACCAGCAATGGAATCTATCAGCCGAAAATCGTAGTATCCTGGCCCGCCCAGACCGGGCTTGCTGTCGATCACTATAATTTGTATGTAGATGGCACTCTGACCGTTTCGCTGAGCACCAATGTTTGGAGCATGACTGCGGCCAACGGGCTCGTCCCCTCAAGCACCCACACTTTCCAGGTCGAGGCCATTGGAGTCGACACCCTCAAGACGCCGATCTCGACTGCCGCCACCGCCACCACCTGGAGCGGTTACAGTTGGGGCGGAATACCTTTCGAGTGGATGGCTGGGAACTATGGGATGGACAGCTCTCAATGGCCTTCGGCTAACAGCCCGCTCGGGCCGGGCAACCCAACACTCTACCAGGTCTTTCTCAGCGGTGGGATTCCGACCGATCCCTCGACTTGGTTGCGTACCAGCTTGGAAGTCACCCAGGTTCAGGGCCAAACCATTTACCTGCTTCATTGGAATCCTCAGCCGGGCCTTACATACCAGGTCCAGACCTCCTCAGATATGCTCAACTGGATCGATTTCCAATCGCCGCGTCTTGCGGCTGATGTCGTCGATTCCGTCGCGGTTCCAAAAGGTGACCTGCAGTACTATCGGTTAGTCCGGCTCCGTTAAAACGACTTTTATGCTGCGATCATTTAACAAGCTCGCCCTGCTTGCCTTCCTGGGAATGTGTTGCCAGTGCGCGTGGGGTTTTGCTCTGATTGGCCCTAACAACGAGGCTTATCAGATCCCCGAAATCGGGTACAACCCTTTGCCACGCGATGGCTTGCCGATCGCTCCCAAGAACCTGGGTGAAGAATATCGCCGAAACACCCCTGTGATTTTTTACTCCTACGACGCCAATTTCCTGGATTACTTCGGCTCCAACGGTGTCGCTGCCGTGGATTCGGCCATCGCGGTCTTTAACAACGTGACTAACGTTTCCAGCTATAGCCAGGATCTCCACGAGTTCCCAACCCAGGTTACACGAGAGAACTACATGGCGGAAGCACTGTTCCTGCTGGACATGAAGTCACTTACGATGCACGCACTTACGGAACAACTGGGCTTGACCGAGCCGGAACGTTACACCTGGACTCTCCGTGACCGTGGCATCCTACCTGGAGCCACCTGTCCCGGTGGCATGGAATATATGGTTATCCAGCGGAACTTTGACCCGGTAATCAGCGCTCTCAATCAATTCCAAACTTCATCATACGTAAACGGCACTCTTTACAGCTATTACATCCGAGAGATCTGTCAAAACGGGCCCCCTTTGGCCGAAGCTCTTGAATTTCAAGTTGATCCGCTAGATTTTTCATTTACTTCGGTCGCTGCCTTTTCTGATCCATCTCTTCTAAACGTCAATCCTGCACTGCTGAGTTTTGGCCGATTCTATTCAGGTCTTACGCGCGATGATGTTGGGGGATTGCGCTACCTAATACGGCCGGATAATGTGAACTTTGAGAGCGCCGGTCCTAATACACTGGCAGAGGTGACAAACCCGGTTCCCCAACTCCTCTTCACCTCAAACCTCACCCTGTTCGCTGCCCAGGCTCTCACCAACACCGCAGGCAATCTGCAAGCTCTTTATCCAGATCTAAGCATCATCAACAGCAGCAATTATTTCGTGAACGTCTTGGTGACTAACGTCACCCCTTTCTTTACCAACCAGCCTTGGATGCCCGTTGGCAGTACCGTATTGATGTTCGCGACGAATCTGGTGCCTACTATTCAAACGCGCTTCGTTCATACGTTCGGCAATTTGCTGGTTCTCCAGCAGGTCAACGGCCATGCCACTTTGGTGCCACTGACCCAGGTTAACCTCGTCAACGGCCGCGCCTTTATCACAATCGAAACGGACGAGGCTGGTACCGTTGCCTCTCCATTTGGCCCGGTGGGAAGCGTGACCGTCACTACTAACTCTACTTTTAGCACTTTCCTGACTAACGCCTTGATTGGAGATTTCGTGATTCTCCCCACGAATTTGTGTGCTGTGGATATCATCGCGCCCCAGCTTACTTGGGTGACCACCGCGACGAATTTCCTTGGCGCGGCAACGAATTCTTTGACCGTCACCAACACCCTGGGATTCACCAATGCGGGCACCGTTCTGTCTATTAGCCAGAGTGAGATTACTTATTTCACTAATCATGCCTTTGTGGTGCTGCCAGTTAACTGCGTGGCAAGTAGCGCAGAGCTTTTTGAGGGCGTTGATCGCATCCAATTCGTACGCCGTGATTTTGATTCATTGCTGGGGCGCTATTTTGCCCCCATCACCAACAGGTATACGCTGAATTCCATCACCAACAATATGCTCGTCCCCGAGCCGATCCTGCGCACAGTCATCGGACCCGACATTTTATTCAGCGCTCAGGACCTGGCGAATAACCCGGATAGCCTGCCTGGCGCCTCGTCGTACGGGCGCGGCGTCAATTTTAACACAACCTTTGCTGGGCCTGGTCTGGCCGGACCCGGAACTATCGAAGGCTCTGGTGGTGGAACAAACACTGTTATCGTCTTTAACAAAGTCGGGCCGATCTTTTTTAATTCCTTCCCAAATGCATTCCTCATCGATTCTGCGGAAGCGAACCAGTTTCCGATCCTCATTTATGGTTCTTATGACGGAACTACCAATGCCCCAATCGTTTACCCGGATGGCACAAGTGTTCAGAATCTAATGAACCAGCTGGTTATTGGTATTTCTCCCGCTCGAATTCCGAACGGTCGGGTGGGTGTGGGTTTCGGCACGGGTTCTCCCACCTTCAGCGCGGCGGGTGGGCAGGATCCGTATATATGGGCAGTCGCACCGGGTTCACCAGGATTGCCGCCCGGTATGTTTTTACTCCCGGATGGCACTTTGGGCGGCACGCCGACTCAGAGCGGCACTTTCGATTTCATCATAAGAGTGACTGACGCGGGAGGGCGCACAGTTGACCGGGGCTACTCCATGAGTATACTTCCTTAAGCAGTATGAAAGAAATCCATTCCAACCCCAATCGCCGATCGGTTTTTGGCCGCCGGCTCTGCCTCCTGATATTGAGCGCGCTCCTGCCAGAAGTCGCCCCGGCGGCTGACAGCATCTGGCTTAACACCGGGACCATAACCACAGCACCGCAAATCGACGCCACGAATTTCGTCAATTCGGGGGCAATCACGATCGCGAGCACTTTGCCTTTTGAAACTTCTGACACCCTAAATTTCACCAACTCCGGCACCATGTTCAGTATCCCTGGTTGGTTTTTTGATGATTCCGCGCCCAATTTGGGAGTACGTCGGGCAGCCGATAATTTTGTGAACTTGAATGGCGGCGACATCGAAGCTATTGACGGCGGAGGCTTCGTAGTCATTGGTAGTGGAGGGGCTGGCGGCGGAGGCGCATCATCCTCGTTTCCAAGCTACCTTTTCGTTGATGCAACCAATGTGGTCAATAAAGGCACTCTGGCGGTGGGTGGCAACGGCTGGTTGAAGATCAGAGGCACAAACGTCAACCTCGCCCGAAGCGCTTTGGAAGTTACCCCGATCCAGGGAAATGGCAGCTTCACTATTAACCAGACCAACTTCCTTAGTGACGTAGGTATTTCCGACGTCTATTGGGGCCAAACCAATATCACGTTCAACAGTTCCCGCGTTTGGGACGGCACTATCGCGACCGCACCACCGCACGGAGTCCAGCAGGGCATCGGGGGCGGCTTCTTTCTAAGGAGTTTCTCGATCTCCCCCAGCGTCGTTTCGGGTTATTCAAATACGACGACGTTTACCGCAATCACGCTAACTAACGTGGACGGTTCGACCACCAACGTGCTGGTTCCAACAAACATTGTTAAGCAGGCCGTTTTCGTGGCCATTAGCGACCCATCCATCATGTCGGCCGCAGTGACCTACACGCCGAGCAGCAGCCCTACCAACCCATTCCAAAGCGTCGCTGTTCAATTGTCTCTTAGCTCCACGAATGTTATTACTCAGGAGAATGAGCCGGTGTTTCTTTATTTCTACGATACTCTGGCTTCGGAAACAAACCGCGGCCTCTTCGTTAACTCGGCGAGCACCGCCTTGCCTCCGTTTGTCTCCGCAAGGCCAGCGAACTACAACCTTTCACGTCTTGACACTCGTGGGATCTTCTTTCGGGGCACCCCTGGTAATATTTTTCCCGATGCCAACTTTCTCTACGACCCAACCACCTTTTCCAATGCAGTCGTCAGCGGCGAGTACGCCGGCTATGCCGCTTTCGTCGACAATCTGGCTAGTGAGCCTCCGCCTCTGACCCCCGGCACGGTGACCAACTTCCCCGGCCGCGCCCAAGTTTACGCGGACACCCTGGACCTTCGCAACACGCGCATCCGTGGGGAGGGTGAGGTGATTGTGCAAGCGAATCATCTTATCTCCAGCGCCGGTGCTGCCATTGATTGTGAAAACCTGAGCTACACGCTTGGTTCCACCAACGGCCAGTTGCATGTCGCGGGACTCAGCAAGGACAGTGTTATTCGAATGAAGGGGACCCTTTATGCCTGGAGCGGCCTCTGGTCAAACCAGATGAACCTCATCATCACCAACAACTACATTGTGACCAATACGGTGGACACCAACGGTGTCATCACGGGAACCAATGCCATTTCCTCGCCAATCACAAATGCCATCTCAGTGGGTTTGTATGCTCTGATCCTCGATGGATCCGGGCTCGCGGCACGCCTTCCTGTCATCACGTGGGAGTTGGTCACCCATAGCACCAATATTGTGGTCGACGACAACCTGAGAGTGGTCGAAACCTTGTTCCTGGACGGACAAAGTTTCACTCTCAACGGTAACCTCAGCCTCACCAGCACCACGCTGCAAAACATCTTTGGCCAGGGCGTCACGACCTCATTGCTAGATTGGTTCGGAACCAATGCGCCCGGGTTGTTGTACTTCACCAATAATGGCTCGCTCAGCGTACCGGACCAGGCCCACTTTGGTGACGATCGCCCCATCCCCTATTCCGATTTCGTCAATAAGGGGACTCTGACGATTGGCAGTCTCGATGTCCTCAGCACCTATATCGAGAATGACGGTACTATTAATGCCAACGTCGGACCTCTGGACCTCGTCGGTCAAATCGGTGAATTCCAAGGCGGTCAGACCCTATCCAGTGGCGACCTTAACTTCGCCTTTGGGGATCTCAAGTTCCTCGGCCATACGATTTCCACGGTGGGCGCGATCAACTTCGATGTGACCGGCGCGCTGTCGGACGCCGGCCCTACTTCGGCGAATACCTTCACCACGGCTAACGGTTTCAATCTGCTCGTTAAGCCCAATACGGGTGATCTCCTGGGCACGACGGTGCAGGATTCCCCGCCGAACTTCGTGGAAGTGGATCACGTTTGGGCCGCCGAGGACCGTGGTGCCACAGCGGCGGGGTTTGCCAACAACGAGGCTTTAGGGCAGTTAGTTCTGTCCGCGCACAACAACAATGCTCTGCAAGCACCGCTTTTCTTCTTCACGGGTACCAATGGTCAGCGCGCCTTGTACGTGGACTTGCTCGATCTGACGAGCCTTGGCAGCAATTATACCGACATCTTGGAAATCGATCCTTCGTTCACCATCTACTATGCCGCCGCTAAGCTGGGCTTCACACCTCCTCCCAATGCCGCCGGCCTGCCGCAGGAACCCGAAGAATTCCTCAACGGACAATTCGGCGGCCATTTGGTTTGGGACAGCAGTTTCGCCGGCCCCAATAGTTCCGTCGACGTGGTGATTAACGGCGTCACGGTTTCCGTCAACCGCGCGCTGCGGTTCAGCAAAATCATCGACTCCAATAACAACGGCCTGCCGAACTTCTACGACCCATTCCCGTTCGATGCCAATCCGCTGGTCTTGTCGGCATCGCGCTCGGCTCAACCCGCGCCCGCCGGCGTCGCCGTTTCCTGGAACGCAGCGCCGCACAAATCTTACCAGGTGGAGTACATGAGCGATGTGCTGCATTCGGGTTGGCAGCCCTTGACCACTTACACTCACAATTCCGCCAGCAGTTCAACGGTGACGATTTGGGATACAAATGCCCCCGCAGGCGCCCATCGCTTTTACCGTGTAAAAACGACCCCGTAAGCGACTTTGGCCAGGGCAAACGCATCTAAATCGTGCGGTAGGGACATCGCGCTGCGATGTCCCCGCCCGCGTTTAGCGGGCGGGACGAATGCGCGAGGAGGTACGTTCACGTTCGAGCCTTGCGCCGCTGAACGCGGCGCGGACGGCGCAGCGCGCCATCTCTACCGCGAGAATTAGATGCGTCTGCCCTGCGAGTTTGGCTTGCCCCCATTGGGTGGACTGTGTAGAACTGTAACCGTCCTAAACGTCCATCCGCCGTTGGCGGCAAACTGAATGTGCCGGCTCGGCGAACCTAACTTGAATTCATGAATAGTCGTTCCTCGCAGGGGGCATCCCCTACTCTCACCCACCCGCTCCGTCTGATTACTCTTCTCGGGCTTTCGGCGCTCGCCATGGGCGGTCCAGGCTCGCCTGGTCTGCAACAAGTCCATGCGGCTGGGCTGGCGCCCGCGCGCCAGGCGCTCCGCGGTCATGTGCCCGCAGCCGTCCCGACCTTGCAGCCCCTCGGCCGCCTTGCGCCCTCGACCGCAATGCATTTGGCTATCGGCCTGCCCTTGCGTGACACCAATGCGCTCTCTGCGCTGCTCAAGCAAATCTACGATCCGAAGAGTCCGCACTATCGCCAGTACCTCACTCCCGAGCAGTTCACCGCCCTGTTTGGACCGACCGAGCAGGACTATCAGCAAGTAGCCGATTTTGCCAAAGCCAACGGCTTGACTGTTTCTGCAACCTTCCCCACCCGCATGGTCATTGATGTCGAAGGCTCCGCCGAGAACGTCGAGAAAGCCTTTCATGTCAATCTAAGGACCTACCAGCACCCCTCTGAGAACCGCCAATTCTTTGCCCCGGACGCCGAACCCTCCATCGATCTGGGCGTCTCCGTGCTCCACGTCAGCGGGTTGGATAACTATTCGCTGCCCCACCCGGCCAACCTGCACGTCAAGCCTCTCAATTCCACTTCCGGCAAGACTCCGAACGTCGGAAACGGCTCTGGTCCACAGGGAACCTACATGGGCTCCGACTTTCGCAACGCCTATATGCCCGGTGTCTCCCTGGCCGGCGAGGGCCAGACCGTCGGCCTCCTCGAATTCGACGGCTACTTTTCCACCGACATCGCCGCGTACGTGAAAAAAGCCAAGCTGGCTCCCGTCGCATTGCAGAATGTTTTTGTCGACGGATTTAGCGGCACTCCCGGCGCCGCCAATTCTGAGGTCGCCCTCGACATCGAGGTTGTGATCGCCATGGCTCCGAAGCTTTCAAAAATCATCGTCTATCAAGCCCCTAATCCTAGCCCGTGGATCGACATTCTCAGTCGCATGGCCGCTGACACCCAGGTGAAGCAGTTCAGCTCATCCTGGGGCGGCGGCAGCGCCGATCCCTCCTCCGACCAGGTTCTCCTGCAAATGGCCGCCCAGGGCCAGACCGTTTTCAACGCCTCCGGCGATGGCGACGCTTACACCGGTGAAATAGCTTACCCCTCGGACAGCCCATACCTGACTTCCGTCGGAGGCACGACGCTCACCACCGATACCAACGGCGGCTACACCTCAGAGACAGTTTGGAATTGGGGCGGCGGCGTCGGTAGCAGTGGCGGCACCAGCACGTACTATCCCATCCCCCCCTGGCAGCTGGGTTTTGACACCCCGACCAATTTTGCCTCGGCTACTTTTCGTAACATCCCCGACGTTGCGCTGACCGCCGACAACATTTTCGTCGTGGCGGATAATGGCTCCGAGGAGTCCATCGGAGGAACCAGCGCCGCTTCACCGTTGTGGGCCGCGGTGACCGCCCTGGCGAATCAGCAAGCCACTGCGGGCTGCGGCAACCCAATCGGATTCCTAAACCCGATCGTTTATGGCATCGGAAAGGCCCCTGGCTACCTGGGCGTCATGAACGACATTACCAATGGAGATAATTTCAGCCCGGGCAGCCCAACGAAATTCGCCGCTGTGCCGGGCTATGACCTGGCCACTGGCTGGGGTTCGCCTAAAGCCGGAATGCTGGATGCCCTGGTAGGCCCCGTTTCGGGAACTCTTAACCCGGCCATCCAGCCTCTGACAGCCTCTTCGCTCATTGTCACCGACTCCCAGCCGCTTTTCGTCACCATCACTGGAGTGACCAACGCCACGGTTTTTGCCACTATTAATGGCACAACTAATGTCCTCAATTTCTTGAACGACGGCCAGGCGCCTGACCTGGTCTCCAATGACTTCGTTTACAGCGCTGCCTTCCAAGTCCCCGGCGTGACCGGCCCGCTGACGTTAACTCTCGTCGCGATGGCGCCCGGCCGCCCCTCCGTCACCAACACCATTTCGTACACCGTGATTCCCACCGTGCTCAACGACAATTTTGTCGATGCAACCAAGGTTCCGCTCGCCGGCGCCACTTACCTGGTAAACAACCGACACGCCACCGTCGAACGTAGCGAGCCGTCGCATGACGGAGACTCTAATATGGCCGGTTCCCTTTGGTGGGCCTGGACTCCAACCGCCAATGCCACCGTTCTGGTCGACACCGCCGGCAGCCGGGTCGACAATGTCGTCGCAGTTTATACCGGAAGTTCGCTCTCCTCCCTTCAACCGGTGGCCAGCGCCGGCAGTGACGTCGCCAATCTTCGTCCCGCCACCTTGACCTTCAATGCTGTGGCGGGCCAGGCCTACCATATTGCCCTGGCCAGTTCGAGCCAGTCTTCCCTGGGTTCGATTCACTTGACGATTCTTCCCGGTGGTAAACCCGACACCATCGCGCCCGCCTTGACCGTTACCGGCCCTCAGAGTGGCTTGTTCGTCAGCAACAAGCTTGTCACGGTCACCGGCACCGCTTCCGACGTCGGCAGCCCGCCCACGGGGGTTAGCAAGATCGTCGTTTCCATTAACGGTTGCTCCACCACTGCCGCTTCGGCGGGCAGCGGCGGCTTGTGGTCCGCTGCGGTCAGCCTCCAGCCGGAGCTCAATAACATTCAGGTGGTCGCCTACGATGAAGCCGGCAACGCCTCCGCTCCGGTTACCATCCAACTCATTTACTTCGCCGCCGGGCCGGGCAATGACTTTCTCGCGGCCGCCGCCCCGTTGCTGGGCGACGAAGGCACCAACTCAGTTGACACGTCGAACGCCACGAAAGAGACCGGCGAACCCGATCACGCGGGCAACGCCGGCGGCAAATCCGTTTGGTGGGCCTTTAACCCCCAGGTCGATGGTGTCCTGACGCTCAGTACCGAAGGCTCCAGCTTCGACACCCTACTCGCTGTCTACATCGGCCCTACGGTGTCCAGCCTCATACCCGTCGGCAGCAGCGACGATGCCTTCCCAGGCGCGCCCGGCGGTTTCAGTCTGCTCAACCAGGCGGTTCATTCCAACGTAACTTATTACGTTGCCCTCGATGGTTACGGTGGCGCCTCCGGCTCGGCCGTCCTGACTTACTCTTTTGCTCCCGCCAAACTGGTTCACGTCGCTACTTCCGGTTCTGGTTCGGGCGCGCTCCAACTGGCCACCGTCAATTCGCTTGGAGGCAAATCCATCCAGCCCACCGCCTCTGCTGACATTGCCGCGGGAACCACCATCGTGGTGACGCCTGTGCCCGCCGCCGAATTCCGGTTCGACTCCTGGAGTGGCGCGTCGTCCTCGCTCACTGCGCCACTGGTCATGACGGTGTCCTCGGACGTCAGTATCACGGCTCACTTCGTGCCGGTCGTCTTCAGTGACGATTTCGAGTCCGGCACTCTGCAACATCTGGGTTGGGCCTCCGGCGGAAACGCCCATTGGCTGATCGAGAGCACCAACGTGGCGTCGGGCCGCTACGCTGCCCGTTCGGCGGCGATTGGCGACAACCAAAGCAGTTCCTTGCTTCTCACCACTAACTTTGTCGGCAGCACCGGCTCGTTCGATTTTCGCGTCAGCTCAGAACTCAATTTCGATTTCCTCAAGTTCTTTATCGATGGAATCCTGGTCCAACAATGGTCTGGCCAGGTCGGCTGGGCTACTTACAGCTTTCCGCTCACGACCGGAACACACACACTCGAATGGCGTTATGCCAAAGATCCAAGCGGCTCGGCAGGTCTGGACGCCGCCTTCGTGGACAACGTGAATCTGCCGATCCTATTGCCCAAGGATAGCACCACTGCCGCAACGCTTACCTGGCTTCAGGGAACCGACGGCAGCTTGAACTTGAACGTAGCGGGCCAGATCAACCAACAGTACGTTCTCCAAATATCGACCGACCTGATTCACTGGCAGGATGTTTCCACCGGTACCGCTCAGAATGGCGTCCTCAGAATCAGCCCCGTTACAATCTCGGGCTCGGTCCAATTTTATCGAGTCGTAGTTCCTTAAACGGGACTCAACTATTGGCGGCTACCCATCGCCCGCAAATTCGGAACGCCGGCATCCTTGCCGGCGTTTCCTTTTAGGGCGTGTGTTAAAATTCGGTTTGGAGTCCCGCCTTTAGGCGGCCCGCCGCCAAAACCGCCTGAAGGCGGGACTCCAAACCCAAAGCCCAACCCCAAGCCGATGTTTTAAAACACGCTCTTAGACCTTTTCCAAGATGGCACTCTTTGGCCCCTTCACATTGCGGACCAATGTCACTAGGGTTTGCAGGTGTACTGACGCCAACGGCGTCACTTATACCAGCCCAGGGCGACAGCCCTGGGCTGGTATGAACCGGGCCTTCGGCCCTGAACCCAACCGGATGAATGAGATAACCTCAGCGGGTGCGGTTAAGATGTGGGTTAACCTGCAACTTTCAACCCGCCTGACCCGCAAGTGTCATTCTCGACGCCGCCCATTTCCCCAAGTACCCTCGCCGCGTGAAACTCCTCGGGCTGACCGGCGGTGTGGGGATGGGCAAATCCGCCTGCGCCGATTTGCTTCAACAGCGCGGCATTCCGGTAATCGACACGGACAACCTCGCGCGCGCCTTGGTCGAGCCTGGCCAACCTGCCTTGGCCGAAGTCCAACGCGTCTTTGGCCCGGACATCGTCGATACTGAAGGCCGCCTCCGCCGCGAGGTCCTGGCCCGGCAGGTCTTTGGCGATCCAGCAGCCCGCAAGCAGCTCGAAGCCATCCTTCATCCACTCATCCGCCAACAATGGCGGGCCCAGGCGCAAACCTGGCGCGCGACCAATCACGCTCTTGGCGTGGTGGCTATCCCTCTGCTTTTTGAGACTAAAGCCGAAACGGAACTCAATGCCGTGATTTGCGTCGCCTGCTCGAGCGCCACGCAAACTGCCCGCTTGCGCGCGCGTGGCTGGTCCGCTCAGCAAATCGAGCAGCGCATTCTCGCGCAATCCCCTGTCGACGAAAAAATCACCCGCTCCAATTATGTGATCTGGACCGACGGTTCCATGGACATTCACGCCGCCCAGCTCGACCGTATTCTTGCCAAATTATGAGTGAACAACTTCTTCTCGGCGGTATTCTCTTTCCCGGCCTGGACCAGGCTGACTTCACCGGGCCCTTCGAAGTCTTGTCGCGGGTGCCAAACTCCCAATTTCATATTCTGGCCAAACGCAAGGATCCTCTCCGCGACGCGCGCGGATTAATCCTTACTCCTGAAAAAACCTTTTCTGAGGCTCCTCAATTGGATGTTCTTCTGGTTCCAGGCGGCGGCGGAGTCAACGCGGTGATGGAGGATGGGGAAACGCTCGATTTCATTCGCAAGCAGTCGGCTCGTGCCCGGCTCGTGATGAGTGTCTGTACCGGGGCGCTCGTTCTGGGCGCCGCCGGACTCTTGCGGGGCCGCAAAGCCACGACGCACTGGGCCTCCCATCATTTGCTGAAATTTTTCGGCGCTATTCCCGTACAGGAGCGAGTCGTCATCGACGGCCCTTGCGTCACTACCGCCGGCGTCACGGCCGGTTTCGACGGCGCGCTTCGGGTCGTTGCCCTATTACGCGGCGACCAGGCCGCCCAGGAAATCCAGCTCTACATTCAGTACGCGCCCGAGCCTCCTTTCAATAGCGGCAGTCCCGAGACGGCTGCGCCGGCGGTTCTCGCGGCAAACCGCGCCCGGATGGCTGAATTGCTTCAACAACGTGAAGCCATCATCCGGCGGATCACCCGCGAGTCGCTTGCGAGCTCAAAATGATCGCCCCCTCCGATCTGACTTCGAAGGTTCGCCTCCTGACGGTTCTCGCCGCAATTGTGTGGCTTTCCCACCCGTTTCTCCTCACGGCTCGCGAAGCTCCAAATCTTTCCTTGGCTGAACAAAGAGACCGTCAATTCCTCGAATCCGCCCCGTACAGCTCGGCGGCCGAAATCGGACGCCATCTCGGATATTCGGTTCCTTTGCCGCCCTATGACCTGGCGTCCGAGAAATTTCGCATTGTGCTTCCCTCCGGATATTCCACGAACCAGGAGTGGGGTCTGCTTGTTTGGATTAGCCCGGAGAATCAGGCCCAAGTTCCCGAAGCGCTGCTTTCCGAGTTGGGAAACCATCACTTGCTCCTGGTCGGTGCTTATAAATCCGGCAATGACCGGCATCCGCTGGATCGTTTTCGCCTTGCCCTGGACGCAACTTGCAATATGTGTCGCAGCTACCCCGTGGATCGCAATCGCATCTATATTAGCGGTTTTTCGGGCGGAAGCCGGATCGCCAGCATGCTCGGCGTCGCTTATGGCGATCTCTACAGCGGAACACTCTGTTTGTGCGGCGTGAATTTTTACCGCTCTGTCCGCAGTTCCGCCGGTGAAGAGTCTCCGGCTACTTTCGATCCTGCGCCTTCTGCCCTGGCGCGGGCGAAACGATCCGGCCGCTTCGCTCTGGTCACCGGTGAGACCGACCCGAATCGCCCCAGTACTCAATCCCTCGCGCAGGGCGGCTTCAAACGCGAAGGCTTCCGCAATGTTCTGTACCTGGAGGTTCCAGGAATGGGCCATTCGGTTCCAAACACCAACATCCTCGCTCAAGCCCTGGACTTCCTCCAACCGGCGCAGCACTAGCTAAAGCCCGTTGCAAAACGAGGTCGAAGCGAGGGGCGCAGCGCCGAGTTGCACTCGGCTTCCGGTCTTGAAGTTAACCATATCTATGGTCGGCTTGCATCGGCTGGCAATCTGAAGTCGTAAACCCTGGAATGTTTTAAAAATACCGACCTGGCGTGGGCGTATGAGTTCGGAGTCCCGCCTTTAGGCGGCCAGGCGCCAAAACCGCCTCAAGGCGGGTCTCCAAACCGAATTCTAAAACACTCTTGCTGCCTGTTCTATCCGTGTGAATCGGTGTTCATCGGTGGTTTTCCACGGCATATTTGGGCCTCAAGTCCTAACCCCCCGGCGTGGGAACCGCCCCGCAATGTCGCCGCTGGATAATGAAAGTCGGTTTTAGATAAACATTTCGGTTTTAGACAATTGTTTTAGTTTGCCGCGCAGAGATAAGGCGGCCTTGATTGTCCACAATGTTTTAAACTGGATTGACGTGCAAGGGAGCCTACTAACAATTGAGCAATGGGAACAGGTTGCCAGGGAGGCAGACTTCAGCTCTGCCAAGATGGCCTCGCTGTGTTCTATTTCCGAACGCCAATTGCAGCGCCTCTTCCGGCAGCATCTCCATTGTACCCCAAGCCATTGGCTGCGAGAACTCCAGTGCCGTCTCGCTAAAGAATTGATTGCTCAGGGCTATTCTAACAAAGCCGCCGCCAGCGAACTTAAATTCGCTAATGAGTCCCATTTCTGCCGCGAATTCAAAAAAGTCTTCGGTACCTCACCTCAGAGTTTCGCCCCGTCCGCTACTGAGCCTCAAGGTTCTCAGTCTGTAAAGCTCTCGAAAAGTAATTGGAACGCGCTGCGGCCTGGTAGTCTTTTCGAAAGATAGTCTCAGCGCGACTTCATCAGCTGTAAATACTTCTGCCACGCTCGCTTCGTTATTTCGGTTAGCGCAGTGAAAACTGAATCGATTTCTCATAAGAATGTCGCATATGGATAAACTTTGTCGGGCTTAGACAACAATGTCGGTTTTGGATAATCCTTTTGGTTTGCTGGCTTCTCTCAGTCATCTCTTAATTGCGACACGCAGAGCGAGAGTTTCAAGACCGCTAATCAATGAAAACTTTGGTCAAGTCGGAGTTTGTGCTGAACCATCAGGCGTCCGATTCTGAGCCGAAAACCAAATTAACAAATATGAAGAAGCATTCAAGGAACGCAGGAGGATTTGGCGCGTGGGTTCTTGGCGGCATGGCATCGGCAATGGTGTGCATGTCGGCCCTCGGCCAATACGTCGCCATCCAACCGGCCGGCATAACCATCAACGACAACGCGCCAGGGTCGCCTTACCCATCGGTCATCGATCTGACCAAGTCCAATATCGTGGGCACGATCGAAAAGGTAACCGTCACTCTGAACAACGTGAAACACGGCTATGCCAACGACGTTGGAGTTCTGCTGGTTGCCCCCGACGGTTCGAACGTCGTCTTGATGCGCAATGGCGGCGGCGGCCAGCCGATTAACGGCGCCACTCTGACTTTCGACGACGCCGGCGGCGCTCTGCCTCAGTTTTCGGCAATCGGCTCCGGCACGTACGCTCCAAGCGATTTTGATTCCGCCACCGACTTTCCGGGCGGGGCCCCGGCTCACCCGTATGGCGCCAACCTGGGCGGCCTGGCCGGAAGCACGCCCAACGGCAAGTGGAGCCTCTACGTTCAGGATGATTCCCCCGTCAACTCAGGCACGATCGATTCCTGGACTCTCAATCTTTATACGACCCCGTTGCTGAGCCTGGCGACCAACCTCGTTTACCTCGGTGAGAATGGCGGTTCGGGCAACTTGGCTTTAACGCTGCAGGATTCCAGTGTGCCGGCCGGTGGCTACTCGGTCACCTTTGGCGGCCCCGCAACAAACAATTTTGTCAGCACTTCCGGCAGCGTCTCGGGCCTCGCTGGAAATGTGGTCCTCACGCCCAAGCTCAATGTATTCGGAACCAACGTGCTCACTGTCTTCGTCAGCGACGGGCTCGGCTCCGTCTCCAGTAACGTGACCGTCGCAGTGATCCATTCAAACCAGGCCCCCACGATTACCATCACGAATGCCTCGGTTACCACCCTTGCGGGCGTCGTCAGCCCGGTTATCAACGCCGTCGTTGGTGATGTTGATCCGACCGACCCCGCCAGTTCGCTCTCGATTAGCGTTTCTTCCTCGGACACAAATATCGTCAGTCCCGCCGGTGTATTTTTCGATCCCGCCAACAGCGGCGGGCTCCGCACTTTTACCGTTGTTCCCCAAGGAGCATTCACTGGCTCGGCTACCCTGACCTTTACGGTGAAAGATGCCGGCAACCTGACCGGCACTGCCACCTTGCCGGTAACCGTCGGCCCGGTTGCGCATCCAATTTTCGCCAGCACAAACTTGCTCGGTCTGAGCGCCTCGGGCACCACCAATTCCAGTATTGTGGTTTCCAATGTTTCCGGCGCGATCGGCAGCTTGTCGGTGGCCGTTTCCGGCCTTAAAAATGTCGCGGGGAATAATCTCAGCCTCGCGCTGGTGCCGCCGGGCGGCACGCCCATCACCTTGCTCGAAAACGCCGGCAGCGCCGGCCCCAATACCTTCGCGCAGTTGAGTTTCTCGGGGACCAGCGGCGGCGCGGCACTTCCGGCCAGTGACACAGTCACGGCGGTGGCGCTGAAGGCAGCCGGTTTAACCGCGCTCGCGGATTCCAATCCCAACGGGACCTGGAAACTTTGGGTCACCAATGGCGGGGCGGCCGCCCAGATTTCCGGCGGTTGGGTTCTCAACATCTTAGCGGCACCCACCATCACCAGCACGGTCACCAACATTTCCATGCCTGAAGAGGCCAGCACGAATGTCAGCTTTACGATTGCCGACATCGATGGCGCCATTACTAATGCCTCCGATGTGACGATTGTCTCGGCCGACCCGACCCTCATCGGGGTCAGTAATAAAGCCTTCGATACCGGCACGGGCGCCGGCAGCGCCACCCTGACGGCGCTCTTCAATGGACCGCAGTTTGGCAAGACCACTGTGACGGTTACCGCCAAAGACAATAACAACTTTGTCACTGTCTTCACCTATAACGTCACGGTCACCTTTGTGAACCATGCCCCGACCATGAGCTTCATCGTCAAGCAGGTCACTCGAGCTGGAACACCACTCGGCCCGGTGCCCTTCACCGTCAGTGACGTTGACCTCACCCAGCCCCTCCAGACCCTGACCGTCACCGCGACCTCCAGCGATCAAAAGATTCTGCCGGATGCCAACATTCTCCTCGAAGGCAGTGGTAATAACCGCAGCTTCACCATCTTCCCCGTCGGCACCAACACCTCGGATAATCTTCAAGTGATGTTGACGGTTTCCGATGGCATCGCCTCAACCAGCCAAACCGTGCTGATCGGCGTGTTGCCGCAAGGCAACCCGCTCTTTGTGAATCTGAGCCAGATTTCGGTGCCGGCCAACGGCAATGCCGCTCCTTATCCTTCGACTATTGGCGTCAGCAATCTCCTGGGCACCATCTCCCAGGTCCAGGTCGCGCTGTTCGGCATAACGCATTCCGCCCCTGACAACATGAACGTATTGTTAGTCAGCCCGGCGGGAACCAAAGTCCTGCTCATGGGCCATGCCGGCGGAGCCAATCCCCTGGCCAATACGACCATCGAGTTTTCCGATACTGCCGCGTCCTCCCTGCCCGATACCGCTCAAATCGTCTCGGGCGTTTATAAACCGAGCAGTTTTGGAACTGTAGCGAACTTCCCTTCAGTCCCGGCCGGCCCCACGAATCTGACACTGTCCGCATTCAACGGGCTCAACGGAACTAATGCCAACGGCCTCTGGTCGCTCTACATCGAAGATGACGGCCTCGGAAAAGGTCTCGTCGCCAGCGGTTGGCAACTAAGCATCCAAACCGCACCGTTCGTCAGTCAAATCGC
>DASRFK010000205.1:0-59212 GCA_035651635.1 Verrucomicrobiia bacterium | reverse complement strand
GATCGTGGAACTCATCTGCGATTTGATTGATGAACTAGCGCCGCAACTCGGTGGCAATTCGCGCAAGCTCATCACGTTTGTGAAAGATCGCCCTGGCCACGACCGCCGCTACGCCATCGATGCCAGTAAGATCCAGAAGGAGCTCGGCTGGGTGCCAGCCCACAAATTCGAAGAAGGTATTCGCGAAACCGTGCGCTGGTACTTGGATAACCAGGCTTGGGTCGAGCAGGTCTCGGGAGCTAAATAAAGCCAAACAACAACAGATCGATTGCCGGAGTTCTTTTGCTCTCCCTTTGGCAGATCACTCAACCCAGTGTGCCCCTTTTGTTCCCAGCTTCAGGCTCTGCTCAAGATTCCTCAACTTCCTCAGTTCCTTTCGAGAGGCGTTCGGGTTTGCCTATACCCAGCTTCTCCATTAGCTCATAAAGAGTGGGCCGGCTGATCCCCAGTTCGATAGCGGCCGGAGCGATTTTGCCCGCATGCTTTCTAAGGGCTTTTTGGACCACCTCGCGTTCGGCGCTCTCCCGAGCGTCCTTAAGATTCAGAACTTGAGAGCCAGTGGAAAGAAACTCCAGTTCCAGGTCCCGAGCTGCAAGGCGTTTGCCCTCGGACATGATCACGGCACGCTTGATGCGATTCTCCAGTTCGCGCACGTTTCCCGGCCAGGTGTGCGCGTTGAGAGCTTTGACAGCGTCTTGTGCGAAGGTCAGTCTATCTTTGCCGTTGGCGTAAGTGTTTCGGCGCAGGAATTCTTGGGCCAGGAGAAGGACGTCTCCCGAACGTGCGCGGAGAGGCGGCAAGGTGAGCGTCACCACGGCGAGCCGGTAGTAAAGATCTTCTCGAAACCGGCCTTCGGCGATCGCTTTTTTGAGATCCACGTTAGTAGCCGCAATCACACGCGTATCCACCTTCACCTCAGCCCTGCCGCCCACGCGCTCAATGCGCTGCTCTTGCAAGAAGCGTAGGAGCTTAACCTGAAGTTGCAGCGAAATCTCCCCGATTTCGTCCAGGAAAAGTGTCCCGCCGCTGGCGGTTTCAATCCTTCCTTTGCGCTGCACATGGGCTCCGGTAAACGCGCCCTTCTCATGACCGAAGAGTTCGCTCTCGAGTAATGTCTCCGGGATTGCGCTACAGTTAATCGCCACAAAAGCAGCCTCCTTGCGAGTCGAGCGGCGGTGGATTGCCTGGGCAACCATTTCCTTGCCAGTCCCACTCTCTCCCAGAATGAGGACCGGTGCCTCGGTCGTGGCCACCTTGCGGATACCATTGAAAATCTGTTGCATCTGCGGACTGGTGCCCAGCAGCCCCTCGAAGGTGTCGGTGCGAAGGCGAGATTGCAGTTCCTGGTATTCATGCTCGAGCGTAGCAACGTGGAAGGTTCGTTTGAGGATCAATTTCAACTCGTCGAGCTGAACTGGTTTGCTTAAGAAATCGTAGGCCCCTGAGCCGATAGCCGTAAGGGCGTTGCTCTTCTCACTTTGTCCCGAGACGATGATGACCTTGGTAGCTTGATTGATGCTCAGGATTTCCGGCAGAAGCGCCAAGCCCTCTTCCGGAGTAGACGGATGCGGTGGAAGTCCCAAATCGAGCAAAACCACGGGAGGCCGGTGTTCGCGAACCAGTTCTAAGGCACTGGCTCGATTGTCGGCCATAAATACTTCATATTCGGGTGCCAGCGCCCATTTAGTTTGCGTACGAATCTCCTGGTCATCCTCGACGATTACCAACTTAGGCTTCATGGCTTCCTGGGTTCCGTTCCGGCCAGCGGCAACAATACGCGAAAGGAGGTTCCCCTGCCAGCCTCGCTTTCCACTTCAATTTTGCCGCGGTGGGCTTCGACGATCATTTTGCAATGGAACATCCCGATTCCGAGACCCCTTTGTTTTGTGCTTTTGAATGGGCGGAACAGTGAGCGTTGAATGAACTCGGGACTCATGCCGCAACCTTGGTCAGCCACGCTCAGCACAATCCAGCCGTTGCGCTGGCTCGTCTCAATGCGCACCTTGCCGCCGTTGGGCGAGGCCTCCTGGGCGTTGAGCAGGAGGTTGATCAGCACTTTGCGGACCTGCACCGGATCCAGTGACGTGCTAGGAATCTTGCCCAACTCCATCTCGATCTCGATCCCGGGAGCCGTCTCATGAAATTTGAGTAGATCGGCCACAACCTCGTTGAGATTGCAATCCGAAGGCTGCAGGGCCAGATCATGGCGCAGCACCGTTAAACGCGAGATCAACTGATCAATGTGGGCAACGGTTTTGGAGATTCCGCGAAGCGCATCCTCTCGAAATTCCGGATCCTGGTAATGCACCGGCAGGTTGTGCAGCATGAGCGAGAGGGTGGAAGCGGTGTTTTTGAGGTCGTGCACAAAAAACGCCGACATCGCCTGGAAAGCCTCCAACTGCTTGGACTGTGAAAGCCGTTGGGCTAGTTGGTTGTTGAGCAACCCGGACGCCGCCTGGTTGCTGGCGCATTGAAGCAATTCAAAGTCCTGAACTGTAAAAGGCACGGCACCTACTCGATCACCCACGACTAGAATTCCCAGGAGCTCACCGCCGGCCATCATGGGCACGCAAAGCCGGCTCCCCCCGCGCGCAAATTCACTCGGATGAGCGCGACGGAGCCCTGCCGCCCACGGTTCCCCGGAGGCATCAATATCGATCGGCTCGCGCTGATTCTGTAAAGCCTCGGTCAGATTGGTAAGTTCTTGGGGCGTCAGCAAGAGATCCACGTCCTCGGTTTGGAGCAGCGATGTTGAAGCGCCAAGAAACACCCGCTGCATATCGCGGTCCAGGACCCAGATGGAAACCGAGAGCGCTTGAAAGATTTCAGATACCAGCCTGACGACTGCTTGGCAAAGATCCCTTTGCTCGACGCGCCGTGTAGTCCCCTCAGTGAATATCCTCCAAACGGTCCGGTAATCATGCAGCGGCCGCTGAAAGTGGCGGCTGGCAAACTGCTTGATGCGGAGACGAACGTGATCAGAAAGCAGCACCACTGCCAGGACAACGAGCGCAAGCAGCACCAAAAAGGCCTTCACCTCGAACGTAGTATCGCCTCCCAAAAGAGCTACAATCCGGGCGAGAATGCCCACGACTATCAGGTATGCGCCCGCAAGCGCGAGCGTGATCGAGTTCTGAAGCAGGGATTGGGACGGGTAAACCCCTATTTCAAAATGGCCAACTCGAAGCAGTGAGCGGAACATCAAGAGGCACGCGACCAGGAGAGCTGCGGAGTTAAAATCATTTTGGGCCAGGCTGATGCTCTTGAATAGTAGCAGTTCCGTACCCGTGTAGATTCTGACCGCGAACAGCACGCTCAGCCCCAACACGATAAACTTGACTCGCCAACGCATCGTGCCGACCGAGGCACGGAAGGTCGCCTCCAGATTCATGAGGACCAAAATCCAGGTGATCACCAGCAAAATGTTGAGCACAAACCCAGCGAACCCCACGCGCAACATCCATCGGCCCCCGGGCTCAGCGACCGCAGAAACCAATTGTTGGCGAAACGCCAAGCAGCAAGTCAGGGGAACGAACAGCGACAGGAGCAGAAACAAACGCCAGCGCTGCAAAAACTCCGTGTGGTTACCGCGCCCGTAAGAAAGGCTGAAGAACAACCAAATCGCCGGCAATAGTGCCATGCAGGTGAAGGCCCAAGTTTCCCAGCTTACCACCTGGCCCGGCAAAACCGAATCTGCGGCCATGCCCGAGCAAAACCCCTCCAGCGCCAAGACCAGCATGCCCAGTCCGAATGACCAACGAACCAGCGAACGGTTGGCCTTGAACAAGGTGAAGACCGTAATCGTGGCGGAAGAGATCGAACCCAAAAACGCCAGGCTAAAGCCGAATGACATAGACTGTTTGGAACTGGCTCAGCGCGACTTGAGACCAGTCCATTCTGGTCCGCAGCCCCGGACCGATGCAACGCCAAACGCGGAAAAGAAACAAAGAAACAAGGAAACGGAACGAAGGAACGCAACCTGGTCGCGGGTTTACGGTGTACGCAAAAATGGCAGGACCGTAGGGTCCTGCCGTGAGCCGGAGTTGGATTAATAAAAGGGTTTAACGCTTGGCGTTAATCCGGCGACGCAGGCTCTCCACGCCAACCAGCCCGAAACCAAGCAATGCCACGGTCGCTCCGCTGTCGGGCACCGAGACCCTGTGATCAGAACTCACCAATCCCGGTGTAAACGTATCCACGAGCGTTATCGAATATGGACCCGCGAGGGTCCCGTCAGTTGATGGTGAGCCGCCGAATAGAGTGTTTGCTGGATCAACCAGCACCTTGGCTGAAGCGGTGCTGGTCCCATTCTCGAAAAATGTAGAATTCACAGTGCCAGAAGACGGACCAAAGCCGCTATCGCTGAATTTTACGATCAGGTTCCCGTTGCCAACCACGTTGGCCATTACACCAAGATCCAACTGAGGAGAGGTTGCCGTGCCAAGTAATGGCTTCGTGTCGCCCGCAGTGATGGCAAAAGTCCATCCGTTGATTGTTCCAATCCAGGCGACCTGCCCTGCGGCAGAACTCAGGTCCTGACCGCTGCCGTCTGCAACAATAATGTCGGAAGACCCGCTGATGAGCTCCAACTCCGCGGTTGCGCGTGCGGCGGCCGGAATTAGCGCCAAAGACAATGCGATAATAATCACTACAGACGTCGGTCGAGATATCATTTTCATGTAAACTTTTATTTTACCCGGTTTCGACTACCGGTTAAGCGCAGTGCTCTTTTACAAAACTAAGCAAGAACTGAACCAACCTCCTTTGTTTGGGGGCTAATTATGCACAACACCTTCATGTTTAATCTATTAGCGTTAGATGCTCTGCGAGCTGAGATCGGTGTCTTACATCCCCATTATGTAAGTAATTCCGACGCGCAAAACATTAGACCTGCATGAAAGGCTTCCTAATACCACCTAAATCGACGAAATCTGGGAAGTGTAAAACCTACCGACAGCGGCAACAGCTCACTTCAGCTCAAGCAGGATTTTTTTGGCGTCATCAGCGAGTTTTGGCTGAATTTTTAAAGCCAAAGCTCGTTCAAGCGCGACCTTGCTCTCTTTTGCCGCTTTCAGGCGGTATTGCGACAATCCTAGGTAATAGAAAAGTTCCGGGTCTGCTGGGGATATTTGGGCGGAGCTGTCAAGAAGCAGTTGGGCAGCTCGTGCGTAGTCTCCCTTGCGGTACTCAAGGATTCCCAATGCACCGGCCAACTCCGCATCGTGTGGAAACGACTCACGCGCTTGGGCCGCGAGCTGATACCCTTTCGAATCGTCCGGAATTTTTCGAGCGTAAATAATCGCCAAACTCCTAATGGCCGGAGAAAAGAGTGGGAAGCGTGTAAGGATCCGCTGGTAGGATTGAGCTGCCTGGGAATAGCTGCCGCTGTTTTCGTCGAGGCGCGCCAGCAAAGCAAGGGCGGGGACTGAGATTGGCTCAGCCGTGAGACATTTCTCAGCCTCCGCTCGAATAGTTTGGCCCACCGCGGGATCACGTCTGCCGGAAGAAAACTTCAGGAAGCGGGCGGCATCTTCGGCGTGCATGTTTCCCGGATTGGCAATAGCCTGACGCATGGCACCCTCCGCATCCGATTCACGTCCGACACTATAGTACGCCCAGGCTAGGTCGTAAGCGATCTCTCCGTCATTGGGAAGTTGATGCGCGCCAGACTCAAGCAGGCTGGTCGCCCATTTGAAGTCGCCGGACAGAAAAGCGAGTCGGCCGAGTAGTGCGGAGATATGGGGATCGTTGGGTGAAAGGGAATGGGCCTTTTTTGCAAGATGTAGGGCAGCAGAGGGATCCGCAGACCGGTCAGCAGCTAAGAGTCGGGCAAGCCTGATCAGGAGTTGAGGGTTGTCGGGATTGGATTTAAGGGCCTGTTCTAGGGATTGCCTGGCCGCGCTTAGATTTCCGTCATGCTCTTGCAGTGCTGAGAACCGGCAGAGGGCGATTGGATCGTTGGGGAAGTCGTGTAGAAAGGCATTCAGCTGCGCTTTGGCCTGAGGGTCGGCTGACTCAGGTTCCATGGCAAGCAGAGCCAAACGACGGCGTGCCTCCTGTTTACCGGGGAATTCTGTCGGGGACTGGACCGCTTGTTCAAGGGCGAGCCGTGCAGGGCCCTCCTCGAGAAGCATGTAATGCACCATACCGAGGTGGTATTGGATTTCTGGGTCGCCGAGGCGTTTGGCCGCGCTTTCCTCGATAATTCCTAGTGAGCGCACGTATTCGCCCCGTTTGAAGAGGATCCATCCCAAGGTATCCGCAACGGCGGCATCGTTTGGAAGCAAGCGTCGAGCTCTTTCAGCGAGCTGGTAAGCCTTTGTCAGGTCAGAAAAGTGCTCGGAGTACAAGTAGGCCAGGTTATTGAGAGCCAGACTGAAATTGGGATTGGCGGCCAAAAGCTTCTCGTAGGCTTCACGAGCGGCGGAGTAATTCTTTAAACGCTCTTCGATGATCCCGACCTGCATTCGAGCCGCGACATCGTTGGTTTTGGCCAGGAAGGTGTTTAAACGATCCAGAGCTTGCTGCTGTCGATTCGAGGAAACGTAGAGGCTGGCTAGCAGGAGATACGGAGTCCTCAGTCCGGAATCGAGTTCAATGCTCTTTAAAAGAGCCGTTTCGGCCTGGGCGACCTCGGCTGAAGCCCCCGGAGTGGTTGTGAGCGAAGGCTTTTCAGCGGACGATCCCGTCGTCGCGGCCAAAGAATCTGCTTTGGCCAAATGAACTTTAGCCAGGAGAAGCCGAACCTCCGCTGAAGAGGGGTTGGCTGCGACCTGCTGGTTGATCCGGTCGAGAGCCTCAGAGTAGCGCTTGGCAATCAGATCCAAGTCAATCAGCTGTTCCAGCGCGGGGAGAAAGTGCGGGGACAATTCAAGGGCGCGCTCAAAGGCTTTGCGAGCTTCATCCGGCTGTTTCTGGGAAACGAGCACGGACCCAAGGATGAGGGGCACCTCCGGGCTTTTGGGAAAACGCGCTTGCATGCGACGGCAAGTATCCACAGCCTGTTCGGGCTCCTTCTGGATTAGATAAGCATTTGCCAAGAGAAGGTAAGCTTGTGGCAGATCGGGATGTTTTTTGAGCAACTCGGTCAGGGAGGTGAGCGCGGCGAGGGTTTCGCCTTTGCGAAGATTTAGATTGGCCAAGAGAAGGATGGGGTCAGCAAAGTTCGGGTCCAAGGCGAGCGCCCGGTTGAGAGCGGAAGTCGATTTGGCAATGTCACCGGCCGTCAAATAAGCCCGTCCGAGCTGGAATAGGACTTGAGGGGAGCGCTGGTAGATGGCCGCCATGCGCTCGAACTGGACAACGGCCTGGGTATTTTCGCCTTTGGCCAGTTTTAATAGACCGCTGAGCAGAAGCGCGTCATAGTCGGAAGGACTGCGGGCGAGGACGTGTTGCAAACAGGTCTCGGAGTCCACAAAGCGTTTCTGTTGAAAATCCATCTCGGCGAGTCGGTTCCATGCTGGGAGATAATCGGGGGCCCTTTTGGTGATCTCCTCCAACATGCTCCTGGCGGAATCCGGGGCACCGGTGCGGAGCTTGAACTCGGCGTATTTCAAACGTCGAGCCGAGCGGATGGGAGAGAGCTCCGCTGCGGCTTTAAAGGCGAGCTCAGCATTGGTCAAGTCATTATGGATCAGCTGAAGGCTGGCAAGAGCCATGTTAGCCGCGGGCGACTGCGGGTCGAGCTGCAGAGCGTGCCGCACCTCGAGCTGCGCATTGGTTGCGTCGATCTGTTTGAGATAGAGAATTGCCAGGGCGGTGTGATAACTGGCCCGCTCGGTATCGCCGTCGCGCAGGGTAGCGATTTGTGCGGCCATTTGCAGCGCCGGTATGCCAGGAGGGCAGGAGTCAACGAGAATGGCCAACGCGTCTTCCTGCCCGGGACTTCTTTTTAGGACCCAGTTTGCTTCCCGGTTGGCCAGATTCCGATCCTGCAGAGCAGCGCCAGCGAGGCCCAACTGAAGATGGGCCTGAAGGTTTTCGGGGTCAAGGTCGAGGGTCTTTTGCAAGAACGAGCAGGCCCGGGACCATTGGCCTTCCTCCTGATAAATGGTGCCCAGTTGGCGAAGGGCGACCGGCTGGAGTGGCATGGCCTGAAGAACTTTTAGGTATTCGATTTCAGCGCTGTCATACTCTTGAGACGAGAAAAGGCGGTCAGCCCGGGCGAGGTGGCGAGTGGCCTGATACTGTTTGGAACAACCGCTGGACAGCAGGATCGAAAGCACACCGGCCAGGAAAAATGAAAAGAGATTCCAGGGATATAACATTTCAGGCGGCAGCTAATGGGCTAATGGGGAACATGAGAAGCTGCCTGCTCGGAGCGGCGCAGCAACCATAGAAAAGCAAACAGCGGAATCAGAGAGGCCAGGAAGAAAAGCGGACCACCGTGCCGATGTATTGGAGAGTCGATCATGTGAGGGCCAATATGCACACAGAGCTGGCCGATAGTGCAAATGCGCAGTGCATTCCTGAAAATGCCCAGAGGAACAACCAGCAGACAGATGGCGGCCCTCTTCCAGGGAGTTCTTAAAAAAAGCTCCCCCGCCAGCAGGCTCGTGATAAACAGCACGAGAGTCGAATGGATGCCGCTGCATTCAGGCGCCACCTCGAGGCGAATGCCTGGCAACTGGAATTTGAGGCCCTCTCGCACGACCGGCATGCCAGTCAACCCAAACAGAACCTGAGCGCTAAGAGCCGAGCCGTATTGAAGGAAGGTCTCGATGAACGCAGTCAACCAAACCGGCAAAGGAACCATAAACATCAAAAATGCCATCGGGAAGGCCAGCTGATTCACTACCTGCCGGTTAAGGCAGAAGCAGCAGATTGCGATCAGGAGCAAAACAAATGAGAGACTGGTGCAGGTCAGGTATGCGGGGAATGCAGAGCCTGAGTTAGCCGCGCCGAGCGGAAAACGAAGCCAAAAGCCGGCGAGGACAGCGACACCCGCAATGGCAAGGAGCCAAGCCCTTCTTCGATCCGGAGAAGTGCCCGTCCTAAGTTCAGGCCTTTTAAACAGGACCAGATATCCGCAGATAAAGGGTATCAGAAGGATGTGCGAAAAGAGCTCGCTCGTCAGAGCAAACCTCATCAAATCGTAAAGGGGCCTTGCAAAGCAAATACAAAGCACTGCTGCCAAGACCGCCAGAAGTTTGACCTGACCATCACGCGTCGATGGAAGCTTATCGGTTCCAGGCTCGACCTCCTCAATGACCGCTTTTGGTTCGGACTTCTGCAAAACTACATTTATATCTCAAATAAACCCAGCGACCGCAATTCTATTCGAGCTGAAGTACGGTCCTGTGAGCCGCAGAGCAAGAGGCAGGTCAGAAATGGTAACCCAAAGTCAGACCACTTTGAGTGGTGTCGTAGTTATACAAGGCGCTTTTCGACGAATTATAGGAAGCTTGATAAAAGATCGAAGCAGTTGCTCTTTTGAAAAAGACCGTGCTAAGGCTTACCGAAAACGACGTAGTATTGTAGCTGTCTATATTGTTGGCGACCGGCCCACTCGTGGTGGCATGAAAATCGGTGGTGTTGTAACCCCCAGAAACACCTAAAAAGAACCTTTTCAGCAGGCGCTGATTGAGGCTGGCGTTGAAGCCCGTTACCTCCGAGCTTGCTCCTTGCAAGTAAGAAGGGCTGACGGAACGACTGGCGGTCAAAGAAAAACTGGTCGGTTCGAACAGCTGGTATTGGGCTGCGACCGAAAAAATTGGCGAGAGCAGGTCAGAGGCTCCCGAGGTGAGGAACTGCTGGTCGTTCAGGCCGCCGTTCACCAGTAAGCGCAGCCGATTCCCCACCTTCCAGCTTACCCTCCCCAGTAGCTGCTCCGAGGTCATATCCGGACTGCCCGTCAGATTATCGTAGGTGAAACCGGCTCCCAATCCCGCTTCAAGAGAAGGATTGAAATGGTAATTCAACCAATCCAAAGTCGTCCATTCGCGCATGTTGGTCAGCGCTTCCGTCGCAACGGTTTGGTCAATGAAACGGAAATTTTGCCCGGCTGACAGGCTGAGAGACATTCTGCTGTTAAATTGGTAGCCGGCGGTCAAGGCGGTGGAGTATGTTTCCTGGTCGGTTTGAGCTCCCGTCTCGACCAAGGGCTGTGAAGTGAGGCTGTAGCTCTGGCCAAGGCCAAAGCTCCAATCCTGGTAAGTAGTCGCGCCGTTCAAGCTGACTAAATGATCGGTGCCGTCTTTAAATTGTTTGGAAGAATAAAACCTGAGGGCAGGCGTATAGTCGAGCGTCCAATGGGTCCCCAGGGCCAGCAGAATGCCGGGTGAAACTTCGTTGATTAAGGTGTTTCCTTGCTGACCGGGCGAAGCCTGCACACCGTTCCCATACGAAACCTGGTAAGTAAGATGCGGGGAAAGTTTAACGGGGCCCCACCGGAACGGAGAGGCTGCACCGGATGGCCCAATACCCGCGGCCGAAGGAGTAAAAAGTTGGCTTGTTCCAGCGACCGGAACTCCCGGTGTTCCCGGATTAGCGGGGCCGGCTACTTGCAGAGTCTCGTTGGTTGTGAGTCCAAGAGTGGGAATACTTGCCGGAGGTGCGTTCGTCGCGGTTTCATCGCCCGCATTCTGACCGAACGCGGATGCCGCCGAAAGCATGGTGAGGAAAACAGCAGCGGCAATGTCGGATTGAGGTATTGGGCCTCGTGACCGGCACAGTTGTTTCGGCTGCCTTTTAGGACGCATTGCCAAGTGCGAACCCGAGTTGCATTCGAGAGCTTTTATACATGGGTCGTATTTGCTCAAAGGCACGGCAGTTTGTTCGAATTGCAATGAGGCTGTAAAGCTCAACCTCGTGCTAAAGGTGAAGTTTACCAGATTCAGGCCTCAGGATTTAAACAGAGGTCTGCACGTGATGCGAGGCTTGCGGGATCCACCGAGCCAAGGAGTGCTCGAGGGCATCGTGCACGTGCCGTAGCTTAATGCCGGTGCAGAGCAGTTTTGATACGTCGAGGATGCAGTCGGAACAGGGCTCCTGCCCCTCGAACCTGGCAGATGCATCGTCGTACAAGAGCAACTCGAACCGGCCCTGCGGCTTAAGTTTCCGCTGAATTAATTGGGCAATTTCATGAGTACAAACGGCACCTGGATTTACAACGTTGTACGTTCCGAAAGGCGCCTGGCGATCCCACAGTTCCAGGCAGGCGGCGACGCAGTCGTCGACCTGTGAACAAGAGTTGATGGCGTCACGAAATCTTGCCCGGTCACGCAATTGGGTTAGAAAATTACGAGGCTCGTCGGCCTCATTGAAAGGCAATTGAAAGCGCCAAACATAAAGGCGTTGTTGGTCCTGGAGAGCTTCCTCGGCCAAAGCTTTCGTGCCGCTATAGAAGGTGCACGGCGCTGATTTGAAGCAGAAGTTCGGTTGATCCAACTCGGAATATCCCCGGAAGCACTCGGGATGATGGACGAACATTTCTCGAATCACCGGCCGGCTCAGATCCTCCTCAATTTTGAAGCCACCATTATGGATGACCTTGGCCCCAGTGTAAATATTACCAGAGGAAATATGGGCCCAAGGAACTCCAACGCTGGAACAAACGCGGGCAACAGTTTGGGGCAAGAGCGTGTTGGATTGGAGCATCTCCAGACGCTCAAGCTCGTCGGGATTTCCATTGAGTTTTTGGGCCGAATCGGCGGCGTTGATAACAAAATCCGGCTGCATCTTGCGCACGTAATCGAACAGGAACTCGAAGCGAGTATAATCGAAGGCGTTCCTCGATAGAGGCACAAAAGTATCTTTTCGGCGGCGCAGAGCGCGAGCAAAAGCCTGGCCGACGTAACTGGTTGCTCCCAATAACAGAATCATGGGTGTTCCTTTAAAAGCGACTGGAGCGGCGGCATCTCAACCAACGCGCTGGCGGAGGCTTGCGACTAAGCGGCTAAAGATTCTCCCAACTGTTCCACGATGACCCGGCCAATCTCGAGAGCGGCAGTAGCCGCCGGAGACGGAGCGTTGCAAATGTGAACAGCGTTCCCCTTTTTGACGATTAGAAAATCGTCGACCAAACCGCCATCCCGGCGCAAAGCCTGGGCCCGTACCCCTGCGGAGCTGGGCACCAGGTCATCGGACTGCACTTCCGGAATCAGGCGTTGGAGGCTACGAACGAAAGCGGCCTTGCTGAAAGAGCGATGCATTTCCTTGAGACCTTCCCTGGCATTCTTAGCCGCCAACCGCCAGAATCCGCCGTAAAACATGGTATCGGCAAAGTCCCTCAGGTTAAAGGCCGTGCGGTGATACCCTTCTCGTTTCAAGCTCAGAACGGCATTGGGACCGGCGTGGACACTCCCGTCGATCATTCTGGTGAAATGAACACCTAAAAACGGGAAATCCGGATTCGGAACAGGATAAATGAGATTCCTGACCAGTGATCGGCGCTCGGGCTTTAGTTCATAATACTCGCCGCGGAAGGGCACGATCTGCGCCTCCGGGGCGGCTCCTGTAAGCTTCGCCACCCGGTCGCTTTGAAGTCCGCAGCAATTGACCAAGTGTCGGGACGCAAACCGGCCCACATCGGTCTCCACGAGTGCCGATCCATTGCCGAGTTGGACACCAGTAAGTTTGGTTCCCAGGCGGAGTTCGCCACCCTTGGTTGCGATCAACTCCGCCAGTTTGCGGCAAACCGCCGAATAGCTGACGATCCCAGTCGAAGGCACGTGCAACCCTTCCAAACACCGCACATGTGGCTCAATCTTCTTGATCTCTTCCGGCTGAAGCTTGTGAACCGTCAGGCCGTTTTCCTGTCCTCGTTTGTACAACTTCTCCAGTTGTGCCAGCTCTGCCTGTTCCGTGGCGATAATGACCTTTCCGCAGATATCAAAAGGAATTGAATGTTCTTTACAGAATTCCAGCATCTTTCGGTTACCCTCCCTGCAAAGCTTCGCCTTGAGGCTGCCGGGCTTGTAGTAAATCCCGGAATGGATGACCCCGCTGTTGCGTCCGGTCTGGTGCCGCGCCCAGTCATCCTCCTTTTCGAGTAAAAGGAGCCGAATTCCAGGTTTGGTTTGAAGCAAGGTCCAAGCCACCGCCAAACCGACGATACCTCCGCCGACAACGCAGTAGTCGTACGCTACGTTAGCTTGAGTTTTCATCTGATTATCGAGGGTATGCCGAAATCTTCAGCAGCCGGAGCTGAGATGTGCGCGACTCAGGAGAGACGCACTCATGGCGAAGCTAATTCTCTTGAGGCCGCACCCGGCGCAACAATGCATGTTCGGACAGAACGCGGGCCGCCTCTGCAACTTCGCTAAAGCGAAGGTTGGCTCGTTCAGCGATATCCAGAAGCGTATTTTCACCGTCCGAAAGGTTCAGCACCCACATAATAGCCTCCGCAAAGATCCTTCCCCCCTTCCCGCCCATTTGGCCATAAAGGCCGCGGCGCCCTAAGTGGGGTTCGCACTTTGGGTGGAGGTTGATGTACCGGTCGTCCTTCTCGAGCACTTCCAGGACTGATAAAATCCTGAAAACGGACTCGCCAAGAGCTATCGGTTTGACGAATTGCAGATTGTCAGCGGAGGTATGGTTTTCGGGGTACTCCTCGTTGGGCGTACGCATCAAACAACCCACTGCCAAGTTGAAGCCGGGCGAGCAATACTGCCGCTCGTCACAGCCGTAAGGAGTAAAGGGCCTCATCTCATACTGACTGCCCGACAATCGCAGACAATGCTCCATCGCCCGATCGATCGCGCTGTTTCCTCGCCGACTGCGCTTGTAGGTGAATTTTCCAGGATCTCCAACGCAAGAAAGCACCAATCCATGCTTGATCCTGGGAACAACAACTTCATTCATTGAGAGCCAAGCGATGGTGCCGATGGTCGCCGGAACCCATAAAAACCTGTATGAATAGCGCAACGATGCCCCATTCAGAAGCTGAGCGACCTTCGCTGCGACAGCCATGCTCGACAGATTATCATTACATAGCGACGGATGACATGAATGCGCCGAAATGATAATCTCGTCATTAGTTTGCCCCTGCAGCCTGAGTTCGCCAAAGCTGAGATGTCCAGGGGCTAAAGTCGAATCGATGCAGACTTCATAATCATCCTCGGGCATCTCTTGCCATTGCCGATGCGGCAAACAAAAGCCCCAGGTCTCTTTATAATAGGAGGTGCGATAAGGGATCAGGTCTGGAGTTTGAGGCAGAGTAAATACACGGTCTTTCAATTCCGCTTTGCTCATTCTCGTCTTCACGGGAATGCTGTAATTGACCACGTGCAAATTACTCTGCTGAAAATCGATAACCCGTTGGCCTTTGGAGTTTTTGATGTACGCGTCACGAATGTTCCATTCCTTGGGGATCGTCCAATCGAAAACCTGGGTGCCAGTTGGGATTTCATGGACCGAGACGGGCACATGCTTTTGCAGGGCTTTAAAGCTCCGCCGTAGTCCGTCACCCGTAATGCTGCGACAGAATGGGTACAACTCGGACACGAGTTCAAACACTTCTTGCCCGATTACATCGGTGTTTGGATTTTGCAAAACTGCCCCCAAGGTATCGGTCATGGAACTCCGAAAGCGTGTTTTAAACAAGTTTTCCCTGGGTCGTCCTGGCGTCGAGACGCCGTCTTCCACGGCGGACCGGAGGTCCGCCGCGACGCAAGGCCAATATCAAAACAGGGGTCAAGAAAAAGTAGATGCCTTTATGTCAAAAGCGGCCAGGCGGAGTCTTTTTCCGAGATACTGGATACCACCATCGGCCATCTAATCTGCAAGCGAGGATCATTGTAGGGAATTCCCGACGACGCATCGGGTTTATAGAACTCGCTAATTTGATAAAATACCTCGGTGTTGTCAGCCAAGGTCTGCAATCCGTGGGCGAACATTTTGGGAATATAAAGCGCCCGATGATTTTCAGCGCTCAACTCCACACCGAAATGCTGCAGGTAGGTCGGAGAATCCGGACGCAGATCAACGATGACATCGTAAATGGCACCGGCCGTACAGCGAACGAGCTTCACCTCCCAATCAGGAGCACGCTGGAAGTGAAGCCCACGAAGAGTGCCTTTCTGGCGGCTCATTGAAGCACTGCACTGGACGAAAACATCGACGAGGCCATGTTCCTTGAACTCGCGCGCACAAAAGGTACGAGCGAAAAAGCCCCGCGAGTCTTCGTGAAGCTCAAGGTCGACGATGAAGGCACCCTTCAACTTTGTCGGAATAAACCTCATGTTGTGCGCCAGAAGAAATGCTCGTCAATCTGCTGGGTTCGAATCAAGTATTCCAACTCCTTGAGACGTGTAAAGGCACGATGCTGAAAACCTTCGGTCTTCATGTCAATGAGCTTGAACAAATCGCATAGCTGTCGAGCTCCGCGCTGAGCGTCCCAAGCGCATTTAAAGGTCGGCAAATGCCGCTGGATTTTGTCAAAAGACACGCGATAGCTGCGATTATCCGCGCTGGGCGCACCAAAACTGACGCTGCACTCGGGAAACACTTTGCCGACAATCTCGGCGACTTCACGAACTCGATAATTCTGCTTTGTATCGCCGACGTTAAAGACCTGGTTATGGATGGCCTCCTTCGGGGCTTGCAGCACGGCGATGATGGCCTGGGCGATGTCGAGGCCATGGACCAAGGGGCGCCAGGGCGTGCCATCGCTTGTCATTTTGATCTGCCTGGTGGTCCAGGCTAAGCCGGCAAGATTGTTCAGCACGATGTCAAATCGCATGCGTGGCGAGGCACCGAAGGCGGTGGCATTACGCATGTAAACCGGGGAAAATCGGTCGTCGGCGATCTTTTTCAGGTCACGTTCAACCAATGTTTTGCAGACGGCATAGGCAGTTTGTGGGTTGACGGGCGATTCTTCATTGACGTAGTCCGCGTCGGAAACACCGTAAACACTGCAGGACGACATGTAGACAAACCGTGTCACACCGGCCTGCTTTGCCAGGTTCGCAAGGCGGACCGAACCTTCGTGGTTGATTTCGTTGGTGATGGTTGGAGCTAACTGACCGAGGGGATCGTTTGATAACTCCGCCATGTGAACAACGGCGTCCGCCCCCTGAAGGTCCCCTACTTCGATGTGCCGGATATCCTTGCTGAGGGTTTGGGGTATAGTGCCGCCCGAGCGATACAACGTTCCCTCGCGATAAAACCCGGTGTCGATGCCGAGAACGTCAAACCCTTTGCGAAGCAGCTCCGGCCCGAGCAAGGAGCCAAGATAGCCGTCACAGCCTGTCAGAACAATCTTCATATAAATAATTGATCAACCTAACGTCAGTTTACGGCAGTAAAACGCCTCCGCATATTTCGTCGGAGAAGCACACTCGATCCCACGCAAACGCATCAGGGCGAGAAAGGTATCGGGAGAAAACCAGTGTTTATTGCCCTGCGTCTGAAAGTATTTGCAAATATGATCGCTCTTTCGACGGCAGAGCGATTCCTCCAGTTTCATGTAAAGATTAGGGTTGCCAAGGTCGCCGTCATACTTGGGGATTTCGTACTCGAGAATGACATGGTCGCGGAAGGTATTCCAGGCCAGGTCGGAGAGGACGCGATGGTCCTGGTGACGATCGTCACGGTAATGGCTAAAAACCAAATCCGGGTTGAGCTTGCGCTTAAGCTCCTCGAAGTATTCTTTAATCGCTTCAAACTGAGCGGGGAAAAATCCGTTCCGGAAGTTCTTAACGATGACTTTCGGCTCAGCGACACCTTTGAGGAAAGCCCTGGCGCTCGATTTGGCTTCGCGCACTCGGGCGCCATTGGCGCTGAAAACCACCCACCAAATGTTAAGCTCCCGATATTGCCTGGCCAGCTCTAAAACGGTTCCGCCACAGCCAATCTCAATATCATCAGAATGCGCGCCGAGACACAGGAGGGTACCCGGTTTGGCAAATTTAAGCCCTATCATGAGATTGGCTCCCTCGCCGGCTGATGCCCTTTCCAAACTTCCCAGGGAGCTCGCCCATGCGAATAGAGTTCTTCGAGCTGCTGCACCTCTTTGACGGTATCCATGCAGGCCCAAAAACCATTATGTGGATAGGCCATTAACTTGCCTTCGGAAATGAGGCGACGAAATGGCTCGTGAACCAGTTCCTCCCCTTCTTTCATGTAATTGAAAATCTCCTGACGGAAAGTGAAGAACCCGCCATTAATTTTTTGATTACTTTCAGTGACATGCCGAATGCCCTTTACAATGCTGTTAGCATCGAGGTCAACCAAGTGGAAGGTGGCGTTTGGCTTAACGCCCACGAAACTCGCCACCATATTGCGTTGTTTGAAATCCTGAACGACATCAGGCAGCGGCAAATCCGACAGGCCATCGGAATAATTCGCAAGAAACACTTCCTCATTGACCAAGTGCTTTCTGACCGCCATCAAGCGTTGTCCAATATTCGCGTGTAATCCCGTATCAGCAAAGGTGATTTTCCAATCCTGGATATCGTGGGCCAGTAACTCGAGATTCTTACCTCCCTGTGAATAGACGAAGTCATTGGAAACGCATTCGTCGTAGTTCAGGAAGTATTGTTTGATCACATTCGCCTTGTAACCAAGGCAGAGGATAAACTCCTTGTGGCCGTAATGAGCGTAGTACTTCATCACGTGCCAGAGGATGGGCCGGTAACCAATCGGAACCATGGGTTTCGGAACCGCTTCCGAGTACTCCCTCATGCGCATACCGAGCCCGCCACAGAATAGGACCACTTTCATAAAAGTGCCAAATAAGGATGTGGAAATGCTCAGTCGATGACTTCCGCTGTAGGGATGGGCACAACAAACTTCCCTCCCCACTCCCGGATACCGGCCATTTGCTTGATAATCTCCTCTTTGAAATTCCACGGCAGAATGAGCAGATAATCCGGCTTCGTCTCAAAAATTCGCTCCGGAGCGTAGATGGGAATACGCGTGCCCGGTAAAAACTTGCCTTGCTTATAGGGATTGCGATCGACGGTGAACTGAACAAAATCCGTCCGGATGCCGCAATAGTTCAGCAGCGTATTGCCCTTGCCAGGAGCGCCATAACCAGCCACGCGCTTGCCCTCGTTCTTGGCGCGGATAAGAAAGGTCAGCAACGCCCGCTTGGAAGCCATGACCTTCTCGGCAAAAGTGGCATAGGTTTCCATCCGGTCCAGGCCAAGGGCCAATTCCTGCTTTCTCAGCGCAATAACGCGCGACGTCACGGACTGCGAGTTATCTTCCACATGGCGTCCGTATACGCGAATCGAGCCACCGTGCGTGGAAATCTCTTCCACATCAAACAAGGTCAAACCGTGGGCGGCGAAAATCTTCTCCGTGGTGATGAGAGAAAAATATGAGAAATGCTCGTGGTAAATCGTGTCGTACTGGTTCTCATCCATCAATTTGATCAGGTGCGGAAACTCAAGCGTGACCACCCCATGAGGTTTCAAGAGAATCTTGATGCCGCCAACGAAATCGTTCAGATCAGGGACTTGGGCCAGCACGTTGTTGCCCATCACCAGGTCGGCGGCCTGCCCATCCGCGACCATTTCCTGCGCGGTCCTGTGGCCAAAGAATTTAACCAGCGTGGTTACGCCCTTCTCGGTGGCAGCTTTCGCCACATTGGCAGCGGGCTCGACTCCCAAAGCGGGAATACCCTTCTTTACAAAATTCTGCAGCAAGTAACCATCATTGCTGGCGAGCTCCACTGCCAGACTCTGCTTTCCGAGCCCCAGGCGTTTGACGATCATGTCGACATAATCCGCCGCATGCTTCAGCCACGTATCCGAAAAGGACGAGAAGTAGGCGTACTCGCTGAAAATGTGCTCGGCACTCACGTAAGAATCGAGTTGCACGAGGTAACATTTGTCGCAGACCTGAACGTGCAACGGATAAAACGGCTCCATCTGGTTCAGCTTCTCGCGGCTGAGATAGCTTTCGCACAACGGCGACATGCCGAGGTCTACAAACGTATGTTTAAGGGGCGTGCAGCAAAAACGGCAGGTTGCACCTGGCGCGGCCGCACCGCCCTTTTCGGAGCACTTGGAGTTAGCTGATGCAGTAGTTTTTTCCATAAAATTAGTACTTTAGTATATTTTTGTATATTATTAGCGCAGAACGAAGCATTACGCCCACATTTAGGTCAACAATCGATTCTCGTACGCAGGTTAATGCAGGTTAATGCCGCTTAGAAATGGACTAAAGCGCCCCAGAAGATCCTCACCGTCGAATACTCCTCGCCAACTCGGCTCCGGCAAAATGAGTGCCTGAGACAAAGTTCAATAACGGACCGAAGCTCCAAGCTGCGGGTTTCCCGACGAAGTGAAGGCGAGGCACCGATGATTCAAAGGCCTGGCACAGAACAGGGTAACCACGAACTGTTTTAAGAGATTCGGTGGTCACAGAAGTCATGAAACTGTAGCGATGAATATCCACGCGGTATCCTGTAGCCACGATTACGTGGTCAACCTGTCTTTCCGAACCATCACTCAACCGGAGGTGAACCGTTTGATCACGGATTTCGCTCCTTAAGACACGGGAGTTCAGGGTCATAGGAACGCCAGCCAGTTGTGGCTTTTGCCAACCGGTTCCTGCCGGTCGAGTGGACCGCCGGCTGATGGGATCTTGTAATCGCCGGGGGAGTTTTCGAAAGAGATTTGGAAAGCCCACGAGACGGCTGATGCCGGCGGGTCCGACGTCATAATTCGAGTAGAGGCACCACGAAATCAGCCCCAAATGATGTAGCCAGGCATGTTGCCCAACCCACCGAAGCTCGCGTTGCTTTGCCACGACTTCAACTGTGGCTTCGCAATTGTGCAGAAGCCTCGCCGCGTCGAGAGCGCTCTGGCCTCCGCCGACAACGAGAACGTTTTGGCCGCGAAATCGCGTTAAATCCGAATGTTCCGAGCTGTGTGTAACATGAGATTTCGGGTGGCCCTGAAGCTCGGTTGGAACCCAGGGAAAATGCGCGATCCCGGTGGCGATCACCACGCGGCGAGAACGGACCTTTTCACCGTGTTCCAATGTCAACTTAAATCCCCTTTCGGTAGGTTCCACCAGCGCCACCTGACATTTTGTAAGTTCGGGCAATGCATTCCTTTGATACCATTTCCCGTAGTCAATAAACTTTTGAAGGGGAATAGGGTAATTAAAGTCCACACCAGCATCAGCCTTAAACCGATCGAGTGTAAATCGTCCTCGAGGATCAGCAATATGGGATGCGGCCCAGTTTGAGCGGAGATACATTCCTGCAGGCATGTGATCTTGCCAAAAACTCATCGGTTCGCCAAATATGCCAACGCCAAATCCCTTTGCTTTAAGATAAGTGGCCGTTGAAAGCCCAAAGGGGCCAGCGCCTATAATAGCAACATCGAAGTCCATGTCGGAAATCTTTAATATCCGCGTGTGAGTGCTAGATACGGAATAAGCGCTGTTTCAATCAAGCTAGGCAAAGGATCCGCAATATCAAAGACCGCCTCAACATGCGTACCTGAGATAGACTTTAAATACTTAAAGATATTCCATTTGCGAAGGAAAAGCCCGTGCATTCCGACAGGTAAATCTGTCACCCATCGGAGCCAGCGCACATTGGGGTGAGCCCGCAACGGATTGACTGATCGGCCCATTTGGTGCTGAAAGAGCAGATAAGCGAAATCCACACCCGCAGCCTTGCCGAGTGAGTGATATCCCCAAGTGCGCGCGTTAACGTCCAGTAACTTAAATACCCCATCACGAGGATCGCGTCGATACTCCAGCTCCGCCAAACCATAATAGTCGATTGCTTCGAGAAAGCGGATGGAAAGATTCTCCAGTTCCGGCAGGTCAACGGTTTGCACAAATGTGGAACAACGGCCAAAGTCTGGCGGATGAGCTCTGACATAGTGAGCTACCATGGTAGCCACTGGTCTTCGTTCGCTAAAGAAAAGACCACACCCATACTGTTGCTCGGCACTGCCGCCTGGAATGAGGTCCTGAACCATCATCTCACCCTCGGGAACGAACGCTGAAGCTTCTAAAAAGCGTTGGATTAGATGCTCCTTATTGTCAATGCGCCAGGCCTTTGCCCGGGCTTCATAAACAAAGTTTTCCTTAATGGCTGGTTTGAGAATTAAAGGAAATGTAGCATCTATTCTTTTTACATCCTCAACGGTCCGCGGGAACCACGTTTTGGGACAAGGGATGTTTAAACTTTGTGCCAGAGCGTAGGTGTTCCGTTTATCCCACGCCCATTTGACAGTTGCGAGCGTTGGTGTCGGAACGCGAAACCATTTGACAAGCTCGTCCTTGTGCGAAGCGAGTGCCGCTACCGTCTCGTCGCGCGTGGGGTATAGCACCCATCCTCTGAGGTTCAACCGTTGGCCTACTTGAAGCAGGGCTTTTATGACGTTTTCTTCGTCTCGCAGGTCGGGGACTCGCACTGAATGCGTTGCAAAACGTGAAAATCTAGAGATCGAGAACTCGTCATCAATGACACAGGTTGGGATGCCATGATGTCCAAGACTTCGGACAATCCCTAGACCTTGAAAATCCCCACCTATAACCACTCCACCAACCCCGTCTGTGGGATGAGCAGGCAGAAATGAAGCATCAGCGGGATTAGGCATGAAAGATGTGCGCGCGACGGTAGTCATATTATCGTTTGGATGACCCGGGCGTCTCTAAAAGGCGGACCGCATTATATTTCCCAGATTGTTGGCGCTAGTAAACGCTTGCGCTATATATTCAGCCCAAGATCCTGTGGGCCTCGGGTTTTCCTATCTCGTAGTTCTTGTTCTCCACTCGTTCCAGCCAAATCTCGCGCCAATACGAATAAATTGCTCGAGGACAAAACAGGCGGCACTCACTGTAACGAGCCTGACATACGGCTCCGTCGAGAATGATGCACGGATTCTTGAACTCTTGGATTTCCCCGGTTTGCTCGTTAACGATCCGGTTAACCCGCTTCAAAACGCGAAGTGTCCGCCCGCAGTAGGGTACCATCTCCGCGTCGAAACGTAGTCCGCGGTTTTTGTTGGAGGTGTCTAAAGTTGCGAGAATTGCCGAATAAGGCTTAACGCGAACCCATTCTCCGGGCTGAAGATTTAGCTCAGCGACAGGCGTTTTTTGCCCGGGCTGAATCTCTCCGCAACGACTTGGGTACGGTAACCCGCCCGCGATGCGCTGCCATTTATCATACAACCAGCGAAGGATCGGCCCGAGCCCCACTCCCGCATTGATAAGGCGGTTGTAGTTCACATACAGGGTGCCTGCAACCATCTTACGAAATCCGACGTTCCCAGAAATATAATCTTCGATGTACTGCCGCAAATCCCAGGGACTAAGTTCACTCGTAAAGTAAGGCAACGTCGTCGCTTGGCAGGTGTATCGACATTTTCGATCTTCGCCAACCCCATCAATCACTTTGGTCTCGGTCCTAGTACTGGCCCAAACACGCTCTTCCGTGCAACCAGCCATTCCAGCTTCCTGCTTCTCTTCAGTATTTTTCCCCTCTTCCGGTCCAGTTCTCTTTAACCACGCTTCTTTCCAAAATATTAGGCATCCCGCTTGACAGCCCCCATAGGCTTGTCCATCACACCGCATTTCCAAGTGGACCGCCCCTGCCACGCGGCGGCCCCTAATAGGAAATACTGTGTCACAGGTTTTGTGCGCCCGTTTCAACACTCTGAATTCTTTGCCGCAATAATCAAACATTTGAGGCATGAATGGCATTCCGTCAAGTCTGCCGGATGAGTCAAGGGTTAATAGAATCTCCTTTTTGCTCCGCACTTGGACCAGCTCCCCAGCACGCAAATTCAAGGTATCGCTCATTACATTGGTAAATTGTATTTCGTTAATCTACTCACCCAGTGGTCATGATATCGCAAAATATCGAATCGAAGTATGTTTTAGAACTGGAATAGCTCTTACGCCGGTGTAGTGTCCGGGGCCAAAGCGGCAGACACACGCCGAGGCAATATTTGGGCCGCTACGTCTTTGAACACATCAATTTGTTTCAAACCAAAAAGAAGAACAACAGCATAGGAGCCCAAAACAAGCGGCGTCCCTACGGCCAACCGAATTACAGGGGCAAAGGAACGGGGGAGCATGAGCTCAGCGCACAACCCTACCGCTAAAGCAACCAGGCCTGATATGAGCGGCGCGCGCAAGGCAGTAACGATGTCCCTCGTGGCCACCCCTGTGCCTGCTCTTGCCCAGACTAGCAGAGGCCAAACGAGAACCGTAAGGGCAGCGGAGTACCCAACGGCAACGCCTCGCGGTCCAAAGCGTAATCCGGCCAAGATTCCCAAGATTACGGTTGGAGATATAAGGAGTGCCATGCGCAAACTTCGCCCCACCAGCCCGGATGGAATCAGCAACAGGCTTGTGGGATTGATCATGCCGAACGTAAGAACAGTGGGTGCTAAAAACCTGAAGATGGGCACGACAGCACTCCATTTGGGCCCAAGAACTGTCAGAATTATCTCGTCGGCGAAAAGGGTAAAGCACACGGTTATCGGAACCGTCATTGACAGAATGATGGAGTACGCTTTAAGGAATGATGCCCGAAAGCGCACAGGGTCTTTTTGAAGTTGAGACAGCGCCGGAAACGCCACTGCGAAAATCGCCGAATGTAACTGAGATGTAGGAAGGTTAACCAACTGATATGCGCGTCCATAGAGACCGAGAGCCGAGGCCCCCCAAAATCTGCCCAGCAGGATTTTTTCCGCATTGTATCCTAGATAAACCACCAAACCGTTTGCTGTCATGGTGCCGCCGAACCGTAAGAGCGACCGAACTCCCGTGCCTCGCTTGGGCATACCCGGTCTCCAAGGCACTGAAATCCACACGCCTATAGTATTTAAGACCGGCTCGCTAATCGCGGCGGCGACCAACGCCCAGTAACCCCAGCCAGCAAAAGCCAAGATAATCGCGGCGGCGGAGCTGCCAGCCAGCGACACCAGGTCAATAGTAGCCAGAACGCCGAAGCGCATGTTTCGCTGCAGTAACGCCCGGTGCTGCACCCCCATGCCCCAAAATAAGAATGCCGAACCTGAAGCAATCGTTATCCAACAAAGCCTCGGCTCTCGGTAAAAACTCGCCATCAGCGGCGCCATTAGTATGGCGCTCAAGCTCAGCAAAACGCCCATAGCCCCATTAAGCCAAAAAAGTGTCGAAACCTGATCATGAGTGATGGTGTCCCGCTGGACCGTGGCCCCGCTCAGCCCAGCGTCCTTGAACATGCTGAGGACACCAATCAGGGCGAGCACCATTCCTTGAAGCCCGTAGTCTGATGGGGAAAGAAGCCTGGCCAGAACCATAACAGAACCGGTTTGCAAGCAAAATCTTACACCTTGCGCAGCCATAGTCACTACTGCACCGCGGACTGACCTGCGCTTAAGGCCCAGTCGTGCATTACCATCGAATAATTTGCTATGCTTCGTCGAGGCGTATCCAGAATCAGGAGAAGTGGCTCCCATGCTGCTCTCATTCATAGGCAGGGCCTGCGGAATCTTCATATTAATTAAGGCACTTTGAGTGGTACATGCCAGCCAGCCGACGCCGATTCCGCCCAGCAAATGTCCTAATTCGGCGCCAATAGTATGTACTTAAGACGACGTAACAACAGCGGGCTTTCTCTGAAGCACCAATTTGGCTGCATGCTACACCCCGCAAATATTCGAGTACCTCTCTCTCCCGAACAGGAAGAAGTAAACCCCTGATCACGTGAGCTCGGTCGTTCCAGAGAAGATGCGCAATCCTTGATCGGTTGGCTTGCGATGCATTCTCGTGATGTTCTCGAAGCCGGAATAGCACGCGATCGAGCTGCATGAAGGGACCCTGAATGGCGAGCTCAGCCAAAAGCACACAATCATTTCTCAAACAGGGTCGAAGCAGCCGGGTCTTTCTCAAAGCGCCTGCGCGGATTAGGCCATAAAACGCGTCATATGTCCCCATGTGGCCCAGCAATTGGCGGAGCCTTGCGTGCGGCCTCGCGGCGTCAATTGACAATGAGTCACAGCGAGTGCGCTTAACCCTGCCCGATTCGTCGATAATTGCGCAGTGGGAATAAATAAGGGAAGTGTCCGAAGGCGCTGCGTCGAAGGCTTCAACATATTCCTTTATGCTCCCCGGGCAGCATTCGTCGTCATATGCGGCCCATTTGAAGAGTTCTCCCTGCGCTAGACTCCAAACGCGATTAAAGTTCGGAGTGGCGCCGACGTTCGCCGCGCAGCGATGATACCTGATCCGTCCGTCGAGCTTGGCATATTCTTCACAAATGCGTCTTGTTCCGTCTGTGGAGGCATTGTCAGAGATAATCAATTCAAAGTCCTTAAACTCCTGTTCCAAAAGGGATTCTATGGCGAATTTGACATATTTTTCGCCATTATAAAGTGGCATTCCGATGCTGACCCTAGGCGTGCGCATAATGGTTTGTTGTTAGGACTATGGTGCCAATGCTGCCAAGCGCCACCAAATTTAGCGGCTCCTTCGAGCTACTTGGCCCGCCAAGCGACTATTCGCCGCCCGAAACAACCGCAGCAGACCAGCGCAGAAATGTCTTGCTGCCAGTGTAGTACATCCAGCGCGGCAAGAGGCCTCAAAGAGAACGCGCCTGCCCAATTTGATCCTCCCAAGACTGAGGAGGTCGGCGCTCATCTTATATAAAATTTCAGACCGTGCGGCCTCTGAGAGGTCATCGTACCCAGCGAGTATTCGACGGAACACCTTAAAGCGGTTTTGGGCATATTGGCGCTTTTGGACAATATTGGTGCTTCGAGCGTGCACACGATACCTCGCGAGCGGCTCTTCGCAGTAGGTGAAAGCATGCTGCCGCGAAAGTCGGACCCACATAAGCCAGTCCTGCACTAACTCGATCCGCTCATCGAAACCGCCCGCCTCCTCGAGGCAGACCTTTCGCACAAGGACCGTCTGGATATTTATGAAGTTCCTCAGGATAAGTTCGTAGAATAACAATCCCGACGGTAATTTCGGTAGAGGAAACTCCTGACTGAAGCGTCTGCCATCAGATTTCCCGTTGCCGTCAATTATTAGTGCGTCACTATAAACAAGGTCACATTCCGCATAACAATTCGCCAGCGCCAATTGTATTTTCAATTTAGAAGGCTCCCAAACATCGTCAGAATCGCAGAACGCAATGAGGTCGCCCCTAGCAATCTTCATCGCTGCATTCCGCGCTCTTGAAAGGCCTTGATTCTTCGTTTGCGTTATCACCCTAACTCTTCTGTCCGCGCGAGCGCATTCAGCAGCAATTTCGGGACTAGAATCGGTGGAGCAATCATCGACGACAATTAGCTCGAGATCTCCGTGCTCTTGTCCGAGCACAGATAGGATCGATTCCTGAAGAAATTCGCCGTGATTAAAACACGGCATGATGACGCTCACTAATGACATACCATTGGTGTTCGATCTAGCATACGGCTCTCCAAGTTGCTGTTCCAGAAGAATCAACAACTAGAAGCGGGAGCCAAGCCGCGCGTGCAGTGAGAGCGAAACGCAAGCAGCCTCCAGGATTTGGCGGTAATCCCGCCGAGCTGAAGCCCGACCTCATCATTACTGCCGGAGCCGCCTCCGCACCATTTCAGAGAGACGTGGTCGAAGCCTGACCGCCTTAAGATGTTTCGCCATCTGGACGGCGGCACAACGCTTATCCCGCTTTGGTTAAAGCTACTAAGGTTCTTGAACGGCCCGAGGCCGAGGGTCCGCTTCATCAACCAAGGGAACCTGCAGAAATTTGGACCCGTCAAGACTAGCACGCCACCCTCAGCCACTAGTGCGGCGCACTTACAGAGGACTGGTTCGGCTTCTTTCAGCAAATGCAGTAGGTCCGTCATCAAAATGCAATCGAAGCTCCGATCACCAAGACGCTGCACAGCCTCATTCCAAGTCCCGTTAATAACCTCGACACCAACGCGGCGCGCAACTTCCCCGATTACAGAATCGAGAGGTAATGCCGTAACCTTCGCCCCAAGCGCGATTAGGCTTGCTTCCGTCATGCCCCAACCACATCCGATCGACAATACCGTTTTGTCCTGCCAAGGCAATATTTCGAGAATGTCCTTCTGTACCGGCTCGTAATAATGTTTTTGCCACCAGGAGTGCCAGAATTTAGGTCGAACGTCGAACAAGGAGCGTGCTGGGTGCCGCCCGGCATTGATTGCCATGAGCGTAGACACCTGAGCTTCAAAACCGTCGAGATCGACGCAAAGCTCTGCTATGTACTTATTCGGTAAGTGGCGAATAAGAAACTCTCGGAGATGGGATATACATATCACTTTTTTAAACCCACAACTAGTGTATGGATCCGTTGCTGCGGTACACAACAGATCGTAACGCCCTTCGTGTGGTTCTCGAAGAAATCCGCCAGAAGCGATCGCCAGCTTTAGCTGCTTTTGAGTTAGCAGGTAAAAGGCAGAATGTTCATTCGTGAACTCCGCTACAACATGGTCTCCGCGTGAGGCAGTGGACTCCGGCACCCAGTGGAAATGTCTGTGAACGCAGACCATCCAGGTTCTTCCAGCCCGGTCTTGTTCCGTGTGGAGAAAGCCAGGTATTTCCCGAGGGCCCAAAACAGTCGTAGCCCGCAGAAACGCCCGGATGTTTTGTTCCGTGACCTCGATATCATCTTCAGAATAGGCAAAAAGGTCATAGTTTTCGACGTGTTTGCGAAAGAATTCCTTATGAGCAAACGGAAGAGACCATGGATTTTTTGTTGGGAGACCCACCACAACATCAACTTCCGTGTCAAGATCCTTAGGACAGTTTGAAAACACTACAACTCTCACGTCAAAATCCATGCCATAATAGGTTTGGATGACTTGGCGAAGAAACGGAAGGTTCTTCTCACCGTAGCTGGCTATCGCTACGAGCAGTCGCAGTCGTTGGCCTTTGAGATTAATAGGGTGCACGGTTCAGACACTCGCAGATCATTTAAAGCAATCAGAACGTCTTCTCTTTGCTAGTACAGGTAGTTCCCTCGGCTAGATGAATCTAGGCTAAGTTTGGTGTTCAGAATTGCACCCACTGTCAGGAGCGACTTGGTCCCGGGAAATGGGGGGTACTACAGTTGTGGCCAATAACCAGGTAGAATGGCCTAAGCCTGAGCACTCCGAAATAGATGCATCCTCTACTGAGCCACTACCCGAAGACCTGTCGGAGGAGGGGGAGCCGCATTGACTACAGACAACGATTGCAGTTCTACGCCAGCTTCGCGACCGCGGACAATGATTTGATGATGGCCTTGGCTCAACGTGAAAACCTGCGGAACAAACTGATTTGCGGTGTCTGTGCCATTACCGCGCCAACTCACAGTCCGCTGTTCGAAGCCTGCGGTCACTGGAATGTCCCAAATCATAGTCGGGTCGGTCGGTTGCGCATCTACATTGATAAACATCGAATTTGAAGCATCATCGGGGGCGTTTACTACCGTGTTGATAACGTATTTACCGGCATTCGTTATGTTCAAATCGTAAATCGCACTCCCCCCAGTTGTTGGGTCCGTAGTCTGTGAGTCCTGCGTGATAAAGGTGCCAGACACGTAAAACGGCGAGGTTATCACACCTGAAACCGCGGCAATCGTGTCACCCTGCTGCGGCAGGCTCTGAGACACGCCGGTGAGCGGCAGGATCGCCCCGCCACCTCCACTGAATGATAGATTCTGCGAATTTGTGCCGCCAACCGTTGGGCTATACCGAATGGTCACAGTCTGGCTTTGAGTTGCGCCCAGGGTATACGACGCTCCGGAAACGATGCTGAAAGGGGCGCCTGCGCTCACGGCGCCCGATAAAATGCCCGAACCTACATTTTTGACTGTCACACTTTGATCCGCTGTCGATCCGGCTGCAACAATGCCAAAGTCTACGCTGATGGGGTTCACACTGATAACCGGGTTAGTACTGGCAAGGCCGACCCCTCTAACTTGCACCGTTGCTCCGTTTCCTCCTGTAAAAGAAAGACTCTGGGTGTTTGTTCCGGGCGTAGTTGGACTGAATCTTACCGTCACAGCCTGACTTTGGTTACTCCCGAGGCTGTAACCACCGCCAGAAATAACAGCGAATGGCGAGGATGCTGTCACGCTTCCGGAAAGCGTTCCGCTTCCGGTATTCTGCACTGTGAAATTCCGATCGGAGCTTGTTCCAACGGTAATCGAGCCATAATCTTGGGTGCTCGGGGTCACCGACAGGATGGGAGACCCTGAAGCACTCGAAAATTCATATGCCCCTAGATCCCAGAAAGTTCCCTGAGGCCTGCTTACCCCGTCAGCATCTGTAGAGAAATACGTAGAAAAGAAATTGGTTCCTCTGTCAATAGCACCCGTGTCCGAAGGAGCAAGATGCAGGTCGTTCAATGCGCTGTTCTCTGAATATCGGGAAAAGACTATAACCGAACCTCCAGGGGCGGACGCAATCTGAGTATGGGACAAGCTGCTCGAGCCATGAGTTCCTGCGATTGCCTTGTTGTACAGGAATGTCAGTCCCGATTTCTCGGGCGCACTTAGTGGGTTGCAATTATAAAAAATATTGTTCCCGACAAAACAGTTCACGAAATTGTCGTTCGGGTTCAGCATCAAACACGCAAGTCCATTCTCATCGACGAAGGTATTATTAGCCACCAAAAAGCGGGTGAGCGTACCCCCCTGCTGCTCCGGCCTCCAATCTAGACAGCGAGCAACAGTGCCAAGTGTAGGGTTGATCATGTAGACAACGTTGTTAAAAAACTGGACGTCATGAAAGTTGCCCGCACTCAGCGCATCAAAGAAGAAAATGGATTCACCAACCCCTTCAAAAACGTTGTTGAACACCCTGATAAACTGCCCGTCTGACTGAATTACGTCTGCGTGCTGAGCGGTCCCCGTAGTCGGATAAGCGCCATCAAAATAGATTTGAAAGTGGTTGTTGTACACGTCCAGTGATGCGCACCAAGAAATGCCATCATCGCCATATCCAGGGGTAGAAGCATTACAAGGTATTCGAACGAAGTTATCATGAAATGAGTTCCATCCGAAGCCGCCCGTCCCATTGTCCTGAGGTCCTCCCATGACGCCGGACTGATCGTTGTTCCCGTAAACCTTGTCGAAATAGCAGTGGTCAACTTCAATGTGAGAGGAGTTGTAAAAATTCAGTTGCCCCTGAGTTTTGGGAAACTGAATGTAAGACAGGTGCAGGTAACCACTAGTCCCAGAATAAATCTTCCATCCCGTGTAGTTGGCGATGACTAGATTTGTCGCGGATCCGACCTGCCCGCTGAGCGTGACATACCACGGAGAGGAGGCGTTGAACCACTGCGTAGGTCCAGAAGCATCCAGAATAACTATGCCATTGTGTCCCAGGTCTTGACCTGTTCGGTACGTGACCCAATTTGAAGAAGTACCGCGCGCGAGACTCCATCCGTCAAACGAGTACGTGGTTGAGGTTGTGCCTCCACTTATGAAAACCGTGTCACCCGGGCTGACCCCCGAAGCCGAATTGATGCTCGTCCAAGCGTTTGACCACGAAGTACCGTTATTTGCTCCCTTCGCAGCGCTATCAACGTACCAGGTACCGGCATTGGCAAACTGTGGGATCCCAGAAAAGCAGGCGGCAATTCCGAGAATGCCAGAGAATGTCAAGCTTTTTGGACTGATTGTCATCTTCCGAGTCATATTTCACCCATTAGTATCTCAAATGCGCCTGGTAGAAATTTCATTACAACGCCTTTCGCGCTCGTTGAAGTGCTTTGCGTTGTTCATGTTGAGTCTGTTACGGCGACTGCATTGCGTTGGCATTCATATGCTACAGGGCCCGGACACGACTTCCTCCAGCGACAATCGTGCCAACCTCTGACACTATCTTTGCAAGTACCGAAGCGCAACTAGGAAATTCCCTACCGAGACTAGGGCTATGCCTTACATACGGGCGCCCTCGGATCCCTCGAGGGTCGCGACCAATGGTGCCTTTTCCACATCAGCGTGAAGCTGCGGCTCCTGCGAGGCCATGCCGGGCCCCTGGCATGACATTGCAGAGATTACCGCCAGCAGCCAAAACCAGAAAACCTTAATCTGGTCGAAGTATGAGACAGAAATAAAAGCCAAGCAGTGCGCAGTTAAAGCGGCCCCGGCTCCCCACATCAGCTTGGCGTTGGTTGAGCTTTCCGGGTCGCGGGCCCAGCTCCCGATTGTTTTATAACACACCACGATCATACTTACAAAAAGCCCAAGCATTAGTATTCCACCATGCAATCCTTGGACTATGTAATGATTAGTAATATCAATATTGTTCGGATCAAATACAAGAACATTGCTCTCCCAAGGTGACCAGTGAGCCGTTCGCGAACTGCCAATCAACCACCACTCTCCAAAATGCTTAATTGCCTGCTCGATCAAAAAGGATCGGTAAAAGCCAGTGCCACCGGTAATCTCACTCAAACGACCGATAAGATACCACACGGGTGCGTTCATTACCAATGCCAGGCCCAAGAGCATCAGCAGCAGCCCCCGCCGAATAAAGCGCATTTTAAATCTGAACGGCCACAATACCAGTCCAATAACCGCGCCCAAGAAGCTCATTAACGGGCCACTTGAAGCAGAGGCAAGCGTGATGACGATGCAAGCCAAGCCACCGAGTATCGCTTTGGTTCTTGTGGCGTTGCGTTGAAACTGTAAACCGATTACCAGTGGAAGAGTCGTGGCTCCAAATGTGCCGGCGAGAATAGCATGCCTGAAAGGTCCTTGCGCACGAAATCGCTCATCCCTCTCAGAAGGGACTTCCGGCACTCCCCCGAGAAAATGGAACAAATTCCTGTGTGTGAGCCTCTCAAAAGCCATGAAAGCAGCCATTGCCATTGCGACAAGAGCCAGCGTCCGCACGTGAGAAGCTACGTCGTTTCCGCTACGCTCCGTGAGAATCCGGATACTGAAATAAACGCCCAGGCAGTCATAAGCCCATCCAAATGTCTCGGCGCTTGGTCCCCGCAAAACACTGCATGTCACACCGGTCGCGACCCAGCCCAGGAAAAGTTTATCAATGGTAGTAAATATTAAACCATTGAGTTCCCCACGAGTGGTAAGCCTCACAAGGCACACTAATATTAGGATCCTTAGAAAATAAAGATGCAAGCCCAAAAACACGATTTGCTGGCCGAGCGGAATAAACGAGGCAGTGATCAAAAGGGCACCGACCGCCCGGGAACACGTTGCACGAAGAATAACAAGTGCCATGATCACTAGCACGAGTAGCGCTAATGGATTTACTGAATCTCCAGGAGGCATCGGAAGAGTCCTCTTACAGTTGGGATCACACCAGCTTATCTAAAGATAATGACATGCCGATTGCCTGCCTCAAGAGGTCTGTCAAGATCTATGGAGAAATTACGGCGGATCATTTCCAAGATGCATGCGTAGCGCCCCGGCTGCGCGATCGCCACGATAATCACGCCTCGATCTGTTAGTTGTCGCCGAACTGTTTGCAGAAATCGCTTTCGCCGAAATCGGGATACGTAGTACAACGAATCCGCAAATAGAATTACGTCATATCTTTGAGCACAAACATGGTTCTCCATGTCTCCCACTTCAAACCGGACTTGGTCGTTAGACTGCTTTGAAGCGACGGCAATCGCCTCAGGTGAGAGGTCAACGCCCACAAACGACCGAAACATGCCAGGTTTCATGCAACCCACAATTCCGGCGCGCCCACAGCCCAGCATCAGAAGGTCGCCGCCATCACAGTAGCTCTCAACGAGGTGGACTAGTTCGGCACTCTCGCCAGAAAAATTCCAGGTGCCGCTCTTATATCTTTCATCGAAGCTCAAGCTGCGCAGCTGCCTCCAACCGAACCGGGTGGCGAGCCAGTGGATCCCCTTCTTTTGCAGCAGTTTTCTCATTTCTAACCAACCACTTTCAGCGAGCCGCTGCAACTCAGGGCCTGAGGCCGGCCGCCTAGGACCGTCACAGCAGTTGCGCGTCGGGAACTTACAAAACTCGCTTCCTAGGCACCTTTGAGTTCTTCCTCATTACCATTGTCATTCCCAGAGCTCCAGAAACGGAGCTCTACTACCAGGCAATCCTTTAGATGCGACTTTGGTGTGGCTTGTGCAGAGACTCTAAGGAACGCTACCTAGCACCTATCTTCGCCTAGTCCACCTAAACATAGCCTGGTTTTACGCTGCTGGATTGATCGACGAATCTCTGGTGCCAGAGCTCGGTGACCAGGAGCACGAAAAACTCCTTCGAGTACGCGGGCCGTTGCGGACTTTCCTCCAACCATTTTGCAAGCTCTGCCCGGTCGAAATATCCGCGTCTCACGGCTTTCTCCGAAAGCAGGCACGACTTAACTCTGTCATAAAGCTGGTTGCATAACCAGCCCTCGTATGGCACGGGAAATCCTACTTTCCGGCGATTCAAAATGGCTTCCGGCACTGATCCCTCGAAGGCTGATTTCAGCACGCGCTTGGTTTCACCATTCCGCACCTTGAAGTCAGCCGGAAGAGAAGCTGCAAACTCCAGGACCTTATGATCCAAAAGCGGCACGCGCAACTCAATGGAATTGGCCATGGTGATTTTGTCGGCTTTGATTAACAAGTCATCCGGTAGCCAGGTCTTTGTGTCGACGTACAGCATCTGGTCCAGCAGCAGCTCACCGTCATCGTTCCCCATTAGTGCCTTCACTTCACGGCTGGCAGAAAACTCCGATGTGCTTTCATAAAAATCTCGCGCCAGGAGAGGCTGCGCCGAACGATTGAACAAAGCCGTCGGACCCGACGTGCGGCTGAAATAATGGTCCCCCAAAGAGCGCCCGAGCGCATAGCCATACCGCTGAACCCGAACATCACCGAAAGCGGCTCCGGCCCAGGCGGCGGCCCCCCCAACCAGTCGCGCCAGCGGCCCCAGCGCATCGCGCAGCCGCGCCAGCTTGAGCATGTTCGGATAATTGGGATATCCCGCAAATACCTCGTCCCCGCCTTCGCCCGAAAGGAGCACTTTGACGTGGCGGCGCGCCAGTTTGCTCACATAGTAAAGGGCGACCGCCGGTGGCTCGCATACAGGCTCTTCCATATGCCAGACGTAGGAGGGCAGGAAATTCCAAAAATCTTCAGCAGATATTGTCGTCTCGAAGTGCTTAGTCCCAAATCTTTCGGCCGCCATGCGCGCGTACGGCCGCTCATCAACCACCTGGTCCCCGTCAAACCCCACCGTGAAACTGGCCACCTGTTTGTCCGTTCCTTTTACCGCGTATCCAAGCACTGCCGAGGAATCCACGCCGCCGCTTAAGAGCACCCCCACCGGAACGTCGGCAATCATATGGTCCCGCACCGTCGACGCCAGCAGCTCTCTTAACTCCTCGACGGCGTCCTCGTACCGGATCGACCAGCGTTCGCGGCTAAAACGCAGGTCCCAGTACCGCCGGATCGCCACCTTGCCGTCGGCCACTGACAATGTATGGCCCGGAGACAGCTTGAGGATTCCTTTCAGCATCGTTTCTTCCCCCGGGAGGTAATTGAAGGAAAGGAACCGGCGCAGGGCCACCAGGTTTACGTCTCGTGCGATGGATTCATCGGCAATGATCGACTTAAGCTCGGACCCGAAGTAAAACGCGTTTTTGGTCTGGCAATAGTACAGCGGCTTAATCCCAACCCTATCCCGCGCAACGAAGAGGCGTCGCCGTTTGGAATCCCAAATAGCAAAGGCAAACATCCCCCGAAGGTGAGAGACGCAGTCGTCACCGAACTCTTCATACGCGTGGATGATAACCTCTGTATCGGATTTAGAGCGAAAAGTGTGGCCTTTCCCGATGAGCACTTTTCGCAGGTCCCGGTAATTGTAAATCTCCCCGTTGAAAACGAGCCAGACGCTGGCATCCTCGTTGCACATTGGCTGATCGCCGGTGCTCAGGTCGATGATGGCCAGGCGGCAATGCCCCAACCCCGCGCAACCGTCCAGGTGGATCCCGGTGCCGTCGGGCCCGCGATGAGAGATGGGCCCCAGCATTCGCTCGATTTCCGGGCGCTCGACCCGCGCTTCAGGATGGAGCATTAATTTTCCAGCTATGCCACACATTTCAGTTACGCTCCAAAAACGACCACTCCTGTTCGGGCCGCAACCATGCGGTTGAAAGCCGCTGATGAACACTGATGGAGATGGATATGCATCGTTTTCAAATTCGTGTGTACTGCTCGGAATTCGTGTTATTCGTGAAAATCTTGTCTAGCTTTTAACCCATGCCTCCAACCCAATACTCCAGCGCAGCACCGAGGCCCATTTGTGCAACGAGCCCACGCCGTGCCGCACGATGCGGTTCCCCGCCAGCATTAAAGGGGGGATGCAGACCAAGCGGCAAAGGGAGGTTACGGCCATCGCCAGCCGGTAGCACACCGCCGAGGCCAACCCGCGGTTCAAGCGAAAGAAGCGATACGTCGATTCTCGCATCATCACATACGAGAAACCGCTTTTCGCCTTTTGTGTGCTGTTGCCGCCATAGTGGACCAGGCTTGTTTCCGCCAGGTAATAAACCTTGTGTCCCACGCCATGCACCTTGAAGCAAATATCCAGGTCCTCGCCGTACATGAAGTACGCCTCCGTGAATCCCTGCACATGGTCAAAAACCTCGCGCTTCATCATGATGCATGCGCCGGAGAGCGCTTCCACCGCTTTAGGGTCTTTGTCGGCTGAATAGAGAGCCGCGGTTCCCCACAGAACCGACGAGGGAAAGCGCGCACGCAACAAATCAGAGTCTAAAAACTGGTTGAGCACGGTGGGAAAAGACTGCACGCAGCTCGTCTGCAGAGAGCGGTCGGCGTTGAGCAGCTTGCAGCCCACGGCTCCCGCAGAGGGAAGCGAATCCAGGCGCGAGAGCAGCGCGCTGAACGAATCTTCCAGCAACTCGGTGTCGGGATTCAGAAACAGCAAAGCCCGTCCGGTCGCGTGCCGCGCGCCGAGGTTATTTCCCTTTGCGAAACCGAGATTCGCGCCGCTCTGCACGAAACGCACTCCGGGAAACTCCGAGGCCAGCATCTGCTCGCAGCCATCGTGCGACGCGTTGTCCACGACGATGATTTCCAGGTTCAGCTTCGAATCGACTTGGTTGAAGCTCGCGAGACAACGACGTACGTCCTCTTTCGAATTCCAGTTGATGATGATCACCGAGATATCCGCCTTTGGCTCGCCGGTGCCTGGATTTTGATGGTTTTGCATTGGCGCGACTCAGCCCCAAAGACTCGGCTGGTGCAAAAGCTTCTTCCATTGCTGCTGGCGCACGTAGCCCATCACGTCTGGCTCTGTGCGGGGCGCGCGTTTCAGGTATCCGCTCAGGAAACCATAAGCCAAGCCCGCCGGCACAGTCACCGAGGGACCGCTGAGCGCGCGTTTTATGCATTTCGCAAGCATGAATGCCGGATGGTATCCGGCCACGTAATTTGCCATGCCGTTTTTGACCCAGTTTTTCCAGCTCCCATCCGCGCCGCCCGTGATTCGGTGCTGGTGCAGTTTGAGATCGTGCAGCGTATAAGTCCGCCAGCCGGTCATATTGGCCTTAATCTCGTCCAGGGTATCCCACCCGGGGGCCTTCATGAGGCTGCCGATGGCTTGCCAACATTCCCGCCGGTATATTTTCGTCGCGCCACGGACATGAAACGGAGGATCGCCTTTTGACTCTTCCACCAGCTCGCCATCGATCATCGCGCAAATCGCGCCGCCCGTGATCCCTAGCTCGGTGTCGGCCCGGAATTGTTTGAAGCAGCTTGCGAAGTAATCGGGCCCAAACGAGAGATCTCCGTCCAGCTTCACGAGGAAATCCCAGGGGATGCCACGCGCCAGCTCATAGCCATCATAGAAAGCCTCAACCACTCCGCCGCCGGATTTGCGAAAGCCGCGGTCGCCCCGATGCACGACGTTTATCCAGGGGTGCCGCTGCGCGGCCGCATCGAGGATCGCTCCAGTGCCGTCGGTGGATCCGTCGTTAACGATGACCCATTTAACGGGCCGAATCGTTTGGCTGGTTACAGACTCGATAGTCTTCGGCACGTGCTCCGCCTCATTCCGCACCGGAGTAATGATGATGTACGCGAGATCGCGCAAAGTTGCCTTTAAGGTAAACGGTTTTGCGTCGGTTCGATCAAATCTGAGCCAGGCTTGGCTTGCGCCGGACTACCTGCTTCAGCCGCTTGCTTAACCCTTGCACCGGCTCCAGCCAGTCATACGCGCCGTTCAGTTTTGCCGCGAAGAGGCTTAGGTCGTCTGCGCCGTTAACCGGAAGCCGTTTGAGGCGCAACGGATCGTCTCCGATGCGGGTGCGCCCAATTTGCGTCGTCACTGCCACACGATAACCGGCCCCCGCCAGTCTCTGGCGCAATCCCGCCGTGAATGCTCGATCGGCTTGAGGGAACGCATACGGATACGCAAAGGTGGAAATCGGTTCGCCAAGCTTCTGCTCGATCTCCGCCTTGGAATTCCCCAACTCCGTTTCAACTTCCGGCCAGGATAGCTCGATTAAGTTCGGGTGCGTCACGGTATGCGAACCAAAATGAAACCCGGCTTTCTTCAAATCACGAACTTCGTCCCAGGTCAGGCATTCTGCGGCATTCTGCTGTTCGGACATTATGCTGGAAGGGCCGCGCGGCCGGAAACTGCGTCGGGCCTGACCGACAAAACTTGTCGCCAGGAACATCGTCGCCGTAAAACCAAACTGCCGCAAAACTGGGACCGCTTCCGTGAGGAAGTTACGCAGTCCGTCATCGAAGGTGATCACCACCCAGCTGCGATGTTTAGAGGGCTTATCGAGCGGATGAGCGGGTCCGTCCTGGCACTTTCGCTGCGTCGCCTCCAACAGTTGCTCCAGGCTGACGGTTTCATAGCCAAGATCCGCCAGCAATTCCATTTGTCTGCGGAACATCGCCGGGCTGGTTTTGACGCGGTAGTAAGGCGATATACCCGGCTCGGGATCGTTGCTGATCCCATGATACATCAGAATCGGAATTGGCCACAGAGGGCTCGCGCCTGGACTGGTAACCGCGCTGTCTGGGGTTATTGAGGTCCCTATCACCCGCTGCAAAGGCTGCACTAGCCCAAGACTAATAATTCGATCAAGACGCACAAAATCAACGTTGAGCTCAGATGAATGGACTGCCGCATGAATCGGCAGGGGCAGGGGCTCCCGCAGTGCCCGAAAAGGGACTTTCCACGGCTCGTTTACAGACCTACCAGTTCTCGCGCTGCCACTTTCCGAGCTGTAACATCCGCCATCGTGGCCCCTAACTCTGTTGAGCCCACTGTTTCCGCACGCTCACGACCACAAAGCCTGTCCACGAGCTCCAGATAATCCCTTCTTCGCGATTCCCAACTGTGGCGCTTTGCATAAATGGCGGCATTCGCCACCAACTCGCTTCGTAGGCTCTCATTGCCCAGCAGTTCGATCATGAGCCGGGATAATCCGGCTATATCGCCGGAATCGAAAAACCGTACGACGCGATCATTGAAATAGTGCTGGTCGATTCTGGTCTTCGACACGATGACCGGCACTCCAACTGACATAAATTCCATGATCTTTGTGCTGTACGCTTCGTTCCCAAAGGAGTCGGCACGCTTCGGCACGACTCCCAAGTCAGCATTGGACATGACATCCGCAATTTGACGCACAGGTAACGGACTGAAGAATTGAACTTTCTGGCTCAACCCCAGCTCACTAGACAATGCTATCAGTTGCCCCTTCATCCCACCATCTCCGTAAATATGAAATTCAGCTTCGGGCAGGACCCTGGAGACCGCCTCGAATGCCTGAATCGCGATATCCAGGCCCTGGTGCCACTGCAGGCCGCCGGGGAATAGAACAATCTTCTTCCCGTCCTTGCGTGTGCGAGGGCGCGGCGCGAATACCACGGAATCCACATTATTGATGAACACGCTGCATTTCTGTCTGGCTCCCGTGCGCTCGATATACTTCTCGAGCCACAGGTCATTGGACAAGATCACGTGATCCGCCATCCACGAAGAAACTCGCTCCATCCAAACAAGTACTTTGAACACTACCGAACGTTCACTCACGCCAAACTTACTTCCGTAGAATTCTGGCACGATGTCGTGAATGTCCAGTATAATGCTCGCGCCCGTCAGTTTCGGCCACGTTCCCGCGAACACCAAAAAATCGGGTACGTTGTGGATGTGCAGAACGTCGTACTTATTGCGCCGATGCTCTCGCACCATCCAGGCGGCTGTGCGAAATAAAAATCGCAGGACCGGCAACAAAAAACCCACCGGCGATTTCTCGCTTTTGGTAAAGCGGGATTGGATGTGGAACACGTTCACTCCAGACATTACTTCCTGGCACTTGTCCTCCGGTGAGCTGCTCAGCGCCAGCACATCCACGTGGTCGCCTCGTGCCGCCAAAGTATTAGCATAGCGCGACACACGCGCATCGGTCTTGTAAGACGAATAGGTCGCCATGCACACCCGCAACGGCCGCGGCGCAAGTTGAGGCCTCTGCCCCTGCACGGCAGCAGCCAACTCCCGCGGCAGCGGGTGCCAATAACTGCCGGCGAAACGCTCCCGGACATGCTTAAGGAACATCTCATACAAAAGCGCCGGGTACGTTCGCGAGGTCAACTCGCAGCCTTCGAAATCCATATAATCCGGATGGACGTTAAGCAACACCATTCCTCCGTGCTTCGCAATCCAAGCCGCCTTCTCAAGCCAGATATGCGGATGCCTTTCCCTCAGCAGCAGAAACAACGTCGAGTCTTGTGGAAGCGTATAAGGCAACTCAAGGTATCCGGCTTCGGCAGCCACTTGCGCAGGGTTCGCGCCTCCACCCACATTTCCACCCTTCTGCTTCGAGACCCAGAACGGGAAGATCGTCCCGACGCCATCCGGTTGGGGCTCGAAAGGATCTGTATCGAAGGTTGAGGCTTCATAAAGGATGTTCAGATCATGCGCCCATTCCAGATTGTGCAGCATGAAACCCGATCTGAAGCCCACCGCTCCCCACTCTCGCAAATACTCATTGATTCGCGCTGCGCTATTCCGAAAGGCTTGGCGGCTGCGGTATAGTTTGCCGTCATGATGCAGATCATGAACGCCTACCTCGAACCCATTTTTGACCAACTCCTGGCGCAAGTCCTCCGGCACAGTCGCTCCGTTCTCGGGAACAAAATTGAAGCTCGAGCGGAAGCCGAGTTTCATCTCCAATTCCATTAGCCGCCGGCATTTCGCAATTCCCTCCGCCCCTTCCACATCATGCGTGAGCACCAGCGCGAATTGTTTGCCTTCCGGCCAGCCTCGCCACCCCTGCGGCTGCCGCTCCGATCCTGGTAAAATCGGCCAGCAGTTCGATACCCGTTCGCGCTTTCTTTTGGTAAACCAACGCCTTACGCCCATCCTTACCGAGAATGGTACGAATGGTTTGAAGCAGTAATATAGTCGATTGCGAAACACGCTGGCTTCCCTCTGGTCGGCAGCCGCACAGTCTGCCATACGCTACCCGTCAGAATTCTTTCAGAAACAGACGCGGAACATACGACCGCGTCTTGTTCAAAACTACCCCCACGTCCACCTTGGCGCCTTTCAACAGAGCGATGGCTCGTTTTAACACGTCCCGGTCCGTTTTCTCGGCTTCGGCGACCACCAAGGTTATGTCCGTAAATCGCGCCAGCCTCGGCGTTATGCTTACCTGGGTGATCGGTGGCATGTCAAACACGATGTAATCGAAATCGCTGGCCTTGAGCTTCGGAACCAGGTCCCGGAATCTGCGCGGAAGCGCGCTCTGCATTTTTTCAGTGCTGGGTAATTCTGAAACAAAGTACAACTTGTCCTGCACCAGCGCGCTCTCCCGCTTCTCCCTTGCCAAAGCCTCGTCGATCCCGCACTTGAGGTCCCCGTAGTAAAAGTGATGCGCCGACGCGCTTTCGTTGTTCATATCCACCAACAAGACGTTGCCCTCACCGGTTTCAGATAGCGATGCCGCCAACCCTGCGGCCACTGTGGATGTCCCCGCTCCTTCCGAACAGCTTGTCACTGCCACCAGCTTCGGCTTATGCGTCAGGTTGTTAACCTCAAAATGTGTAATCAACCGATCCCGCAGCGCCTCAGAAAATGGCCGCAGTTTGTTAGCCGGGTCCCAAAGGGCAATCTCCAGCTCCTGTTCCGAATGCCCGTTTCCGTTCGGACCTTGCGCAACTGCCGGATGGTCGTTTCCATTCTCAGTAGGCGCTTCTTCGCCCTTGCCCTGTGATAGCAGCGGCGTCGGCTCGCCATTAGCCAAGGCGAGCCTTTTCCCCTCAAAACTCAGCTTCGGGATGTACATGAACAGAGGTAACTGTAGTTTCGTTTCGATATCGGCTGGACGCTTGATCGAGCGGTCCAGGAAAAACTCCAGCAGGAATGCCAGTCCAAAGGCGAATCCCAGGCTCCCTGCCAGAGACATCGCCATTAACTTGCGCAGCTTGGAATCTGCGAGTCCCGGAGGAGATGGCGCCTGGATGATGCTAATGTTCGAAATCCTCCCAGCTCCCATTTGTTCGTTCAGGTGCGACTGCTCCAGGCTTTGAGAAAAGTTCGAGTAATAACCCTCCTCCAGTGCTTTGCGGCGTTGCAGTTCCAGAAGCGACGGCTCTGATTCGCCCAGGTTCTGCGCCGATTTAATAATGTCGCCAAGCTGACTTTGCAGCGCTCCAATTTTGGCTCGCAGGCCTTCTATCTCCGCTTTTGTCGCCGCCAGCCCGTTGGTTTGCGGGGCGGCTGCGTATTCTGTCTTCCCTGAAGCGGTGATCGGCTCCGGCAGTCTTACGGAAACCAACCCAGGATTCTCGTGCTCCATCTGCTGCTTCGCTTTGACGTTTGCCGCAATGCGCTCCTGCAGTTCTTTAACGAACGAACTCGCTGGCGTGAACGTCAACAGCAGGTTCTGCTCTTTTTTTCTCAGATCGGCCAGCAGGCTCAGCACCGCCTGATACTCGGCGATTTTCTCCGGTGCAATCACCGCAGGCGCAGGCGCATCAGTTGGCGGCGCGGCAGCCTTGACCACAGGCGTTAATTGCGGTTCGTTCGTTAGGCGTGCGATTTCGGTAAACACCGCTTCTCTTTCCGCCAGTTGCGCCTGTGCATCCATCAGCTTCTCACGGAGCCTGGAGATCTGGTCATCCTGGAATTTCCTCGCTTGTTCCAGCGACACGATTCCCAGACGGCTTTTCTCCTTACGCAGAGACTCCTCTGTGCCGATCAACTGAGAATGAAGTTGGTCGGTTTCACGAGTCAGAAATTCATCAAATCCGCCTCCGCGATGAATTTCCGCGTGTTTCTTCATGTAGCTGTCGATCAAATTGGTGACCACCATCTGCGCTACCTCTGGATCCGGGTGACGATACTCGATGCGAATAACGGTGCTCTTGGAAGGAGTCTCAGTTATTAGATTTTTTGTGTTCCGGACCACCGCGGCTGCCGTAAAACGATTCGTGCCTCCGCCATAGGCTGCCAGGATTTTCTGGGCTCCGATTGCGTCCACCACCTGAAGTGCCAAATCGCTGCTCGTCAGAATCTCCAACTCAGTATTCATTATCCCCCCGTCGACCGCCTGAACAGTGGATTGGCCACCCCCCACTTCTTGCGGAGACCGTCCTTCCACCACGTACTTGATCAACAGCTTCGCCTCCGACATATACTTCGGCCGCATCACCTTTGGCAGGCTCGCCGTGGCAATTATGCCCAACAACGAAATCGAAATGATCTTCCACTTGTGTCTGAAGATTACGAAAAGGATGTCTTCCAAGCCAATGCTCGGAGGTGCGCCGGCCCTGTGATTTTCATTCATGAAACTTTTTCCCTTTAAGAACTTATCGCCCCAGACTTGTTCCGGCTCCTTTTGGGACAAGGCCAGGATGAAGGGGGCTTATATTTGCAAACAAATTACGCTAACTCCCGATACGCCAGCCGCCCCAGAAGTCTCAAGGCCAGCGGCGGCATGAATTGCAAAACACAGCTCCACCGGCTCTCCGCGTAGTCTAATCCCGTGACGAAGCTGCCTTTGCGGTAGTCGTACTTGTAATAGGCGATCTGCTCTTCGCGTGCTCCAAAACCGAGCTTAAATCGTCTCAGCCCATGCTGGTTCAGTGAAGTTCTGCCCAGGTGCAACCTGGTAAATCCTTCTTCGGAGCACTTTTTAATCGATTCCCACATGAGCAGATTGTTAGGGCGAAAATGCTGATATTTGTAATCCGAAGCCCCGAATTTGTAAAAGGCCTCAGTGCCTTGGTGAAAGAACATTGCCGCCGCAACGGCGCGGTCTCCTTGCCACACTGTCGCCATGAAGCCTTTACCGTTCGCCAACATCAATTTCGCGATATTTTCGAAAAACTTCACTGATTGACAAGGCATGCCATGTCGTCGCCGCGTCAGGCAATGGAGACGAAAAAATCGCTGCGTCGACTCCAAATCGACACCAAACTCAACATGCAGCCCGGCTCGTTGCGCCTTGCGCACGCCCGATCGAACCGAACTCTTCAGATTCTTAAATAAGTCTTCGGAACCCACGCTAAGATCGATTGTGTGCCCCCAATAACTGACCGATTTTGCCGCATTTGGTTGCTCGTGCTCCATGCTGCGGCATTCGAATGTCCGCCATCCATGTTGACGGCCATACTCTATGGCCGATTTATACAACAGGGCAGCGCTGGATTTGGTCGAAACGAGCGGGCTACAGAAATCTGTGAAAGGCAGTGAGACGCCCCGACGGCCAAGCAAGGGACTCGATACTTCCATAACGGGCAGGAGGCCCGAGATTTTTTCACCCGCAAACCGGCAACAATAAACCGGTCGATGCCCGTAAGTTTGCTGTAGTACTCGCGCCCAATCGCTTAAGTGGAAAAATGAGCTTTTCGGGTGGGCTGAGACTAAGCCATCCCAGTCGCAATGACGCAATGGATCAATCAGCGTCAACGTGTGCCTGTAAGGCAGTGTAGCCATTGGGATTTAGGACGTTAAAGCTTTGCGTACAAAGCTCCGCACTTGCAGGCGGAACCCGATTCCGCCTTTCTTTCGCTTCACCCGCCCATCCCCAAGGGGCTGGCTTCAGTTATACTGCTTTCCCTAAACAGACCGGGCCAAAAGGCAACTCCCGGTTCGTCGCCAGACCAGGCAGCAAGTCCGCAATCGATTGGTCCAGTCGTGAAACTGATCCGCGATCCACTTCCGCCACCGTTGTTCTACCCAGAAAGTCCAACAGAATCTGCACTCTCTGTCGGGACGGCAGCAGCCGGACCACGACGCCGTGGCTGCCCAGAAAGGGACCTTGCCCAACCGCTACTTGCACCCCCGGCTGTAGCCCATCCGCCACTTCCATCGGCTCTTCCGATTCGAAACATTCCCGCAATTGCTCCACGACCTCCTCGGCTACTTTGGGGATTCTTCCGCCAAAATGCACTAGGCTGCTGATCCCATACGTGTGGCGAATCCCCGTTATCTGCTCCGCCAAGTCGCACCGCACAAACACGTAGCTCGGGAATAGCGGCTCGACCGTCCGCACCACTCCCCTGCGAGTCGAACGCTCCACCTTCAATCGAGGGTTGAACACCTCCACACCAAGCCGACTGCGCAGGTTGCGCGCGGCGATATGCTCATGCTTGGGCTGCGTTCGCGCGCAGTACCAGGCATAGTCAGAAGCAAAGATAGAGCTCGGCACTTGGTCCATTAAAGACCCCATTCTAGCGGCAGAAGCCCTGCAAACAAAGGTTAAATAATACGGAGCACCTTTCCGCAATTAACCGGACCGAATTTGACGGTGACATCTCCCCCGTCCTTAAGCAATCTCCATGCCTTCAACAATTGCGAATCTACGGGTGCGCCCGGCCCGCCGCAAAAGCGCGCCGGTCTGGCAACTGCAGTCCAGACCAGGGCTTGTCAGCCCTCTTCGGTGATCGCGGTTAACTGTCCTGACCAGGGACACTTGCAATGGCTTGTGGGCCCCGTTCGCCCCTTTCAGATGGATGCCGACCCATGCGTGATACCTAAAGTGGCGCGTTTTCACCTGTTCCTGCCTCGCCGATCTTGGGTGCCCGCTGACACAAAATCGCCTGAGATAACCCGCGTTCAATCTACCACTTCACCGGCCCTAACGTGTTTATTGATATTTATTGCTCAATCCTCTGCAGAGCAGTGTTTATGCCATCGTTTCGTGGGAACTTCTCCATAGTGAAATTAGAAGAAAACCCGCCCCCTGCAGAGGCCTTCAGAGCGAAGTTGCCCGAACTTGCCAGCAAACTCGCGCATTCCAGGCTTGCCGAACCGGTGACCGAGCCGTCATAATCCATACAATCAAAGCTCAGTCGCAGTTCAAGAAAAGATTTCCCTAAGTTACAATTTCTACTTCTACACGGTCCGCCGCCTTCATCCCTTCGCAAGAAAGAGTGAATAACAGATTTACCACAAGTGATAACTTCATTATCACACCCGTTGTTATTAAAATATGCAAATCATTGGCTATCAACATATTTTCGCGCGGCTGAGTGGGTATGCAGCGTGCTGCTATGCGGTTGTGAACTACTTTTGGCGCTGGGGCAGGGCGTCGTGGCGATACTGTGTAAGTGTCGCCATCGCTCGGTCCATTTGCTTCAGCATCCCAACCTGCCGCAGCCACGCGTGCGCATTTGCTGCCGCCTTTACAACAACTTTGCGGTCATCGGAAGCACAAGTCCTACTTGCTCGTCCATCCCTGAGCATAAATGGTCGAGTAAATGCAGACAAATACGGCTGATTATTCAACGGGTCGCCCGGGCTTCCTGCTCGCGCGGTTGTACCGGTGTTTTGGTCTGAGAACCAAACATTCCGGCCCAACCCTTTTGCCTCCGCTCAATTCCCCGAGTGCGGTCAGAAATGAAAAACTCTTTTCTCAACCGACCTCCAGTGCTTTGACAGTTTCACCTCCACCTACTTCTACCAGGCCGCCGCGCTTTGCAGGCACGCGGGTCATTGTCGTGGTTTTCTCTTATTACGAAAAAGATCCTCGGGTCCGAAGAGAGGCAGAGGCGCTCAAACGCGCCGGAGCCGATGTCGAAGTCATTTGCCTCCGCGCTCATCTTGACGATGTTTTGAGGACGGAGATCGAAGGCGTGCGTTTGCAAAGGATTCCCCTTAAGCGACGCCGTGAAGGCAAGATAATTTACGCGTACCAGTATGCTGTCTTTCTGCTTGCAGCCCTGTTCCGCGTCTCGCTTTGGTCGATGAAGAAGCGCGGCGGACTTGTGCACATCCACAACATGCCCGACATTTTGGTCTTCAGTGCTCTCCTTGCCCGCGTGCGTGGGGCCAAAGTCGTTCTTGATCTGCACGACCCCATGCCCGAACTGATGCGCAGCATCAATGATCTGCCCGAGTCCCATTGGCTCATCGGCGCGTTGAAGCGACTCGAAAAATGGAGCATCTCCTTCGCTCACTTCGTCCTGACACCAAATATCGCTTTCAAGGAATTGTTTGTTAATCGTGGTTGCCCCTCTGACAAGATATGCGTCGTGATGAATTCGCCGGAGGAAAAGTATTTTCATCGCGCAAGCACAAGTTTTCCGGAACCCAAAAGAACTGGATCTTTTACTCTGATATATCATGGCTTGCTCGAACAACGCAGCGGAGCAGACCTCGCTGTGCGAGCGCTTCCCCTTGTTAGAAAACAAATCCCAGACGTCCACCTGCACATCTACGGAGACCGCACCCAGTTCCTCGATGAAACAATTAGATTTGCGGCCGAAATTGGCGTCCAGGATTGCGTCACGTTTCACGGGTTTAAACCGTTGAACGAGATTGTGGCTGCAATACTCGCTGCGGATCTGGGCTTGGTTCCCAACCGGCTCACCCCTTTCACTCAACTAAACCTGCCTACCCGCATCTTTGAGTATCTCGCTATGGGAAAGCCCGTCGTAGCACCCAGAACCAAAGGTGTCTTGGACTATTTTACCGAGGACGAACTTATGTTTTTTGAGCCGGGCAACTCTGAAGATCTCGCTGGACGGATAGTCTGGGCTTTTGAACACCCGCAGGAGCTTTTGAAGTTTGTCGAAAAAGGTGCTAAGGTTCAGCAAGCCAAGGCTTGGCAGTTTGAGCAAGACCGGTTCCTGCACACTGTAGACCAGCTTTTATCAAAGCGCTAACAAGCTCTCAATTCAAACCGTGATCTACATGATTTTTAGTGCGGATATAGAGAGATATTCTGCACTTTTGTACATTAGTCACAGCGCGCTCTTTAGGCGCGTTTCATAAACGCTTGCCCTTCATCCACGGCGGTCCCAAATGAGGAATAGGTCAGAAGAGCAATGTGTCCATCATCCAACCATTTCAAGCTCGCAAAATCCTTTTTTGGGTGGTCTTGCGGGTACATCTTGCTGGACAACGTGGAGCGCTCTTGGTGCGTCAAGCCCGCCAAGTGCACAGCCTGTGCGGGGCCCGTTCCACAGCCCGCCAGCACCACCTCGTACGGCGCTCTGAGGCCGAGCAAAATAATCAGATTCAAAGCGAAGTTGCCGCCAATCGAACCCTGCCGCGAGGTCTGAACATCCCCATCCTGGGATTCGGCGCTCAGCATCGTCGAAATAATTTGCCCGATAGCCACGCCATTGATCGACTGAATTTCCCTGCCCGCCAGGGCTCCGGCCTGGGCATAATCCCGGAAAATGAAAGCCCGGGAATCCATCACCCGCACATCGAAAGGCAGCCCGGGCATGCTCTCCGCTTCCTTCCGTGCTTCAGGTGAAAGGCTGACATCGGTATGGCCGCATTTGATCGCGGCGATCGGTATTGCCATCAGGCGGTAGAATTCAAAGAAATCCATGGGATGGTCCAGCGCCTTTTCGGCCGAATCGAAAACGCAGTCGAGATCGGATTTCTTGGCATAGCGGTACAGCCCGGGGTGAGCTTCCTCCAAGGCCGGCCGGGCGATCTGGTAATCCGCGCGCATCTGAGCCGGTTCAAATTTTTTGGCCTCTGCAGCCTCGGCCCGGTGGAGGAGGGCGAGCCACAGCGCGCCTGCCACTGGGCTCATTGATAACCACCGAAAGTAAGGTTTCTTCTGAACCGCTTTAGTATTGTTCATTTTAATTTCCTCTATTACCCGGGGAGCATTGGATAAGTTTCAGAAGATTGTTTTACCTGAACAACATTCCGACCTGAGAGAAGGCGGCCCCTGGTTCATGAAGCCTGGCGGCGGCCTGGGCGCTGAGGCGGATCGGCAGAATGGCCCGGGCGCGCTTATTTTTTGGCGGCTGCGGCGCAGAACACCTGCCGAATTCCGATCGAACGAGCGACCAAAAGTCACTGCTCGCAAGCCCCGGCTTTGAACGTCGAGAGGAGCTCGCCGAATCAAAGATTCTTCGAAAATACCTCAACTTGCGGTCCTGCCAAGCGCTGGCCCACCCGGAGGAGGATACCCAGGGGCCGAACCCCTCAAACTCGAGGAGGTGCGATTGCAGGGGGTGCCTGTCGTTGGCGTACAGTGACACCCGTTTAGGCTTTAGGTCTTCAGCTAAAGTACGGATAAGGTTTATTAACATAAAATATTGACGCAGGGTTGTTAAAAAAACTATACCACGCGTGCTATACCGTTCCCTGCAGGCGGAACCTAGCGGGCGCAGCAACAGTCCATGAAAGTCACATCAATATTCACGGGCCTTGATTACTGCTTCCCCACGTCCCGAGCGGCGCTTGGGGTTTGCTACCGTCCCTTGCTGACCGTTCTGTTGACAGCGTTGCTCATGCCCTTCCCCTCGCACGCACAGAAGGCGGGCGATCAACTCACCATAACCGCAGACATCAATGCCATCGGCACGGCTTCCTTTTCATTTCCAGGGGTAAGCTACAACGACGACGTGACGATTTCGGCTCACGGGCTGCTGGTCAAGCAATGGTTCCCCCAGCCGACCAACAATTGGGTCGCGATCAGCTCGAACTATACGGTGTCGGTATCCGGCAATGGCAGCGACTCCGGTTCCGGCGAGTCCTGGACCTACAGTGATGCCAACCCGGATTACTTTTCGATCGACGTGGATGAGACTCTGCTGGAGCAAGGACAGCTGTCCCTGTATTCCCCGCCGATGCCCTGGGTGATCATTTCACCAGACACCATTACCGTACAAACCGACGCCCTCCAGCAACTGGGGTTAGCCTGGGGCAAGTTCCAGGAGGGGCTCCTCACCGTGCCGACGAACGGACAAGCTTTTTCAGTCGATGGAAGCGATCATGAAGAGAGCACGCTGCCTCCGCCCATTGATGAGAAAGGGACCTTCGACATCACCTACCGAGCAACGTTCCAACCCGGTGACGCGCATCTTAAAATCACCTCTGTCAAAACACCGACGGTGGGTAACGAGAATCAGAACACCTTTGTTTCAAGCGACTCGATTACACTGCAAGCCCTGTTGGCTCCCAACGGCGCTGGTGTCCCCGTTGCCTGGAGTGTGGTTGGAAAGAACCAGGCGTCGCAGGCCCTGACGATTGCCGAGGTCCACCCCGCTGACGCCAGCGGTGTTTCGACTTTCACCTTTAGTCCTTCGCAAAGCGCTCAGTTCCTTCAGGTGCGCCGTTCGCAGTACATCACCGGTATTAAGAAGCCGGCCAACGACCCCTTAAGCTTTGAAGTCATCGCGAGCGCGGCCGGTCTGCAAACCCGGTTGTCCGAGACCGCCCTGGGCCCGTTGCTTCAGGATGAGACCGACACCCTTCGGCAGGAGTATGTTGATTTCCAAATAGCCGTTCCCGTTCGAACCGATATCGTTCCTTCGCTCGGCGGAAACTGGAACCTGGGACCCTACCATGTCCAGGTATCAGTGGACTTGCCCGGACATTACAACGCTATCCTGGCTGCTTATCAGGGCCGCTCGGTGCAATATAACGGGGTTACTTATACCGTTCCCGCCAACGCGCAGATCCAGCGCACGAGCGTCTTTCGCAATCCTCGCTATAACAAGGCGATTGGCAGCGTGCATCCCAACAGTAAGCATTGCTATGGTCGGGCGCTGGATTTGGCCCCGATTCCCATTTCCGTGAATGCAAATGGCCCAAGAAAACAATTGGATATCGATGGCTTTTGGTATCCGGCCCTGGCTGCTGCCGAGCAAAGCGTGGGGTTAAGCCCCCTGCCGGAAGCGGGAGCCACGCCGCTAGACCCCGCTCATGGCGGCCAAGGGGTTGGGGACCCTGACGAAGATCACCTTCACGTCCAGTGGTGAAACGAATCGCGCACAGCTCAAAAAGGACGGACCTTATGAAAACGAAACCTGCCCTCATTGGACTCCTGGTTCTGGCCCTGTCGTTCGTCGCGGGCAACTTGCAGGCGTTTCAAGCGCATGTTGTTCTGACCCAAAGCGGCACTAATTATACCTACACACTGTTCAATGACGAACCCGCCGGCAGCCAATCTTACTTGAATACCTTTTATCTGCCAGTCAACGCGCGCATTTCTGTGGTTTCCAGCCCTCCAGGCTGGAGCTTCACTACCGATGGCATGACCTACGTAAACTGGTTTTCCACGGACACCGCCCTGCCCTATCCAAGCGACATCGCTCCCGGAGCCTCGGTAACTGGTTTTGCGATTCAGACGGCGATCCAGACCTCAGAATCGTTTGACGGCGCGCTCGGCTCCTGGGACCACTCCTTGACCAATAGCGGGCCAGCCAGTACCGGCCTGATATCCGCTCCTTCGATTTTCGGAGGCTCCTCCGCTGTTCCCCCAACGTTGACCAACCTGAACTACTCTGGCACCAACATGTTTCAGTTCGCTCTCTTTGGGATTTCCTCCTTTAATTATACCATCCAATGGTCCACTAACCTGACCGAGTGGACTTCGATCGTAACAAATTCGGCTCCTTTTAGTTTTGTCGACACCAATGCCTTCATTCCGCCAATGCGCTTCTACCGCTCGATGCTTTTCCCGGATGCTTTGTCCGGGCCATTCTTGGCCGATTAGCAACGTAATTGCGTGGGCTCGTTCGGCTGGCAGCGTTTCTCGTCGCGCCTCACAGTGCCTCCGGACGCCAGCGCGGCCACCCTCGTGCTCGGGTTGGAACAGGTCTCTGGGCGAGTGGCATTTGCCAACGTCCGAGTCACATTCGCCCGCGACCTCATCACGGTCCCGGACGCGCGGCCCGATCAACCGATTTTTCGCGGACACCCGTCCCCCCCTTGCGAGGCGCGATGATTGCTCCGGTTTCCCTCACTGAAAAAGACCTCGCTGTCCTGACGCGAGACTGGGGCGCGAATCTCCTGCATTGGCAATTGATCCGAACTGAGGTCCCGCTGAACGAAACCGGCTATGCCGGCTATGATCAATGGATCGAACGCGAGTTGGCGCGCCTCGATCGCGGCTTGCTTTGCTGCTCACGGCTCCAAATCGTTGCTCATAATACGGCAGCCATTGGCGCAAGATCGGCACCAGCCGCTTGCCGCAGGGTTGCTCGGCCGTCAGCCATACTTTCCGAACCACCGGTTCGACCAGTTCATAGCGCCACTCCGGCCACGGACGAGCTCGCCCGCTCGGCGGCGCTAAAGTCCCGCTGAGCAGTTTGATCGCATACTTGCGCTCGTAATGGTAATCCTCGCACAACTCGTCGAGCATCCGGCTTTTGCCTTCTCGATGCCGACGCGCATAGCGTGCTTGGGCTTTGGGCAACCACTGGCTTTTCAATTCCTGGCTCATGTTCATTCACACCGATTTCCGGTGTCATTTTTCCATGAGTCAACGACCCTTTTTGCCTCCCCTCAGTTTCTTCTCCCCGGTGTCTTTTAATTTGAGTCAACTCGAGGGATTCTCATGGCTGGTTGCAATCTCTTCCGCTGTCCGTTAATTTCACATTTAATTCACCCGGATGAACTTCAGCCATACCCTGAATTGCTCGTCTCGGCCACCAAGCTGCCCCGCCGCGTGGCTGGGTTGGACCACTTGTGGTCACGTCTGTTACGCGACGCAGAGCCGACGAGCAACTTCACGCGCATCTTGAATTCAGCCCAAGAAGGCGACGAAAAGGCCGCCGAGGAACTGCTGAAACTCGTTTACGACGAATTGCGCAAACTGGCAGCAGTGCGCATGGCTATGGAGCAGCCTGGTCAAACCCTCCAGCCAACCGCGCTCGTCCATGAAGCGTGGTTGCGCCTCGGTGCCGATCAACAACCTCGATGGCAGAATCGCGCTCATTTCTTCGCCGCCGCAGCTGAGGCGATGAGGCGTATTTTGATCGACCGCGCCCGTAAACGAAAAGTGCGGTTGGCATCCGGACTAGCCAACCCTCAGCTATTTGAAGATTCCAAGATTGAGGTCAATGCTGGCATGGATGAGTTGCTCGCACTGCATGAAGTGCTGGATCAGTTGGCAAAAATAGATCCCGATGCCGCGCGGTTGGTCAAGCTTCGCTACTTTGTAGGCATGAACATGAGCCAGACCGCCGAAGCTTTGGGGTTGCCCTTGCGTAACGCTGAACGGCTCTGGACCTTTGCCAAAGCGTGGCTTCGAGATGCCATTCGGCGTGAAAGTTAGAAAAGTTGGCGGGGTTTTCCACCCACAGCCGCATGTAAGGGTAGAAACGCCTATGAACAATCAAGACCAGACCCAGCGGGATCAACAAGCGCGCGACATTTTTCTTCGCGCCATCGAAATTCATTCACCCGAAGCCCAAGCCGACTTCATTCAGAAAGCATGTTTGCAGGATGATTCCCTGCGCTTCCGCGTTGAAGCCCTGCTGAAGAACCACAAAAAGGATTCCTTCCTTGAAACAGCCGTCCTCGACCGAGGAACAATCTTTGTAAACCCAACACCCCTTTCCGAAGGTCCCGGTACGGTGATTGGCCGCTACAAACTCCTACAACAAATCGGTGAAGGTGGCATGGGTGTCGTCTACATGGCCGAACAAGAGGAACCAGTGCGGCGCCGCGTAGCGCTGAAAATCATCAAGCTCGGTATGGACACGAAGAGCGTCGTTGCTCGGTTCGAGGCGGAGCGCCAGGCACTCGCGATCATGGACCACCCAAATATCGCCAAGGTCCTGGATGGCGGAGCCACGGAAACCGGCCGTCCCTACTTCGTGATGGAGCTGGTCCAGGGGGTCCCGATTACCACTTTCTGTGATAAGGCAAAACTTTCCGCCAAGGAGCGGCTCAAGCTATTCATTCAGGTTTGTCAGGCAATCCAGAGCGCACACCAGAAGGGAATTATCCATCGTGACATCAAACCCTCCAACGTGCTCGTTACGCTGCATGATGGCGTGCCCGTGCCAAAGGTGATCGATTTTGGCATCGCCAAAGCCACTAATCATAAGCTCACCGAAAAGACCTTGTTCACCAATTTCGCCAGCATGATTGGCACACCCGCATACATGAGCCCGGAACAAGCCGAAATGAGCGGACTGGACGTGGATACGCGGACTGACGTTTACGCACTCGGAGTGCTGCTCTACGAACTGTTGACGGGGAGCACCCCTTTCCCAGAAAAGCGGCTGCGAAGCCTTGGTTACGGGGAGATGCAACGCGTCATCATGGAAGAAGAACCTGAGCGTCCCTCGACGCGGGTAAGCACCATGGCCAAAGAGCAAAAAATGGTGGTCGCTCGGAACCGCGGAGAAGAACTCGCATCGCTTAACAATCTGCTCCGTGGCGACTTGGACTGGATTATCATGAAGGCTCTCGAGAAGGATCGCACGAGACGCTATGAGACCGCCAACGGTTTTGCCGCGGATATCAGGCGACATCTGAACAGCGAGCCGGTGGTGGCTAGGCCTGCTACTGCAGCCTATCGTTTCGCGAAAGTCGTGCGCAGAAACCGACTGGCGTGCGGGGCCGCTGCGGCCGTGGCGTTCGCTTTGCTGTTAGGGGTGGTAGTCAGCGCGTGGGAGGCCTCCAATGCCAAGCGCGCCGCGAAGTTGGCCGAACAGCGCCGGCTTGAGTCGGATAAAGCCCGTGAAGAGGCCGAGTCCGTTTCGTCCTTTCTTATGGACCTGTTCAGGAGTCCTGACCCGAGCCGCGACGGGCGAACTATCACGATGGTGGAGACGCTCGACCGCGCCGTGAAGTGGCTCGATAACACGCTGACAAATCAACCTGAACGCAAGGCCAAGATGCAGGCTACCCTCGGCTTAACCTACGCTTCCCTTGGCCTTAAGCGGGAAGCCGTCCCGCTGTTTGAGAAGGCGCGGAATTATCTCTTGAAGCCATCGGTGCTAAAAGACCCTGAGACCTATAACCTGACGTGCGAGGCGATGGGAACTTTGGAAGGCAGCTATCTGGTTATGGGCCGCCGGGAAGAAGCAACCAGTCTAAGCGAACAACTTTTTAAGCTACTCCGTGACGCAAACGGGTTGCAACACCCAAAAACAATCGACGCAATGGGCAACCTGGCTGCCACTTACTATAACATCGGCCGCCAGCAAGAGGCCACCAAGCTGGCAGAGGACGCATTGAATCTAAGCCGCCGAGTGAATGGGCCGGAGCATACCAACACAATTTCGGCGATGCTTGTTCTCTCCGATCTTTATCAGGGGGTGTCCAGTCTGCAGACCAATGTGCTCCAGTTGCGGGAGGAGGCCTTACGGCTTGCCACAAAAGTGCAAGGTCCGGGTGGCACCGTGACGCTGGCTGCCATGGCGGAGCTGGCGGGTTCGTACGATCGAGCCGGCCGCACGGATGACGCGTTACGGTTGCGCGAGGAATCCCTGAGGTTGTGCAAAAACGCCAAAGGATCAGAACATCCTGAGACCGTAAATGCGATGTGGGGACTCGCAGATTCCTTAACAGCGGCTGGCCGCAGGACCGAAGCGCTGAAAGTTCGAGAGGAGATCCTCGGCCTGCGCAAGAAGATCAATGGTCCTGAACACCCGGATACATTTTTTGCCATGTATATTCTGGCGAATGCATACTCCGACGCCGGGCGCCTCAATGATGCTCTCAGGCTGCGTGAAGAGACCCTGCGTCTTAGCCGCAAAATATTTGGGCCAGAGGACGAAAATACACTTATTGCGATGCTCGGCCTGGCGGGTTCCTATGGAGGGCTGCCAAGTCATCGCAGCGATGCTCTTAAACTTCGGGAAGAAATAGTGAGCCTACGCACGAGGCTGACTGGACCCGAAGCTCCCAATACCATAGCCGTCATGTTCTCCCTTGCGACCTCCTATGCGGATACAGGCCGCCGTTCGGAAGCGCTCAAACTCCGCGAGCAACTACTGGAACTCAACCGCAAGGTCAATGGGCCCGAACATTCAGAGACTTTGCGGGCGATGATCGACCTGGGGGAATCTTACACCGAAGCTGACCGCACAGATGAAGCTATTAACTTATACCGAGAGGCGCTGAAACTCGATAGCCGAACGCGCAGCCCGCAGAGTCCCGCCTGGGTCGGCGCGATGAGCGATCTCGCAGTTGCATACGCCAAGGCCAGCCAAACGAACGAAGCCGCCAGGTTGCTGGATGAAGCATCGATGAGCAAGCATCTGGGCGCATTCAACGCGATCAAAATTGCACTTTTGCAAGCGTGGTACGGAATGGATGCGCAGTTTGAGGTGACCCGGCAGCGCATGCTGAAGAGCTGCGCCGATTCCGATGATGTGACGGAAGCAAGTTACACGGCCAAGCTTGCCTGCGTTCGCCCGATTCTTGAACCCGACTTCCAGCAATCTGCTCTCACGCTTGGCCGACGGGCGGTGGCATTATTGCAGAACGACTCTTGGGTGTACCTTCACCAATTGGGCCTCGGCATGGCGGAATACCGCAGCGGTCACTTTCCTGAAGCAGAGCAGGCTTTCATCGCGGCGGACACGGGAGCCACCGAGCATCCGGAAGGACCGTGCCCTGGAGGGGTAAAGGCAGCAGCCCGCTTGTACCGTGCAATGACCCTCTTCCGCCAAGGCAGGACCGCCGAGGCAACGAAGATCTACGACGAGATCAGTGCGGAAATGAAATTGCATCCGGACGACGAAGAAAACCCCCTGGCCAACGGTGCAAGTTACGAAGACGTTATCGCTTGGCTGGCCTGGAGAGAAACCAAGGCGATGCTCAGCGCGACTTCGGCTGCCAAACCATGATTTCAACCCAGTCCTGAGTGTTGACTCCTTGCATTATGTAAGCAGAACGGACGGCAGCGGAATTCGGCTCGATTTCCCGCTTTCTTTGTCGCAACCTCTATGCTAGCATTGATAGCAGAATTAGAAATTCAAGGTGTTATGCCACAACTAATCGTCCGGCAAATCGAAGAAAAAGTCGTCAAGAAGCTGAAACAACAAGCAGGTGAACACGGGGTTTCCATGGAAGAAGAACATCGGCGCATTTTGCGGGAGTCGTTGCTTGGAAAGGCGGTCAGGCGAAGGTCGTTCAAGGAAGCCCTACTGGCCATGCCCGATGTCGGTAAGGATGAGGACTTCGAACGGGGTCCGCAATTGGAACGGCCAGCTGAGTTATGAACGGCTGTCTGATCGACACCAACGTCCTAAGCGAACTGCGCAAAGCGAGACGTTGTGATGCTGGAGTGCGGCAATGGTTTGAAGAAACCGCGGCGGAGGAGTTATTCATCAGCGTGCTTGTGCTGGGAGAAATACGTCAGGGAATCGAGCGGATTCGCCCCCGTGACCCAGCACAAGCCAGGGCACTTGAGAAGTGGTTGCTTGGGATTGCTGCCGAATTTCACGATCGATTCTTGCCGGTGGATGACGAGGTGGCAGACCAATGGGGGAGGTTAGGTCTGCAGAAACCGGTCCCGATCCTTGATGCTTTTCTGGCCGCGACGGCCCGAGTCCGTAACCTGACAATTGTTAGCCGCGACGAAGAAGGGTTCCGCAATACTGGGGTGAGGGTGATCAACCCATTTTCTAAATCCAAACCCAAAGGGAACTAAACCGCTGAGAGATTCAGTCTGATCAACCTGCCTGAGCTTTTTTGGCGGAGGCAAGCTTCCGAAGTTGAGACCCATGGCGGGAGGGTTTTTTGGGCCAAGCTAGAAAAAGTGTCGACTCCAAACATTCTGAAGCAAAACACACGCCCGACCTCAAGCCGCTCGCGCTGGCGCGCGCCAAAGATTTCGAAGGCGTTTGCTCAGGTGACTAACTCGATTAACACCCGGCAAGCCGGATTTTTGGCCGATTAACCTCGTCCCAATGAAAGCCGCGTCCCGGCATTTTTGCTAAACTCCACCCAGATACGTGAACTGCACCCACATGGAGAGCCTTCCTTCAACTGCCAGTCTTCCCGAGCAACTCCTTTGAGAGTAACCCTCAATCCTCAAGCGGCTCGGTAAAGAACTCTGGTGGGCAATCCAAGTCTTTAGCGCCCGTTGCCTCCCTCAACTTTAGCTCCAAGTCCTGTGTCGCCTTGTACGTCCGCTTGGTTTTGGAGGCCGGGATCGCCAGGACGAATCTTTCTGGATTTCAAACCTCGGCTGATGGTTGAGGGTTCGACACCAAACCGTCTTGCAAGTGCGCGAATGCCAACATGGTTGTACTTTGAACGCGTGGCCCTCTTGATCTTCGGTTAAAGATCTACCTGAGCCGGAAAATCAGGGCAGGTTTGCGATCTATTGAGGGTTTGCACTTCGCCGCGGCGCAAAAAAATCATCTTACCAGTGTCTGTGCAATGCCACACCTCCATTGCTCCCGCATCAAAATAAAGCGCAGTCTTTTCTCGTATTTCGGCCTCCGTATTTCCTGGCGAAAGAATTTCAACGCAGATCTCCGGCGCGTGCGGGAAACAAGAGTTGGCGCCTAACTCCCGCATACGCTCGGGCGAGGCCCAGGCAACATCAGCTGCCTTGACTCCATCTGCGGTCGAGATCGGGCATTCGGTAATAACCCTTCCGCCGCGCAGGTATCGATCGAGCAGAACGCCGATCCTGAATTGATAACTGCCATGATTCGCTGAGGGAGGCGGGCTCATAATCATGTGTCCGAACCGGTCGGTCTCAATGCGTTCTTGGAGCCGCGCCAGTCTTGGGTCAGAAACAAGATCCTTCCAACGACGAAGATTCTGCTCAGTTAGGCTTTGCTGTGATGGCAATTCCACGGTTAAGGGCACCATGTGTAAACCATAACGCTGGGAATCGTGGGGCGTCAACTGTGGGGCCGCGAAGCGGTACGAGACCACCCCAATGCGCGCCGCACACTGGATAAATGTCCTTGCGAATTAGGGTCCTGAGTTCGATTAGCGCGGAAATTGGCCAAACCCAATTTGAACCTGGCAGGGGCCGCAGCGTGTCAAGGGATCGCAAGGTACTAATAATCAGTATCATTATCTGGCTGGGCGCGAATTCGTCCCGTCAGGCCTTACGGCCTCCCCGATCGATCAGCCTGTACCGAATACTCCGCCTCGAGTCTTAAGTCCCAAAGGGCTCATTGTGTTACGCCGAACGATAAGCTGACCGATGACGATGGGCGGGCCAGGGACACCCGAATCCGCCGCGGCTCCTTTTCAAGCGCACATACTCAGTACTTTTCTCCTGTGTTCCTGGTCGTGGCCTTGGCCGCCCCAGGGTACGGAACCCACGTGATCGCGTAGAAGAGCACGGCGTCACCATACAGAAACCCGGTGACATACTGGCTGCATCCGCACCTGACCACCAAAGAGCTCCTGACCACCTTTTTCAAGAAATCGCAAGCAGTCCGGCAAAAGCTGGAGTTGCCGGGCCAACTTGCCCAGGCGCGTAGTGTCGCTGACGGCCTTTGCGGCTCCGATGCCAACTCCGGTCGCCGTGGGTCCAATCCCGAGAACCAAGGGGCCGGAATCAATGTCTCCCAGGGAAGAGGGCCCTCTCGACTTGGGCCACTCCCGCAACCCCGCGATGAGCCAAAGATTAACCCAGTGATGCTGGAGATAGTCAAAATACAGCCGTTGCGCAGCCCCCCTAAGCCGTGGCGGCGCGACCGGCAGCATGGGATTACAGATGCCATCGCCGAAATGAAGTGGTGGGCATCCTTCCACCCGGAGGATTCCCGACCCAAGAGCCTTCCCAGGCTGAGCGCCCCAGTGGCGCTTCCACCAGCTCCGCCTTCAACTGATTACGTTGCCCCACAACCATTCGTTCGCGAGCCTAAGATTGGCCGCAACGGCCCATGCCCGTGCGGCAGCGGCAAGAAGTACAAGAAGTGCTGTGGGAACGGCTGAGATGGCCTCCGACATCGACGATGAAGTGACGTGGCAGTCACCAGCGCCGCCGATGCCTTGCTGGTCACACCGGGCGCGGGCATGAGTGTTGACTCCGGCTTGTCCGATTTCAGGCACCCAAGGGTTTTGGAGTGCTTATCCGGTAATTGCCCAGATTGGCCTCCCCTTCGAAGAAATGGTCAACCAGCGCATTGCCCCAACTCAGTGATGAGCTGCCTCTCTAGTCCCTGACCGCCAAAAGCAGGATGC
>DASRFK010000204.1:0-6807 GCA_035651635.1 Verrucomicrobiia bacterium | reverse complement strand
ATTCCAACAGTTGCAGTCAGACGGTGACGGTCATGGACCACTCCGGTCCTTTGGTCGTGACTCAGCCGCAGGACCAGGCGGTTTTGCTTGGCCGCACCGCAACATTGTCTGTGGAGATCTCCAGTTGTCCGCCGGTTGGCTATCAGTGGTATTTCAATGCTACCACCATGCTGATGGGCGAGACCAACTCGTCCTTGGTGCTGACAAACATCAACTCAAGCCAGGCTGGAACTTATGATGCCGTGGTGACGAACACGTACGGAAGTGTGACCAGTTCCGTCGCGAACGTGACGATTCAAGTGCCTGCTCTGATCGTCGGCAATCCAGTCGACCAGATTGCCACGAATGGTGACGACGTCCACTGGAGAGTCCTGGCCAAAGGCAGCGCGCCGCTGTTTTATCAGTGGTATTTCAACCTGACCAATGTCCTGGCGGAGCAAACGAATTCAACACTCGATTTGACCAATGTCAGTCCTGCAGATGCCGGAGTCTATCAGGTCATCGTCACAAACATCTTTGGCAGCGCCACCAGCGCGCCCGCGGTGCTCACGATTGTATCACCGCCAATTCTCCTGAGCGGCCCCTCGGACCTAGTGGTCACCAACGGAGACACGGTCCAGTGGACCACGATGGCACAAGGCACCGCTCCGCTAACGTACCGGTGGTTCTTCAATTCGACGATTCTTGGATTGGAGACCAATGCCACGCTGGTGATGAGCAACGTCGTTCCAGCGCAAGCCGGTGTTTACCAGGTAGTCGTGGCCAACGATTATGGCAGCGTGACCAGCGCGCCGGCGAATCTCCAAATAGTGTTCGTGCCGCAAATCACGTGCAGCCCCAATGTGACCGTCCCGCTTGGTAGCCCCTGGGATTTTACTCCGCCCAGCTTTGCCGATACTAACCTGCTTGTGCAGGTGCTTGACACTACTACCAACTCCGTGTGCGGAAACAGTTTTAGCGCCACACGCCGATGGCTGATTAGCGACACCAATAGCTTTCAGGCTACTTGTAGTCAGACCGTTATGGTTCTGGACCCGGCCGCGCCTTCGATGAGCTGTCCAACGGACAAGACAGTTCTCGCCGGGACAAGTTGGAGTTTCGATTTGCCGTCGGCCCGGGAGTCGGGCGCCACCGAGGCATTGGTCTATGATAATTTGACCAATGCCTTGGGCCAGAGTTTCGACCCGGGAGCGGTTGAAGTCGGCAACCAGATTGCGCTCGGCGGGATAAATCGGTATCCAAGCCATTTCACAATCGAGTACTGGGGCACCAACGCAACGCAATCGACATTCAGTGGTTCCGTGACCGCTCGCGTACGCTTCTATCTCAACGACGGCCAGACTTCTTCCGTCAGTCTCGAACTCCCGGGGACGCTCTTCTACGATAGCGGTCCGATGCCCATTAACGCCGCCGACCGCGGTACGATCGATCTGAAGGAATTTCAGTTGAGCGCCGCGAAGCCTTTAGCCGGGGCGCTACCCGCCAGTTTCACCTGGACGGTGCAATTTCAGGGCCTGGGAACTGGAGATGCCGCCGGACTCAATCTTTACGGCCCCCCCGTACTAGGCGACGCAGCGGCGGGTTATTGGGCGTTCCAGACCAACGGATGGGTTGCGCAAGGGGCCGTGGGCCAGGGCTTCGGGAGCCAATTGGCGGCTCTGAGCAGCGGCGTGAATCTAAGCGTGCTCAACACTACCACCAACTCGCAGTGTCTGGAGACCTATACTGTGACTAGAAGTTGGCAGGCACTGGATTCGTGCAGCAATGCGGCCGTCTGCAGCCAGACCGTAACGGTCGTAAATCCTGTGCCCCCGCTGATCACCTCCCAGCCACATGACCAGCAAACGGGCCTGGGTCAAACCGTCCAATTGGCAGTCGGCGTCTCGAGTTGCCCTCCCATCGGTTACCAATGGTATTTTAACGGCGCAACCGCCGTGGCCGGGGCCACGAACGCGACGCTGACGCTGACCAATATCACGATCGATCTGGCCGGCATGTATCAAGCCGTTATCACCAACCTCTATGGAAGTGTTACCAGCGCTCCGGCGCTGGTGAGTGTTTCCGGCGCCCCAATCATTCAGAGGCAGCCGCTGGACGCCCTGGTGGCCCAGGGCGGAACGGCCGTCTTCACGGTTTCAGCCGAGGGCTCTCCGGAACCGGCGTATCAATGGCTGTTCGATGACACTAACGTGTTGACCGGTGAGACCAGTGCAACGCTCACGTTGACCAATATCCAGCCCGTTCAGGCGGGGTACTATTCGGTAGTGGTCAGCAATAGTGCCGGCAAGGTGACCAGCGCCAGAGCAAACCTGGCCATCATCGGCGCACCAACAATTACGGCGCAGCCTCAAGGCATCACTAATATTCAAGGCCAACCGGTCACCTTTAGTGTGGCGGCGGCCGGTAATGCGCCGCTGAGCTACCAGTGGATGGCCGGTTGCAGCCGGCCCATCTCCGGAGCCACTTCCTCGAGCCTCAAGCTCAAGAGCGTGGGGCCGCTGGATAGCGGCACCTATTGTGTAACGGTCTCCAATGCGCTGGGCGTGGTCTCAAGTCAGCCAGCCGTACTGCGCGTGTTGGTCCAGCCCAAGCTGGTCGCGCTCACCGAAAATCACACGGGCGCATCTCTCAGCTTTAGCACTGTCGCTAACTTGTTCTACTCCGTTTATTTCAGCGATACACTGCCCGCGACCAATTGGACTCTCCTGCCCAATATGTTCAGGCAACTTGGGACCGGGGCCCCAATGGCGGTGCAGGATGCCGCCGCCCACGGAGCTGCTCGGTTTTATCAAATCCGTGTCGAGTAGCGCGCAGGCTTTTAGCACCACCGAAACGCGGCTTGGCAAGAAACCAACCGGACATCGCTTCAGTTTCTCCTCCCCGGTGTCTTTTAATTTGAGTCAACTCGGTCTCGGATCTCGCCACTTACATTTGCTTTACGCGACCGCTACCAGCCATAACATGTGTCCCCTATGCCAAGTGCTGGATCGACACTCTTGAGCGACGCGCTCTCGGCGGCGCGGATCAATCTCAATCTGCAAAGCACGAACCGTGAGTCGGTTCTGCGCGAGTTAGTGGAGCAGATCCCCGAACTGGAGCAGCAGCCGGAAGAGCGGCAAACCTTGCTGCGGGCGCTGTACGAGCGCGAGCAGCTCTACAGCACCGGCATTGGTGACGAAATCGCTTTGCCTCACTCGCGTAACGCGCTGGTTGGCCTGGTCAATGAATCGCTGGTGGTCTTCGGGCGGCACATGCAAGGCATTGCTTATGGCGCGCCGGATGCCCTGCCGGCCAAGCTGTTCTTCCTCGTCGTCGCTCCCACCGTGACTCAGCACCTGGCCTTGCTCGCGCGGCTGATCCGCCTTGTGCGCGACCCCAAGCTGCGGCAGGCACTCTTGAGCGCCGATCGCCCCGAGAAGGTGATTTCGCTGATTCGCGAGGCCGAGACTAAATTGTGACCAAGGCGCCCGGCACGAGCCTGCCCTCTTCCGATCTTTAGATTGCGCCGGAAAAACCCTGCTGCCGCAAGGCTTCAAACAGGACCAGGGCGACACAGTTCGAAAGGTTCAGTGAGCGCGCCTTTGGATTGAACATCGGAATGCGCAGCCAGCGTTCGCGGTTCTGTTCCAGCAGGGGCCGAGGCAAACCGGCGGTTTCACGGCCGAAAACCAGGCAATCAAGGGCAGAGAATTTGGCCTCGGTATAGAGGCGTGGGCCATCGGATTCAATGAACCAGGTGCGAGCCCCAGCGGGTAACGATTCTTCAAAGGCCGGCCAATTGGGCCAGCGCTGCCATTGCACATGCTGCCAGTAATCCATACCGGCGCGTTTCAGTTGCGCATCGTTCAGGGCAAAACCGAGCGGTTCGATCAGCTCCAGCCGGCAGTGGGTCGCGGCACAAAGCCGGGCGATGTTGCCGGTGTTGGGGGCAATCTCCGGTTCAACTAGAACGATCCGCATGGTGAGATTTTTTGTAAAAGACCTTCCACAGAACCAAACCGTGCGCTGGAGCGGTCATGCCGGCCAGGCGCCGATCTTTTTTGGCGAGCAGTGGATCCATCTCCTCGGCTGAAAACTGTCCCAGTCCTACCTGGACGAGCGTGCCGACAATGCCGCGGCACATCTTATAAAGAAAGCCGTCGCCTTCGACAATGAAGGTTAAGAGCGATCCCGCTTTCCTGACCTCGCAACGCCACAAATCACGAACATAGGATCCTTTGGCGTAACCGGGGTTTGCGGCAAAGGCTTGGAAATCGTGCTTGCCGATAAAGCGCGAAGCCGCTGTGCGTATCGCGACAAGGTTGAGGCGGCGCGGCACATGCCAGCAACTGCGCCGCAACAATGGGTTCATGGCGGCATGATTCCACACGAAATAGCGATACTGCTTTCCGGTGGCGCTGAACCGCGCATGAAAATCGCCGCTGGCGCGCGCGGCCTGCAGCACCCGCACATCTTCCGGCAGCCACGCATTGATGGCCAGGACCAATTTGCGCACCGAGGTGCGGCACTCTTCACGCCGGGCCTCGAAGTGGGCCACCATTCCCATCGCGTGAACTCCGGTGTCGGTTCGGCTCGAACTGTGCACGCGGGGATGGCTGGGGAACAGTTTGGCCAACGCCTCTTCAAGTTTCTGTTGCACGCCGGTGCCGATCTTTTGGACCTGCCAACCCTGGTAGCCGCTGCCATCGTAAGCCACCGTCAACTTGAACTTGATTGAATCCATTCCGATCGCCGCCAGCGGGCGGGCGCCCTATCCACGCGCGAAGCTGTCCAAATAACTCTGCAACAGAATCGCCGCCGCCATTTTATCGACCTTTTCCTTGCGCTTCTCCCGTCGCACATTGCCTTCGATGAGAAAACGATTGGCTTGCGCGGAGGTCAGGCGCTCGTCCCACGTCTTTACTGGAATAGTGATGGCGGCACGCAGGACCGCAACAAACTCTTCGACCTTCAGGGCAGCCGGCCCGTAGGTGCCATTCATGTTGCGTGGCATACCTACCAGTACGAGCTCGACTTCCTTTTCGGCGAGCAGTTGCTTAAGTCTATTCAGAAAGGCGGCAAACGGCTCAGCCGGGACGAATTCAAGTGGTTGGGCGATCATCTGCAGTTCGTCGCTCACGGCGACGCCGATCCTCTTGGTGCCATGATCCAAAGCCAGTATACGCATCGGTATGCTCGGTTATCAGGCGACTTGCTGGAGAGCTTTTTCGGCCGCACCGACAGTTTTTTCAATGTCGGATTGGGTATGGGCGGCCGACAGGAACCCAGCCTCGAACTGCGACGGGGCAAGGTAGATGCCCTGGTCGAGCATCGAATGGAAGTAACGCTTAAATCTCTGGCGATCGCTCTTGAGCGCATCCGTCAAGTTGTGCACCGGCTCGGCGCAAAAATAGGCGCAAAACATCGACCCGCAGCGGTTGAACTGGACGGCGATGCCGGCGGCTTTGGCGGCAGCTTGCAGACCCTGTTGCAGTGCCGCTCCGAGTTCTTCGAGCTTGCGGTAGGCATTGGTCTCTGAAAGTTCTTCCAAGGCCGCAATGCCCGCGCTCATCGCCAACGGATTGCCACTGAGTGTTCCAGCCTGGTAAACCGGTCCCAAAGGGGCCAGCAAATCCATAATCTCCCCGCGTCCTCCAAACGCCCCGACTGGCAATCCTCCGCCGATCACTTTGCCGAAACAGGTCAGGTCCGGCCTGATCCCGAAGAGCTCCTGCGCTCCGCCTTTGGCCAACCGGAATCCGGTCATGACCTCGTCGAATATCAATAGGGTGCCATTTGAGCTCGTGATCTGGCGCAGGAACTCCAGGTAACCTGATTTGGGCAGATACAAGCCGGCATTGCCGGGGACAGGTTCAACGATGATGCCGGCGATTTTGCCGGGATTCGCTTGAAAGGCCTGTTCTACGGCTGGGGGTTCATTGAAGGGCAGGACAATGGTGTGTTCGGTAAAGGCCGCCGGAACGCCCGCGCTGTCGGGGTTGCCGAACGTCAGCGCCCCGGACCCGGCCTTCACCAGCAAGGAATCCGCGTGGCCGTGATAGCATCCATCAAACTTGATGATTTTGTCCCGTTTGGTAAATCCGCGCGCCAACCGGACGGCCGACATAGTGGCTTCGGTGCCGGAGTTGCACATCCTGACTTTCTGAACGCTCGGAACCAGTGAGCAAATCAGCCGCGCCATAGTCACTTCGGCCGCATTGGGAATTCCAAAACTGGTTCCGTTTTCGGCTGCCGTTTGCACCGCCTTGATGATCTTGGGATGGGCATGGCCGAGAATGGCGGGTCCCCAGGTGCCCACGTAATCGATGTACTCATTGCCGTCCGCGTCCCAGATCTTTGAGCCGCGAGCACGCTCGGCAAAAAACGGTTGCCCCCCTACCGCCCGGAAGGCCCGGACAGGCGAGTTCACCCCGCCGGGTATGTACCGGAGCGCCTCGGCAAAGAGTTGCTCGGATTTTTTCCGCGACATCATACGGAGACATTAGTGGTAAAACTCCCCAACGCACGCGAAAAGAACGGCGCGCGGGCATCCTTGCCCGCAGGAACGGCCGAAGAGTGGCTGAGACCGAACCCGTAGTTTTGTCAGATTCGGTTTGGGGATCGCTGCGGACTGGGAAGTCCGGCGCGCGGGCATTCTGCCCGCAGCAACGGCCGAAGAGTGGCTGGGGCCGAACCCGTGGTTTTGTCAGATTCGGTTTGGGGATCGCTGCGGACTGGGAAGTCCGCGCGCCGGGCATTCTGCCCGCAGCAACGGCCGAAGAGTGGCGGGGCCGAACCCGTAGTTTTGCCAGATTCGGTTTGGGGATC
>DASRFK010000203.1:0-11543 GCA_035651635.1 Verrucomicrobiia bacterium | reverse complement strand
ATCCGCCGCCGCGCCAACCCTTTGCGGACCCCTTTGGAGCAAAAAAGTCAGCGCCGCCCCGACCAATAGGAGGATCGCTGCGGTACAAAACGACGAACTAAAACTCTTGCTGCCGGCAAAAAGCATTTGTTGCAATCGGCTCAAAACAAAACCTCCCGCGCCCCAGGCCGTGAAGAGTGTACCGTAGTTCATCCCGAATGTCTGTAGACCCCACAAATCCTTGGCGTAGGAGGGGAACAGCGACAGGTTCGCGCCGTAATTAAAACCTATCAGCGTGGCGACTAATACAATCATAACTTTGGGTCCGTGTTCGGATCCGGTTACCGGAATGGCCACCAGCATCAGGGCTGCCTGGACCACGAGCACTAGAAACAACGTCCAGCGCCGGCCAATCTTATCTGACAATAACCCCGCGCAGACGCGTCCGCTCGCGTTGCCCAGTGCCATTACGGCCACCGCGAAAAAAGCGGCAGAACCCATGGTCTTTTTGGCCATGCCTCCTACGCTGCTGATCACCATCAAGCCCGCGCCCGAACCGATGAAGTAGATCAGCCACAGCAGCCAGAACGTTGGGGTCACGAGGATTTCCGAAGGCCTCAGGCTCTTGCTCCCTGGTGTGCCCCCGGCGCCGGCCGCGGTTCCAGAACAGATGTAACCTGCGGGCGGATTTATCAACAGCTGCGCCAAACCACAAACGACGACCGTCGCCCCAATGCCATAGAAACACATCGACTTCAGCAGTCCATAGTGCCCCAGCAGATACTCCGAAGTCGGCGCGAGATACACCGGCGCCAAGCCGAACCCAGCCACAACCAATCCCGCGATTAAACCCGTCTTCGCCGGCGGAAACCACTTGAGTGCTGCCGGCGTGGCCGACGAATACCCGAACCCGAGACCCAATCCGACCAGCACACCAAATCCGAATACCCAGATCAGGTAACTCGGCGTACTGGAGATCAGCAAGAACCCTGCGCCTACGAGCACTCCTCCGAACGACGCGGTCCAGCGGGGTCCCCATTTGTCCTGGCAACGCCCGGCAGCAATCATCGAGAAAGCGAAAACCAGACAACACAACGCGTACGGATCGTTCAGTTGCGCATCCTTCCAGCCGAATTCTTTCCCTATCGCCGCCTTGAACATGCTCCAGGTGTAGAGCACGCCCAAGGCAAGGTTGATCCCGAGGCCCGCAAAAGTCACGCTCCACCCACGATTACGGTTGTAAGAAGAAATGCAATGGGTGGTCATCGGTTGAGTTTTGGCCAGGGACTCCCGGACCGCAATTCAAAAATCAAATGGCCCAAATAAGGGCTACTCCCATCCTTATAGCAATTGCGTTCGAACGGCCGCGCGCTCTATAGTTCCTCATGAAATCTTCCTGCTTCGCGAGGTTGCGAGTCGCTTTCACTCTCATCGAATTGCTCGTGGTGATTGCGATCATTGCCATTCTGGCCAGCCTGCTGCTCCCGGCTCTGAGCCAGGCCAAAGCCAAAAGCAAATCGATCGGCTGCCTCAGCAACCTCAAGCAGATTTGCTTGGCCAACTTCATGTACTTCAGCGATGCCAACAAACCTGTTCATTATGACAACTGGCCCGACTTGTGGATGGAAAAACTCATGGTCCAGTATCAGGCCATCAACAAAGTCAGAACCTGTCCCACGGCTCCGGAACGATCGGCCGCCGAACTGAGGAAGGACCCCAGCGCCTGGGGCACTGTCGTGCGGACCTGGAACGTCGATGGCACAACGACCAATTACCAAGGCAGCTACGCTTTGAACGGCTATTTTTATACCGATGACGCTTACTCCGATCCTAAGAAACGCTTTCACTCGGAAACCGATATCAAGTACCCGTCGCAGACTCCGGTTTTTGCCGACGCTATCTGGGTAGACGCCTGGCCTCTCGAGACGGATGTCCCCGCTGTGAATCTTTTTACCGGAGACCAGTTCGCCGGCGGCGGGCTCTCACGCATCGCCGTGCCAAGGCACTCCGCCCCCTTGTCTGCCGCCGCGCAAAACTTCAATCCAAAAAATATACTGCCGGGCGCAGTCAACGTCACCTTCACTGACAATCATTGCGAGACGGTTAAATTGGAGCGCCTTTGGAGTTTTTATTGGCACACGCAGTGGCAGCCTCCCGGCAGACGTCCAGGGCTGTAAATCGAGTAAGCCCTGCAGGAGGTCAACAACCCACTTGTTCGTTGACGGTCTTTGCGCAAAATCGCCCCATGATCCGCGCCCACATCAGCCTCTGCCTGGTTTGCTCCCTGTTTTGCGCCCTTGTCCGGACCCAGGCCGATCCAGTGCTCTTTGACAGTAATCTCCAATTGCGGCTGATCCTGTACACCACCAACAGCTCCGGCGCTCCCTCGATCAGAATCGCAACGGACCCCCGCAACAATCAACTCTATTATCTCAAATATAACGGCGACATATTCCAACTCAACGTCGACCCCGGCTCCGCATCAACCAGTGTCCGAGTGTATAGCGCCGCCGACCATGGTATCTCCACCAGCGCCCTCGGTATGGCCATCGGCCCCGACGGCACCATCTATGTCCTCGGCGACACGACCACGAACTCCGGCAACAGTACCTTTGCTACTATCATGAAAGGCGTCCCAGGTGCCGGTGGCGGGCGGACCTGGTCTTTGCTAGCGCAAACCCAGCCCTACCCGCTGAGCCGCACCGCCTTTGATCATCTCATGAGCGGCATGACCGTCAGCCCCGACGGCAGCACCCTTTATGTCAACAGCGGTTCGCGCACGGACCACGGCGAAGTCGAATCCACGGGTGGCTTGTACCCAAATCTTCGCGAAACGGGGCTGACGGCAAAAGTTCTGCGCGTGCCGGCTAATGGCAATGGGTTGATCCTGACCAACGATCTGAACGGGTTGCGCCAGGCCGGCTACGTGTTCGCCGAAGGCACCCGCAATGCGTTCTCCCTGGCTTTCGCTCCCAATGGGGATTTGTTTGGAACCGATAATGGCCCGGACCGTGACATGTCTGATGAGTTAAACTGGCTGCAGGCCGGGCTGCACTACGGTTTTCCCTGGCGGATGGGAGGAGCCGCAAACCCACAACAATTTGCCAACTATGACCCCAGTACGGATCTCCTGCTGGACGGGCGCTTCGTTGCCGTTCATGCCGGCACGTACCACAATGACCCCACTTTCCCTCCGCCACCCACGAATTTTTTCGAGCCGGTGATTAACCTCGGGCCCGATGCTGATAGCTACCGCGATCCGGCGGATGGTTCAATCAAAGACGCCAGCAACCTGGGTCAAACGCTCAGCACTTTCACTGCTCATCGCTCTCCTCTCGGGCTGGTATTTGACACCTCCGCCGCACTCGCGCCGCCGTATCACCAGCACGGCTTCATGCTGAGTTGGACTCAAGGAGATCCCAACGACGATAGTATCGCCGGGCCTTTTATGGATGCCAGCCAAGACCTGGTTGATCTCGACCTGAAAAAACTCGGCACCACCAATTACCAGGCGCGGGTGACACGCATTGCCGCCGGTTTTTCCAATCCCATCGACGCCGCCATCATTACCAACAAAATCTATGTGATCGAATACAGCGGTAACCAGGGCGTTTGGGAAATCACTTTTCCACCGGCTCCGACATCGATCCTGCTCAGCCAGGAAACCTGGCAAACCAACGGGACATTTAGCTTCAGCTTCGGAACAATCCCGGGAAGAACCTACGAAGTCCTGGTTTCGACGAACTTAACTGATTGGTCGCGCCTCGAGCAAATCGCGGCCACGAATTCTACCTTTACGGTAGTGGATCAGCCGCCCACAACCACCAAGACCCGCTTCTACCGCGTGGCATCGCCTTAGAGTACCTCAATTCCCGCAGATTCAGGGCGACCGCAGATGGCGAAAGAGGATGAAATCTCTGCTGAAAAGGCAACTACCTGAATACAGTCGAACGGTTCAGGTTGGTTCCATCAGCGTTTATACGTGTCTATCCGTGGTCTAATCTCCTGGCTCACCAAGACTTCTTTGGCGCCCGCAGACACCTCGACGGTCTGCTCCTTTCCGCCCGGCCACCGCACCCAAATTCCAGTCAAGGCTTCCGGAACGCCGAACACCTGTGTCGCGCCATCCTGCGACCAATACCCGCCCCCCGCGTGGATCTCCCGGACCGGTCCGCGCCGGGTTCCGAATACGGGACGAAGCTGAGCGCCGACACCGTCTGGATTCCCAACCGGCCCCACGACGTGAACCCTCACCCCCGGCTTGGCCAGACGGTTGTGAAACAACCGAGTCTCCGCTCCATTCTGCCCAACGACCAGATCGACCCGGCCATCTTCATCGAAATCGCCAACTGCCGCGCCTCGTCCTTCCCCGTACACCGTCAGCCCGCTGAGCTGTCCAGGCACCGACTCGAAACCTCCGTGCCCGTTGCCACGAAGCAGCACGCCACGGCCGGCATCACAACGTACGGCCTGCGGTTGCACTTCAAAGAAGTTCTGCGCCAGGAATAAGTCTTCATTCCCGTCGCCGTCGAAGTCCGCGACACAGATCCCAAAGGCCGGCGAGAGCTGAGCTTCCACCGGCAAAACCACGGGCTCAAATTTCCCCTTGCGATTCAGGAACACCGTCGAGGCCAGCCATGGCGCCGCCAGTTTTGAAGCCGTCCCATATTGATCGCCGAGGACGTCGGCCACCGACGCGTTTCCGTAGGCCGCATAGCTTTGAAACCGGGCGCTCACGAATGGCAGCCCCTGTTCCATGGCGGGCTTGGCGCGAGTAGGAACAATCTTGCCCAGCATGGCGTCAAACTCAGCCTCGATTACATCTACACCCTGGCTGCCCGAGAAGTCGCCCCAAAAGAGCAGCGGCACGCCGGCGCGATTCTGCCCATGATAATCCGAAACGAGCGCTGGCCGTTCGTAACCGTCTGGACCTCCGTTCAGCCCCCAATTCGAGGCGGCGATGTCCAGCAAACCGTCTCCGTCGAAATCGCCGACCATCACGCCGTGCCACCAACCGACATAGGGTTCGAGTCCCAACTCGCTGGTAGCGTCGCGCAGCCGGCCATGCTCGTTCAGGAACACCCGGATCGGCCCCCATTCACACGCCAGGATTAAGTCGGGCCAACCATCCCCATTGAGATCGGCAAAAATCGCTCCACTGACCATTCCCAGGTTGGCCAGTTGCAGGGTGTTCGTCAGGTCCAATACATATTTGCCGTCCCGGTTTTCGAATAACAACGAAGTCGCCGGCGCCGGCCACTTGCCAGGAACGCACCGCCCGCCAACAAACAAGTCCAGCCGGCTGGTCCCATGCACATCGCCCAGCGCCAGCGGGCCGGTGCTGGATTCCTGGCCCGCAAACGAATTCGATACGGCGCCGCTCTTGAGGTCATAAACCCGCAACATCGACCCTGCCGCCTGCCCATCCTCGTAGTTGCTGGACCCCACCAATAACGCCGGCTCCGAACCGTTCATCACCGCGCCCACGACACTGGTTTGATCTCGCCCGACTGTCTCGGCCAACGCTCTATTGTCGAGTGGCGTGAACCCGCCCTTTCCGTCGTTGTGAAAGACAGCCATCCGGCCGCCTTTGCCGCTGCCGATAATCAAATCTTCATGACCATCACGATCGAAGTCGAACCAGGCAACCCCCGGCCCAAGCTGGCTGAGCTTGCGCGGTAGTAAGGGCTGTCGAAGGAAGTCGTCGAAGGGCTCCTCATGATGGGTGTGGTTTAAGCGGGCGCTGAAATCCTCAAACCAAGGCTTGGCCGGCGGTGGGTTGCTGCTGCCCGCCAGGCCCATCCGGGCGCTGCTTTCGGCTATCTCATAAACATAATTTGGCTCGGGTCCATCGATGATGCTCTCGCGACCCGAACGCCAGTGGACCTGCAGCAGCAGATGAATATTCCCCGGCATCGGCATTGAGGCCGGATGCGTTTGGCTCCAACGATTGCTCAGAGCGTGAGTCACGTCCGCCGCGAATACGCGCAGCGGTTCATCGCTGCTGAGATATCGCCCCCCGGCACAGATTTCCTGGCTCTGAACCAATTGCGTCGAACCGCCCGCTTCGCCCGCTCTCGCGATCAGTTCGATCCTCGCGCCAATTCCGTGGGTATTCGGCGGATTGCCTTTTAACCGGACCGCTATCCTTGGCGCGGAACTGTTATTGCGGTACAATCCGGCCACCCCGTTGAGGTTGTTGACCACCACGTCCAGGTCACCGTCGTTATCCAGATCCGCAAAGGCCATTCCCTGGCTGACGCCGATTTGATTAAAACCCCAGGCAGCAGCCGCATCTTCAAAAGTCAGGTCGCCGCGATTCCGAAAGGCCTGTTTGGGTTGGCTCATCCGCGGGTAGAGCAGCAGCTTTTGCGGCACCTTCTCGCGCGGCCATGGTCCGGCAGCACGAATCCGCGCTTCCGCATCCAAATCCTGAGTGTCAAAGGCGTGACTGGTCGTACAAAGCACGTCTTCATATCCATCGAGGTCCACATCGAGGAACGCACCCATCCACGTCCAATCGGTTGCCGCCAGCCCAGCAAACGGCGCAATATCGGCAAAGGTGCCATCCCCGCGATTCAGTTGCAGCGCGTTCCGATCGAATTGCGGCCGATCTTCATAAACTCCAACCGCTGGCAGATAGGGCGCCGTTTCGGCCAACTGCATCAGCCGCCGCGAATGCCTGGGGCTGAGCATGTCGGCCACCAGCAGATCAACGTGGCCGTCCCGGTTTATGTCTGCCACATCCACGCACATCGAAAACGACGGCGTATGCCGGAACGTCAACGGCGGCGCGGCGCGAAAATTCCCATGTCCGTCGTTGAGCCAGATCCGGTCTTCAGTTTGAAAATCATCGCACACATACAAGTCCGGAAACCCATCTCCATTCAGATCCCGGCAAACCACCGTCAGGCCCCAGTCCAGCGGCGCTTTCTCCAATGCACGCCCCTTTTCGTCGCGAAAGCGTCCGTCCGTCCAGGACACCGGTGTGAAATGTCCATGCCCGTCATTGAGATAAAGCGCATCCGGTTCGCCCAATTCGAGCACGTGACCGTCGCCGCTCAATTCAAGCCGATCGCGATCTTCCGGCCGGATCATCATCTTTTCGCCCGCGCGCAGGATCATGTATCCCGTCGTGCGCACGGTTTCAGCCCGGTAATTCGCCACGTAAAGATCCAGGTCGCCGTCCCCGTCGATATCCGCCAGCGCGAGGGTCGTGGCGCCGTACTTGCGCAACAAACCGCTGTTCCTCGATTCCGTGAAATGGCCTTTCCCGTCGTTGATGAACAGTCGCGTCCCGGTTCCGATGCCATTGACGAGCAAATCCAGATGTCCGTCTCCATCCACATCTGCCAAGGTCGCCCCGGTCGAATATTGGCCTTCACACCCGACCCCGGCTGCCTCAGTGACATCCTCGAAGCGCCAGTTGCCCAGGTTTCGGTACAGCACGTTATGGTTCTCCAAACCGCACAGATAAATATCGCATAATCCGTCGCCATCCACGTCCCCCAGCGCCACGCCCGCGCCGTTCAACCGGATCTGGTTTTCCGTCGCGCGGGCATCGCTCAGAACATTGGTAAAGTGAACCCCCGTTTCGCCGGGGGGCATCAGCGTGAACCCAGGTGCGCCCTGGGATGGCACCGGCAATGCCGCGCGCCGTCCGTAGGAGCCCGCCTCCCAACGCAAATCGGCGGCAACTAAGGACGCGGCCAAGCTAATCAGCGGCAGACAGACAACCAATCGGCGCAAACCCATCATCAATGCCAATGATGATGGGCTGGGCCGGTCTCGGTATCAATCCGTAAGCTAGGGTGAAGTTCCAGCCCTTTCCCTTCACCTTTAGCCGACACCCTTGAGAGCATGTTTTGAAAACCGGCCTGGCCGTTGGGCGCCTGCGTTTGGAGTCCCGCCTTTTAGGCGGCCTGGCGCCGATCCGCCTGAAGGCGGGACTCCAAACCGAATTCTAAAACACGCACCTAGGTTTTTTGGGGGAAACTCCTACTCGCGAGATGTTAGGCAGCGGCTATGGTGGGGAAGTTTGCCCAAGCGAGGTACTGAGTGGGGGTAGCTACAGTCAGTCACCGTTTAATGTCTCGGCCATGTTCCGCCACAGGAGCGTGGCCGTCAATTTGGCCCACTCTTCTCCAGGGCTGACTTGGGCTCCAAATTCCGCTTATGAAAAATCTAATCTGGGTCATACTTAGCGGCTGCCTATGTGCATCATCCGTTCGAGCCGCTGGTATCCTTGCAGGTCCGGTTTACAATCCCGCCACTACTCACAGCTATTTTCTGCTGACCTCCAGTTCCTGGACAGAAGCCGAGGCTGCGGCGATAAGCCTGGGGGGTCACCTGGTTACCGTGAACGATTCGGCCGAAAACGACTGGCTTGTGTCTACCTTCTCGAACTTCGGTGGTCAACCCCGAGCGCTTTGGACCGGTCTAACCGACGCCGGCGATGAAGGCTCTTTCCTCTGGTCCAGCGGCGAAGAGAGCTCCTACACAAATTGGGAAATGGGCCAACCCGACGATGGGGCGGGTATTTATCCGCATGAAGACTACGTAATGATTTGGCCTTCCGCCGGTCCCAGAAACCCGGGGTTCTGGAACGATTATATCGATACCAACACTTTCACCCAATTCGGCTTCCAGCTCTATGGCGTCGTCGAAGTTCCCACAGCCAACAACTGGACTAATCCGTCGAGTGGCAAATGGGAGTCGTCTTCCTGGTCGTTGGGAACGCTGCCCGCCTATGACCAGACCGTCAACATCGCCAATGACGGCTATAAAGCGGTGAATATCGACAACACCACGCTCGCTAGTTTCCCTGACTCCGTGACGGTTGGGAGTTTGGGGATCAGCGCGCCGACAAACGGTTTGAGCACGCTGCTGCTAAATTACTTTGGTCAAAGTACCCCCCTCAAGGTCATCAATTCCTGCTTCATTGGAACCAATGGAACGCTCCTGAACCTCGGAAGCAGCTTCCAAGTCGATGCTGGCGGAGTTTTGACCCTCGACGGTGGGACTTTCATTCAGGAGGGGGGATTAACCGTCGTGACACCTTCGGTCCAAGTGCTCAACGGAAGCCTAAATGCAACCAACGCGACGATGAATCTGGGTCCTCTGCAAGTGGGCGGCGAGTATCCTGATTATGGAATCGTTTATCAGTCGGGTGGAACTATTCTTTCCTCAGCCATAGGTATTGATCGCGGAAGGTACTTGCTAGTGACTAACGGCACCCTTTACTCCCTGTACGGCACTTACCTGACCAATGCCGAGGCAAGTTTTGTCCAGACCGGCGGATCCAACTACGGGGATGTGCATGTAGTGCAGGGGAATTACGATCTCGAAGATGGGCTAGTTCAAGCCCTAAATCTTTCCACCTTCACGCTCGGCCGCTTCGCTCAGAACGGCGGCATAGTCCAAGTCCAAAATCCGTGGGCGGGTGGGTTGGGCACAAATTTTTCGCCATGGGCGAGCTACAACCTCAATTCCGGCACACTCTATTGCGCCACGTTTAATTTTAGTCATTACGGCTTCGTCCTTCAATCCGGTGGCACTTTGGTTTTTAGCAATCGTTTTGACTTGTTCGATCCTTCAGGGTTTGGCGCCCGTTTTGAAATAGACGGCGGCAATGTTTTTATGCCTTCGCTCGCGGTCACCAACACGGGCGATTACTTGCAGCGCGGCGGCACCAACCAGGTTGCGGGCGATGTCTCGGTTTATAATGGCGCCTTTGCCATCTATGGCGGACGAGTCTCCGCCGCTAACTTGGGTGTCGGCGATGGCGCGCGGATCTATCAGCAGGGAGGTGCGACTGAGGTCAGTCAGGTTCTATCCATTACCGGAACCTATGCTCTGGAGGATGGCACACTTTCTGTAAACGGTATCTACCTGCGGGGCACCCTGGCTATTAACAGCCTGGGGGGAAGCTCCCCGGTTTTGAACAACTCCGGCTTAATCAATTTTGGCGGGACCCTCGCCCTCTCTGCTTCCCAGAATTCCCTGGGCCAGCTCGGCCTGTCGACGAATGGCACGATCAGTTTCGGAAGTTCATCGGTGGTGGTCCGGTTCGCCGACAGCTCCGCTCTGAATTGGGACGCAAACTCGCGCCTGGTGATTGAGGGATGGAATGGCTCCTCCGCCGGCAACGGGACGACGCAGGTTTATTTTGGAAACAACAGCGCTGGCTTAACGGCGGCTCAATTGAGCCAGATCTACTTCAGCATCGGTTCGACTAATTATTCCGCTAAAATTCTTGGCACGGGCGAAGTGGTTCCAAACACAGTGACATCGATAACTCCAGGGGTGGTCAATTCCTGGACCAATCCAGGGAGCGGCAACTGGGACCAGGCCACGAACTGGTCTCAGGGTGTTTTGCCGGACAGCTCGCAATCGGTTTTCATAACTAATTCCGGCTGGAAAGCCGTCGCCATCAATCCCGCAACGCCGACCAGTTCTCCGGGCTCCATGACCGTCAGCAACCTGACTATCCGCGGCGCAACCAACACCCAGAATGTCCTGTTACTGAATTCCTTCGGGACGGACGTCCCGCTGACGGTGTCGAACGGGCTGACGCTGCAAGACGATGGACGTCTTTTGAACTTCAATTCCGGTCTGGTGGTCCAGCACGGGACGGTGCTGGTGACCAATTCACAAATGATCCAGGACGGCGGGCTCGCTGTCATGACCAACGCCCAGATGTATCTCAGCCAGGCCGAATATGACATAACCAATGGCGTGTTCGAAGGCGGCCTCGTGTTGCTCGGCGCGCCCTTCTTCAGCACTTTCAATCAATACGGCGGCATGGTGACGATCACTAATTTGATTCTCGGTCCCGGGAACGCCAACGGCCCGCACGGGGGCGCGTATGCCTTGTATGGCGGGAATCTCAATCTTCCTGGCGGACTGTCGCTGGAGGGTTATCCCAACAATGCGACCTCGTATTTGCAGGAGGGAGGAACCAACCAAACCACGCGGGTGTATGTTTCTCCAGAGAGCAGTTCGTCCTTCAAGCTGAACGGGGGTTTGCTGGCAGATAATAACGTCAGTGTTATCTCCGACAACTTTGGCACCGCTGCCATCGTTCAAAATGGCGGTGCGCACGTGATCGCCAACACTCTAACGATCGAAGGCGGCGCCGCTAATGGATTTACCGTCCTGCCCGCCACCTACAGTCTGAACGGCGGAACGTTGTCTGCCGGTGTCATCGAGTTGGCCGCAGACCAGGGAGACTCGGTGTTCGTGCAATCGAATGCGACCACGTTCGCGGGAACAATTTACGCCCACAGCCTCGGATATTACGGAAGTCACAACACGAGCATCACGTTGGCGGGCGGCACACTCAGTTGCTCTAACTTCACCATCGTGGACGGGCACGGCAGCCTCGATCAGAGCGGTGGCGCCCTCGTCGTCACCAATCTGCTGACCCTCGAAGGCATTCGCGACATCGGGCCAGGATACGTCTATTACGCTCGTTACACGCTCACCGCCGGCACCCTGAGCGCCAGTAACATGAATGTCTCCGGTGATTTGGTCATCGGCGATGGCACCACGAATCGGATCAG
>DASRFK010000202.1:0-5504 GCA_035651635.1 Verrucomicrobiia bacterium | reverse complement strand
TCAGAATCAATTCACCATCGATAATCGGCATGATCTCATCGGCGCCGTTTCTTGTCCCAGCGCTCAAGGGGTTTGCCAAAATGCTATAGCCCGGAGGAACCGCGACCGTAGCGTAACCGACAATATTCAACGAATAAACGTTGGATTGAGCCATCGCGGAGATGGCACTGGCTGCGATAGCAGCCACACTAAGTAGTGCTTTTGTTCTCATTTTATGTAGTTTGTGTATACCGTGTGTGCATTCACTTTTGCAAAGCCGCGATTGCCTGTCAACATGTTTTTAAAAGAAAATTTGAACGTTTTTCAGGTGGCATTTAGGTCCTGCCTGGCCGTCTGTGGCTTTTATGGAGCGTCGTGGGCGAGCCGACACCGAAGCGGCCCGCTTTAACGTTATCGAAGCCTCGCTCCCCAGCTCATTTATTCCCAGGCGAGGCACCATTGTTTTTTGCCCCAAACCGGCGTGGCGGGAGCTTGGCAGTTTCCATGTGCGTTTCATAGGGGAAACGAGCGGACTCAAACCAGTCGGCTAATAGGTGAAATTCGATTCCGGTGAGCCCGAAAGTGGACCGACGATCGAAAGAGAGGGTAGCCGGCCCGGTCTTAACGACAGCCGTCAAGGTCTCGCCGAGCATCGGCCCGACAACTTTAAGCCATTGAACCGTTGGAGTTTCCGATTGCAACTGAGTGCGCCGGCCGATGATCCGGAAGAGCTGGCTGAGAAACATCCAGGCTTCGACTCTGGGACCGGTAAGTTCACGGTCAAAATAGACAATATTGGGCCGGCTAATTAAATCCTGGAAAGTGCCAAGTGGCGGCTTGGAATTGGTGACGACTAGTGGCGCTAGCCCCGCGAGCAAAAACGGGCTTTGCGGCTGGCTTATGGATTGAATGAAAGGGTTTATTATTGGCACACGATTCCAGGCGATGCCGTCCGAATTGCTGGAGCGTTCCCACTTGCCCATACCATTGGTGGCAAGCAACGGATTCGTTTCCTCGGCAACTTTGGGCCCCAGTTTTTGCATTACGCTACCCGCGCTGGCTAGCGGGGCGGCTGCGTAATCCAGAAAGGGCGACCCGCCCTGGCCCCAGCAGAAGAGCTGATTTGGCGCCGGACCAGCCCGAAGGTCACTCCACGCGGGCATTGAAGAGACCCACGCTTTAAGCCCCTGCACAGCGGTGAAGCTATGTAGCGGCTCGTGAATCAGATTGGTCGGTATGATCCATGGCTCGATTTCGAAGGGCACTGGTTTGGCAAAGGTCAGTTGCCCCCTGGTCAGAACGTTGGTTCCGTCGCCGCTGATGGCCAGGGAGATCTGCGGCGAATCCGCCGGAAGAGCCGGTCCCCAGGACAAAGCGGAGAAGAGACGGCGCAAATCGCATCGTAACTGTAACCAGTCGGCCGACGCAGACATGGCGAGAGGCGTTTGCCTGGCCTGAATTCGTCCCAGGATCTCTTTGAAGATCGGGTTCTGGTCAGAGGCCAGCCCGAAAACCGTCCAGTCGCCGGCGTGGACAAGTTCGGTGTGGCGCAGGGCTGGTGGCAGCCCCGCGGGAGAGTTGGTTGCCCGGACGCTCCAACCAGTCGTGCCGTTGGCTGTCCCTTGAGGTGGCGTTCTGCGGTTGGCAGTGGCGGACTCGAACAAAGATGCCAAATTGGATTCCCAGGCGCTGCCACGTTTGGCATCCAATCGAATCGCGAGGCCCAATTGGCACCCCGCGGCGCCGGCGTCCCGTAATTCAAGATAGAACTCCTGTTGAACGAGATCGTCTAGCAGCGGCCGAAGCAACGCTGCCGAAGGATTGGCGCGCACCATGGCCGCTGAGTTTGTCATGGGGGCGATTTGATTGGTGGCCCCACGCGTCCAGGGCGCCAAAGCCAGCTTATCAAGGGTTTGAGCCCGGAGTTTCTCAGTCTCGGGCAAGCGCCAGATCTTAAGAAAGCCGGCCGCGCCCGGCTGTGCTGCCACTTGTTTGGCCCCCATCCAATGCAGGGTTATAACCGGCTCATTATTGGGCGGAGCCATCTTGCTTTGGCTCTGGCCCGGTTCGGACTTTTTGCACCCCTGGCCCAACAGGATAAACAAAAGACCACAGGCGCAGCTAAAGGTTCTTCTAATGCACATGGCGCGGGAGCTTGTACTAAAATCAGCAGGCTTGCGCAAGAAAGCTCAAATTCCGGTTGTGTTCACGCTCTTTTCCAACTCAATATTTCCAAATGCGTCGAGAATCTCTGGTCGCGCTATCGCTGGTTGCGCTGACTCTGGGCGTTTACTGGCCCGTCCGGACGCACGATTTCATTCTTTTCGACGATCCTCAGTTTATAACGGAAAATTCCCAGATCCAATCCGGGCTCAATTGGAGGACGGTTCATTACGCCTTTACCACGCCCGTGGTTGGCAATTGGCACCCCATAACCACGCTTTCGCACGCGCTGGATTGCCAGGTTTTCGGCTTGCGAGCCGGCGCGCATCATCTGGTGAATGTTTTCATTCACTCGCTCAACGCGGCTTTGCTCTTCCTTTTGATACTGCAGTGGTTTCGTCGCGGCGGCAGGCAGCCGGCCGCATCTGCTTCAGCCAGGATCGGACACACTAGCCCATCTCGTCACACGAACCTGGAGCAAAAAGCTCCCAATCTCGAAGGGGCTCGGCCCTCCCGCTGGCTGGAGCTCGGCAAGGAAGGTGACCTGTGGATAAGCGCATGGGTGGCGCTGGTATTCGCTTTGCACCCGTTGCGCGTTGAATCGGTGGCCTGGATTGCGGAACGCAAAGATCTGCTGAGTGGATTTTTCTTCCTGCTGACTTTGTGGATGTATGGGCGCTATGTGGAGAAAAGCGAGGGGAAGAAAAGCGGAAAGCGGAAAAGCGAAAAGCGAGAAACCGGAAAGGCGGAAATGGGGGAGAAAAGCGGAAAGCGGGAAAGCAGGAAAGCGGAAACACGGAGCGAACGGAGAGCGCGAACCTACGTCCTTCCATCTTGGTTTCCGCTTTCCCGCTTTCCCGCTTTCCGCTTTTCCTCTTCCCGCTTTCCCGCTTTCCGCTTTTCCTCTGCGCTTTTGTTTTTTGCACTTGGTTTGATGAGCAAACCGATGGTGGTGACGCTGCCGTTCGTGCTGTTGTTAATGGATTTTTGGCCGCTGCGCCGCTTCGAGATTTCAAATTTGAAATCTCAAATCTCGAGAATCCGATGGTTGCTGGTGGAGAAGGTCCCGTTTTTTGCGCTCGCGGCGGTTGATTGCTGGATAACGATCGAGGTGCAAAGGCAGGCGGGCGCCATGGAAATGATTTCGCAGGTTTCCTGGTCCGAGCGCGTGGCCAATGCGGTGTGCAGTTACTTGCGCTACCTCTCCAAATTTTTTTGGCCAACGGATCTCGCGGTGGTTTATCCACATCCGGCGAAACATTATTTCCTCACCAACCAATGGCCCGCGTGGGAAATCGTGTGCGCAGGATTAGCTTTGGGTCTGATTACTACGTTCGTGGTTCTGGGGGCCCAGCGGGGTCCGTGTCTATTGGTCGGATGGCTTTGGTTTTTGGGGACGCTCATACCGGTTATCGGACTCGTCCAGGTTGGTGAGCAAGCGATGGCCGATCGTTACACGTACATTCCGCTAATCGGTCCAGTGGTCGCGATCGTGTCCTGGATCAGGCACAGAAGGTTGAGCCGCCGCTTAGCATTTCGAGGAATGAACTTCGAGTCGCTGGCGGGTTTGCTAGCGGTAGGGGTCCTGGTGATTTTGACCAGGAATCAACTGGCTTACTGGCAGGACACCGTGACGCTGTTCGACCACACCATTGCCGTAACCTCGGACAATCCTTCGGCTCAGTTCGCGCTGGGCGTTGGGTTGGAAAGGCAGGGACAGGGAGGAAAAGCGATGGTGCGATATCGAGTGGCTGTAGCAATTGATCCCCATTACGCCAAAGCCTACTACAATATGGGCCAACTGCTCCGAACCGACGGGTTTTGGCCCGAGGCCGTGCAGGCTTATTTGGCCGCCGCGCGAGAGAATCCAACTGATTTGCCGACTCAGTTGAATCTCGCCAGCGCGCTGCCCCATGTGGGTCGTTCGCAGGAGGCCATCGCTCATTTTGAGAGGGCGCTCGAACTGGACCCGAACTCTATAGAAGCCCTAAACAATATGGCCTGGCTTATGGCGACCAGTCCGGAGACCGAGATACGGAACGGCCCGAGAGCCGTGCAACTGGCCGAGCATGCTTGCGCGCTCGATTCCAAGCTGCCGTTCCTGCTGGGCACACTCGCGGCGGCCTACGCTGAAGCAGGGCGTTTCTCAGATGCCATCCACGCTGCTGAGCAAGCCTGCGCGCGCGCCACCAAAGCGGGGGACCCAGGCACGGCCGCGCGCAACCGCGAGTTGCTTGAATTTTACCGCGCGGGCAAGCCGTACCGCGAAGCGAGGCAGGCAACCGCGAATGGACGCCAATAAACGCGAATTGCAGCAAAGCTTGGGTTTTCCGGAGAGCGGCTGGGCTGGAGCCAGCGCCGGCCGTCCGGGAAGTGCGTTCCCGTGGCAATTGCGGGTAAGGTTTTGGCAAACAAGGGTGAGGCGCATTGAAGGTGGCGGCATCCAATTATCCACACATGAAGGCGCGCCAGAGTTGCGGATTGGATCGCGAGGGATTCACGCTGATCGAATTACTAGTGGTGATAGCGATCATAGCGATCCTTGCCGCCATGTTGCTGCCCGCGCTTTCCCGCGCCAAAGCCAGCGCTCAAACCACCGCTTGCGCCAACAATATCAAACAGTTGGAGGTGGGCTGGTTGCTGTACGCAGACGACAACCAGGGGCTTCTGGTCAACAACTGCAGCATGGTTGACACACGCACCTTCCGTCAGAGTTGGGTCAACAACATTCAGGATTGGGCGATGAGCGTTGAAAACACAAACGCCAGCTACATCCGGAGCGGCAAGCTGGCCGTTTACGTCAACAACAACATCGGCATCTACAAGTGCCCGGCGGATCAGTCGATGGCACAAAACGGCGCCCGGCTGCGCAGCATCTCGATGAACGCCTTGGTGGGTGACCCCATGATCAACCCCAATCGCTTTAATCCCAAGTGGTGCCAGTTCCTCAAAACCAGTCAGTTCCCCGGCCCTTCAAATTTCTACGTTTTTATCGAGGAGCACCCCGACACGATTAATGATGGATATTTCGTCAATACGTGGGATCAAATCAAGTGGGGCAACCTGCCGGCATCCTTTCACGACCGCGCCGCCAATCTCTCCTGGGCCGACGGTCATGTGGAGCGCCGCCGCTGGATTCCTGACACCGTTCGGCCGGCTGTCAAGGGCGGCGTCCACGGCGGGTTTGTGCCCTCGCCTGATACTGATTACGTTTGGTTCAGGGACCACTCGAGCTTCAAACTAGACTGAAATATTTCGATCGATGGTTGCCGGGTCGTGCGAGACGCTCAAGGCGGCGTGCCGGTCGTATCCACCACTCGGTCTCCGGTCCAGATCTTGGCGCCGTATACCACACCAACATC
>DASRFK010000201.1:0-38262 GCA_035651635.1 Verrucomicrobiia bacterium | reverse complement strand
GGGCGGCCCGACTGAGCTGTTGGATTTGGATGCTGAAGAGGCCACCCGGCAGTTGCTCGCCGGCAAAGTGGATGCGGTTTTTTTGATGGGCGATTCGGCTTCGCCCCAACTCATGCGTCAACTGCTGTTCTCCTCGGAGGTTCGAATGTTCAATTTCGGCCAGGCGGACGCTTACGCGCGCCGGGTCACCTATCTGAACAAACTCGAATTTCCGATGGGCTCGATCGATTTCGGCCGGAATCTGCCGTCGCATGACGTCAATCTCGTGGCTCCCACTGTGGAACTACTGGCCCGACCCAAACTGCACCCGGCGATTTCGGATCTCTTACTCGAAGCAGCGCAGGAAATCCACGGCGGCGCCAGCTTGCTTAAGCGCAAAGGGGAGTTTCCTTCGCCCCTCGAAGGTGACTTTCCGATCAGCCCTGAAGCCAGCCGTTATTATAAATCGGGCAAGACTTTCCTTTATCGCGCGCTTCCATTCTGGCTGGCCAGCCTGGTCAATCCCATCCTGGTGGCCATTGTGCCCATAATCGTTTTGCTCGTTCCCGGGCTCAAAGCCATTCCCTTCATCTTCCGTTTGCGAATGCGGCTGAAGATTTATCGCTGGTACCGGGCGTTGATGGCGCTCGAACGGGAGGTCCTGGAGGGGCACGGCTCCGGCGGCGGGCAGGAAGATTTGCTGGCTCAATTGGAACAGATCGAACAAGGGGTTAATCGGATGAAAGTGCCGGTCTCGTTCGCGGATCAGTTCTATGCTTTGCGGGGTTATATTGCCTTCGTCAGAACTCAACTGTTACAGGGCGTGAGAACTCGGAAATAGCGCTCACCGGTTCAGGACCAGGTCTGGCTCAGGCAGGTCCCGCTGGATTTCTTCCAGGCGATAGCCGAAGCCAGGACCATGGATGGAGGACAGATCCACTTTACCCTGGCGACGCTGATACAACCCCGGATGGACTTTGGCTTCGGGCGCCGAGGCGGCAGGATAGAACTGCATCGAATTAGTCTCGACGCCCATGATCGTGCCGACACGCGCGGCCAGGAGCAGGTGCGGAATCTGGGCTAACATCGGGTTGGTCAGGTCTTGAACCATCAGGCTCATCCCATGGGCGCGTGCCCAGCAAGCGCTAAGAAGGGCCCCGGTTTGCGTCTTGCACGTCTTGAGCGCAACTCCGGTCCAACCCAATTTACGTCCCAAGCGGATCAGCCGCCAGTCGTGAGCGCTTTCATCGAGGAACAATGGTTTGCGCTCGGATACACTATGCACGTCAATCTGATTGTGCTCTAAATCATAAGGGAACGGCTGCTCGACGTACAACAGGCAATCGTAAATTTTGGGGAAGTTCTGCCGCAGAAGGTCCAGGATGCGATTCACGTATTCGGGGTCCTTGACCGTGCAGTTGAAATCGGCGCTCAGCCATTCGACCCCCAAGGGCAGACCGACTCCGGCAACGGCAAGGAGTCTTTGGTAATCCCACCGTTCATCATTGCCGCGCAATTTGATCTTCAGACATTTCAATCCGTCGCGTTTGATCCAATCGCTTAGCAACGTTGGGTAGCCGTCGTCGGGCTCGGCCCCCGTCAGTTCAGAGGGTTCCACCGCATCGAGTCCGCCGACCAGATGCCAGGCTATTAACTGCGGCATTGGTTCTTTGACCAGATAATCCTGAGGATAACGCCCTGCGAAACTTAACTGGCGCGCACCGGGCGCGGGCTCCAAATAGCTCGACAGATCCCTGTTTAGGAGCTCAGGTCCGTACGTTTCGTAAACCGGGCGCTCGGCAAGGCGGCCAAAGGCATCATGCAGCGCGAGATCAAACGCCGAGTTGCACACGAGGGCAGCGAGCCAGGGCATGGCTTCGGATGATGCCCCGCGGCCGAGGCGGTTCCCCAGCTCGGATGTTTTGCTGATGCGACTCAAATGCGTGGCGTCACTGCGCGGTGGCTCCGAGGTCAGATTTTGGTTAAAGCGCGAAAACAGTTCCGGCAAGACTTGCTCCTGGAAATCGTAGCCCACCTCGAGAGCGTGGCCTTTGGCCGGAAAGTCCATCCAGGCCAGGGCGATTTCGCGGCAAAAACGTTGCAAAGTTTCCAATCGGGCGCCGTAAGGCCGCTCACTGGGCCAGACCCATTGGACGCTGAGGGGCATCTCTCCCCAACCTTCGGCGCACCGGCCATTGGCATCGACAACGCTTAGGCCCACCCTCAGGCACGTGACCGAGGTAAGTGTCTCCGGCCCGAACTTGAGCGGCACCCGAGTCCGAATGGGGATCAGACAGAGCTTGAGGCCGGTTAGGCGATAGAGGCTGGTGGACATTACCGCGGGCAAGCCGGCTTCTGATCCCGGCGGGAGGTTTGAAAATGGGCCGCCAATGTCTTAACGCGCGTCATTACTCACAACTGGCACAAGCTTGAGTTGGTTTTCCTGATTTGCAAGATATTGGAGTGGCGGTCTTCATACACTCGAACAGGATTTGCCGCAGGCGGCTTGATGCTCGGAATGGATTGGCATGCGTGCGGGCATTCGTTAGTTTAGGTGGACTAAAGACGCCGACCTACATCCTCTATATGAAGAAGTTCCTGCTGGTCCTTTGTCCCTCGCTTGCAATGGCGAGGCTTGGAGCCGCCGAAATTCAGGATTACCCCATTCATCCGGTGCCGTTCACCGCTGTCAAGGTCGAGGACAGTTTCTGGTCTCCCCGGATGGAAACCAATCGCGTGACAACCGTGTGGTATGATTTCAAAAAATGCGAGGAGACGGGCCGAATCGACAATTTCGCCAAGGCAGGCAAGTTGATGCCGGGACACTTCCGCGGCACGCCCTTTGATGACTCGGATGTGTACAAAGTGATCGAAGGGGCCGCTTATACGTTGGCGCTTCACCCGGATCCGAGGCTGGATCGGTACCTCGACGAGCTTATTAGCAAAATTGCCGCCGCGCAGGAACCCGACGGATATCTGTACACCGCGCGCACGATCGATCCGAAGGGCCAGGTGGACTTTTTTGGCCCTACGCGCTGGTCAAAACTGGCCGGGAGCCACGAACTTTACAATTCAGGTCATTTGTATGAAGCGGCAGTGGCGCATTTTCAGGCAACCGGCAAACGAACGCTCCTCGAAGTGGCCCTCAAAAGCGCCGAATTGATTTGCAAAACCTTTGGCCCGGGTCCGGATCAATTAAAGGAACCTCCTGGACACGAAGAGATCGAAATCGGCCTGGTCAAGCTGTTCCGAGCGACCGGGCAACGCAAATACCTCGAACAGGCGAAGTTTTTTTGTGATCTCCGAGGTCGAGCTGAAACGCACAAGCTCAGGGGCGCTTATCAGCAGGACCACAAACCGATTATCGAACAGGATGAAGCCGTAGGGCATTCGGTGCGAGCCGGTTATTTTTATTCTGGGGTGGCGGACGTTGCCGCGCTGACGGGCGACACCGCCTACATCGCCTCGATTGACCGACTCTGGCAGAATGTCGTGAGCAAGAAGATTCATCTTACGGGGGGCATCGGCGCTTCGCCGGATGGAGAAGCATTCGGCGCGAACTACGATCTGCCAAATGCGACCGCGTATCTCGAAACGTGTGCGGCGATTGCCAACGCGCTGTGGAATGAGCGCATGTTCCTGCTCCACGGGGAGGCCGGGTATTTGGATGTATTGGAGCGGGTGATCTATAATGGGTTCATCTCGGGCGTGGCCATGACCGGGGACCGGTTTTTCTATCCCAACCCTCTCGAGAGCGATGGGAAATCCACGTTTAACATGGGCGCGTGCCAACGCGCGCCGTGGTTTGGGTGCTCGTGCTGTCCGGTCAACGATGTGCGGTTCATTCCAGAAATCGCCAGCTTCATCTACGCTACTCAAGGAGAGAATGTTTTTGTGAACCTTTTCATTGGGAGCAGCGCCAAAATCGAAGTGGGAGGGCAACCGATCGAGCTGAGGATGACGACGCGTTACCCGTGGGAGGGCCGGGTGAGCCTACGAATTATTACGTCCAAACCAACTCGTTTTGCTTTGAACCTGCGCGTGCCCGGTTGGGCGCGGAATCAGCCCATTCCGAGTGACCTGTATCATTATGAGGATGGACTTAAACCGGAGGTCAAACTGTCGATTAACGCGGCAGCGGCGCACGTCGAGCCCGACAAGGGCTTCGCCCGGATCTCCCGGACCTGGAGGTCCGGCGATGAAGTCACCCTGGTGCTGCCCACGCCGGTGCGGCGCGTCGTGGCGCACCCCGCAGTGCAGGCCGATGCCGGCCGATTTGCCCTTGAACGTGGACCGCTGGTGTTTTGCGCCGAAGGGGCCGACAACGGAGGCAAAGTGCTTGATAAGGTCTTGCCCGGACAGCTGGATCTGCGGGCCGAGTGGCGCCCCGATCTTCTTGGCGGTGTCACCGTGATTCGGGCGGGCGCCCGCGAGGCGAAAACTGAACTCACGCTCATTCCTTATTACGCGTGGTGTCACCGAGGCCCGAATGAAATGCGGGTCTGGTTTCCGACCTCATCGGCTGTCAAAACCGCAGCAACTCACGGGTCGTTGACTAATCTCGCGCAGTCGAACTCCCGCGATCACACAGTTAGCGAATGAGTTTTCGGGTTGCCAATCCCAGCCAGGCCGGGGCGCTAGCCACCGAGAGTCCGCTGCACGACCTAACCGCGATCATTCGCTCACGCACGCCCCTCATTGCCGTGGAGAGCAATGAGGAACCGCAGGTAGTCTCGACCCTGCGCCAGCTGGGACGACAACTGCAGCTTAAGACCTTTCGCTGGACGGTCACGGAAGGGATGGTGGCCTTCGACACGAATGACCAGCCGACACAATCAGTACTTCGTGCGCAGGAACTGCTCAGCTACATAAAAACCTCCGCAACCAATTGTCTGTTCGTCCTGTTGGACTTCCGCCGTTACCTGGAGGATGACATCCATATCCGGTTTCTAAAGGACATCGCGTTGGATTATTCCCGTCACTACTCGACGGTAGTGCTGGTGGGCACGTCTTTGCCTATTCCGGAAGAGCTTCGGCCTTTTACTGCCCGGTTCCAATTGCCACTGCCCACCCCAACTGAGCTGCGAGGCATTGTTTGTGACGCCGCCGCCGATTGGGGCTCGCAGCATGGCCGGCGCGACGTTCACACGACCAATAAAGCGCTGGACTTGCTGGTGCGGAATCTGGCCGGGTTGACTGCGACCGATGCCCGCCGGCTCGCCTTCAAAGCCATTGACGATGACGGAGCGATAACCGAATCGGACATCCCTGAGGTGATGCGTGCGAAGTACGAAGTGCTCGGACAAGATTCGCCGCTATCGTTCGAGTATGAAACGGCGCGCTTCGCCGAGATTGGCGGAATGCAACGGCTCCGTTCCTGGCTGGAAGTGCGCAAATCGTTTTTCCGGGACGAAGCTCCTGAAAACCTCGATCCTCCGCGCGGGATGTTGCTGTTGGGAGTGCAAGGCTGCGGCAAGAGCCTTGCCGCCAAGGCGGCGGCGGGCATTTTCGGCATACCCCTGTTGCGCCTGGATTTTGGCATTCTCTATAGCAAGTATTACGGCGAAACCGAACGGAACTTGCGCAAAGCTCTGGATACGGCGGATGTCATGGCCCCCTGCGTGTTGTGGGTGGATGAAATTGAAAAGGGCTCCGCCGTCGGTACGGAGGATGACGGTCTGTCCCGCCGGGTTCTGGGCACTCTTTTGACCTGGATGTCGGAGCGAAAAAAACCAGTGTTCCTGGTGGCTACAGCCAACGATATTTCGTGCTTGCCGCCGGAACTGGTGCGTAAGGGACGCTTCGACGAGATCTTTTTCGTGGACTTACCCTCAGTGGCGAATCGGCAGGAAATCTTTAGGATTCATCTGCTCAAGCGGGCGCTGGACCCGGGGCAATTCGATTTGCGCGCTCTGGCGGAAGCCAGCGAAGGGTTTTCGGGATCGGAGATCGAGCAGGCCGTCGTTGCTTCGATGTATACGGCGCACGCCGGGGGCCGGGCGATTTCGCAACCGGATTTGGTGGCCGAACTCAAGCAGACTCGCCCGCTGTCGATTCTGATGGCGGAGAAAGTGGCGGAGATACGCGAGTGGGCGGCCGATCGGACGGTGTCTTGCGATTAGAGCCAACGGCTTACCAGCTTGACGATGGGTCTTTTTATACCGGCGAGTGGAGTTCTTACCCACTGCCAATGTCAAACCATTGCCGCGAGACTGGAACATCGATTGGCTATGAAGATCTTGCTGCGCAATACCCGAACCGGCCTTTTCTACGCCGGACCCGACCGCTGGACTCAGAATGATCCGGAGGCGTTCGATTTCGAACAAACCGACCTGGCGCTCGATGCGGTCCGGGAGGCCAGGCTAAGGAGTGTCGAGGTGCTGGTGAAGTTCGAGGATCCAGCTTTCGAGATTCCGCTGACGATCGTAGATGCAGGCCTGCCGGGTTGATCCGGTCCGGCGTCCAGCCGCCAGGCGACCGGTGCTTACTTTTTTGGTTCCAGTGGCACGCGGCAGGTGACCACAGCGCCCTCGGCTCCGTTGGCTTTTACCTCCAGACTCGCTCCAATGAGACTGGCGCGATAATTCATGATTCGCAACCCCATCCCTGTCGAGCGCCCCTGCAAATCAGGAAAAGGGACCCCGTCATTCACAATGGTCAGCGTCAGGGTCTGCGGTTGGGCATTCAAGTCCAGGCGCGCGACTTTGGCTTTGCCATGCTTGATGGCATTGGTCAGGGCCTCTTGCGCAATTTTGTAAAGTTGCATTACCATGGCGGAATCCAAGGCGGGCACTTCTCCCTTATGGTTGAAATCGCAGCGGATTCCAAAAAGTTCTCGCGCATGATCGGCCAGGTGTTCGAGAGCTTCGGGCAGGGTTTTGTTCTGCAGATCCAGGGTGGCGAGATCATGCGCCAGGTCACTGGCATGGCTCATTGCCTCCTGGACCAGGGCGTGAATCCGGGCGGCATCCTGGGCGGTGTCGGCCCGCAGTTTGGTGAGTTTCAGCTCGAGGCCCTTGGTCATGAGCGCGATTCCGGAGAGCTTTTGTCCAAGATCGTCATGCAAATCCAGGGCAATTCGGCGCCGTTCCTTTTCCGTAATTTCAAGCAACTCGCTTTCCAGACGCCGGCGCTCTGAGATGGAGGCCTGGAGTTTGGCATTGGCGGCTTTGAGTTCGGCCGTGCGGCGTTGGACACGGACTTCCAACTCGTCGTGGGCGCGGCGCAACTGCTCCTCGGCATGACGGCGTTGTATGAACTGGCCAATTTCACTGCCGATGGCGGTCATCATATTCAGCAGGACCTCATCGGACGGCAGCGACCGCTGCGTGAAGAGTTCGAGGACGCCGAAGAATTTGTCATCGTTTTGAATGGGAAACGCCACCCCGCCACGCAGGCCGGCGCCCAGGGCTGGCTCGCGCCTGAGAAACTCCGCCTCGCAAGGGGGCGGCCCGACCCAGACGGGGCGGCGTTCATGCCAAACAACGCCGGGCAAACCTGCGCCTGGTTTCAGCACCGCCTGTTTCGAAGCGTCGATGAAGGCGCGCATTTTGGGCGAGGAATCCCGCGAATTCATATCGACCAGGCGCAAGGAATCCTGTTCCGGGGAGGGTACCCATAAAGCCGCGACGTCGACCTCAAGACTGCCCAAGAGCGCATCAAGAATTCCCGGCACGGCGGCTTCCAAGGAAGCAGCGTTGGCCAGCACGCGGGTCACAGCATGTTCGGCTGAGAGTCGGGCCTCGGCGCGCTTGCGCTCAGTGATGTCCGAATTGGAACTCACCCAGCCGGTAATGTTGCCAAATGCGTCCTTGAGCGGGGTGACCTGAACCAGGACGGCAATCCTTTCGCCCGTGCGGCGGCAGTAACGCAGCTCCAGTCCGCCCGGCGGCGCATTGCCATTGATTATTTTTTCGAGCTCGCAGGTGATCGTCTCGATGTGCTCTGGAGGCCAGTACACAAATGGCGGTCTGGCCCCGATGAGTTCCTGCTGATTCCAGCCGACCATCGCGCAGAAAGCGGGGTTGACGTATGTTTGGCGTCCGTCCAGGTCCACGGCCGTTATGCCGGCCGGCAAGGAATTCTCGATCGCCCGGCGGAAAACCTGTTCGACCCGTAGTTTCTGATCAATGGTTTGGCGCGCCCGGCGCCCCTCGGCTTCTCTGAGCTCGCGCTGCACGGCCGGTCCAAGCCGGGCGAGGTTGTCTTTCATGACATAGTCATGAGCCCCGGCTTTCATAGCGGCTACGGCCGTATCGTCAGTGATATGGCCCGAAACAATGATGAAGGGCAGATCCAAGCCCTGAGTTTTGACCAGGGCCAGGGCCTCCAGGCCGTTAAAGCGCGGCATGACGTAATCGGCAATGACCACGTCCCAACGTTCGCTGATCAGGGCAGCGCTCATGGCCTCGCGCGTTTCAACCCGGTGGCAAAACGGTTCGTAGCCGGTCCGCTGCAACTCGATCTCGAGCAACAGCGCATCGTTCTGCGAATCTTCAACAATCAATACCCGCAGTGGCTGTCCAGCGGCCGAGGCTGTCGCTGGCTCCTGCGCCATGGGCCCGGTGGCGGGGTCCGTTGGGACGGAGACCAGAGTGGCAATCGATTCAGCTGATTTCATCACTCGGAATTGAGAAATAAAAAGTGGCTCCACGATCGATCTCACCGCGAGCCCAGACCCGCCCCCCATGCCGACGAATGATGCGCTTGACGATGGCTAAGTCGGTCCCGGTCCCAGCGAAGTCACTCTCGGAATGGAGCCGCTGAAACACGCCAAAAAGTCTGTCCGCATACGCTGGGTCAAAACCGACGCCATTATCACGCACGAAGATCGGCCGCTCGGGACCCGTTTCCCTCCCAACTTCAATCAGAGCATCCGCTCGACGCGCGGTGAATTTCCAGGCATTGCGGAGGAGGTTATCCAAAACAATGCGCAGCAACCGTTCGTCGCCAGTAACGCGAATGCCCGAAGCGATGCTGAACCTGACCTGGCGGGAGGAGTCCCCCGTCGAGAGTTCGTCGGCGACCGCCTTGGCAATCTGGCTTAGATCCACCTCTGCTCGGACCAACTGCGCGCGTCCAACCCGGGAGAGCTTAAGCAGACTCTCGATCAGCTCCTCCATGTGGCGGCCGGCATCGCAAGCCCGGCGCAGAAATTCCTGTCCGCGCGCGTCCAGGTGCTGGGCATAACGTTCGAGGAGGACCTCGTTAAAGCCTCGAACACTGCGCAGAGGCGCGCGCAAGTCATGCGAAACGGAGTAACAAAATGAATCAAGTTCCTCGTTAGCGGCCTGCAATTGCGCCAAAACCTGCCGCAATCGCTCTTCTGCAGTGGAGCGGTTAGCGTCCTTGCGGTGGGATGGATCTGGCTCGGCTGTCATCACTTGGAACCGTTGTGACCTTGAATAAAGCGGGGTTTCCAGCCAAAGGCAAGGGCTGCTTGGTTTTGACTGGAGCGGCTTAGTCCCGAGCTCCATAAGGTTCTCCCATGTCGCATTCAGCACAGGGCGCATGACCACGGACAAATATGGTGCTTTGGCCGCGTCTGTGCATGGGGTACAAACCCACCGGCTCGTCGGCCGCTCCAAAGAGAGCACGGACGCAAAACCGGCGGGTTTGCAGTTGCAAACCGTCGCGCAATTGTGAACATTCGGGCCCGGCAGAAAACGTCAACTTATGAGCCTCTCACCCATCCGTGTAGCCGTGACCGGCGCAGCCGGCCAGATCGGCTATTCGCTTTTATTCCGAATCGCTTCTGGCGCCATGTTTGGGCCGGACCAGCCCGTGATTTTGAACTTGATCGAGATTGAACCGGCACTGCCGGCTTTAGCCGGAGTAGTGATGGAACTGGAGGATTGCGCTTTTCCATTGCTCAAAGGAGTTGTGCCGACGGCAAACCTGGATGAAGGCTTTCGGGATGTTAATTGGGCGCTGCTGGTCGGCAGTGTTCCGCGCAAAGCCGGCATGGAGCGCAAGGACCTGCTTGGGATTAATGGCAAGATTTTCATTGGCCAGGGCCAGGCCATCCAGCGTAGCGCGGCCCAGGACGTTCGCGTGCTGGTCGTTGGCAACCCTTGCAATACCAACTGCCTGATTGCCATGAACAACGCTCCGCAGCTGCCACCGGACCGCTTTTTTGCCATGACTCGACTCGATGAAAATCGGGCCAAATCGCAGTTGGCCCGCAAAGCGGGTGTGGATGTCACCATGGTGACTAACACCGTAATTTGGGGCAATCACTCTGCCACCCAGTACCCTGATTTTGAAAACGCGCGGATTCAAGGAAAACCGGCACCCAAAGTCATTACCGACGACGCGTGGTTGCGCGGAGAGTTTATCAGCTCGGTTCAGCAGCGTGGGGCGGCAATTATCAAGGCCCGTGGTGCCTCCAGTGCTGCCAGCGCAGCCAATGCCGTGGTCGATACGGTCCGTTCGATCACTCAGCCCACTCCTGCGGGTGACTGGCATAGCCTCTGCCTCTGCTCCGACGGCAGTTATGGAGTCGAGCGGGGGCTGATTAGCTCCTTCCCGATTCGCAGCGACGGCCGCCGGGTCCAAATTGTGCCCGATCTGCCGATCAGTCAGTTCAGCCGTGGCAAGATCGACGCCACCGTGAACGAGCTTCGCGAAGAAAAGTCCATGGTCAGCGACCTGCTCCCCAAGGCGAGGGGGACAGCCTAGGCAAAACGATTAGCCAAAGCGGCCAAACGCACCAGAGCTGGATGGCAACCCCGTGGCAACCGCGGTAAATCATTCAGTTTTGCGCCTCACCAGCAACTCGACGGGCTCTTTCTCCGCCCGCGGCTTGAGTGGCATTCCAAGTTGCTCCGAGAGCCCGCTGAATTTACTCAAGGGACGATTTGACTGAAGGCTTCAACTAACCGCAATTAGAGAGGCGCGCTCACCTGAGCGGTCCCGAGCAATGCCGCTCGCTTTGGGATCGAGCTCGGGCTTGTCGTCGACCAGAAATCGGTACTGGTGGTGCCCGTGATGCAAGGGGACTTGGAGAAGCCAAACACCATCGGGTTGGCGTTTCATGGGGTGCGCTTCGGGATTCCAGCCGTTGAACTCTCCAACCAGGCTTACCCTTTTTGCCGCTGGCGCCACACAAATAAAATTCACGGGCTTGGACATTCTCTTGGCCGAATAGCGTTGGGCTGAAAACAAAGGACTGGCGGACTCCATGAGGCAAAACTCCTTTTCTGCAAACAGGCTTGCTAATCAAAAACGATCATTTTCTAAACCACACTCAGAAGAACAAAATGGGAAAAACTGGCAAGCGCAAACCGCGAGCGCAAACCGCGAAGCCTCTTCGGTTTTCTCGCGGTCCCTCGCTCGCGCTGTCGCGGTGGCCGGATCTTTGAGTTTCGGATTGGCAGAAAGGGGCGGTTATTATTGCTGGTTTTGGGGAGACCGCCCTATTGGTGGAGGCCGCGATACCGACGAGAGTTGGCACGAAAAAACAATGCATGTTTCTATGAAAAAACCAGCTTGGTTGTTTTTGGTTGTCGCGCTTTCCTGCGTCTGCTCGAACGTCGGCCGAGCCGATGACCTGTTTCGGCTATTCTGGCGAGGAACCTACTACACCAAAAATTCCACCGGCCACATTGTCGCGGTGTCCTTTTCGGAATCGGCGATAGTCAATCAAGTCGCGCAAAGCGCGGGCATGGACCCAAGCCAGCTTGTTTTTGTTTATCGTCCGAACAAACGAGACGCGGCCGTCGTTCAAAACAACGGGGCGTTTGTGGCCAGCGTCTTCCAAATGCAGGATACCTTCACCGATGTCACCAATCCCAGCGGAAGCGTCACTGTGCGTCATGCTCTCCTGACCGATCAATCTCACGATACTGCGCTCGGGTCCTTCTTCGGCTTAGAGTTGCGCACGCTCAACAGCAGTGGCGGCCTGGTCGGTGACAGCCTGACGGGCACTGTTCTTTACTCGAAATCCGACCTTGGAGCTGTGTTTAGCGCGCAGGTTTCTACCGGCGGCCGCCTTGTCGACACCACCAACGCGCCTTAGTCGGTCCGCAGCCAATGGAACCCGGGCGTCCCGGACCGTGGCTGGTTCGTGGTTGGAAACGCATGACGAATTGCGCCGCCCACCATGCTTTCGAATGCACTGGCGGGGAGGGGCGTGATGCGCTTGGATTGAACTGCGGCTTGACTTCGGTGTCGCGGTTACCTCATTTATCCCGTCGAGCACGGCATCAGGCTCACGGCCGGTGAGGGCGCGGTCATACCGTCAGCGGAACGCGGGCGAATCAAGCAACGCAGACGGCGACGGCGCAGTGTGAGGCTGCCAGGTCGCGGTGCGCGCCCGCAAACAATTCAAGAGCTATGTTCGAGTTTCCGACGACAGCCGCGCGCCCGGTTTGGATTGCTTCTTATCCCCGTTCCGGAAATACCTTTTTACGGATTCTCCTGGAACGAGTTTTTCAATTGCCGTCCTATTCGATTTATTACGTCGAAGGAATGACACACCGGGACCCCTCGGCCGAAGCGTTGGAAGAGGCCCCGCGCCTGCCTCGAAATTGGCGAGAGCGGCTCAAAGGCGGAATGGGCGGTGTGCCCATCGCGATAAAAACTCATGATCTGCCCACCGATGGGGCGCCGACCATTTTTATTGCGCGGGATGGCCGGGCGGCCCTTGAGTCTTATTATCATTACCACCGAAAGTTCGCTTTTGAGCAGCCGTCACTGACTGAAATCATCGCCGGGGCGTGTCAATTTGGCTCCTGGAGTGATCATTATTGGGCCTGGCGGCCTAAAACCCGTTCCAAGACACTCTTGATACGGTATGACGAACTGGTGGCGGCGCCGGAGCAAACAATCCAGAAACTGGCGGAGTTTTTGAAACGAGAGCCTAAAGAGGTTGCTTTACCCGAATTCAATGAACTCCAAAAAAAATCCCCGGCTTTTTTTCGGCGTGGCCAGAATACCGACTATCTGAAGCAATGGACGCCCGGTCAGATGGCATTGTTCAACGAACTGCACGGCAGCGCGATGACCGACCTGGGATTTGCATTTGAGCCGACCACCGCGTCGGCAGGCGAGACGGTAAAGGAGTTGGCGCACAGCGCCGCCCGTTTGCACCAGCTCTACCTGGAACAATTAAACAATCTGGGGACTTTCGAGACTCGGCACAAAAAGGAAATCCAGCAGCTTGAAAGCGAAATGCGTCAACATTACAGCGAGATGGACGAGATTCTCAGCCCTTTGCTGAGAAATCGCTGGGTCCGTCTTGGCATTGCCCTGGGTGCTGTTCCCCCGCCGGCCAGCGAGCCAGAGCCGCGCGAACCCGTCCCGAAACCACATCATTGAGGTCCGGAAAGTCGGCTTAGGTCTTCTCGCGGAAATAATCGATCGTTTTCACCAGGCCCTGGGCCAAATCCACTTTCGGTTCCCAGGCAAGATGCCTGCGGGCACGGGTGATGTCGGGGCGACGCTGCTTGGGGTCATCCTGCGGCAACGGACGGAAGGCTATTTTGCTGCGGGATCCTGTGGCTTCAATGATTTGCCTGGCAAAATCCAGCACGGTCATTTCGGCAGGATTCCCGATGTTCATGGGTAGGTCATAATCGCTGAACATGAGCCGGTATATGCCTTCGATCAGATCGGAAACGTAACAGAAGCTGCGGGTCTGTGCGCCTTTGCCAAACACGGTAATGGGCTTGTTTTTCAAAGCCTGGCTGATGAACGCCGGCACCACCCTTCCGTCGTGCAGCCGCATGCGAGGCCCGTACGTGTTGAAGATGCGCACGATCCGTGTCTGGACCTTGTGTTCCCGATGGTATGCCATGACCATGGCTTCGGAGAAGCGCTTGGCTTCGTCATAGCAACCCCGCGGTCCAATGGTGTTAACGTTGCCCCAGTATTCCTCAGGCTGCGGGTGGACCAGGGGATCTCCGTAAATCTCCGACGTCGAGGCCAGCAGAAACCTCGCCTTTTTGTGCTTGGCGAGTCCCAAGGCCTTATGAGTCCCGAGCGAACCGACCTTGAGTGTTTGAATCGGCAATTCCAGGTAGTCCACCGGACTGGCCGGCGAAGCGAAGTGCCACACGTAGTCCACGGGCACATCGAGAAAAATAAACTCAGTTACGTCCTGTTGAATAAACTTAAAGTTCGGGTTGCCTCCCAAATGCACGATGTTATTGACCGTGCCGGTGACAAAATTGTCGATGCCGATCACCTTATGACCGCGAGCCAGCAGAAGATCCGTCAGGTGAGAACCAAGAAAGCCGGCCGCGCCGGTCACGACGCTGCAAGGTTGTGTAGCCGGCTGGGCGGCTGAACGTCGCTTTTTCATATATTGAGTGGCTTCAAGAAGTTTTAAAGGGAAGTCGCTACTGTGGAGGGTGGTCGACCCAGCCTCAACTGGCTCCCGCACCCGAAAGCACGACTGGAAGCGTGCGGCAAATGATCTTCAGGTCCAGCCACAAAGACCAATTGTCGATGTACTCCAGGTCCAGCCGCACCCAATCTTTGAAATCTTTGACGCGATTGCGTCCGCTCACCTGCCACAGGCAGGTTAGCCCGGGCTTCACGCTCAAGCGTCGGCGGTGCGCCACGTCGTTGAAACGCTTTACCTCATCGACTGGCAAAGGGCGCGGTCCGACCAGGCTCATTTCGCCGCGCAACACATTGATGAGCTGGGGCAATTCGTCGATGCTGAATTTGCGCAGCAACCGCCCGAAACGTGTTACTCGCGGGTCATTGACCAGCTTGAACACCGGGCCGCTCATTTCGTTCATGGCGGCCAGTTCGTGTTTGAGTTGTTCGGCATTAGTGACCATGGTGCGGAACTTATAGAGCGTAAAGGGACGCCCGTTCAGGCCGGAGCGTTGTTGACGGAAGAAAATGGGGCCGGGCGATGTAAGTTTGACCACCAAAGCGACGACGGCCAGCCAGGGCGCCAGAACCAACAAGAGCGCCAACGCGCCAAAGAAATCGAGTAATTGCTTGCCCACGCTTTGCCAGGACGCTTCGGGGACGGCGCGAAAAACCATAATGGCCTGACCGTAGAAATCATCAAAACTGGTTCGCGAGATTTGGGTTTTGAAAAAGTCGGCCATCAACCAAACCTCAACCCCTTCGAGTTCGCAGGCGCGGACGGCGGCTTCGACTTGATCAAAAAAGGAGCGTTTGGCGCTGATAATCACGCCGTTAACGGAATGCTCGTGAAGCAGTTCCACCAGCCGTTCAACGGAAGTTTGGTTTAGATCCAGTTCCGCAACGACGTCCATGGCTTCGGGCGATCGGTCCCGCAGGTCCGCGCTCATGCGGCTGGTTTCCTCGGATGAACCGACCAGCAGGAAACGGCGGCGATATTGTGCCCTGGCCAACTCGCTCCGGAATGCCCGGCGCAAAATTTCTTCTTTGGCGAATAAAAGCAGGAAGCTGATGGCGCCGAATAGGACCGTGACGAGGCGGGCGATGCCGCTATGAAACAGGAACAGCGTGAGGATTAGCCCCAGAGTCGTGAACAAGCAGGCCTTGAAGAGCAGCCAGGCAGTCGTCAGGCGCGAGCAGAGCATCGCCCGATTATAGAAGCCCTGTGCTTCGAGGATCAGTGGCGCCGCGGGGATTAGAATCAGATATAACCAGACGTACGCTTCAAAGGGACTGACGTCGTCCAAGTGGAACCATTCGATAATCGTGGGGCTGGAACGCACTACATAAGCGAGCCAAAACCCCAGGGCAAACAGACACGCATCCATCATTTGATGGATCTGCATCCGAAGCAGGCGATCTCGTCTTAGCATAGCTGAAACATCCCAATCAAACCCAGCCTGGCGTTTTACTCGATGGCATCTCCAAGGTCGCCGCAACCGCCTTCACCGGGCGGCGGTAATCGCGTTGCCTTCCGAGCGCGGATAGAGCTGAAACTGCGGCACGGCAGCACTAATAAACGGCTTCATTCGCTCGAAGGTGGCCACCTCCTGACCAGGCCGACAGGTAGCAAAGCAACTGATATAGGCCCAACGTTGCAACACGCCGGTGCGCAAAAGTTTCGAGGCCATCCACCACATGCGCTGAAAACCCGTCGTGCCGGCGCTCATGGCATCATCGGCCACATACCAATAAACGTAAATCCCGCTCAGAGGCTCCTTTCGCCCGGCTATCTCGAACGCGCCACTCGTCACCAGTTCGACAACCGGCAGGTCATAACTGAACGGACGCTCGACTTTAATTGTGGTTTCCTGCGACGCGGAATCATTAATGCGCCAGCCGGCGCCGGTCAGGCAGAACTGTGGCTTGTGCAAACTGGTCCGATCCTGCCCCATTAGAACGACCCGCAAATCCAGGGTGAAATCATCCGGGGCGCGGTAACGGCGCTGGCCAAAGCTCGTATCCTGCGGCAGTATCGCGAGCGCAATAGGATCCGCGTCCAGGTTGGTGGACTGAAAATTCAATACGTGTTCCGGCAACTCTGCCTCGAGGCGAATGGAGCCTTCGATTGGATGAGTCCGGACGCCCGGCGGCGCCAGACGCTGGTGCAACCGTACTTGGCTGAGCAAACCACCCGCGGTGCCCATAATGGCCAGCGCCAACCCGCAGGAGATGAGCAGTTGCCGGTTCACGTTTCCTTGAACTTAAGCGGCTGAACGCACGAAGCTGATGCCGAGCCCGAGGGCGGCCGGAGGTACCTCTCTAAAATCAGCAACCCGACAAAGGCCGGGACGTAGGGCAACAGACTCAAAAGGCCCAACGGCCCGCCATCATGCACGTAAGCGCCCAAGCTTTGGCCGCCGCACTCCGCGGCAATAATAATCGCCATCATCCGAATCAGGTTGCCCAGCACCGCCAACGGCACAGCCGACAAAATCATGATCAGACGCTTCCACGGGTTTTGCAGACATAGGAAAGCCACAACCAATGCCAGCGCGGTGGTGGCGATTAAGCTGTGGATTCCGCTACAGGCAGCGGCAACCTCGTACTGGTAATGGCCAGTAGGGTCAATGAGCATATTACCCTGGACGATCACATCGATGGCCAGCAGGTAGTGAGACACAAACCCCACAAGAGAGGACACCATGAGTCTCAACCGAAAGGTGATTGGTTCAGCCAGCGAGCCGAGCGGAACGCAGAACCCGAAGAGCAAAAAAGGGAAAAAGCAGCCGCGCAACCAGTTTAAGCCCCACAGCGTGCCCATAATTCCGTAAAGTCCAATGAAGAAGCCAATTACCGAAAAACGGGGCTGCTGCACGGCGTAGCCCAGAATATGCAGCATGGTGCCTCCGGCCAGGATCAATAAGCCCGGCCGCCAACTTCCCAAATCGAGTTGCAGCAACTCCTTTCGCTTATGCCAGAACAGCGCCGCCACGACAATTGGCACAAACACCGCATATCCTTCCTCGCTCTCGAGTAAACCTCGGCGACCGACGCCAAAAGCGTCAGAAAGGAAACCAAACAGTGAAGGAGAGTTTACGTATCCGAGAGTCGAATTACCAAGGAAATGGAACAGGCCGACCCACGCCGCGCTTAACAACAGAAATGCTCCCTTATTGGGTAGCCTTGACCAGCACCTCGAGAATTCGAGGCGGAAGTCTTCCAAGACCCCGTTGCTGGGTTGCGTGTCCATGTTCGCGCCGGATGCAACGAATGGATACACGACTCGGACGCGCGCCGCAAACAAATTTGTGCGTCGCGCACCCAAGCCTAAGCCATTGCGGCCCCGCCTCTTATTCCACAACCAACTGCAGGTCCGATTGCCGGCTATCCATCCCGGCGCATTCGCGCACGAAGTTCACGATCTGCTCTTGCAGTTCCCGGCAGCGCGGAGTCCAACGACGGACCCGGGCGATCTGCTTGACGCACTCTCGTAGTCCACGATACCGCAGCAACCGGGGACTTTTGCGCAAGTGCTCCCGCATCTCATCTCGCAGGCGCGGAAAGAATAGCAGTTCGCAACCATCGCCCGCTTCGAGCGCCAAACGCCGCAAGTCGTCTTCCACGATGCCGCGCTGTACTTCGCTCGGCGGCCGAGGACTGATTCCTCGAAGCGCTCGCTCCATGGCCGCGGCGAACTCTTCGGCGGTCACGCTATGGCGGCCGAGTTCACGCTTGAAATAATGGAAAACTGCTACGGCGGCATGGCACGCCGTGTCCGGATTAAGCCAACTGGCCGTTTCCGCCGTAAATTCCACCGAAATCATGTCCACGGAAAAAGGCACCCTTTCTCCGTTCGAGAGTTGAAATAGAAGGCAATCTTTGGCGAGAGCAATCATTCCTTTGCTTCGAGTTTTTTGACTTCGTGCACAAAATCGGTCGCTTCCTGAAAGCGGCGGTACACGCTGGCAAAGCGCACGTACGCGACCTCGTCAATTTGGCGCAACCCGTCCATCACAAGTTTTCCAATCACCTCCGCGGACACTTCCCGTTCGTATTTGTCGGTCACTTCAACGACAATCTTTTCGAGCAGATCCTCGATGACTTTAGGGCTGACCGGTCGTTTTTGACAGGCTTTGCGAATCCCCGAAAGCAGTTTCTCACGCGAGAATTCCTCACGCCTGCCATCGCGCTTTAAAACGACCAGACCCGCGCGCTCTATTTCTTCGTAGGTAGTAAAGCGATAGCCGCAGCCGACACATTGTCGACGGCGCCTAATGGTTGCACCTTCGCGTGAGGCACGGGAATCGATGACTTTATCGTCCTGACAACCGCATTTCGGACATCGCATTGAGCTTGCACCACATCTAATTGTGGGTGCAAGGATTCTATTACACTAAGTGTTGGGGTGTCAATACCGGTTTCATCCTTTTCCTTGCCTGGGTGTAGGGCGAATTTGTTAGGAGCTTGTAGGAATTCACGCGGCAAAAGCCAGAGCCTGGCCGGATTTGGCGTAAGCTTTCCAGACATCCTCGAACCAACCACTCAGCAGCGCGCAACGAATGGCCAGCGGGTGCTCGGCGCCTTTTCGGACCACAGCATCCGGGGTGTAGCGATAGGTCCCGGATTCACCCCATTGTTCCAGCCGCCGCAGGGGTGCAGCGTTTTTGCAGGAGCTACAACCAGGATTAACAGGAGAGTAGTGGACTATGAATTCCAGATCTAAAGTTGTCACGGCGCTGCTGGCCATCTGCCTTTTGGTGCTTGCGCAGCCAGTCAGGGTAAATGCGCAATCCAAAGCGCCGGGAGCCCTGCTGAGGGATGCATACATCACGCTGTCGTACGGCAACCACGACTATAACGGTCATCGATATTACGCGATGCGCGAGGTTGAGGCCGCCGCTAACGTAATGAGATTTGATCTGCGTGGCGATGGTCCCGGCGCTGAACGCCAACGGGTGTCCGACGATCAGCTTAGAGACGCCCGCTCAATGCTGCAGCAGGCGCGGGGGGAGCTGAAAGGACGTTCTCGCAAGCACGTCGATAAAGCGATAAAGGAAATTAATGCTGCCTTGAATACGCGGTAAAGTATCGATTGAGAATGCCTGTGGTTGTTGACGACCAGGGTGATGGCTCACGCAAGGGAAGCAAGGAAAATGTAGGCGCGTCGTGCATTTGTACAGAAACGAGGGCAAACTCTTCAAAAGTATCCGTACAGGAGGTAGCGCGCCGTCCTGGAACTGCGATTAAAAAACCCGGCTTTAACGGCGCGTAAAACAGGGTTTAAAGGGGTCTAAAAATCTGCCTCAACTGCTGTCGGCCTGATGCGATCCGCCCCAAGCAAAGACATGCTGTTTAAAGGTTCTGCCGGCTCCACTGGCTTCGCTTGGCGCGGCCTCTTGGGTTGGTACCGGTAACCCGATTCAAAGCTTCGAGATTTGGCGGCGTCGGATGGAATGACGTATTGGTTGATTGCCTGTTTCAGGTCCTCAAGCCCAACCGCTTTACGCCCCTGCTTCCTTGCCAAAAGCCAGGCCTCATCGATGGCGTCGACCAGGGCAGGCATGTACCTCTTGGAGCTCAACGCGAATCCAACCGCATAGGTGATGCACTTCTTATCGGAGCCAGGAAGCAGCTTGACCGCCACCGCGCGTAGATCATCCTCGGTCGCCTTTTCGGATAATACGGTCCACCGTTTAACCCGCCCTCGAAATTGCTCGGCATTCCAGCCAACCTGCATTTCAGACCGTTCTAGGCATTTAGGGAATTGGTCGGTCGTGATGAGCACGACAGGGATCCCGTTGTTATAAAGCTCCGTGTCGAACCAGTCGATCATCTCGGGGCGTGAGTAAATTCGCTGGCCTTGGACAAAAAGGAAATGAGCTTCATCGATAACCAGCGTTATTCCGGTCTTTTGAAGGACTTTAAAAATCAGAGGCTCCATGTCCTTCGGGGAATGACAGTGAGTGCTGCCAATTCCTAAACCCTCCGCGATTTTGCGCAGTGCCGTGGTCTTGTTCGCAAATCCATTGAGTTTTACCAGCCGCACCGGGCCGAGGCGAATATCAGTCCATGACGCACCCCCTGTGCTCTTGCCAATGCGTTCCTTGCCTTCAATGATGTGAATTTTCCCGAGTGAAACAGCGTCCTCCAAACAAGCGAAAACCGCTTTGGTAATCGAGGTTTCTACCAAATCCTTTTTAGCGTTTTCAACAAATCGGCGCTGGAACTCGAAGAGAGCTTCGATAATGCCCTTAAAGTATGGAACGTCGGCTTTTTCGAGTCGCGCGTCCTCAACATCGCGCACTAGCTTAACCAGTTCCTGATCAGAACAGCTTTGCTTTTCCTCCGGAGATCGGAACTGAAGGCAGGGATCAATACAAAGCCTGATAAGGAATCCGGGCAGCTGCTCCTTAGCAATTTCACAACACCTGGCGTAGAACTCTTGGCAGGGCCTCGGGCCGCGTTCCACGCAACATTTCTCGTGCTGGCCAGGGCGCGGTGCATCAGTCCGGAGGGATGCGGCGCATATAGCGTCCCAAGCCGACTCGCTGCCGTCGCCCAACTCACGCTCAATACTGTCCACGTCAGCGGCGGGATACGTCTGCCCGCTCTTCATCCCGAGCCTATGCATCGTCGGAGTCCCGATCCTTTCTGGAAAAGCACTAATAATGTCATACGCCAGCTTGCGCACGCCCCCCTTCCGTAAAGACATCGCTTGCAGAAACAGAATGAGATTACGCTCAGCCTCACTTTCAAGAAGTTCCACTTTTAGGGCCATAGGCATCGCCAGAATCCCGCGCGCCTCAACAAATTCCGGGCTTGAGAGGTACCGTTGCTGATAGATCGTTTTATCGTCTTCGGATTTGTGCCGAGTGCCCATAAAATTTAGCTCTCTTCAGTTTTTTCGGCTTCCGTCATCAGCGATAAGCCCCTGTCGGCGTCAGCCAGGCACGAATTTTGAACTGTCTGCACCGGCCTGCCCAGCTTAGCGGCTTCCCTGTGAATCTTAGTCCGTAGCTTCGTCTCGGCCTGCACCCTAGAGAGAGTGTCTTGCTGTTGCTGGGTAACGGCCTGGCCGAACTCCGCCGTTTGAGCGCTGACAAGGTTTTTGCGGAACATCGGTTCAAATTTTGACTTCAACACTCGATAAAGTTTTTTGCTGTGCTGTGCCGCGGCTTGAATCCTGGCAACCTGGCGTTTGTAATTCTCGTCAGGAACAAGGCCGTTCACCTGGCCCAATCGCTCAACCGTGAAAGGGTTTTTCATATTCTCATCAGAGAAAGTGCAGAGTTCCGGAATCTCCGGATTGAACCAAGCCACCAAGGCCCGTCCTTTTAGGGCGCCTGTCGCTTCGTCTGCGTAACGGAATGTTTCGCCGCGCTGGTTAAAGGAGATCTCGCCGGTCTGCTTAACGGTTACCGGGATTTTGTGATGAGCCAAAAGGTACCTGCATTCAGGCCCAAGCTTAGTCGGCGGGTCCTGCTTGTTCCAAAACGCCTCGAATGCCTGGTCAGGTGACATTGGCCCAATGCGCTTTCCCGCCTGCGGTGTCGAGTTAAACTTCTGGATCAGCTCGGATAGTCGAGTGTCCCATTGCTCCTGAGTGTAAAAATGCTCCAGGGATCTAGGGTTGCGTCGATGGATCTCACGCTCCCAGTATTTGGTCACTTCTGGGCAATCCTTGCGTTCATCTCGGCCGCAGTAACCTGGCTCACCCTCCATAAGGTCCTGTAGTAACCCGCCAATTCTTTCCACTGGCTTCGTGCGGGCCCGCCTTGCGTGAATAAAGCGAACACCGAATTGACGAAGGCCCATTTCCAACTCGGCACCGGATAGCCGGATCTCGCCGGCCGCCAGCGCTTCACGCGTCTTCGGACCGCCAGTGATTAGCTTGGAATCCTGAAAAACCTTGCCACGCTCCAGGTAGAGAATTTTAGGAATGCCATGCGCGGCAAAAACTCGTGTGAAAACTGTCCGTGTGACAAGCGAATTGGGTTGCTCCTCACCGTCTAAACCATAGCCCGCGATCCACAGCGTCCGCCAGTCGTTAACGAGAATGCATTGGCCACGCGTGACCGTCCACCAACCCTTACCATCAGGCACCCGAAATTTGACCGGCCAAGTGAAATCATCGGCCTGAAGGCAGTCCATCGCGAAAATGCCCTCATAGTTCAGGTCCAATGACGGCAGATTTTTCTCTGCTGCTCGGCGCCCTTCATGTTCAGGCGCAATCGCCTTAATATCATAACGCACCGCTTCCCGAAGTCTGTTTGTCACATAAGACTTCTTCATCGGGTCGCCGGCGGCGCTCCCACGCAAAGTTTGAGAGATTAACTTTACCTCTTCCAGTTCGCGCACGGCCTGTGCCACACGCTCGCCGCAGTTAGCCATGGCGTACCACGTAATTTTTTCGATTTCCTCTTTGATGTAAGGCTCGCCTGTCGGCACTCCCCTTTTCTTCACACGGCCATCCAATAGCGCGTCGGCGTCGCGCTCTTTCTCGATCCACGTTGCGTATTTGCGCTCGAACATAACACGCAGCGCGCCTTCGCTTGCGGCCAACTGCGGAACATTCCGCCACAGAAACCGAAGCATGATCTTCTTTACGGTCGCCGCAGTTTCCGAAGCCCTCTCCGCCTCGAACGCTTCAAAAGCATGAACCCAGATCAGCGCCTTTTCTTTGCGGTTCGGTGCGGCCGGATTGTTGCAGTTCTGAATTGTTTGGCGCAGGCATTCAAAGCCAGGCTCGGCAGCTGGCGTTTCGGCGGAAGGGGATTTGCGCGCAGGCCGTTCATCAAGGTAAAGCTCAAGCCGATCGAGCTCCTCCATGAAATTATCGCGGGCCAAGGTCCGATCTACCAAAGCCCGCAGATGTCGGCTCGTGATACCGTGGCCAAAGTGCCTCTTATAATCCTCCATCCCGAGCTGCTCGACTTCGCTGAACGGGACATCCCTCTTCGCCAGCACCCGACGTAGCGACTCCCTCAGCCTGACAGCTTTGTCTAAGCAGTGCTCCGCCACTTCCGACATCGGGACTGGGGGCTGCCATTGTTCGGGCTTAGCACTCAAAAGGTGCTCTGCGTTCCTATAACCCTGGCTCTTCGCTGCGTCCTCCAATCGTTCCTGTAATTTTACTGGCAGCGAGGAGAACGACCAGGCTTTGGCCAGATTCCCGGAAGATTCTCTCACGGACGATGGTTCAATATGCTCAAGCAGGGAAAGGACGTATCGCTTCGACTTGTCCAAGGCGCGCGCGATCTGCGCGGCCGTGTAGGTCCCTGGTTGGTGCGAATCGTTCATTTAACGCGCCAAGGTTCAGACCATCAGTCGGACAAAGGATGTCCAGGTGACGACGAATTCCACGCCGCGCCTAGCCGTTTGGCCAGGGCGAAACAGGCTTCAAAAAGTGCAATCTCCTCCTCGCACTTGTGCTGGCTGGCTGCCATGATTTCCGGAGTCAGAAACCGGCTGAACGGCGCCGCCGCTTGTTCCGGATAAACAGTGCGCCAAAACCCCTCGTCAGCATCCCAGTACGCAATCTCCCTCGGATATTGATTCATCGGCTTGCAGCTCTCAACCGTGCGGAACATCGCCTGCAGGGCTGGCTTTATTTCCCTAACCATTGCCGCCGCGACTACAAAGCCCTCGCCCCAAAAGGCCCCGCAGTTTGAAAGTTCCACGTTCTCTTTTTGCAATCCCCTTTCGATTATTCCGGAGAACAGTCGCGAGGCGAACAGGGTGCACGATCCGGGCGTCAGCGGTACCACTGCGGCCGCGACCAGGTGCGATGGAGTATCGATGTTTTCCATAAAAACCTTTTTTTAGCCACCTGCTGGGAGCAACCTGGTCGCCGCCTTTTGCGCCTGGGCGTCAATACGGGCCTTCAGAGCGTCAAGCGCCGCTCCGTGCGCGTCGTTGATGCCAGCCTGCGAAGCCAACATGCTAAGAATCGTCGAGCCGTTTTCATTGTTCGCCCCCAGGTACTGCATCACCGGGTTTACGATTGCGTAATCAGTTTCGCTTCCATGGCCCGATTGGATTCTCGCGGCAGAGTCGAACACCGCGCCGCCAGCTCCAGTTGAAAATCCGCGAGTCTGTCGCTCGATAGCGTTGACCGCGCCACGGCCTGAGGCCTCGATACCGGCTATTTTCTCGTGTTCCCCCAAATCGGCCTTCAACTTTTTTATTCTCTGGGTGGTGGCCTTCAGTTCCTCTTCAAGGGCCTTAACTGTCTCGTTTGCTGCCTGCACAGCCTCGACTTCGCCAGGCCTGGCGTCCTTCAAGCGTTTGACAAACTCCCGCTGTTTGTCTTCCGTCACTTGGTCTGATTCCAGCAAAGGCTTTAGGATCCTAAGTTGGGCGAACTGCGTCGGGTCGGCCGGGTGTTTGTCGATTTCCTCTATCCGTTCTCTCACACGCTCCACGTCGGCATGCGCCGCCGCCAACCGGCTTTCCTCAATTCTGATCTGCTCGTCAATTGCAGCTTCCGGTCTAAGCCCGCTGAGCCCCGCCCTGGCGCGGCCGAGCTCCGAGGAAAGACGAAGCTCGTTCAGCTGCTCGTTGGCTAATTTTCTATGTTCCTCGGCTTTGGCCAGCCGCTCAGTTGCTTGAGCTCGCCGCTCGGCCGCCTCGGCAAATCTGTTTTGGATCTCCAACTCTTTTTCCGCTCTGGCAACGGGATCCTGGATCGTGGCTGCCTTAGCCAATTCAAGCTTCTCTTGGGCTTGAGCAACCTTTTCCGCGGCGGTCTGCTGCGCCTTGTGGATGTTCGAGAGCCGCTCTACTTGTTCACTTGCCGTTTCCGCGGCGGTGCGAATATGCTCAAGCTCCCCCGCAAATTTGGACGCCACAATTTGCGAGTCATAAAAACTCTTAACTGTAGCCTGTACCACAGAGGAATAGCTTTCCCATTCCGATGTGGTCATGCTGGCGTTGAGTTCTTTGATGGTCTCCTCCAGCCCCCGCGCCGCGAAAATGCCCAGCGCGAATGCTCCCCCAACTGGCGAGATTGCGGTCCTTAGAGCTGCACCCATCACAGGGGACTGTTCACTAACCCTTTCGAGTAAGTGGTGAAATTCTCGGGCCCCATTGCCGGCGTGCACAAAGCCCTTATGGACCTCCTCCAGTCCCTCAGCCGACTGCTTTGCTCCTGAATTATCCGCAACGGTCAGGATTCTAATTTTATACTCTTTGTCGGGCATTTGCTTCAGCCTGGCTCAGGGGTTGTCATCAGGAAGAGGGCTTTTTTGACCGAGCAGTCGCTAGAGTCCTTGAACGCGAGCCACTGAAAGCTAGCTTCTCGTTTCGTGCCATCGGGTTCTAGATCATCTAATGCGATAAAAACCGCTGAAGTGCTCGGTTTTTGAGTATTGTCCGCCTGGACTACAAATAAGGAAATGGCGCGCTCGTTCGCATCCTGTTGCACGACGGTTGTCGTGTCATCAACCCCCGCCTGGACGCGAACAAAATTCGGCAGCGGATTACCATGCGAGGTGTTCTCAGCAGCCGTATCGCCGCCCAGCTGGCCTCCCTGGCTCTGTGTTTCCCTGCCCGAAATGCGAAGGTTCGGATTGTCATAAACCGTCCTGAACCGCCAGAACTGCAAGAGCTCCTCCAGATCTCCGGGCGCAATGTGTTTGGCTGGCCCAAATCCGATTTCACATTTTGAATTGAAAAGATCGTAATCCACGGTTTGGATCGTGGCGTCCATCGTCGCCCAGGCTGCTGCTCCGCCGGTAATCTCCAGCTTATTGCCCGTGTTGATCAGAGCTGAGGTTGTCGAGAGCCCTGGATCAACAATGACGTGGCTTCCCTCATATTGCAGAACCTGTAGCGTATTATAAATCTGTTGGGCCAGGCCGGCCGGCGCGCTCTCCCCAGGATCCAAACTTTCCAAAGCCGAATAAAGTTTTTGCCCAGCCGGCGAGTTGGTCAGTTTGACTCGGACGGAAATGTCGTGTTCAGAGACGGACAGTTTCGAGCGCAAGGCCGAATCCTTCTCGTAATACTTGAATTTCGCCGCAATGGTGACCCAAACCAGCTGGAGCCCCATCCAGCTCAGAATCTCCCCCTTCTTGTATTCGTTCGGAATCTGCGAAGCCCACGTGCTCGTTAGGTCATTATGGTTATCATCTTTGACTGTGAGAGAGCCGGAGATCATTGAAAGACTCGTAACCGCGCCGAGCTGACTTTTCTTTTGTGTCCACCAGGCCAAGGAAGGCGCGTCTCCCGAAGGAAGATTGGGCAGTGCGTCGGCTTCAACGACAATGGAAACAGCGCGGGCGGCTGCTCCGCGAAGGTCGATTGCTACCACCATCGAGCCCACCGCTCTCCCGTCCGAGCCGAGCGGGTAGGCATCCACACCGTTGTCGGCCAGGCTCCCACTGTCGGTCGTGCTTATTTTCTGGTACTGCAGGACTACCGAGGGCGGCTGCAAGTCATAGCGTGGCGTGATTTGCGATGTGGTGTGTTTTATTCCGTCCCCGTAAGGCAGGCTGACGGCCGCGAGGTTCGCGCGGGCCCGGCAATTGAAAGTTGGCGGAGTTGTTGTGTAATCGATCCAAGTCGCGGCGTCGGGCTGCGGTTTGAGGCAGATTTGCAGGGCGCTAGCGCAGCTGACGCTGCGCACCGGGTAAATCGGAAGCGTGTAGGCCAGATCAATCGTGCCAGCCTGGATCGCCACGCCGGCCGCATTGGCAAAATTGATGATCTGTTGAATCTGGACGCCGTTGGTTATGCGCTGATTATCAGGCCAGAGCTGCCCGCCTCCGGAGTACGAGCCTGTTATCTGACCTGGCACGGTGATGTGAGTTGCATCAATCACCGTTGCCTGGAGCGGGACCACTATTCCAGGTACTCCAACAATCGTAACGTAATCGCCAGTCGAGAGCGACATGGCGGCCGCCAGGGTGATGTTGATGACGCTTGTCCCGTTGGTTGCGGCGCTGATGCCGTCACCACGTCGTATCGCTGGAACAAGTTCAGCCTGGAAAACCAACCGGGCGAAGCCCCTGCAAGGAAGTTCCACTGCTGTTGAAAAGCCAGGTTTTCAAGGTCCCACCAAGCGTCCGCAAAGGTGAGCATATCCGAAGGAGATTCGCTGTTCGCTGCCCCCTTTCTGGTTACTTGCCGGCCCTGGAACACGATAGAACCGCCAGAATAGACTCCGCTCCCAAAGCTGCGGTTTCGCCGGATGGTAACTTGCCCCCTAAAGGGTATCGGCGGCGCCGCGACCAGGTTCGCGACTCCAGGCACGCGCACCGTGAATGTCGATTGCGCCTGGCTCACCAGACGCATTCTCGGGTCGGTGAAGCCCCAATCCTGGAAGCTCTTTTCAGTGCCGGCGTAAAGGAGGGTCCAAAAAGTTGCCATTTACCGCTTCAACTCCCTTCTAAAATCAATTTGGAGGCCCTTAACGCCCCCTTAACGCGCGTCCTGGCGAGGCCATCGCTATTGTGGGGATGGTCCAAATCGTCCTGGCTCATTCTGGAGCGTTTTGAGGAAAGAGAGTGCTGGCGCGGGGATGGGATCCGCGCCAGCGGGCGGCGGCGGGCTAAGTAAGGGATGCCTTGCCCAGACGGCTGCATCTTGGCGGCCGCTAAAATTCGATTTGGAGTCCCATCCCATTTTTAAGCCCCCCTCAGCGTGGCTGATCCTCATCCGCAAACGGGTACCGCCTGCGCCTCAGGAAGACTAAAAGACTTGATGTATAAACGCGCGCGGAGCCGCCCCGCCCGCGCCGAGCTATGCCGGTCGAGCTAATTTCCCCGCGAGAAATGAGCGCATACAAATGGGTGGGGCTGCAATTCAGGCCCAACGCCGCCTCACTGACTGCCGTCGTGTCTGTCGGCGACTGGGGAATGATGCTCCGAACGATGCCAGCCAGGTCGATTGCGCAAGCGGCCGCCTCGTTGAAAGATTCAACGCATTGCAGCGGAACCCTCAAGTCCAAGGCGCTGCCCTTGCCATGCAAAAGCGACAAATCGAAGGCCCAAAGCAATTCACCCGAATTGATTAAGTCCAGTACGCGATCCGCGTTGCAACCGAGCAACGAGACCACTCCGCCAACGGGAAGGAGAGGGCGCGGGCCGGCCCCCGCCAGCGGGACAGCAAGCCCCGCTGGCGAAGTGTGTCCGGCGGACAGTCCAGCGTTACCAAAGGAGCGCTGGGGAAGGGAAAAGTTTATAGGCGCTGCTTCAATCATTAGCGCCTTCCCGCGTTTCGCGCATCCGCGCATGCGTCAAGCCAGGCCTGCGCTTCTTCTGAGGGATCGGACTTTGAGTAAACCAAGGGTTCCCCCGCGGGAGTGCCCTTGGGAAGCAGTCGGTTTGGATCGCAGCTTAATACAAAGGCCCAAAACTGCTCGGGGCTTTGTTCCTTCCACAATTGATAGAGACCTTCGAAGCCCAGGTCCGGATTTTGCACGCGCAGCTGCTGAATTTGGTCCAAAGGCTTGGACCATCTCCAGGCGGGAGCAGCATCGCCTGCCGGCAGTTGCACGGCTTCCGAATACGCGGCGTGTGCCGCCGGCTCCAGATCGCTAAGCACTTCCCAACCAACTTCACGGTTTGCCATACGCGCTAATCTCGGGTGCCGGTTGCAGACGACTGCCAAAGCCATCGACGGAGCCATTCCCGACTTGTCCGCGCGGATCTCCTCCTGGATAAGTGCGGCTGCAAACCGGTCTGGGGTCATTACCGAACGCGCTTCGCCGTCCGCTCGGCTATAGGCAGTGGCCAAACTCATTCCAGGATTTGAGCGCTGGAGATCCGCCGCGCGGTTCCGAACTCCATCGACGGCCGGCGCCGTCTTACTCTCGCTGCTGGCCCTACAAAATGCGCTGGCAAGACTCAGCCCAGGGTTTTGCTTCTGCAATTCGAACGCGCGGTCCTGAATCGCTCCTGCTTCCAAAGTAGCTACATTGTGGGGCTGACTGACGCTCTCGGCTAAGCGGTTATTAATGGGCGTTAAAAGCTCTTTACCGTTGGCTTGATTAGTGAACCCAACCGTGTCGATCCTTAGCACGCGGTATTGCTTCCCCTTGATGTGCTGCACATCCTGCGGATCCAGCGTGAAACTCGTGTACTTGTAATGCCGATTATTGATCGCCTCACGTCCGAGGTCAGTTAGGCCATCGTCCTTCGCCCAAATCCCATCGGCACGCTTTTCAAAGGTTTTGAACCATGCGAGTGCCTCGGAGGATTTATCCTCTTTGTAGATCCAGTGTTCCCTGCCGGCGTAAAGCCCAGGCCATTTATCACCGAGGCGGGCTTTGTCCTTGTTCAGATTCGAAATAATGGAATCGAGGGCAGCATCATCGAGCACCTGGTCAATCCCAGCCTCGCCGTTTGGGAGGACCCCCTTGGGAACAATGTGTATCCACCCGGTAGACCGCTTTAGGTCTTCTGATGATGACGTAACCTTTGCCATTGCCTCCGCCCCTATGTGCTCAAATGCTTTTTCTCGAATTCATCGGCGGCAGTCCAGGAGCTAAGTAAGCGCCGAGCAACCTCCATCGCCTCATCGGTCTCCGCCCCCCGGACGATAACCGGCTCTCGGATCACATTCAGGCGGCGAATCAATTCGCTGCCATTAAGGGTGTGCTCCAACTCCTCCGGAGCAATCAGGTCCTTAAATTTCGCGGTGAGCAGCGCCCGCGTTCTCGAATCCATTTCGCTCAGCCTTGGCCCAAAAGTGTCAGTGATGAATGAGTTGCAGACATCGAGCAGCCTCCGCTGGTTGCGGCCGTGCAACTGCCGAGCAAGTTCAGATCGATGTGGAAGAGTGGCAGTCATCACCCGGAGTTCCGAAATCCGGGTTAACACCTTGGAGTCGGCCAGATCACCGGAAGTTTCAAGGCGGTGGAGTTCATCGCCGGGTGACTCCATAAACTTGCGGCGCGCGGCCGGCGCATCTTCGAACCGGGACTGCTGCGCTGCCAGGCGTTTCAATTTATCCAGCTCATCGCCTGACCGGGCGCATTCCTGATACGCCGTCTCGACATCCTGCTTCGTGATTTTGACTGCCGGCTTCAGCGGCGCCGCCTCGGCCACCGGTGCGGAGAGCAAACCGGCCGCGGCCTTTTGCAACACCGTATCAAGCCGCGAGTATCGAGAGTCACCCGGACAGCGGACGTGTTCATCGCCCGTCAGCCGCCCATCTTGGCGCCACTCGATGAGCTGGCTGACAGACATGGGCACCTCTTTAAACGTGCGGCGTTGGCGCGCGTCGCCTGGGTCGAACAATGTGAATATTTTTTGCTGCTCGAAGGGAAGTGTCGCTGTTTGCATAAATAGTTTCCTTGGGTCAGATGTTGATTGAAAGTTTTGGCTGTGAAGAGTTGGGAGCCTTGTCCCAGACGATGAACGCCCAGACCCCGTCTTTCCTCGCCTCCAGCCGCATCGCGCGGCCGGCTGGCGGGGTAACCAGGCCCGACGGTCCGGGATATTTTACCGGCATTCCTCGGAAGCCGGGCACAATGTGAGAATTGAAGTTGTCGACGATGGATCGGATCGATTCGTCGTCGATCACCAAAATGTTTCCAGTCGCGGGGTCTTCGCGTTCCCCCTTCCTTTCGACCTGATACCAGCCGTCTTCAAATGTAGCCTGCCGAAACAGCTCTCGGGCTTCGGTAATGTCGCGTTCCTGTCGCGCGACCTGGCCGGCGAGTATTTCGGCCAGCACTGAAGAATGCCCGGCCCGTTTTGCGAGTTGGTCAAGATGCCCGCGAAGATTCTGTAAGTCCGGAGTCATTTCGCTTTTCGTCCAGATTTGAGTGCTTTGTAACGAGAGATCAGCCGGCGTGATGACCTTCTACCCTTGAGGCAGAGAAGCAGATGCTCATATGAAACGCCCAGTTTTCGGGCTGCCGTCTTCACCCCAGGCCACTTCTGGTTAATTCGCTTTGCCTTTCGTCGGCTCATCTGCTTGCTTTATTACAGAATATGATAATTCTGTAAAGCGCAATCTTTAGATTTGAATGACGTGTCGTTTTCCGCAAACATGCGGAGAAACAAAATGGCCTCCGCTCGGGAAAACGAAATTGGGGCAAGGTTCAGAACATTCCGCGAGATGCTCCAGATATCGCGCTCAAAATTCGCCGTGTCCATCGGATTTGGAAGCGAGCGGATAGCAAGCTATGAATCTGGACGCGCGCCGCTCCCTTACGCTGTTTTTCGAGCCGCATCGCAAAGGTATAACCTTAGCCCCTTCTGGCTATCCGGCGAAAACTGTTCTCCAAATGGTAGAATCAACGACGACGCGTTTTTCGCTAAAATTGGGCCGCGAGCTCTTTTCACGTCGGTTTACGATGAATTCATCTGCTCGAATTTTCACCAACTCCAGGCAGATGCTAAGGAACAGTTTCAAAGGATTCAAAGTGCTTTGGAGGAGCAGTGGAAGCGAATAAAAGACAAACCTCCCGATGAGGAGCCTTTAAAAACAGAGGTTCTTCAGACAATTAGGTCGCTTGAAGCATTGATTAAGAATATCCGCAGAGACTTACGTGTCAGGGCGAAGGCTCGCCGCGCGGTCAAGAACTAAAAAGGCCGGCTTTCGCCGGCCCTCGTTTGTTTTCAGGTTCCCCCGATTTTAGTTTTGCTGCTCGGAGAGACGCTCGGCATCTTCGCGCTCAATTGCAAGCTTGGAATTGGGATCGGTGTAGAGCGTCACTAGGATTGTCGTTCCGTCCGATTGAAAAGCCGTTTTCATTGGCTCGACGACATTCCCGTGCTTGTATACTGCGGAGATAAGCCCGGCGAACTGCTTGACCAGGTCGCGGCCGTCCGCCTCCGGAATCCAATCGACTTTGAAGTGTTTGGGTGCGCGTTTCATAGCGACCTCCGGTCGCGCGGCGGGAACATTCCGCGGCCGTCCCGAATGGCTTTTTGGATAAGCCTCCGGTCCGCGATTTTCCCGAGTTGGACGCTCCATTCACTAAGCAGATTGGCCAACTGCTGGAGGTGCTCGATAGTCGCTCGGTTGGCTTTTGCCACAATGTCTGCTGGTAGCTCGCGATTCACAGGATCCCCCTTCCTACCATTGCCTGCAACGCCATCGCGATCCCCTGTGCCTGCGCCGTGTTCCGGGCCCGGTAGCGGAACCCATCCCGGTCGAGATCCAGATCGATCATTAACCGGTTCTGGATAAATTCCCGGTCCCGGTGGATTGTTTTCTCGCTTACCTCGAACAGTTCGGCGAGCTCGCGGGTTTTGATTCCTTGTTTGGAGGCTAGGGCGGCCGCCGTGGTCAGCAGCCGTTCAATGAGCGGCCGCGTTAGTAACTTCGACATATTTACCTCAACACAATGCCCGCCACAGAAGGCTGCGAACCTTATCGCGCGTCGGTATCACCCGACGCGCTATCCATGACGGGCAGAATGTTCTGTTTTCGAATCGGCTTTGCGGGGTGATTAGGCCGCTTTACAGTGCCGAGACCTTCATTCGCAGTGAAGGCTGTGGCGACTATGAGCGCGCGCCTGGCTCAATTGCAATAAAAAACTTGCATCCCTCTTAAACTGATCCACAACTGCCCTCATGCTCGACGAACAAGTCCGTGAAGCTTTGATTAAAAGACTCGTACGCTCCGGGTGGATTACCGGCGCTAAAGTGCTCAAGGATGATCTCAAGCCGAACACGTTGAGCTATCAAATCAATTACACCCCGGAGGGAAAGTTGAAGATGAACCAGCTGGCCTTGCTATTTCATGAACTGGGGCTGATTGAGGGTGCGCACTGGGGCCAGGAGGGCGGCGAACTGGAGGCGCTGCTGATAATATCCAGGGACCAATTGAGATATCATGATGATTGATCTGGCCAAAATCATCGCCGCCATGGACATGACCCTTTCTGAGGTTATGGTCGAGGCCCGCATCAGTAGCGAGGCGTTGCAGCAGGCCATTTCGGGCAAGCCTCCGGATCGCAAAATCCAACTCAAGCTGGAAGCCGTGCTTGACCAGGCGATCTGGTCAACGCCAGAACAATTCAAGGAGAGACGGAACCTGCGCAAGTTCGTGGGCGCTGAACCCCTGATTCTGACGACCGAACAGTTGCTCGGTCGGGCCCGCGTGCTGGGTGTTGGAGCGATTTCAAAAGGCTGTGCCAGCAAAGACAAATTGATAATGGCGATTGCTGACCTGGTTAAGACTATTACGTTCGACGGGGAACCGGTTCTGGCCCACGGCCGCCTACTGCGTTGCCGCGCGTGCGCTGAGATCTTTCAAACTCAGACGCCGGCCAACTGCCCCTTTTGCGGCAGCCTGCGTATCTGCCCGGCCGGTGGATAAATTGGGGGCGGGTTAACGACCGATTAACCGGCCATTTTCGCCAAGCGAACCGGTCTTAAAAACCGCGTTTGAATTAAGCCCCTGACCGAAATCTGGCCCGTTTTTCGGTGCCTTTTTACTTCACACCTCACACCCCTAAAATGCATTTGTACAAAAAATCGGGAAACTCTTCAACGCTCGGTTTTACCGAGTCGAAATGATGTTTTGAAGAGTTACCTTACATTTTGTACAAATAGGTTTTTCCTCCCCCCTCTCGGCTTTTCCTAAGTGCTTCATTCCTAATGGGCTGCGGTCCTTTTCCCCACGTTCCGCCGAAATCCGGCTTTGTACAACTCCGCGACGCAGACTCAAAAAGCCTCGAAAATGGTGCGCGATAGAGGGTTTGAACCTCTGACCCCTTCCGTGTCAAGGAAGTGCTCTACCACTGAGCTAACCGCGCGACCAGAATCAGAAGACCGATGAGAACCGTTGGAATTCATAGTCTTCCGTAAGAATAAGTCGTAGATTTTAGCTCCTTTCCGTCCTCCCGCAAGCCAGAAAAACAGCCAGAAGAACAGCCAAGGCTTGCGGCGCATTTAGAACCTGATGGGTCTGGCAAATCCGCATCGTCATCCCACCATCAATAGAGACAGTTTCACCGGTGATAAAATCGTTGGTCACCAATTCCCGGATCAGGCTGGCGACTTGCTTGGGGCTGCCCTCGCGGTGCAGAGGGATTCGGTTCTCAGGTTATTGTCCAAGTATCGCAATTTCGTTGAACCAGGCGACCAAAAGGGTAGGATGAGGCCGTAAAGCTGGCTTGAGCTCTGCCACGCTGCGGCGTGAAGGTCGTCTCAGAAAGGGTGCCGGAACCGGCGACAAAATTATGGCAACCATCAAAAATCCCCAAGTAGCACTGATATATAAGCGTGGCAGTCAGCCTGATGAGGAGTTGGTCGGGTTCCTGGAGTCTAGCCTGACGGAGGCAGGCTGCCGCGTGTTTATCGATCGGCACTTGACCATGGGTGTGGAGTGGGCCCGCGAAATCGAAGACCGCATACGCTCGGCCGATGCGGTCATCCCGCTGCTTTCATCCGATTCCATCTACAGCGAGATGCTTGGATTCGAGATCGAGAGCGCGCACGAAGCTTCGCAGCTCAACGGCGCCAAACCCAGGCTCCTGCCAGTGCGCGTCAGGTATACCGGGCCACTACCCGAACCGCTCTCGAGTATTCTTGACCCGCTGCAGTATTTTCTGTGGGAAGGTGAGCAGGATAACCTGGGCCTCGTTACAGAACTGGGCGAAGCTCTAAAGCAAGCGCCTGCTGCTGTGGCTGACGCGCACTCGCCCTCGGCTCCTGCTGCACCAACTCCGGTGGCCCAGCCCATGGCTACCCAGGTGCGTCCCGCCGCTTTGGAATCCCTGGGTGGCGCGGTCCCGCTCGACTCTGAATTCTACATCAACCGCGCCGCGGATGGGGAGCTGCGCTCAGCCATTACCAAGCACGATAGTATCGTTTTGCTTAAAGGCGCGCGCCAGATGGGCAAGACCTCGCTGTTGGCGCGCGGAATGCAGTTTGCCCGCGAACACGGCGCCAAGGCGGTCGCGACCGACTTGCAGAAGCTCAACGCCGAAAACTTCAAAACCGTCGACCGCTTGTACCGGACCATGGCCGAATCGATTGCCGACCAGCTCGAACTCGAAGCCGATCCCACCAACACCTGGGATCCGCGCCGGGGTCCTAATGCGAACCTGGAACGCTTTCTTCGCCGCGAAGTCCTGGGCAAAGTGGGGCAGCCGCTCTTTTGGGGGCTCGACGAAGTGGACCGGCTGTTTGTTACTCCCTTCGGCAGTGAAGTCTTCGGTTTGATTCGCTCGTGGCACAATGAACGGGCGCTGGACCCATCAGGGCCCTGGTCGCACTTGACCATCGCCATTGCGTACGCGACCGAGGCGCACCTGTTCATCACCGACATCAACCAGTCCCCGTTCAATGTCGGGACGCGCCTGACTTTGGAGGATTTTACGCCCGCCCAAGTGGCGGAGCTGAATCGACGGTACAACAATCCGCTTAAATCCGATGATGAGGCGACACGGTTCTATCGGCTGGTAGGCGGCCACCCTTACCTGGTGCGGCGGGGACTGGATGAACTGGCGCGGCGCAAGCTCTCCTTTGATGCGTTCGAGCAGCAAGCTGCGCGCGATGAAGCATTTTACGGGGATCACCTGCGCCGAATTCTCGTGCTGTTGGTACGGGATAGCGCACTGACTGAAGTCATGCGCGGCGTTCTCAACGGCCAGCCTTGTCCCAACCCGGAAACCTTCGATCGACTGCGTAGCGCGGGACTGGTCAGTGGCCATATTCCCGAAGAAGCCAGGCCGCGCTGCCGGTTGTATGCGGCCTATTTGCGCAGGCATCTGCTCTGAGAGTTAGGCCCATCCTAAAATCGCTCCGGATTCCTCAGATTCTGATACCGGGCTAAATAAACTTGAAAGCCACAGATGAACACGGTTTCGCACGGATAAGACAGCAGAAAGTATCCGACAAAAGGCTGCTTCGTTCGTCCAAGAGCGATGCGAGTTCACCCGGTCGAGGTGGTACCAGTCCGTTCTTTTTATCTGTGGTCATCGGTGTCCCTCCGTGGTTGAACTGCATCGTTCCAGCTTGATAGTGGTATGCCTGAGCTGCCATCACCGGTCCTCGTACCTCCCGAAACGGGCAGTGAGTTTTACGTTACCGGCGGCACCCTGCGGCACGACGCCCCTTCCTATGTTGAGCGGCGAGCCGACCGCGACCTGGGCGACGGATTGCTGGCCGGCGAATTCTGCTACGTTCTGACTTCGCGCCAGATGGGGAAATCCTCCCTCATGGTGCGCACGGTCAAACGTCTGCGCGAGCAAGGAGTGGCCGTAGCGGTCCTGGACCTGACTGCCATTGGCCAGAACTTGAGCCTCGAGCAATGGTACGATGGGCTCATTTCGCGACTCGGCCAGCAACTGGACCTCGAGGACGAGCTCTTCGACTTCTGCGCCGCCCACCCGGAATGGGGACCGCTGCAACGCTGGGTCACCGCTATCGAACAGGTGGTCCTGGGCAAGCTTTCGTCGAACGTGGTCATTTTCGTGGACGAAATCGACATCGTTCGCAGCCTCCCTTTTTCTACGGATGAATTCTTCGCGGCGATTCGTGAATTTTACAACCGGCGCTCGCGCGATTCGGTCTTCAATCGTTTGGCCTTTGGGCTATTGGGGGTGGCGACTCCCACCGACCTGATCCGCGACACGCGCATGACCCCGTTCAACATCGGGCGGCGTATCGAGTTGAACGATTTCACGGCGGTCGAGGCTACGCCGCTGGCGCGGGGATTGACCGGCGAAGACTCCGTTGCGCGCGACTTGCTAAGCCGTGTGCTTCACTGGACCGGCGGGCACCCGTACTTGACCCAGCGGTTATGCCGCGCGCTGGCGGAGGCCTTATCGACGCAGACGGCCGACACACCGGGCGAGATGCCGGTGCCACCTTTGCTGCCCTCAAGCCGCGCGGTCGATCTGCTTGCGGAAAAGCTGTTTCTCTCGCGCCAGGCTCGTGACCGTGACGACAACCTGATTTTTGTCCGCGAGCGGTTGCTGCGCAGCGAGGTCGACGTGGCCGGGCTGCTCTACCTGTATCGCCGCATTCACAACGGGCAGGTTGTGCCGGATGACGAGACCAACCAGTTGGTCAGCATTCTGCGGCTTTCCGGCATTACCCGCGGGGTGAACGGCTATCTGCAAGTCCGCAACCGGATCTACTGGCGGGTGTTTGATGGCAATTGGATCCAGACCAACATGCCGCAGGCCGAAGTCCGGCGGCAGCGCCGCGCCGGGCGCCGGGGCATGCTCATTGGCTTTGGCAGCGCCGTCGTGCTCCTCCTGGCTTATCTGTTCATCGGGCCGTTGTATTCGGGTTATCACCAGGTGCGCCTGGCGTCGCGAACCACCCGCCTGATGGCCTCGGCCTACCGTAACTTGCGGACGTACCGCGATACCTTCGAGAGCACCATCGACCTCGGGTTGGGTGGCACAACCATTCCAATTTCGGGTTCGGGTTCGGCGATTTTTGAAAGGCCCGACAAACTGAACTTCTCGCTGCGCAGCTCGTTTACCTGGCCTGAATTTGAGGTGCGCCTGCTCAACAATACCAATAGCGGCTGGCTCGCGGTCCCGGCCGTGGGGCAGTACCAACTCTTGGACCACTCCTCGCGCCCGACGGCCTTTGATCTGCCCCGCGATACTTCCTGGCAGGTCGGACCGGTAAGCGTTTTGCCGGTTTACCGGATGCTGCTCGCCAATCCCAACCCTGAGGAGGTCATGGCTCATGCGCGCAACCCGCAATATGTCGGGACAGCGCAGGTCAGCGGACAGCCCGCCTACATCATCAAGTGGGAGCAGGAGCCCGAATCAATCCTTCAGCCTTGGGGAGTGACCAATCGCGCAGCGGACCGCCCGTTTATTCCGGTTACCGCCTGGGTCAACAGCTCCAATTACCTGGTTCTGCGCATTCACATGGACCTTTCCCGCTGGGCATCAGAAATCATCGGGCCGCTGACCGAACTGCCGGTTACCGGCCTTGTTTTAACGGAAACGCATCGGGCGATTCAAACCGGCAAGGTCCCTCCCAATGCCGCTCGATTCAGCCTCGAGCCACACCG
>DASRFK010000200.1:0-6684 GCA_035651635.1 Verrucomicrobiia bacterium | reverse complement strand
GGACTCAAACCGGCGACGCGCACAGCGACGTCGAAATCGCCCGTGCGCAACTGGTAACTCAGTCCGAACTGATCGGCATAGCCGCCGATATCGCTGCCCGAAGCGCTGACGTTCAGTCCGTTGCTCACCGAGTTAATGCTGGTGGCAATTGGCGGGTTGCCGATGTCCTGGGATGAAAATGGCAAGGCAATGAAATTGGCCTTGGTATTGGGCGCAATGGTGTTGGGAATGCTGGCCCGGTCGCGCACGCCGTTAATGACAATTGAGTAATTGCTGCCATAGACCAGACCCGAGGTGGTCAGGGTCACCGTTTGGTTGTCTGGCGCCAACGCGGCGGCCTTTACAGGCAGGCCATTGGTGAAGACGTAGCTGGCGATATTGGTCGAGCTGGCCGCTTCGACAGGCTCGGAATAGACCAGCACGACGCTGTTGGTGCCGATATTGAGGACGCGCACGACGGTCGGCGGGTTGGTATCGCCCAGCACGCTCAGAGTCATGGCCGCGCTGGTGATGGACCCGACAGAGTTGGAGACGGTGCAGCGATAGACCTGGCCATTATTGGCTGAGACGGTGACGCCGCTGACGGTGTAGAGCGGGCCAATGCTTCCGGATATCCGCTGTCCATTGACTTGCCAGGAATACCCGACCGGCGCGCCGTTGGTGACCAGGACTGAGAAGGTGGCGTCGCGGCCTTCCACGGCTGTGACATTGGTGGTTTGCTGGTAAATGCCCGGCTGAGTGTCCTGGCCGTCGAAAGGGATCAAATGACTGCCGGCCGCGCTCGAGGAGGGGATGGGCTCCTCGAAAGCGCCGCCGGGAATTTGCCAGCGGACGGCCAGGTTGTCGCCGCCCTGGCCCTGCTCCATGATGGCCTCGACGTAATAACGGCGTCCGCCTTGCAGGGCAATGGCGGCAGATTGCTGGTCCGGGTAAGTGGTCCATTGCCGCGAGGAGGTCCAGCCGGGCACCCCGGCGATCAGCTGCTTGTTGACTGGATTTTCGTCCGTGCTTAAAAAGAGGTCGGACGTGTCATCGCTGGAAATCCAAAGGGTATAATTGCCATTCGTCGGAGGAACGATAAACGCGCGCATGCGTTGGCCATAAAAGTTCATGCCGGTGTTGGCGTCCGCCTCGAAGGTGTCGTAGGTCCGGGTGTAGGCCGGATCAGGATTGTCGGGCCAGTTTGGGTTATAGGCGGTGTTGGTCAGCGCGGCCAGAGTGTTGCCGGGGGTCGGGTCGAGATTGCTCCAGAGCTCGCGATAGACACCAAAAGGATTTGGAGCTGGTGGTGGTGTGTTGGAAACGATGACGTTGTCAAATGTGGCGGTGCACAGAAGCCCGTCGTTGTGGGCCGTGACCGCCAGGCCGCCGATCGGCTGCGAAATCATTGAAATGGTCTGACTGGGCCCGATGGGCGACCAGGCCGTTCCGTCCGGGCTATAATACGCGCTGAATTGGTTTCCAAACCGGGTCAGCTTGACCCAAACGGGCGTCGAAATGCCACCCACCTGTGAATATCCGCATTGGCCTCCGGTGCTGTTGCGCCATTGGAAACTGACACCGTTGCCACCGGCGATGGGCGTTGCGACTACGTCCGCAAAAACCGCCGAGGGATCGTTGCTATCGCGCAGCATCAGCCCACCTTTTGCCCAAGGGTCAGTGAAGTCCACGCCCGTGACGCGCGCGATCAAAACCACGCTGTCCGAGGCGGTTTCATAAGCAAAATGGAATTGGTCGGAGGAGTTCCAGATATCTGCGCCGCCGCCGGATACGCTCCAGGAGCCATTGGCTTCGGAGGCCGAGCCGGGCTGCGACGGGAAACCGATGTCCTCGTCAGTCCAGCCTGAAGGCAGTTGAGCGAAGGCTGAAGGAGCGCAGAGCAGCGCTAAATAAGCACACCGCTTTGAATTAGGACGAGCGAGACAGCGTAACAAACTGTGCAGGAGGTGCATGGGGGTAGGCGGAGTGGATTCTGAGAACCGAAACTCGCGCAGGGACCGAGCTGTGCCAAGAGCACGGTTTCACCATACCCCGAGGTCATGGTGTTGGTGCGGTCACATTGAGTCATGGCACACCAGCCGTATGCGGCATTCCGCGGATGAGCAAGGTACTGACTTTAAACCGAAATGCAAGAATTACATCAGTCTTCTCGGGTTGCGGGGCCGAACCAGCAGGGGTCACAGAAAGCAGCCGGGGGATGAGTTCACGAGACCCTTCCTAAAGAGCGCAAGCCACAAAATTACTTTTGTTACAAAAGTAAAACTTTTCGCTTGCACTGTTTTGACCAAAATGGTTTTATTGCACCAACAAACCCAAAAAGCCCGGCGAGAACGGTGGTGTCGGCGTGCAATGCGTCGAGCGTTCTTTTGTCGGGTCGGCGGGTGCGCAAAACAAACCCAAAAAGCGTATAACTCAAACCCAAACACCAAAAAACTACTCTAACCTCATCACCCCATGAAACGAATAAGACTGCTAAGTATATGCGCGTCTTTGTTGGTCGTGGGAACAGCCGGAGCACAAACAGTTGTGTTCGATGCGGGTGTTCTTCGCCATCAATACTGGACGTCGGATAATCCCAACGGTGTGCAGCACCCAACCCGTGTCCAGGTCGAAAACGGCCAGGCGGGAGCGCCTACCACCGACACGATCGATTTAACCATTTTTGACACAGCCGACGGCGGAGCGGTTAATTACACCGAACGAATCAGCGGCGTATTCATTCCTACCGTCACAACCAACTACGTTTTCTGGATCAACTCGGACGACGATAGCGACCTGTTCGTAAGCACCGACGCCACACCGGCCAACAAAAAGCTGGTTGCACAAGAAGCGGGCTGGAGCAACGTCGACCAGTGGCATGCGGTTGGTTCGGGCGGCGGCAGCACCGCAGCCCAAAAGCGCTCGGATCAGTTCTCCCCGGACGCTGGGGCAACCGTGCCATTCAAGAATGGCATTCCCATGGTGGCCGGGCAGAAGTATTGGATCGAAGCGGTGCATCAGCAGGGTGGCGGTGGAGAAAACATCGCTGCGACCTTCTCGTTCAAAGGCGGGGCTGAACCGACCGATGGGGCCAAGAGCGCCCTGAACACAACGAACATTGGCTACGGCTATACTGTTCCATCAACCCTCGCGGTGACGACTCAGGCGACCAACGCGACGGCCTACGACGGACGCGAGGCCTCCTTCGCCTACGTGGTGGCCGACCCGATCCCGGACCCGCTGCTGTATCAATGGTATCGGAATGGCGCGGTCATCAGCAATGCGACCTACCAGCAGTACACGTTCCTGGCCACGGCGGCGGACAACAACGCGCAGTACACGTGCGTGGTCACCTTGCCGGCCTCGTACAACGTCAGCACGGCGTCCACCAGTGCGGTGGCGGTTCTGACCGTCAATGCCAACTCGATTTCGTATACCAACGGTTTGAAAATCGAGCGTTTCAACAACTTTGTCCGCACCGATGCGGAGAACCGCACGACCGGGCCCGCGTCGAACATAAAGGTCTCGACTGGTGACGGCAGCGCTACTCTTCCCATTGACCGCACCGGCGCCGAGTCGGCTTCAAACGATGCGATCAACAACTTCGCCAGCCGCATGAGCGGTTGGTACATTCCGCCGGTCGATGGCGATTATGTGTTCTTCATCTCCTCGGATGACGACTCCGACCTGTTCCTGAGCACGGATGCGACGCCAGCCAACCGGCAGCTGATCGCCCAGGAAAATATCTGGAGCAATTCACGTGATTGGACCAATAGTCCCGGCGCCAGCATTGTCAGCCAGAAGCGTTCGGACCAGTGGACAAATTCTGAAGGGACGGCCCCCTTTGCCAGCGGCATTCACCTGCTGGGAGGACACCCGTATTACATCGAGGCCGATGCCCACCAGGGCGGCGGCGGCGACAACCTGGGCATTCTGGCCAAGCTCGTGACCGATCCCGATCCGACGAACGGAGCGCCTCCGATCCCGGCTTCGCAGCTCTCGATGAAGACCACTGCGACGACTAACCTGACCTGGAAGACCCAGCCAAAAGCTGTGACGCTGTTCGAAGGCAATCAGGCGATCTTCAGCGGCTCAGCGACCTCGGACAGTGAGTTCGACGTCCTTTATCAATGGCAGCGCAACGGCACGAATATTCCGGGCGCAACGACGAGCACCTACTCCATTCTGACGGCGATTGCGTCTGACAGCGGCAGCACCTTCGACTTGGTTGCCTCGACGGCGGAGGGTGACCTTTCGATCACCAGCTCACCACCCGTCACACTGACCGTCCAACAAGCCGTATTCGAACCGGGTCTGATGCTGATGCAACACTGGCTCAACAAGGGAGCCGATCTCACGGTTCCGGAGGGTGGCGGCTTTGGCCCGCCGGATTTCACTATGGCGGTGCCTGCGATGGAAGCCGGCATTAACAACGAAAACGGAGACACCTACGTGAATGAGGTGAATGGTTTCTTCGTTCCTGCCGTCTCGCAAGCCTATGACTTCATCGTCACCGGTGACGATCATAGCGACGTGTTCCTGAGCACCGACTCGAATCCAAACAATAAGCGGCTGATCTGCCAGCAACCAGGGTGGGCGGGTGCACTCGACTGGAATGACAACCCGGGCAATAACAATGCCTCGGATCAGAATCAGATGAATTCCGGGACCTACACCAATGCCGCTGGCGCAAAGCTGAATCCCAATGGCATCCAGCTGACCGCAGGCACACGTTACTACATGGAAGTGTGGCACCAGGAAGGTGGCGGCGGCGACAGCGTGTCGGTCACCTTTGTCAAGCACGGCGATCCAATTCCAGCGAATGGGACAGACAGTGCCCTGACTGGCAGCTTGATTGGTTTCGACGCGCCGAATACCTCGACGTATGTCGCGTTCACTAATCAGCCTGCGAATGTTACGACCCTCAGCGGCACAACTGCAACGTTCACCGCTGGCGGCGTTTCTGATGGCAAAATCCCCATTGGAACGACTGGCCAGTTTAACAACGTGCCGGACGGGTCCACTGCGGCTAACTTCGTCCATTTCCCCAACGTGTTGTTCCAATGGTATAAGAACAACACGCTGATTCCGGGGGCAACGACCTCGACCTATACAACGCCTCAGCTCAAGCCGGGCGACAGCGCGCAGTACTACGCCCAGATTCGCGCGCTTGGCCTCCAAAACTGGAGCAACAGCCTCACCGCCAGCTTGACGGTCATTGCCGATACCAACAAGCCGAATGTGGTGTTCGTCTCCGAGTTTGACGACAACCTCAATCCGGTGGTCTCGATTACCTTCGACAAAGCCATGGATTTGGCGTCGATCTCGGATATAGCTCATTACAACCTGACTGGTGGCGCGATCGCAAATATCGTGGTCAACAGCAACGACGCGCGCCACGTCCAGTTGCAACTGGGCGGTGAGCCGACCAGCTTCCCGCTGCAACTCACCATCACGGGCATTACCGATTTCTCGGGTAATCCTCCAACTGCCACCTCGTTTAGTGTGCCGCAGGCGGAGTTAGTTAACCAGGATATCGGTGACTTCACCATTCCCGACCCGGCGTTCCCTGGGTACATGTGGGCCACGGGCACCAATGCCTATGACATTAGCTGCGAGGGCAGCGACATTTGGGGCACCGGTGACGGATTCAACTTCAGTTATGAAACCAAGACTGGAGATTTTGACGTGGCAGTGCGCCAAACCGCGTTCACCAAAGTCGACAATTACAGCAAGGGTGGACTGATGGTCCGCGAGGATCTGACCCCAGGCAGCCGAAATTGGAACATTGTGAACGACCCATCCTCGGCCGATGGCAAGCAATCAGTTGCCGGCAATGGCTTAGGCCAAAACACCGTGGAGTGCAATACCCGGTCAACGAACTCCCAGGCCTCGCTCAGTTGGGCGAATGGGCCGGCAACGGCTCCGGCGTATCCCAACGCCTGGGTTCGCCTCAAACGTGCGGGCACGATGCTCTCGGCTTACTGGTCGAGCAACGGGGTCAGTTGGGTGCAGGAAGCGCTGACGGACTTGTCCACTAATGCGGCCGGCCCGCTGCCACAGAGTGTGTATGTTGGCATCTGCTGCACCGCCCACGATAACGATGCCCAGACCGTAGTAAATCCGCGGTTCTACTACTCGGCGTCGTTCGACCACTACAACAGCGCGTTTGTGGCGGTGAACCTCCCGACGGTTAGCGTGGCCCACTCGGGCTCGACGGTTACCATCACCTATAGCGGAACGCTATTGTCCTCCGGGACAGTCAACGGCACCTATACACCGGTGTCAGGCGCTACCAGCCCATACACGGTCCCGACCGGCGCCGCTGGGGCGCAGTTCTACAAGACCAAGTAGCGCGCCGACGCGACTAATCTAAATCACGAAACCGGACCTTTGGGTCCGGTTTCTTTTTGTACTATCGTTCAAAGAAGAGATGGGCTACGGCCCATGTTTGCCGCGGGGCGATCTGACGCGCTTGCGTCGTGGAGTGCGGCGCTCGGCGCCGCTTTTGGAACCGAACGACGGGAGCCTGATGAAGGTCTCGTTGTTTCAGAAGTGCCTGGGCGCGAAAAGCGCCGCACAGCGGCGCACTCCAAAACCTTAGGAAGAACGAGAGGCGTCGGAATTTCGCGAAGCGTTTTGGAGTGCGGCGCTCGGCGCCGCTTTTGGAGCCGAACGACGGGAGCCTGATGAAGGTCTCGTTGT
>DASRFK010000199.1:0-27650 GCA_035651635.1 Verrucomicrobiia bacterium | reverse complement strand
AGCGATGAACCGTGGGGTTGGGCTTGTTTTCATTATGGCCAGTGGGTTTATGATCCGAGTTATGGCTGGGTATGGTTGCCGGGAACCGAATGGGCACCCGCATGGGTCGTTTGGCGCCAAGCCCCGGATTATATCGGCTGGGCGCCCTGCGGACCTGGCGGCGTTGCCGTGGCCGACACCTCCTTCGTATTTGTGGATGTCCATCACTTCCACGACCGACTGGCACCGCGAGAGTTGGTCTTCAACGACACCCGCATATTTTCGCGAAGCCGGCCCGTTGGAGGTTTCCGAACTGAAACTCGCGACTGGGGCGGCGGGTCCAGGCGTATCGTCATCAATCGCGGGCCCGGCGTCGAACCGATTCAGAGGGCCATCGGAACAAAGTTCACGGAACGGCCTGTTCGCGAGCTCGTCCAGCAAACCCGTGTGCCTGATTCGACGCGACGCGCACCGACTGAGCGTGCAACGACGCAACAACCGCGCGCCAACGAGGCGCCGGTGCAACATGGAACCGGCCGCGAGCAGCAGCGTCTTTATCGCGAAGCTCCTGTCGCGCAGCCGCCAGCCACTGGCCGACAGGAACAACGAATTTACCGCGAGGCCCCTGCCCCGCAGCCTGCACCCAAAGAAGTGCCGCAGCCGCAACCCGCACCGAAGGAAGTTCCTCGGCAGCCGGTTGAGCGCCCGCGTCAGAGTGTGCCGGAGGTGACGACGCCAGCTCCCGTTCCGCATGAACGGGCACTCCCCCCAACTGGCCGTGAGCAGGGCCGACCGGAGGCCCAGATCCCGCGCCGACCCGAGGCAACTCATCGAGCTGCCGAAGCCGCGCCGCGCGTAGAACCAGCAACCCCGTCGCAGAGGCCGATTGCACCTGAGGCGAAAGCGGCCCCGCCGCGCGAAGGCCGAGATCATGAAAAAGATGGACAATAAAAGTCTGAAGGCCGAAACCCGAAAAAAGGGGGCCCGAAGATCAAAAGAAGACCGGAGCGCACGCGAACCTTAGATTCGGTCTTCGGTCTTCGGGTTTCTTTCGGCCTTCGGATTTCGAGTTTCGGATTTGGAGAGAGGTGAAGCTACATTGCACCTGCGTCACCGCTCCTTTTTCGCCCGCTCTCCAAACAGCGCGGTCCCGATGCGCACGATCGTGGCTCCCTCTTCGATGGCCACTTCAAAATCGCCGGTCATACCCATGCTCAAATGGGGCAGGGGCGCGCCGAGGATCTGCTCGCACTGCGCCTTGATCTCTCGCAGCTTGCGAAATACCGGCCGTACCCGCTCGGGCAACGGCGTCCAGGGAGGAACGGTCATCAGGCCGTGAATTTCGAGGCGGGAAAGCGCATTGAGGCTCGCCAGTTCGAGGAGCAGTTGTTCGGGCTGATAGCCAAACTTGCTGGCCTCGCCCACGACATTTACCTCGAGCAGAATCGGCAAAGTTTTGGATGCTTGCTCCGCCCGCTTGTTGAGCTCACCGGCCAGGTGCAGGCTATCCACGCTCTGGATCATTGAGAACAGAGTGACGGCCTCGCGGGCCTTGTTGCTTTGAAGATGCCCAATCATGTGCCAGCTCAATCGGCCCGAGCAGAGCGGGATTTTGTTCTTGGCTTCCTGCACCTTGTTTTCCCCAAAAAGAGACAAACCAAGTCGAGCGGCTTCGTTGACAGTGTCGGGTGACTGATTTTTTGTCACCGCCAGCAATGTGACGGTGCGCGGGTCCCGAGAGACACGCGCGCAGGCGGCGGCGATGCGCTCCTGGATTTTCGTTAGATTGACGGCAAGGTCCATCGCCAAAAAAGCTATCCAGTTCGGCTGAGGCTGAATAGAGAATTATGGGAATGCTCCTTTCAATTCAAGCGTGACTAAGCGGGTTTCAAGATTCACATTTGGCCCGTGCAATATTGGCTGGTAAAGCAGGAACCGGAGACGTACTCGTGGGCCGATTTTGTCAAAGACGGCCGCACTGCCTGGACCGGTGTGAGGAATTTTCAGGCGCGCAATAATCTGCGGGCCATGAAGAAAGACGACCCGGTGCTGTACTATCACAGCGTCACTGACAAGCAGGTGGTGGGCATCGCCAGGGTGGTAAAAGAGGCCTATGCCGATCCCACGGCGAAGGAAGGGGATTGGTCCGGTGTCGACCTGGCGCCAGTGAAGGCGCTGAACGAGCCGGTTAGTCTCGAGACCATCAAGTCCGATAAACTGCTGCAGAGTATTGCGCTGGTAACACACAGCCGCCTTTCGGTTCAACCACTCGCGAAAGCCGCGTTTCAGCGGATTCTTAAGCTTGGCAATACCAGCGAGCCATGACCCGAGTCCGAGCGGTGATTTTCGACATGGATGGGGTGATCGTCGATAGCGAACCCCGGCACGAACGTGCCTTCCTCGAAGTGGTCACGGAATTGGGTTACGGAGATAAGCATGGAATCCAGTTCGCCAAGTATGTGGGACGGACGGACCGTGAGCTCTGGGTGGATTTTGTCACGCGCCATCAACCGGCCCATAGCCTCGAGGACCTGCTGGCGATGAAACGGGAACGGGTTTTGGAAATTTTGCGCCGTGAGCAACCTTTGTTCGAAGGCCTGCCGGAGCTGATTGAAAGGCTAGCGGCCAAATATAAGCTGGGGCTGGCTTCCGGTTCTGAACCCTTGGTCGTCAATGAGGTTCTGCGTTTTCGAGAGCTAAGGAGATTTTTTTCCGTTGTGACTACCTCCTCGGAAGTAAAGCACGGCAAACCGGCGCCGGATATTTTCCTTCATGCGGCTCGATTACTGGGCGTGCAAGCGCGGGAATGCTGGGTGGTGGAAGATTCCAAGCCCGGGGTGGCAGCTGGTTTGGCCGCCGGAATGCGCGTGATTGCCATTACGAATACACATCCGGCAGCGGAACTGGGAAACGCAACGGAGGTGGTGGGTACGTACGAACAAATCGGCGAACTCCTGTTGCGGGAGCAGGCGTGAGGCGTTGGCGAGGAAGATAGAACCAGAAGAAAACTGATTCTCACGGATAAAACGGCAGCAACAAACCCTCGGCGGCGGCCTTAACGTGAGGCCAATTCAGAACCCGGTTGGCGGCAAAAGCTATTTTTATCCGTGTTCATCTGTGTCTATCGGTGGTTGAACAGCTCATCACACCTTCACGCGCTGCATGGATTTTGCGCAAAGGCGAAGTCTTCCACAACGCGTCCGCCAATGAGGTGTTCCTGGATGATGCGCTCCAGGACCGACGGGGTGCAGGAGTGGTACCAGGTGCCTTCGGGGTAAACCACTGCAATGGGACCGCGGATGCACACGCGCAGGCAATTGGCTTTCGTGCGGTACACCAAAGGATCGGGTCCAACCAAATCGAGTTCCTTGAGACGTCTCTTGAGATATTCCCAGGCCTCAAGGCCGGTCGCTTGAGCTGCGCATTTGGGTTCGGTCTGATCGGCGCACAGAAAAATGTGCCGGCGATATTTGGCAAGTCCGAGGGATTTTGCCGCGGCGGCCAAGTCGCTATTCATGGGTTTTCAGTGAATGGGCCTCCTCTGGGCTCTTCCATCTGCAGTTGCCCAGAATCTGCGGGGACAACAGACGATCCCCCACGGATTCAGGGCGACCGCAGATGGGAAATCCGACATCTGAAACTCTATGGACAGTGCATCTGAAAGCCTGCCGTCCCCGGTCCTCTCCCCGCGGGGAGGAGAGGCAGACCTGTTTGGGGCCATTCCCGTTCATGGTCCCAAGAGGGATTACCGTCCCTATTTAGCCCCGTGATCAATCCAGGCCCGGATCAGACCAATCTGTTCGGGCGTCAATTGCTTGATGCCAGTCTTATTCTTCGGCGGGGGCATGTAGTCGTCCGGATCACCCAAATGGGCCACATTGTGCACGAGCACACTGTCGGCACTATGGCCGGGCTCGATGACCTTGCCATCTTCCCCTCCCTTGAGGGCAGCGGCGAGGCTGTCCAACCGCAGTTTGCCTTTGGCCTTTTCTGGCCCATGGCAACTGGTGCAAGCTTTCTCGAAAATCGGCTTGATATCCCCCTCATAGCTTACGTCTTTCCGGTCCGATGCCGGCGGCAATTTACTAACATCGACCGAGGTTTTAGCCTTTTCTGCCGCGGTGCTGACCAGGACGCCAAAGCCCAATGCGGCGGCAGCATACAGAATCACAAGTCGTTTTGTCATAAGGTTATGAATTGGCGCTAAATTCTCACAGCCCTGCCGAGAGTCAAAGACTTTTCACAACCAGGTCTCTCCCGCCGACACGAGCAGCACGTTAATGTGGTGGACGCTGCGCAGCCATTTCTAATTCAATCCTGCGCAACTCACTTTCGTCAACCGGTGTTGGGCCGGTGAAGCGCCTGGTCACGTCCAGCTTCCAATAAAGAAACATAAACAGGCAAACCAAGACGGTGGTCCAGAGGACAAGTTCATTGGGCGGCAGCACCAGGAACAAGGAAATGATGGCGATCCACAAAACTGAAATCAGATTCAACGCCACACCCCATTTCTTCAAATTCCAGGGAGCCGTTTCCGCCTGGGTATACTCGCCGGACCGCCGGAGCTTGTTCCGGACATTGAGAAAAATTGGGATTCCATAAGCCCAATACAACATAATCACGCAAATGGCGGTTACGACAAAGTAAGCTCCAGCCCAGAGCAATATCAGCACCGCCAAAGCGCAAGTAACCAGGATTGAATTGGCGGGTGTCCGCCAGCGTGGATGAATCCGGCGGATGAAGCTGTGGCCGGGCATCCCGCCATCCCGCGCGAAAGCAAACCACATCCGGCTCATGCTGGTGATACAAGAGAGCCCGCAGAGCCACATGGCGCCAGCAATAATCACCGCGATGAAATTCGCCCAAAATCGGGGCAGATTATCGTAGGCGATTTTGAGGACCGGGTAAGGGTCGGTGGCGGTCGCCGGAATGTCGGTGATCGAAAGGGTCAGGATCATCAACATCACGTAACCCGCCACAGCGGAAACCGCGACCGACAGAAAAACGCCCCAAGCCGAGTTAAGGCGCGCCCTGCAAGTTTCTTCCGCCATGTGAGCGGATGCGTCGAAGCCGGTGTACGTCCATTGCGCTTGTAGCAACCCGATCCCTAACAAAAGCCAGATTGGAGCGGTTTGGTACAGATGCCCCAAGGCTGGGAACATGGCGAACAGCGGCGAGGGCAGGACAAATAAGGGCTTTTGCGTAATTGGATTGCCGAGGTAAAGGGCGGGCGCGGTCACGCCTGTGGCAATCTCCGCCGAAGAAAAATCGTAAGGATTGGTCGTTTTGACGATCTGAAAGGCGTAGCTGAGCGGGTGATGGGTTCGGCCCAAAAATGTAAGAGCCAGAGCGATCACTGCCACACCGGCGATATGCCACCAAACACTGAGGTTGTTCAACCGTGCGGTGACGCGAATGCCCAGGAGATTGATAAGCGCCTGCGGCAGGGTGATCAGGACCATAATGAAAACGTAGAAATACCAGTTATTCAGAGCGCCAAATACGGGGATCGGGGTGTCCGCAGGCAAGTTGAACATCCGCGTGACGGCGCCGACGGCATAAATTGACACGCCAATGTTAACTCCCGCGGTGGTAGTCACCTGGCCGATCATATTGAACCAGGCAGTGGTCCAGGCCCAGCGACGTCCCCCGAGACGATACGCCCAGAAGTACAGACCGCCGGCAGTCGGATAGGCTGACGCTAGTTCGGCCATCGAGGCCGCCACGCATAGCACCAGCAAGCTGACCACGGGCCAGCCTACCGAGTTCACGATCGGCCCTGCGAAGCGAAGCCCGAACCCGAACAGCAAAATCGCCCCGGTCAGAATCGAAATGATGGAAAATGAAATAGCGAAGTTGGAAAATCCGCCCATCTGCCGGAACAACTGCTGAGCGTAACCGAGGCGGTGCAGATCGCGCATGTCCTGCTCGAGGATTTCGTCGCGCGATTTCTGTGGCATGCGAATGGTTTAACGCGTCAGGAACTCCCAATCAAGTTGCCAAGGCCAAAAAGGCCAAAAACCAGCAACCTGCCAAGCAGTTGAGCGATTTTTCGGATTAAGCGGCCAGGCCCGAGGCCAGCTGGACGACCTGGCAACCTGTTCGCAAGCAGCGGATTTGCAACATTTTATATCCGCTCTCCAATTCGATCCCAGTATCTAGGACTAGACGCGCCCGAACTTTTATCCTAGTGTCGGCCCGTGGCGAGCCCTTCAAAAGACGCAGGCCAACCAGAGCCTGCCAAAGCCGAAAATCTGCCGTTCGAACAAGCTTTGAAAAAGCTTGAGGCCATTGTTGAAGCAATGGAATCGGAAGATTTGCCGCTGGAGAGCTTGCTCACCAAGTACGAGCAAGGCACCCAGCTTGCCAGGATTTGTCAGGAAAAACTCTCGGAAGCGGAAATCAAAATTCAACAATTGGAAAGGAACGCCGCAGGAGAAATGAAGCTGAAACCCTTCGTGGCGGAAGATTCGGAGAAGCTATGAGTCAATATCTCGACCGGATACAGGGTCCAGCACAAGTCAAGCAATTGGCCATAGACCAACTGCCGATCCTGGCCGAGGAAATCCGACAGGAGATGATTACGGGGTTGTCCAGGAGCGGCGGCCATTTGGGTCCCAACCTCGGAGTGGTGGAACTAACCATCGCGCTTCATTACGTTTTCAACACGCCGAAAGATAAATTCGTGTGGGACGTCAGCCATCAGTGCTACGTCCACAAGCTTTTGACGGGTCGACGAGACCGTTTCGGCACGATTCGCGGAACCAATGGGCTGAGCGGCTTTGCTTTGCGCTCAGAAAGCGACCACGACTGCTATGGGGCCGCACACGCCGGTACGGCCTTATCGGCCGCCTTAGGCATCTGCGCCGCGCGCGACCAGCGAGGCAGCGATGAAAACGTGATCGCGATTTTTGGCGACGCCGCCCTGACCAACGGAATCTCCTTTGAAGCCCTGAATAACGTGGCGCAGACCACCAAGCGTTTTATTGGCATTCTCAATGATAATGAGTGGAGCATTGCGAAGAACGTCGGAGCGATCTCCGCTTATCTGAACAAGCTGATCACCCATCCCTCGTACACCAAACTGGCGAAGGATTTCGAGCGCTTCCTGCGCCGGTTGCCAAAAGGAGAAGTGGCCATCAAGTTGGCCCACAAAGCCGAAGAAGGATTCAAAAGCGCCTTGACTGAGGTTGCGCTTCATCCGAGTCCCACCACGGTGGATGCCGATGGCCGGGGCGGTTATGGCAGCAGCCTGATTTTTGAAGAGATGGGCGTTCGTTATCTTGGGCCAATCGATGGACACAACCTGCCGCTGCTCATCAATACTCTCGAATTCGCCAAGTCGTGCGACCACCCGATTGTCATTCATGTGCTGACCAAGAAGGGCAAGGGCTTTGAGGCGGCTCTCAAGAACCCCGAAAAGTTTCACGGGCTCGGCCCCTACGATGTTTCAACCGGCGCCACTTTACCCACCAAGCCCGGCACGCCGCCCAATTGGCAGGATGTCTTCGGCCAGACCATGGTCAGGCTGTGCCAAAAAGATAACACCGTCGTCGGGATCACTGCGGCGATGCCCAGCGGCACGAGTCTGAAGATTCTCGAGAAAGCGATGCCAGATCGTTATTACGATGTCGGGATTGCCGAGGAACACGCGGTGCTCTTTGCCTGCGGCATGGCCACGATGGGTTACCATCCGGTTTGCGCCATTTATTCCACCTTCCTGCAGCGGGCGTACGATTGCATTGTCCACGATGCCGCACTCCAGGACCTCCCCGTCATTTTCTGCATGGACCGCGCCGGGCTCTCGGCCCAGGACGGCCCCACGCATCACGGTTTGTTCGACATCGCGTACCTGCGGCATGTCCCCAATTGCACGCTGATGGCCCCAAAGGATGAAGATGAACTGGTGGATATGATGTTCACGGCCACTCACGAGCGGCACCCGACGTTTATCCGGTATCCGCGGGGTCCGGCCGAAGGCGTGCCGATCAAGGATCAACCTCGCTTAATCGAAGTCGGCAAGGCTGAAGTCATCGAAAGCTTTCGCAACAGCAGCGGGCGCAGGGTCGCGTTGTTTGCGCTGGGCAACATGATGCGCCTCGGACGCCAGGTGGCCGAGCAGTTAAAAAGTGAAGGTTTCGACGTGGCCCTCATCAACCCGCGTTTCGTCAAGCCACTGGATGCCGGCGCCACCGAATTCTTCGGCCGCGCCGCTGAAGTCGTGGTCACCTTCGAAGACCACGTCCTGGCCGGTGGCTATGGCAGCGCGGTGCTTGAATTGTTTAACGAAAAACGGATCACTACACCCGTTATCCAGGTCGGTTGGCCCGATCAGTTCATCGAGCACGCCAGCAGCGTCGAGGATCTCCGAACCAAATACGGGCTGACGGTTGAGAATACGGTGGGCAAAGTGCGCGCCGAATTCGCTCACGTACCCACCCTGCGCGAGAGCGTCGTCGCGTAGCGCAGACTTTCAGTCAGGCTTGCAGTCTGCCGTAGCGCAGACTTTCAGTCAGACTTTCAGTCTGCTGTACCGCCGACTTTCAGTCGGCTGGGCGGCCGATCCGTTGCGCGCTTCGTTGCTGGTGGACGTTGTAGACTAAAAGTCCGCAATTGCAGACTAAAGGTCTGCGATTGCAGACTAAAAGTCTGACTAAAAGTCTGCGGTACAGCAGGCGAGAACGCCTGCGCTACGAAGCGCTACGAGTGACGCCGCGCTTCTATGCTTGCTTTCCCGTTTGGTCCGGGTATCTGTCAAAGCTCGTTTGTTTCAAACCCGTATTTAACCATGGCGTACAAAGACGTAATCCCGCCCAGCGGCGGAAAGATTTCAGTTCAAAACGGCAAACTCAACGTGCCGGAGAACCCGATTTTGCCGTTTATTCGCGGCGACGGGACGGGACCGGATATTTGGGCCGCGAGCCAACGCGTTTTCGACGCGGCGGTGGCCAAGGCCTACGGTGGCAAACGCAAGGTATCATGGTTCGAGGTATATGCCGGGGAAACCGCCAAGAACAAATTCGATAACTGGCTGCCGGATGACACGATTGAGGCTTTCAAAGAATACCTGGTCGGGATCAAAGGCCCGTTAACGACCCCGGTGGGCGGCGGCATCCGCTCCCTCAATGTGGCCCTGCGCCAGATGCTCGACCTGTATGTGTGTCTGCGGCCAGTGCAATATTTCAAGGGCGTGCCTTCGCCCGTCAAGCATCCCGAAAAAGTCGACATGGTGATTTTTCGGGAGAACACCGAGGACATTTATGCCGGCATCGATTACCAGGCGGGCAGCCCGGAAGCCAAAAAAATTCTCGATTTCCTCCAAAAAGAACTTCCCGCGGCGGTGAAGAAGATCCGCTTTGCCGGCCAAGCCGCCGACCAAATTGGGATCGGCATCAAGCCCGTGAGCCGGCCGGGGACCGAGCGGCTGGTGCGAGCGGCCATCGAATACGCCATTCGACAGAAGCGCCGGAGTCTCACCCTCGTTCATAAGGGTAACATCATGAAGTATACCGAAGGCGCTTTCCGGGACTGGGGTTATGAGCTGGCCAAGCGCGAGTTCGGCGCAGTGGAGCTCGACGGCGGCCCATGGTGCAAGCTGCCGCAGGGTATGGTGGTTAAGGATGCGATTGCCGATATCACGCTTCAGCAAGTCCTCACTCGTCCCGATGACTTTGATGTGATCGCTACGCTCAATCTAAACGGCGATTATCTCAGCGACGCCCTGGCCGCACAGGTCGGCGGGATTGGGATCGCTCCCGGGGGCAACATCAATTACGTCTCCGGCCACGCGATCTTCGAAGCGACTCATGGCACCGCTCCCAAATACGCCAACCAGGACCGGGTGAACCCGGGCAGCGTCGTGCTTAGTGGTGAGATGATGTTCCGATACCTGGGCTGGACCGAAGTGGCTGATTTGATCCTTCAGGGGCTTAACGGTGCCATCGCTTCCAAGCGCGTGACTTACGATTTCGCCCGCCAAATGGAAGGCGCCACCGAAATCAAGTGCTCCCAGTTCGGCGATAATATCATCGCGCACATGTGAGTTCGGGTTGTGCTTAGCTGTGTGCGATGAAATAGAGCATTTAGTGGATGGTCCTGCCCGAAGCAACCCTTGGCGTCTTTGCGTGATCGTCCTCCAAGCAGCTGGTGCCTCACGCAAAGGCGCAAAGACGCAAAGATAGCTTCGAAGGTTCAATCACGGGGTCAAGCCGGCGAGCTTCGGACCAATTACCGATGCAAAACGAAGTGGCCCCTGAACGCACAAACTCGCCTGCGGGACGTTGGGAGGCGATTAACGCGCCGGCTTTAAAGGTTCCCCAGGCCATGGTAGGGGCCCACCGGGGAAATCAAAGATCGACCCGTCCTTGAATTGGATTCTCGCGATGAACGAGTATGGGCTCAATCCGTAGCGACGAGCGAACGCGGAAAAACGCGGATCTGAAAAAAAGCGCGGATCTTTTTGCACTTCATAACTAACGGTCGCATCACGAAGCCATGATTCAGTCTGCGGGGAGACTCGGCCGCGCAGCGCTTCGTGGGGAACGATTTGACGGTGTGAGCCGGCGTGATTTAAATCGACTCGCGCGATCGCCTCGAGCGCCGTCCTCAACTCCCCAAAGGGAGCGGAATCCACCAGATGCTGCAGGCTGCGCACAAAATCAGTGCAGAGTAGGGAAACGAAGACAGTTGCCAGCGCCAGCACGAATGAATCTCGAATGAGTTTGCTGACGGCAGGCCGCGCTCGTCGAAACTCGCGATAACCCTGATAAAGTCCCACCAAAGCAACTAATGCGGCCATGACCCAGCCGAGATATCTTTCGGCAACGGATCCGGTTAGCCACATTTGATTTGGGGAAAGACGGAGGCGCTGCATCACCGCTACCAGAACAGGGCTAAGCAACTCATTGCCATGGCTTCCCCAATTGATTCCCTGTGCGATACAAACACCACCGACGATGGTCCCGATGATTGTCACGATCGCGGCGCGCACAACGTTCCCAACATGCGCGCTCGCCCAAAAGGCCAGGAGGAACGTCACTCCAGAAACGCAAGCCAAGGCCAATAAGGCGTTATCCTTGTCTTGAGCCAATGAGCTTCCATCCAGATTCAGCCAGCCGCCAGTCACGAGAACCAGGGCCAGCGGCAAACCCAGCCCGAGCAGCGCGGCAACCGATCCGCAGGTGAAGAGCTTCAGCACCCATTGCCAGGCAATCGAAAAAGGCAGCGTCAATTGCGTCTCCGCCAAGCCGAGTGTTTTTTCTTCTCCCAAAGTAAGCGCGCCGGCCAGGAGGCACGTAATTGGGGCATAAATAAAGGTGAGCAGATCGAATACGTAAGCGATCCGTTGCGTCGGCCATAGCCATTGGACCAGGACCGCGCCAACCCAGCAGACCAAGAAAACAGACGCAAGTTGCCAGATGGGTTTAAGCAATCGGATTTCTTTTCTGACATAGTTCGGCAGCATGGCCGCTGGGCGGCACACCAGAATCTGCAACCCCGGGATTCGCTCCCAACCCTGGGGCGAGGATGCTGTCATAGATGTGAACCGAGCCGGTTTCACTTGCAGGGTGAGAAACATTCGCCGCCCGAGCCAAAGCAAGACGATCGAGTAAACGGCCATGGCCATCGCAGCCACCAGCTGTAAGGATCCCCTCGGCGGTTCGACAGGGCTTGAACATCCCGAATAGATCAAAGCCGCGGTCAAACCGCACGCGCTTTCACACGTGACGGTGAAAACCAGTCCGCCGATAATTGACCCCGAAGCCAGGGTCCAAAATCCCGCGGTGCAAACCGTCGCGACGATAAACACGCCGGCCAGCAAAAGCTCCTCTTTGTCAAAAGTCTGCCCGAGCGAGTCCAGAACGGGACCGGCAACGGACGATCGGGAAAGCACTCCAATCAACATGGCCTCGACTGCTAAAGCGGCCAGCACTGCTCCCGAAAGCAGCGCCATTTTTTTGTTCCACAATTGCTGCCGGGAAACTGGCTGGCTCAGCAGCAGCGACAGCGTCCGTTCCTGGAATTCCTCGCCAAAGCTCACCGCGGCAAGCAGGGCGAGACCGCCAAAAAAACCATAAAGAACAACTCCCATCAAAAGGCCCTCAAGCCCCACGCTCTCCCCTATCGCGGGCCGCAGCACCAAAAGGCCGCCGGCCAGGACGGTGCCAAGCCAGGGCCAGAACAGGGGCCTCAGTTCCTTCGCCACTTGTGGATTTCGGATGGGCAGGTTCATTTCAAAGTGGCGACGAAGACTTCCTCCAGGGTCAAGGATTCCGAGGTCAAAGATTCCGGGGACAGCCGGCGCAACTGGTCCATGATTGCGCCCGCTCCGCCATTGGCGATCACCTCAAGTTCGCGCCCGTGGCGGCGTGAGCGGAGCGCCCCCGCAAGAGTGATTTCCGGCGCCGCACCGGAAAAACGCGCGTGGATTTTTTGGTAACGGCTTCGCGCTTCATCGGCGTCGAGCGACAAAACCGCTCGGCCGTGGTCCACAATCGTGAACTGGTCTATCAGTCCCTCAAACTCACTAATCAAGTGCGTCGAGACCAGGATCGTGCGAGCCCCGGGCCCGCCCTCCTGGTACGCGCCAATGACCGTCTCGATGAACTCGCGCCGAACGATGGGGTCGAGTCCCGAAGTGGGTTCATCCAGCAGCAGCAGGTCCGGTTCGGGACAGATGGCCGCCACAAGCGCCACTTGCGTGCGTTGACCTTTGGAGAGAGCTGAGGCGCGCTGGTTCGGATCGAGATCAAAACGCTGCAACAGCTCGGCTTCGATTTGCCCATTCCAATGGGCGCGAAACGATGCGAGGTAATCGAGCGTCTCGCGCACGCTCATCCAGGGATAAAAAGCCACGGCGTCAGGCACATAGGCCAGGCGCCGTTTGACTTCCACCTCCTGCTTGGCAGGGTTAAGTCCAAAAAGCCGCACGGTGCCTGATTGTGGCCGCAAAAGGTTGAGCAGACATTTCATCGTCGTGGTTTTGCCTGCGCCGTTGCGGCCGAACAATCCGTAACAGCAGCCGGGCTGGACCGTGAGGTTAAACCCATTGACCGCGTCGGAGCGGCCATAGGCGTAGTGCAAGTCAACGAGCTCGATAGCTGGGGTGGCATTGCTCATAATTGTTTGTCGTTAGCGCGCTGGCGTTCCTCAATTTCAGCAAGGCGATCCCGCACGAGGCTCAGGAATTCCCCTGCCGGCACCTGCAAGTGATGGGCCTGGACGATCACCTGGTCAATTTCCTCGATCAACAATTTGCGACGCACTTCCTTTTTGAGAGGAGAATTGTTGGATTTGATGAAACACCCTTTGCCTGGAATAGTCTCAATGACGCCCTGGCTTTCCAATTCGGTATACGCTTTGGCGATTGTGTTGCGATTGACGCGCAATTCCTCCGCGAGCGGGCGGATCGAAGGCAAAGCTTCGCCGGCCTGCATGGCACCGGAAGCCGCCGCGGCCTTGACCTGATCCACCACCTGCAAATAGACCGGCTTGCCGGACTTAAAATTGATCTGCCAGAGCATGCGATTTCTACTGTCATATGACAATATGACAATCGAGCTTTTTGTCAATATCTTTTGGCGGGCCGTCGCGGTGTTTTGGGAAATAACGAACACGCCGGCGAGACACCGGCGCTCCCAGCAAAAAAAGAGCGACTTCGGTTGGAAGCCGCTCCTGCCTTGGTGTTCCTTCAACCCATGATGAATAGAACAAAGGAATCAACCAAGTCTACCCAAACCTAAACGCAAGATGGCCTTTCACAACTGGGGATTTTTCCCCGGGTTCGACCTTGGAGTGGCGTCCGAAGGTTTTGGAGTGCGCCGTTGTGCGGCGCCTTTGGGGGGGCGAAGTAAGTTCGGATTGTTTGAGATTCTTTCGCGGGTCACCTATCGCTCGGTTCCAAAAGCGGCGCACAGCGCCGCACTCCAAGAGGCTGGCGTGCGAGGTTGCGCGCGACCCCGTTCGTTGTTAAATTTGCGAGTACGCGGTCGGTACCAGGAAGCGATGGGTAATCCCGTTGTTTATCACGGTATCAGCATACTGCGGATCATCCTTGAGCTTGTTCCAAACCGGGTGTTTTCCAAAAGCGGCCCAATGCTTCTGGTGGGTTTCCTGATCCGGAGCCGAGAGCATGTAGGTCAGCTGCGGCAAACCGGAGCCAATCAGGGCCTGACCGTAAAATACCGGGGCGAGGCCCACTTCACGCATGACGTCCATCTCTCCGGAGTTGAACATCTCCACCTTCTTGAGCGCCTTCACTTCACTGTAACTGGGGTAAGTGCGCAATTCGAACATACGCGGCTTTCGATCGCGAGAGTAAGAGGGCAGTTCGATTTTCGGCATGCCGGCAAAGGCGAGCATCAGCCAGCTTTCAATCCGATCAAAGGCCGGATCCTTGGCCGGAGCTTGCAGGTAGGCCGTGCCGGCTTTTTGCAGCTCGGGGTCCGACATCATTTTTGCCACTGCCTCGGAAAACGATTCCAGGGAGGGATAGGGGATTAACACGTACAACGCGGGCGCCTCCTTGGTTTCTCGCTCGGTGAACACGCCCACGGGCCTGATGCCGAGGCGATTCCAAGCCGGAATGGCGGCGGTTTCGAGATAGGAATCCAGCCGCTCGGTTTTGGCCTCAGGCTTAAGCCGGTAAATCCGCAACTCGTAGTACTCGCGGCTGCCACCACCGCTTTGCGCCGAAGCAAGGCTGAGGCTGGCCGTGGTCAGGCCCGTCAAGGTGGATGCCGCTATCGAGGTTTTCAGGAATTCGCGTCGTTTCATGTTCGTGATCAATTGGTTTGAATGCCGCCCGGCGGCCATTGCCGCTGGCTGGGACAATTAGCGCCAAGCCGGTCAAAAGAAAACCTCAAATTCGCCTTTTTGCTCAAATGCGCTAAAGTGACGTGAATAGCAACAAAACACTAATACATACTATTATGAAAAGCAGATTCATTCGCAACACGACAGCTCTGGTGCTTGGCGGCGCGATTTTGGCTTCCCCGGCGATGATCTTTGCCGCGGATTCTGACGCGGAAACGAAAACCGTTACGGGCGAAATCGTTGATTTGATGTGCTATCTCGACCATGGAGCCAAGGGCGAAAAGCACAAAGGCTGCGCCGAAAAATGCATCAAGAGCGGCGGGCCCGTGGGTCTGGTCAGTGGCGACGACGTTTACCTCGTGATTGGCGACCACAAACCGATGAACGATGAACTGGCTTCGCTGGCAGCCCAGAAAGTCACGCTCAAGGGCAAGGTCGTGGAAAAGCACGGGATGAAAATGATCGAGAACGCCGAAATCCAGAAGTAAGATTAGCCTTCCGGCGGAATTTTGCCGCCGAGTTTGTCGGGTCGCCGCGCTCGTTTGAGCGCGGCTGTCATTTATGGAAAAGCTCTCCAGCCTGTTGAATCGGCCGGAATACGTTCACGCCGCCATAAACCATTTTCCCCTGATCGGAGTGTTCGTGGCTCTACTTGCCCTGGCGACCGGGCTCGTCACTAAACAACGCCCGGTGATGCTCACCGGCGTGGCCTTGGTCGCCGTCATGGCGCTCTCGATCTGGCCCGTGTTTTCCTTTGGCGAAGCCGGCTATGACCGCGTGCTATCCATGTCGGACGAAGCGGGTGAAGGTTTTCTCAAGTACCATGCCGTGCTCGCACATCGCTGGGCATTTCTCTACTACATCACCGCTGGAGTCGCCGCCCTCACGTTGGGTCTTTCATGGAAATGGGGCCGGGTGCTGATACCCGGGAGCATCGCCGCTCTAATATTAGGCATCGCCAGCCTGGTCGCCGGCATCGCCATCGCCCAGGCCGGCGGAGAGGTGCGCCATCGCGAATTCCGGTCCGGACCGCCGCCGAAGGTGCAGGAGGCGTCCGACGAAAGGCACTGAATAAAGAAGCCAAAATCCGAGTTCGGAGTCCCGGCTTCAGCCGGCCTGACAGATGAGCCGGCAGCCGGGGCGGGATCCGCAGCGCCTCAAATCCTCGCGCCCAACCGCCTGAAGGCGGAACTCCAAACATCGCCGGCCCCAGACGGCAGGAATCGATAAGTTTGACAGGGCCAGAGACAAGAACACTGGCAAACCAGCAGCTCGATCCCTGCAGTCTGAGGCCTGGGCCTCAGGCGCTCTACTTCGCCATCATGACCTCGACGGCATCCTCACCCCGCGGGTTTCCCTCAGGGGTCACCGAGCGAACATTTGCGGCCGGTTCCAACAATTCCGTCGGTTGACCCGAGCTTTGTTCGTCGGATTTGTGGAATTTCACGCTGACGATTTTACTCACGCCATGCTCCTGCATCGTCACGCCGTAAAGCACGTCGGCCATGCCGATGGTGCGCTTATTGTGAGTGATGATGATAAACTGAGAATGCTCGAGGAAGCGCTGGAGCACGCGGATAAAGCGATTGATATTTGATTCGTCCAACGGCGCATCCAACTCATCCAGAACGCAGAACGGGCTGGGCTTGACCTGGTAAATGGAAAACAGGAGAGCGACGGCGGTCATGGTTTGCTCGCCACCCGAAAGCAGAGAGATGGTCTGCAATTGCTTGCCCGGCGGCCGCGCGACAATGTCGATGCCGCTCTCCAGAACGTCGTTCTCGTCGAGCAACACCAGGTCGGCTTTGCCACCACCGAACACTTCGGTAAACATGGCGCGGAAATTGGTGCGAATTTGCTCGAACGTAGCGCGGAACATGTCCCGCGTCTGAGTATTGATGCGGTTAATCACTTCCAGCAGTTGGGCTTTCGCCTGCACCAGGTCGGTATGTTGCTGGCTGAGGAATTGATATCGCTGTTCGGTTTCTTCGTACTCTTCAATGGCGACCAGATTCACAGGCCCCATTTCGTCCAGGCGCTGCTGCAGGGCCGTCACTTGCCGGGCCACCGCGTCCCAGTCGGTTGCCGCGCCGGCGGCGGCTACCTCTTCGGGAGTCATGACGTGGACCCGCGCCGGGCCTTCGTCGGCGAAGGTAATCGTGATGCATTCGCCATGGATTTCATCCAAATTGACCTTGTACTTCTGCTGCACCCGTTCACGCAGGTTCTGCACGGTCATCTCCTTCTGCGCGAGCTCGATTTCGATCGAGCTCCGGCGTTCCTGGATTTGCGACAGGACCTGGCGCTGTTCGCGCAGAGATTCTTCGCGCGAGGAAATGGCGCTTTCCTGTTCCTGCTGCTGGCCCAGCAACTCCGCCGCCTGGGCATTTACCTGCTCCCGCTCGTGCTGCACTTTTTCAATCCGTCCGCGGGATTCCTGGATCTCGGATTCGGCCTGCGCGCGGCGGCTCACAAAAGACCCTAGTTCGGCGCGGCGTTGCCCGATGAGCTGATCCAGCTCACGAATGCGCTGCGCCAGGGAAGTTTGCTGCTGCTCGAAAGCCGCGCGCATTTGCTCCTGGGTGGCCAAGCCGATTTTGCTTTCGTTTAGTTCAGCCGTGGCACTGTCACGCTGCTGGCGCAAGCCCTCCAATAGGGCTGTCAGATGGGCCACCTGATCCTGGCGAGCGCGCTCGCGCGCTTCCGCGTCCCCTGCCCTGCCGGCCAACTCGGCGCGCTTTTGGGATCCTTCCTGTTCCTGCGCCGCCAGGCTCTGAATTTCATAAACGACTGTGTCGATTTTCTGGTGGAGCAAGCGTTGCGAATTCTGCAGCGCATTGAATTCACCTTCATGGGTCGCAATCGCAACTTCCTGCGCCCGCAACTCGGTTTGGGCCTGGAGCAAACTGGCTTGCAGTTCAGATTGTTCAGCCTGCAAAGCACCTTTGTGGCGGCTGAGCTCGCTGACCTGATCATTGAGCACAGACAACGCGCCTTGCAATTCGAGGATTTGATTTTTCCGGCCGAGAATGGACGCCGCGCCCTTGGCGTGCCCGTTGCCATCGTGGTGACCGCCCGTATACACGCCGACACCGCTGAGCACTTCGCCCGTCAGGGTGACATAATGAAGACCGCCTCCGGTGCTGCGCCAGGCTTCGGTGGCCGAGGGCAGGTCCCGAACAATCCGCGTCGTTCCGAGGATGCGCTGTAACAACGACCGAATGGATGGATCGCTCTCGACGACTGTCAGCGCTTCCAGCGGGTGACCGTTAAGCTCGACGTTGGGGGCGGTTACTGAGGCGGCAGGCTCGGCAGCGAGAACCTGCTCAGTTCCGCTCTCAGCATGCCCGTTTTGGACGAAAGCGAGAGGTGCGATACTGGCCCGGCCGCGCTTGTTGGCGCTCAAGTCGGAAAGGATTTCCTGTGCTGCCTCTGGATGCTCGGTTAAAACCAGTTGCAGGTGGTGGCCCAAGGCGGTTTCGATTGCCGTAATGTACTGATCCGGCACGCGGATTTTATCGGCCAGCGAGCCGAGCACATGCTGCGATTGCTTGAGCGCCGCCAGCGACCCTTCGCTGAACCCTTCATGGCCGGCCTGGAGCTGCTCCAGAACGTTGAGCCGGGAGCGTTTCTCCGCTTGTTGCTGCAACAGCGCGTCCAGTTCCCGCCCCGAGTGCCCGAGCTGCTCCTGGATTTCGCGCAAACGCGCCTGGCGTTCTTCGACAGTGCCCCGCTGCGTCTGGGCGTTAAGTTTCTGCGCCTGCACGTTGGCGGAGAACTCCTGCAAGCGTGTCTCCAACCGCGTGCGTTCCTCTTCAAGTTGGATTTTTTCGGCCGATAATTTTTCCAAGCGGACTACGTTGCCCTGTTTCTGCAGGTCCAGCGCGGTTAACTCATTGCGAACGCGCGTCACCTCTTGCGCGGCGGCAAAAGCGTCCGATTGCGCCACCCGCAGCGCTTCCTGCTGGAGACGCAGGCTTTCTTCGACTGCGCGCAGTGATTCCTTTTTGGACTCGAGCACCCGCGCGTGTTCGGCCAAGGCAGTTTGACATCCTTGAAGACTGGCGCTGACCGTGGTGTGCTCCTGACTGGCGATGCCTCGCCGCTCCTCGGCTTGTGTTATGTCGCCGAGTGCTCGAGCATTTTGCGCATCCAACTCACGCAATCGTTCTTCGTTAAAGTGAATCCGGCTCTCGTGCCGTTCCATTTCTCCTTTGAGCTCAAGTCCGCGCTGTTGCAGCGCACCAATTTCATGCTCCAACTCCGATAATCGCCCGCGCAACTGCGTAATTTCATCCTCGCAGCGGAGCACGTTGGCCGAATTGCTTTCGATTTGATTGCGCAGATTTTCCGCCGAAACCTGGCGTTCGCGGATCTCGGCCTGCAAGATATCGAAGTGATGGCGCGCCAACTGCGTATCGAGATGTTGGAGATCCTGGGAAATCTGTTTGTAACGGCGAGCCTTGCCGGCCTGCCGCTGCAGCGAACCGATCTGGCGTTTAACCTCACGGACCAGATCCTCGACCCGAACCAGGTTCTGCTCTGTGTATTCAAGTTTGCGCAAGGCCTCTTTCTTTTGAGCCTTGTATTTGGTGATCCCGGCGGCCTCTTCAAAAATCATGCGCCGATCTTCCGGTTTGCTCGAAAGGATCTGCGTGATGTTGCCTTGGGCCATGATGCTGTAGCTGGTCCGGCCTACACCAGTGCCCATGAAAAGCTGTTGGATGTCCTTAAGCCGGCATGGCGTTTTATTAATGAAATACTCGCTACCGCCGTCGCGGAACACCCGGCGGGTAACGGTCACCTCGTTGTAACCAATTTCGACGCCCGCAGCGCTCAGGTGTTCCTGGTCTACACCACCTATTGTGAGGGATACCTCCGCCATACCCAACGGCTTGCGGCCGTCTGTCCCGTTGAATATCACATCGGCCATTTCACCCCCGCGAAGGGCTTTGGCCGATTGTTCGCCCAGTACCCAACGTATAGCGTCTGACACGTTGGACTTACCACACCCATTGGGGCCGACGATGGCCGTTACCCCAGGCTGGAAGTTTAGCGCGGTTTTATCTGCAAAGGACTTAAACCCTAAAACGGTCAAATTCTTCAGATACATGATATTTGCAAAAGACAAGCAGACCTTGCCGATTTAGTAAAGCGAAAAACCGCTATATGCAGTACACCCGTCCGGTCGGAGCACAACTAATAGGTGAGGAACCGAGGTTTGAATTGTGCCGGTATACCGCTGTTTCCGCTCTGTTTTTACTACTATATCCCTTTTACCGCAAAACTCGCTGGAATTTCAACAGTTTTTCGTAAAAATCTGTTAAACGACCACGGCCAAAAAACACTCCCAAAGCGGCAGCTTTGACGAATTGGCGGGCCGTTCTCGGCGTCGGACACTCAAGCATGCGCATCAGCACATCAGGCGTTCTGGAGAGCCTTGCCTCGCTTTGGCGCAAGTTTTCGCACCACGGGCCCGGAATAGCCCCTCTCTGGAGAGCCGCAGATTCCGAATTCTCCATCTGCGGTCGCCCCGAATCTGTGGGGAGGTTCATCCAAAGTCTTTCCGGACGCGTGGCATACCTCATGAGTTGGTGGACGCTTCTGCTGCTGATCACCGCGGCCGCCTCGGCGCAGGAGCATTACGTGCCTTCAAGTGTTTCGCCGCCAAAACTAGCGCGGGAGATGCGCGGCGTGTGGGTGGCGAGCGTTGGAAATATCGATTGGCCCTCAACCAACGCGCTCACCACCGCGCAGCAAAAAACGGAGCTGGTAACGCTCCTGAATCGAGCGGTTGAGCTCAATTTCAACACCGTCATTCTTCAAGTCCGCCCCGCTTGTGACGCGCTTTACTCTTCTCAAATCGAGCCGTGGTCGGAATACCTGACGGGCCTGATGGGCAAGCCCCCTCAGCCTTTTTATGATCCGCTGGCATTTGCGATCGAGGAGGCGCATAGGCGGGGTCTGGAGCTTCATGCCTGGTTCAATCCATATCGGGCGCGGCATTTGCAGGCGAAATCGCCGGTGGCGGCCAACCATGTTTCCCGAATTCATCCGGACTGGGTACGCCACTACGGCAACGATCTCTGGCTCGATCCCGGAGAAAAAGGCGTGCAACAATATTCACTAAACGTTGTGATGGATGTGGTGAACCGGTACGACGTGGATGGAGTGCATTTTGACGACTACTTTTATCCTTACCCGGAACACACTTCCGCGGGAAAAGATATCGAGTTCCCGGATGACCTGAGCTGGAGGCGCTTTGGGGCCGGAGGCAAGCTGAGCCGCGATGACTGGCGGCGCGAAAACATAAATGCATTCGTGCACCAGGTTTATCAGTCGATTAAAGCCGCCAAGCCATGGGTGAAGTTTGGCATCAGTCCCTTCGGCATTTGGCGTCCGGGCAATCCTCCCCAAATCAAAGGGCTGGACGCCTTTGCCGAACTGCATGCCGACTCGCGCAAGTGGCTGGTCAATGGCTGGGTTGATTACCTGGCGCCGCAACTTTATTGGGGTGTGAATCCTCCCGAGACCAGCTTTCCTGCGTTGCTGCGCTGGTGGTCAGATCAAAATTCTCGCCAACGCCTGCTCTGTCCGGGGCTTTGCTCGAATAACGTGGGGGGCAAGTGGCGGCCGGAAGAGATTATCAAGCAGATCGAGCTCACGCGGCGAGAGCCTGGTGTATCCGGGCAAGTCCAGTGGGGCATGCGGGCTTTGATGCGAAATGGGCCGCTCGACGCTGCACTGCGGAAGACAGTCTATCCAACGCCGGCGCTGGTGCCTGAAATGCCGTGGCTGGAACGCACGCCCCCGCGCGGGCCTGAGTTGCATGCCGAGCCGGGAGGCGCCCGATTAAAGATAGCCTGGGCCGCCGCGGGACAAAATGTCAGATGCTGGGTGCTTCAAACTCGGAAAAACGGGAATTGGGAAACCGAGATTCTGGCCCGACAAAACGGCTCGATTCTTTTGCCGGTCGCTGGGCTTGAGGTGATCGCGCTGAGCAGCCTTGACCGTTTCGGCATCGCCAGCCCACCGTCAGTCCTCGAGCGCAAGAAGTAGTAGAGTGATTTTGGAAAGGCTGTAAGCCGAATTCTGTCTGCTCAACCCTTTGCCAAACCGGCGCGGAATCACCAGTTTGGCAAAGGGCTGAGGAGAGAATCATTTGTCTCAGCAGCCGGTACCCGGAACCCGTTTCGCACTGCGAAACATGGAGCGGGCAGCTCCGGGGTCCCCTATTTGGCCTTGCACCCGATGGGGTTTTCCGTGCCTCCTGGCTTGCGCCCGGAGCGGTGGGCTCTTACCCCACCTTTTCACCCTTACCGAAGCCGTGCGAGCACGTCCCCGGCGGTTTGTTTTCTGTGGCACTATCCGTCAGGATGCCTCGCGGCATGCCTTCCCGCGTATATCCCGGAATCATGTTCCAGGTTACGCGGCATCGCGCCCTTTGGTGTTCGGACTTTCCTCCTCCCCCGAGTTGCCCCGGAGAAAGCGATTCTCCGCCTTTCCAAAATCAGTGGGAGTATAGCCCCGGCCGACTACGATCTCAATCCCCGGGAGCACCGATAGCACCGATGTTGCCCGATGTCCTTTCGCCCCGGCGGCCCTGGTGACAAGGGATACCCGAAGATTCCGAGCCTCCACAGGTACCGTCGGGCTGCGCCCGACACTTGCAGGGAGATTGACACCAGGTCCCGCCAAATTATCGTTTTGGCATGAGCCCAAGTAACCGGTCATGGCCCTGGTCTTTTTGCCTCGTACTCGTTACCTTTTTTCAGGCACTGCGAGGTTTCTCCCAACCCCATTTTGGCGGCGGTCCGCGGGCAAGCCAGATTTTGAATTGCGTTCCACCAAACGAGGCACAGCAAATCGAAGTATTGGCCGCGCGCTCCGGTCCCAGGCCTCAAGGGGAGAATGGCATCATCAGCTATCCCTTTGTGCCCATTGCCGGAACGATGTGGGACGATCGTTTCATCAACAATTACGTCGATCTCGATGCGACCACTGGCATCCTGGATTGGGATTGCACCGATTGGACCTATGATGGCCATACCGGGCACGATATCGACCTGCGCTCGTTCGGCGAGATGGATATCGGGGTGCCGGTTTTTGCCGCTTTGGATGGAACAGTAGTCACTGCTCATGATTGGGAATTCGACCGGAACACCAGCCAGGGCAACCAACCCGCCAACTACGTCGTGATCTATCATGGGGGCACGCAATACACCTGGTACTATCATTTGCGCCGCGGCAGCATCACGGTGGTGAGCAATCAAGTAGTAAAGGCCGGAACCCAAATCGGCCTGGCCGGCAGCAGCGGCAGCAGCACCGGTCCGCATCTGCATTTCGAGTCTCGCCACAACGGAACTTATTTCGAACCCTCAGCAGGCACCTGCCGTGCGGGGGCCAGCGACTGGGTCAATCAGCTTCCCATCCGTCGCGACCTGTGGATGGAGGATTTCGGCATGCATAACGCCGCGGGCATTCCCGACGGCTCCTTCTTTCCCTATGATCCGCCTCGGGTGGGCACGTTCGTTCGGGGCACCGACGCCGTGCCGGTGGGCGCGTGGTTTGTCCTCCATAACCAACCCGCCAACAGCACCTGGCGCGCGCGGTACCTTCGGCCGGATAATACGCAGTTCTTCGATTCCGCCACTCAAGCGTTTAATAATACCTCGCCTTATCGCTATGCCACTTGGTACATCTGGTACACCCTGGCCCTGGATACCAGCGGCACCTGGACTCTCGAACTATCCATCGACGGGCAAGTAATGGTGCGCGCCCCATTTTTGGTCATTGATGCTGGAGCAGCGCCCACAAATCATGCCCCCAACGCCGTCGCTGCAGCCTTTGATCCCCCTTCCCCGGGTACCAACGATGTCGTTTTCATGCGCTTAACCGTTCCCCTCCTCGAGGATCTCGATTACGATCTAATGCGTTACCGCTACCAGTGGAGCGTCAACGACACAATGATTCGCGACGTGACTTCCGCCGCCCATTCGGACGCGATTCCCCACGGGATGGCAGCTCCTGGGTCCGTCTTGAGTTGCACCGCCGCGCCTTTCGACGGCACGGCTTATGGACCTCCGGTAACAATCCAGACTGTTATTGGTGGTTTAGGGCCACAATTGACCGTCCAGCTTTCGTCAGGGCCCAACGTGGTGATTTCCTGGCCAACGTCTGCGGCCGCTTATGTGCTCCAAAGCTTAAGCGACCTTTCAACCAACGATTGGCAGACACTGGGCACCTCTCCTGTGGTGGTAGGCGCACGTAACCAGATTACTACGAACGCTTCGGGATCCAGGTTCTATCGCCTGAAACAAAGTCCGTAACTAAAACCAGTCCGGCGCCCTCCGGGGTGCGGGCGAGGCAGGCGCAAGGGAGCCAAGGCCTCGACGTTCGCGTACGCTCCAAGTCGCCGGGGCTTCCTTCGAGTTTCGGATTTCGACCTTCGGATCTTTCGTCACCCGCCAACTTGCGCGCGAGCCTCTGCAGCCAGCGGCGTGCTCAGGTAACGTTCACCCGTCGAACAGGCGATGGTCACAATCGTTTTGCCTTTGTTCTCGGGACGTTTCGCCACCTCGACCGCCGCCCACACGTTCGCTCCCGAAGAAATACCGGCCAGGATGCCCTCTTCTTTTGCCAAACGCCGGGCCATGTTGAACGCATCATCGTTGGTGACCTGGACGCACTCGACAATTTGCGCATTACCCTTGGAATCCTTTAAATGCAGGTTCTTGGGAATAAACCCGGCGCCGGTGCCCTGAATCTTGTGAGGCCCAGGTTTAAGGGGCTGGCCCGCGAGGCACTGCGAGATTACGGGCGAGTCTTTCGGCTCCGCAGCGATGGCCTGGAACGAAGGTTTACGGGGCTTAATAACTTCGCAGCAACCGGTGATTGTTCCGCCAGTGCCCACTGCCGAGATTAAAATGTCCACCTTGCCATCCGTGTCCTCCCAAATCTCCTCGGCGGTCGTATGCTTATGGATTTCAGGATTGGCGGGATTCTCAAATTGCTGCGGGATCCATGAATTCGGTGTTTCCTTGGCCAATTGCTCGGCTTTGGCGATGGCCCCTTTCATGCCTTCGGTCCCGGGCGTCAGGACCAACTTGGCACCGAGCATCGCCAGCAGGGTTCGTCGTTCGAGCGACATCGTCTCGGGCATGGTCAGGATAAGCTGGTATCCCTTGGCAGCCGCAACAAAGGCCAAGGCAATGCCGGTGTTGCCGCTGGTAGGCTCGATGATCACGGTTTCTTTTTTGAGTATTCCACGCCGCTCGGCATCTTCGATCATCGACATTCCAATCCGGTCTTTCACGCTGCCCAGCGGATTGAAGAACTCGCATTTGAGCAGGACGGTTGCCGGGACTCCTTCAGTCACCCGATTCAACCGAACCAACGGCGTACGCCCCACAGTTTCGACGATGTTGTTGTAAATGCGTCCCATAAATCAAAAAGGTTTTGTTTAGGTCAATCCAGTGAACGAGGGCCAATCTCCGACAGGCCCTAATTTTAGGCAAGCGCAATTTATCGGTAAGATGAGTCGGATGCTCAGGTTTAAGCAGGGCCTTGGGCAATGTGACACTTTTTCCGGACTTGCGGGTGGGAAAAGTGCGAACTGAGCCCAAGGCCCGCCGGCATAAAACATAAAGTCCCCGCCCGGCCTCGCGGCCGAGCAGGGACCAAATGGGGGATGGGAGTGCGCCAAGCTCTCTTTCCCGGGCTGGCATTGGGCGCCCCGCAAGGCAGGGCTGCCAGCTTCCCGACGCTATTCTCCACGGCAAGCGGAGTTTTCGGCCTCGTAGCAGGGCCGTCCAGCGTCTCGCGGCGACTGGATTTCGAGTGAGGCTTTTCAGCTCGCTTGGGCTGGTGGTTGCGCCACCGGCCTACGAACCAGGCCAAGACACGCCTGTGACTGTAGGTCCGCGTCTTGACCACTTAGCGCGAGGTCGGCCACTGTTTTTGACAGTGCGTTCACCTCGTGCCACGGGTCTCGCCTCTTCACTCTCAGGTTGCCTTTCATTCACAAGCCAGCGGTAGCGTTTTTACTATCGCCGGCGTTTCGGAAGGTTTTCACGGGTCCTGCCGAGGCCGCGTGTCCTTCCCGGTGCGAACGCTCACTTTGTCCCGCCTTTCGGCGTCTTTCCTTTGGCTGACCTCGAATTGAGACCGCCAGAGTCGTTCGCCCGTGCTGATGCACAGTAGCAACCGGATACCCTCTGGGTAACTGCCATTCACCTGGATTCGAAACTTCTTCAGGTTACTTGACTCGGTTCGGAGCGGTTTCTCATCGCTCTTAACCGCGCAGTTCCTTTTCGCGTGACTGACAGCGCGCGAACGCTGCCAGAGGAACTGGTGAATCCTGCCTCCGCTGCCGAACCTTACGGTCCGGTTTATGAGGGGATGAGCCAACCAGCCTGACTCACCCTTTCCCCAGTCACCTGGGATTATCCTTGAAACTTTTGGCGACAATCTGTTGACCGCCGCCGCCGGTCTCAGCTCTTTCAATGAACTGGGGACAGCTTATCAAAACTTTCAAAGCCAACAACGTTTACTTATGCACAGGGTTATTCACCGAAGTCATCGTCCAACGGATGGCCGAAATCTTCGAAAAACTCCGCTGAAAGCGTGGGGTAGGTACCCCGGCCCAAACTTTTATTCACCGCCAAAATGAGACGGCGTAGCGGCGTCGTGAATAAGTTGTGCCGCGAAAAAGCGGAAAATGTACAGCGAATTGGGACCTTTCGCGACGTGAACCAGGAGACGCCGCAAAAAATCGCTAAGATCGCAAAGGAAATCCCGATTTCCCTGAGTTATTTCCGTTCTCTTGCGGCAATCCCGGATCCGCGAAGTGCCGCGCAAGTGAGGGGAAAAGCGCCCCGCCGCTTGTGAGCCAGTCCGCGAAACCCGTGAAATCCGCGGTTCAACCCCCTTCATCGCTGTTTTTTGGACGTTTGCATTTTGCGGGCTAATGTGGTGTATTGATGGCGCTGACGCTAATTGGCAGAGCTGCCGGCGCCATCACGATCCAAATTTGATTATGCAAACGACCATCGAAGAATCGCCGGTGATGCAAAAAACCCGTGAGCTGTGCCAGACCATTCTGGAGCAGCCCAGCATGCAATCCATTCGCCAGCGGATCGATGCGTTTATGGGTGACGAAAAGACCAGAACGGAATACGACGATCTGGTGCAGAAAGGCCAGGCGCTGCAGCAAAAACAGCAGATGGCCGTGGCCCTGAGCGGCGAGGAAATCGCTGATTTCGAGCAGCACCGGGATGGCTTGATGAAAAACCCGGTGGCACGGGGTTTCCTCGATGCCCAGGAAGAACTGCATAACCTGCAGCAATCGGTCCACCAGTACGTCAACAAAACCCTCGAGCTGGGTCGGCTGCCGACGGAAGATGAAATGAGCGGCGGTTCCTGCGGCCACGGCTGCGGCTGCGGGCATAGCCACTGAGAGGCGAGCGGCTCAGTACCAGTTCACGAACAGCTGCCGGTGGTCACCCGGGCCAATCCGGTGAATTCGGTCCAGTTTCGGTCCCATCCAAACCACCGCGGGCTGGCAATCGGTGCCACATTCGATCCGGTGCGTTCCCTCGCATAATTCGATCGGCTTGTTCGTCAGCGGCGCGCCGTCCAATGTGCCTTGAAGGGTGCCGGGATCTTCAGGCGTCATGATGCCTTTCAGGCCTAAGGCGTAGGTGCCATCGAGGTCCGAACCCTTTAACGTCGAAACGCGGTATCGGCCACGGTGATAAACTTCAAAGGTGCCGCCGCCGGCCGAGAGAGTTTTTCCCAATACCCAGAAGTCATCGGCGATTGGAACATACCGTTGCTTGATGAAATCGTGATCGGCG
>DASRFK010000198.1:0-8898 GCA_035651635.1 Verrucomicrobiia bacterium | reverse complement strand
TTTCCAATCCGCTTCGGCATACCCAATATAACCTTTGGAGCAGCAAAGGATCTCCGGTTTGCCGTCCCCGGTCACGTCCTGGAGCCCAGGGGATTCATTATCCAGCACATCCAGGATGACGTGGCGTTGCCAGGGGCTTTCGCCGCCCTTGGGGTTTTCGTACCAGGCGCACTCCGCCCCTGGAAACCCGTAGACGATCACGTCCGGCCAGCCGTCCTGGTTAAAGTCGTAAACGTAGGTCAGGAAACATTCCGAATAGGCGTTGTTGACCCCGAGGGCGCCTTCGAAGCCAGGCACGACCTCCTCGGTTCCATCCGCTCGCTTGAGTTTGAAGCTGGCTTTCGCCGGCCAAATTTCATGGCGCTTTTTGAAATCGGGTCCTTCGTACCAGAAGGGCCCCGATACGACGTCCATTTTGCCGTCGTGATTAAAATCGCCGATGTCGGCGCCCTCGGCCCAGAATTGGTTGGTTACGGTGATTTTTTTGAATGTGTGCAACTTTTCTTTGGCTTGGAGCCATGCCGGGAAGAGAACCACCGTGAGAAACAGCGCGAGGCGACTTGACATAGCGGTATCTTGTCTCGGTGCCGCCCCGGGTCAAGTCTGAATGGCCGGAACGCCGCGTGGTGCGGCAGCAACGTGTGGCACCAAAGCTGGGGTTGCCGCACTGACTCTCTGGCTGCTCCGCCGCATTTTCCGGCCACGTAGCGCAGACTTTTAGTCGGACTTTTAGTCTGCTGTACCGCCGACTTTTAGTCGGCCCGGGTGTGATCGCGTTCGAAGCTCGAACTATACTGGCAACGTCTTGCAGACTAAAAGTCTGCGGTACAGCAGGCTGAAAGCCTGCGCTACCTCGCGGGGCCCTTCAACGTGCTCAAGAAAGATTCGCCTTCTGGCTCAATTTACGGCAAGGTACTCGAATTTACTGAATGAGCACTGCTACGTTAAACAGGACGCCCACCGGAACGCCGCCCGCTGGCAATGGGTCCGCGCCGGTTCCGACGACGCCCGTGGTTCGGCCCAAGACGGGAGTCTTTAAGCTGCTGGGCGAGGTGCTCAAGCACGGCGGCCCCGGGTATTTGCAGTTTGCGATTACCAATATCTGCAATGCCAAGTGCGATTTTTGCGGCTTCGCGGTGGATCGGTTCGATCCCAAACAACGCCGCAGCGTGACTCTCCAGGAAGCCCGCGACGTCATCGATATCTGCGTTAAGAACCACATCGGGTACCTGTTATTCGTGGGCGGCGAACCGCTGGTCCATAAAGATCTTCGCGCGATGACCCGCTATGCGGCCGAGCGCGGCATTCACCCGATGATCTGCACGAATGGTTCGCTCTGGACCGATCAAAACATGCGCGAGTTGGCCGCTGACGGCCTGAGCAGCGTGATCATGTCGATTGACGCCCATGACGTGGCCAAGCACGAGAAGAATCGCGGCCTGCCCGAGGTCTGCCGCAAGATTCAGCGGGCGAACGAAGTCTTTGCGGAGTTAGGCATTCAAACCACCGCCAGCGTCACCGCGAGCAAATTGATCGATGATTACGACAAATTGCCGGACTTTTTGACCCGTTTGGGATTCCGGAGCTGCACGTTCAGCTATCCGCTGACCAGCCTGGCCTCGAGTTACCTCAGTTTCAGCGATTCGAGCCTGGTCAATTACAAGACCGAGGAGCTGATCCAGGTGTTTGAAAAGATTAAGCAAATGAAGCAGCGCAGTCACTTCCCGGTGGTCAACCCGGCTGAGTCCCTCCAGGAAATGCAGCGGCATTTGCGCCGTGAGCCGGAGAAGTTCGGTTGCCTGGGCGGACACAAGTACTTTTATCTCGATTGGAACCTGAACTTGTATCGCTGCCATTTTTGGGAAAAGCCCATGTGCAGCATTTACGAGTTCGACCAGTCCAAACTAATCCGGGACGGTTGCACCCGTTGCATGATCGATTGCTATCGGGATCCCAGCGTGCTCCAGTTCGTGGCGATCAGCGCCAGCGACGCCTGGAATAATGTCAAACGCGGTCAGCTCCTGGCTGCGGCCAAGAACATTTTTGATTCGCGCAATCTGACCTCACTCAAGGCCGTTTGGGAGGATCGAAAGTGGATCGGAAAGGTGTAGACCCTCGGAGCGGCAGGCGGTTGGCTCGACGGACAATCCCAGTTATCGGGTTTTCAAGTTATCAACCAGGGTACGGGCGCGGCGTAAACGCAAGCCGAACCTGACCTGGTTTACAACACGTTTTGAAGTTTAAGAAACTTAAAGGCCGGCAAATCCTAACGCTCGAATGACCCGCTCGGCAATCGCTCGGCGTCGTTCGGGCTTGACCGTGCCTCGGCGCGAGCGCAGTTCGGTCTTGGCTACTGCATAAACTACATCGCATTTGCAAAGCGTTTCCCCGTTGAGGCCATCGGCTTCATCCAGGAGCACTTCGTGGATTTCAGGTTGGCGGCTTGCTCTTTGGCTGGAGCATAACAGGACATTGACCCGAGGTTTGAGCCTGATTCGTTCCTCTGTTCCCAGCAACACTGCCGGATGTTCGCCGGCCTCCGGGAAGTTCCACGACCAAATTTCCCAGGGCTTCATCAGTCCTCCCAAGCCGGGCGGCCTTGCGCGGCAGTGGCGGCTGCCTCGGTCCGGTCCCACGTCCGTTCTACCTTGCGGTACGCGCGGGCCAGGGCGCCTCGTGGCCAGGGAGCGAGATTGGTGAGCGGGGGTTCCACTGACTGGGCTTCCGATTCAATGACTTCGCGGAGATGCAGTCGAAGCGTGCGTCGCAGCAGTTCCCGCTGATTCATCCGAGTGCGCCGGGCTCCTTCCGCCAGCAACAGGCGGAGGTCCTGCTCCAGGCGCACCGACAAGGGAACGGTCTTCATGTCCTGATTGTAGCACAACGTGCTACAGATGCAATCGGTAACGAAAAATTCCGGCAAACGAAAAATTCCGGCTTGTCACCCGCCTGGTCGATGCTATCTTGTGCGGCCTTTTATGAAAGAGAACGTACATCCCAAGTATGTGGACGCGGAAATCCGTTGCGCGTGCGGCAACGTGATTAAGACCCGCTCCACCAAGCCGGTGATCATCGTCGGTATTTGCAACGCCTGCCACCCGTTTTATACCGGCCAGCAGAAGTTCGTCGATACCGCCGGACGCGTTGATAAGTTTCAGCAACGCATGGCCAAGACCCAGGCCGCCCAGGCCGCCGCTGCTGCCACCAAGAAAAAGAAGCGCTAGCCACTTTCCCTCAATTCCGCCCGCATGGTTTGTTGACCGTTCGGGCGGATTGCTTTTGTGTCCTGCTGGTTTTTTTAAGCTTTTCGTGATTCGCGCCAATCGTTTCGAATCTCGATCTATGGATTGGGAGTGTTTCGGAGATGGATTTACGTCCACACATTGACAAATTCGCCCGCCGGTTTGCGGAAGTCGAAGCCGCCTTGAGCGATCCCAAGGCCTTTGACAACCCGCAACGCGCCCAGGAATTGTCGAAAGAGTACGCGCGGCTCAAAGATCTGGTCGGCGCGGGGCAGGCGTACCTGAAATCCATCCAGGATTTGGCCGAGAACCGGGCGTTGCTACAGAAGGAGCCGGCGGACTCCGAGTTGGCGCAAATGGCCAAAGAGGAAGTCGCCCGGCTCGAAGCCGAGCAGGCCCGGCTTGGCCAGGAAGTGCAACGAGGCATTTTGCCGCCAGACCCGGCGGATTCGCGCAACACGATTTTCGAGATCCGCGCTGGAGCCGGCGGTCAGGAATCCGCGTTGTTCGCGGCGGATCTCTACCGGATGTACACCCGCTATGCCGAGACCCGCGGTTGGAAAGTCGAGACACTGGATTCCAGCGCGTCGGACCTGGGCGGATACAAGGAAGTGGTCTTTCAGGTTACCGGCACGGATGTTTACAAGCGGCTGAAGTACGAAAGCGGTGTGCACCGCGTTCAGCGTGTGCCCGCTACCGAGGCCCAAGGCCGGATTCATACCAGCACCTGCACGGTGGCTGTGTTGCCGGAAGCCGAGGAGGTGGATGTCGAACTCAAGCCGGAGGACCTGGACATCAGTGTTTGCCGCGCATCCGGTCCGGGAGGGCAGGGGGTCAATACCACCGATTCGGCGGTTCAGATCATTCACAAGCCCTCGGGCCTGATCGTGCGCTGCGCCGATCAGCGTTCGCAGCAGAAGAACAAGGCCCGCGCCTTAACGGTGTTGCGTTCGCGATTGCTCGAACGCCGAATTTCCGAGGAGAACGCCAAGTACGCCGCCCAACGCAAAGCCCAGGTCGGGACCGGGGAACGCAACGAACGGATCCGCACGTACAACTTCCCGCAGAACCGCGTCACCGATCATCGGATCGAACTGACTCTTTACAATTTGCCGGCGATTATTGAAGGCGATGTCGATCCGATCATCGAGCCGCTCATGGCCGACGACCTCGAACAAAAGATGGCGGCCCTCAAGCTATGAGTCGCGCCTCCTTTGGGCCGATCCGGGAACGCCGGCATCCGGCTGGCGTTCCGGGACTCAAAGTCGGAGCGGCCACCCATGATTAAAGGTCTGATCTTCGATTGCGACGGAACGCTGGCCGACACGATGCCATTGCATTGGCGGGCCTGGCAGGCGATTGCAGGGCGATATCGGATTCACTTTCCCATCGATCGCTTCTATTCCCTTGGCGGAGTGCCCTCGCGCGACATCCTTAAGATGCTCAGCGCCGAGCAGGGGCTTGGCCTGGACCACCTGGCCGTTGCCCGGGAAAAAGAAGCGGAATACCTGCCGCTGATTGACCAGGTCGAACCGATTAATGTCGTCGTCGGAATCGCCCGGGAACACTTCGGAAAAATTCCCATGGCGGTGGCTTCCGGAGGCACCCGCAGCGGCATCGAGCAGGTGCTGAGTCATTTGGGCATCCGCTCTCTTTTTCAAGCCGTGGTGACCAGCGAAATGGTTCAACACCAAAAACCGGCCCCCGATATTTTCCTCGAAGCCGCCCGCCAAATCGGCGTGCCGCCGCACCAGTGCCGCGCTTATGAGGATACGGATCTCGGGATGCAAGCCATCCGCGCCGCCGGCATGGAGGCGGTCGATGTTCGGCAGCTGCTGCTGAAGAGTTAATGTCCCGTCACCGGGCGCTTCCAAACGTACCGAAACATAATCACTCGCAGCGCCGCGGTGAGCGGGATCGCCAGGATACCGCCCAGCAAGCCGCCCAGAAGAGTCGTGCCGACCATTAACGCAATGATAATGGTGACCGGATGCAGACCGACCCGTCCCCCCATGACGCGCGGGGAGATCACCAATCCTTCAAGAGCCTGAACGCAGCCAAAAACCAGCAGGACCAGCAACGGGTGCAGCCAATCGCCGAATTGAACGAGGGCAATAATCAGCGCCCCGACGCAAGTCACTATGGCGCCCAGAAACGGGATCATGGTCAGCACTATGGCCGTGACGCCGATCAGCAGCGCGTACGGCAAGCCAATCAGAAGAAACCCGACCCCGTACAGCACGCCATCACAAATCGCCACCAACACTTGCCCTCGGAAAAATGCGATCAAATAGCTGTTGATTGAAGTCAGCACGAACACCAGCTCGGTTTTGAACCCCGAATCCGTCACCGGCAGGTAATCCGACCAGCGCGCCGAAATCCCTCGCTTTTCGAGTAAGAAGTAAAACGTGTAGACCGGGATCAGAGCCAGGCCCGCGAAGATGCCAAACCAGGACGCCACCCGTCCGACCTGGCCGAAGATCCAAGCGCCAATTTGGGGGAGCACTTTGGCCAGCCAGCCGGTGGCGGTCTCGAGGGTCTGGCGATTCAACGAAGAGCTGGGCGTCGTCGCGAGGTTGGTCGAGCTCATCCCGGAATCAGGCGAATTGGTGGTCATGAGCGGCGTGGAAGAGTTGGTGGCGAGGTTCGAGCCCGCTTCGTCCACCCTGGTCTTTTCCTTTTCAAGAAATCGCTTGAGCAAAGCCGGCGGATGGTTAGCCCAATGTTCGAGCCGCCGCTGCAACCGCTCGGTGTACGCCGGTACCCGGGCGGCGAGCTGACGGGTTTCACTGACCAGCTGCGGGACGACGTTCGCAAAGAAGGTGGTCACCAGCAGCAGCGCCACCATGAACACCATGATGATCGCGCGCGGTCGCGAAAGGGATCTGTGTTCGAGAAAATCTACCACCGGATCGAGCAGGTACGACAGCACTCCCGCAATCGCCAGCGGCCACAGCACCGGCGAAAGGATGTCCACCACCCGTCCGAGACTCCAGATGAGAGCCACCGCCAAAGCGATCAGGACCGCGACCGCCAGGCCCGTAAGGGCCAGCCAAATCAGGTGCGCCTGCCGGGCGGTGGGTGGAGGAAAACTCATGCCACTCCTGAAAGGGAAATGACCAATCCCAGATTCACGATCGCGAGCTCTTCTTTCGCACAGGATGATTTGGCGGCAACATTTCCAACAATCTTCTCTGGCAGGCAATCCCTCGCTCTTTATCCCTGTATAGTTGACGGGCCTTTCTATCCAGGTGCCGCTGTCTTTTGTCTCAGAATTCCGCAGCCCAATCCACCCCATTGAAGAGCGTCTTGCTGATGGCGGAGAGAGGGGGATTCGAACCCCCGATACGGCTTTTGACCGTATAACGGTTTAGCAAACCGCCGCCTTCAGCCACTCGGCCATCTCTCCAACAGTTTATGATGAGACACTTACGCCGATTGCATGGTCGGCGCGTTGAACCATGTGTTGACTACCTGAACAGGGTCTGACGACCTCCTGGTCCAGGATGAAAAGAACCAGACCTGGATGGCCACAAAGATACCGAACCTGTTCATGCTCAAGCAAAGTGGCGTCTATTATTTGAGAGTCAAGCCCAAAGGCGGCAGCCGAATTCGGGACGAGTCTTACCTCCAATTTCAAAATCGCCCGTGTGCGCATGCCACATGCGCGTGCAAAAGGACTTGCCAGGCGACCTCTATCGGCGGACGCCCGCGCCGCAGGTTGCAGCCGAGGGGTTAGTTGTTCTTTTGGAGTGTGCGCAGGTCTACGTCGGTTGGCCTGCTGTAAACGGGAATGCGGGCCTGCAGCGCATCAAAACCAAGCAAATAGCCCGCGGAATTGGCTGCCTTACCGACACACTCAAAGCGCAGCGTGTGGTGGCCAGGAGCAAGTTTGTGGAACCCAAGCTTATGTTCGGACGGAGTAACATCCGGTGCGTACAGGTTAAGTTTCGCCAGATCCTTTCCATCCAGCTTCACCTGGTAAGTACCGTAGTCCCAGGAGTGGACCATTTTTAAGGTCAGCGCGGTGCTTTCCTCCTTTTTGTTATCAAACTCGACCTCCACCCAACCTGCGGCCTCGGTTGGTTTGAACCAAAGCTGTTTACCATCCGTGACCCCGGCAACTTCCTGCACCTCAACCGGAGCTTCCGAATGCTTTGCCGTGGCCACGGCTTCATGGCCTTTGATCAAGGTGATTTCACTGAAGGGTAACCGCTCTCGTCCCGGGGGCAGCGCGGGCCAGGGTTTGTGGGGCTCGAGTTGATACCAAATGGCAACACTGGACATGAGATCATCGCGCTCGATGAATCCATCGAACTTGCCATCCGGAAACACCTGAGAGCCTTTGTGCTCGATTTCCACGCGAAGCGATTTTCGAAAAACCACCGGGTCGGCAATGTGGAAGCGATAAGCAGTCCCGCGATCTCCCGTGTCAAAGCCTTCCCATAACGGGGTGCCGTAAAAAGGCCCGGATTGCTCGCGAAACCCCCATCCATCGCAGAAATAATCCTCGGTGCCGGTGCCGCGCAGGCTAGGCTCTTTCTCGCCATCGATGAAAAAGAAATCGTCGCCTTCCCCGTACCACCCTGGTGAAACCAGGTAAACGCTTTGGATGGTGCCGACATAGTGGCCTCGACCTTCGAGATCGGCCAGCAGGTAATTGCGGCCCATGATGCAGGGATATTCCTGGCGGTACATCGCGTGGAAATAAGCGCTGTCCTGGGAGATACTCGGGTGCTTCTGCCAATCGATATAGAAATAAAACGCGTCGCACCTTCTGGCGCTCTCGTTCGTGACCGTGATGCGCGCCTTCTTCCTGAATGGCATAGGCCAATAGCAGTTCCGTCCACGACCGTCGGAACTGACCCGAATGGGCAGTGAGGTAAAAGGTTTGTCGACACCGTGCCCGATCCCGAAGAAATCCCCGACTGGGCATTCCACGCTTGGATGCTGCTCGTCATCCCAATACATGCGCAGCGTCAATAAGCGCGAGTAGAACGCATCCGGATGAGCGATGGTGCACCAGATATGTACGATTTGGCCGGGACCGTCGAGCGTCGCCAAAGTCAAGGCCCCACCAGGTTCAATTGGCCGGGAATCTGAATTGCCATTTTTCCAATCCGGGTCTGAGGACGAAGTCCGCATCGTCTGGAAATCCTTCAGCTTTTCGAGGTCCCCGAGGGGGTTTCCCGCGTTGAGCTGCGCCGAAGCATTCATAGCAGTCAGCGCCAGAAGTAGCGTTATCCATTGCTGGGGTTGGTTCATGCCCCAAGTGTAGTGAACTACAGTCGGATGACGAGCTCCGAACGTGATTTTGCAGTCGAGAAGGCTACTGCAACCCGAACTGGAGCGGGCCTGGTGACGCATTCTCGAATGGGCCTGGAGTCGGGTGCCGTGCGTGGCGAGGTTTGCCAAAAAAATCTGCTTGGATTTTGAGCGGCGAACCGTCTGGGTTTTCATACATGGCCCCCGAAACCTCACATTTACCGAGAAGCGCAGTTGTCACTTGTCTAGTTGTCAGCGGCGGAATGAAAATGCAGTAACGGCGCCGGTTTGAAATTGTATTTTCTTCCGGTGGGTTTTTCTTCCGAACTTCTGCTGAAAGCTCTTCTTCCTTCTTTCGTTCCTGGTCCTTCTTCCCTTCGGGCGTTCGGCT
>DASRFK010000197.1:0-4590 GCA_035651635.1 Verrucomicrobiia bacterium | reverse complement strand
AGTTCCGGCGTGGCTGAGCTCACCTCTGAGGTGATCCGGCAAGGGATATTTTAAGATTTTTTTGCGGGATTTTTCCAAGGGCTCTTGCCTAGCTCGACCTTGTCGAAAAGGGCGACGATGGGGCTGGCGTGTTTCTTGAGGGAGGCTTCATAGACAGCTTCGTCGTAGGGTTTCCGGTCCTGCCAGCAGCGCCAGATGATGCGCTGCCATTTGTAGGCTAGGGCGCGCACGGCGGTATGGTGGCTGGCCCCCTTGGCGCGTTGTTGCAGGTAGTAGGCCGCCGCCCAGACACTCCATAGGACACTTTCTTTGGCGTATTCGTGGAAGCTTTGCCGGTGGAACAGAGGGCATAAATAGCGGCGGTGAATGTGGCAGGAGCCGCCGCTTTTCTTGGTGACAGGGGCGATGCCGGTGTAACGTTGGAGTTGGGCGGCGCCTTCGCCAAAGCGTTCGCGCTGGGATCCCAGGCTGGTGAGCAAGCGCGGCCCCAAGACCGGTCCGGCTCCCGGCAGGCTGGCAAAAATGGCGTGATCGGGATGGGCGGCGTAGCTTTGGGCCAGTTGTGCATCGAAGCTGGCGATGGCTTTTTGGATGAGTTGCAGTTGCCGGCAGAGTAGTTGGACGCGACGGACGAAGCTGTCAATAATGCCTTTTTCGTCCGTGACGGGGACGGCCTTGGCCAGGAGGGCCAGGCGTTGCTCGATCAAACTTTGGCTGCGTGAGCCGTGGAGATGATAGAAGGCCTTGACCGCGGCGGGCTTGGTCTTTTGCAGGGCTTGCAAACTGGGCCACTGGAGCAGAAAGCTCGTCGCCAGGGGACGCCATAAGTCCTCCCCGCATAAGAGCAAGGCCTGCGGGAAATACTGTTTGAGCAGGGCGCTGAGGCGGTTGGCCAGGGCGGTGCGCTCATCGACGACGGCGCGGCGATGAAAGACCAATTGCTGCAGGGCGCGGGTGGGGGAATCTTCCGGCGCCCAGGCCGGCAGCTTGTCGTGGTGGTTGAGCAGCAGATCGGCCAGATAGGCGGCGTCCTTGGTGTCGTCCTTGGCCCGGCTGGTGACGAAGGCTTCGCGATATTTTTGCAGTGTGATTGGGTTGATCGGGTGCAGGGTGATCCAGGCATAAGCCTCCAGGAAGCTAATGAGGTGAACGGCTGGCTGCTCCAGGCACAGGCCGACGCGGGCCTGGGGATGTTGCTGGCGCAGTTGGGCCAGCCATTCCCAGAGGGCTTCCGGGGCGGTGTCGATGACCCGATTCTGGCGCTGGCCAGTGGCGGTGGTGATCAGGCAGAGGTCGGCTTTTTTATCGGAGCGGTCCAAGCCGATGACCAGGTCGTAGGGTGTGGGCATGCAAGGATAATGGGTTAAGGGTGGAGTCTGTTTTTGCTCCCGCAGGCTTGACCCGGCGACGCCAATATAGAAGAGTCGTCATGCATAATAGCAACGCCCTCACGAGTAGTCGTTGAGGGTCAAGCCGCGCCCGGCGGGCGGTCCATAAAGCTCAAAGTCGTTGAAGCGACTTGTCGTTAGCAGACCTGTCCCGCCGGGAGCGGGAAACCAATGCACCGGATACCAGCAACCTCAATCCGAGACGAGCGCCAATCCGGCGGCGGCGAAGTTATTCACCGTCCGCTGGCGCGGGCTGATCGCAAGCGGCCCGCTGGCGGCCGGATGAATAACTTCGGATGACCTATATTGGGCGTTAGGCATTGCACGCGTTATGTGGGAGGAAGATCCACGCTGGCAGCAAGCAACCTACAGATTTCTTCTGTGGAGTGTCGGTATTATTGGCGCGGTAACGTTGCTTGTCTCCGCTTCGACCGGTGATTGGAATTTCATCCGTTCATATTTGGTCGGTCTCGGAGTTGTCTTGGCTGCGCTGTGCAGTTATGCTGCGATTGTCTGGATGGTGGCTCACTCGGCGGAGTTTCTGATTAGACTTTACCGGAGAGTGTTCGATGGAAACCGAGATGCCTAAAAATGCGCTGCAGCCAACGCCGGGCGGCGCCGATGTTGGCAATTGGCGCCGCAGTTCCAGCGTGGCTGAGTTGGGGCGTCAGGCGTCATCGCGTATGTTGTGATTTTCCAAGACGCACAGCTTCAGAAGCATTTTGAGCGAGTGGTCTCGCTCGTTCAGGGTTGCCCGGCTGATCAACTCCCCATTTGCGCGTTGCTTGATGCTTGGCATTGGTTTCATTTGACCGAAGGTGACGCGTCGCCACGAGCGAGCGAGGCGATTGAGCATCTTCTTTCGTCGGAGTTGCGACCGGCACTGCGGAGTTGGTATCATCGGCATGGAGCAGGCATGAATCCGGCAGCCCTAGAGTTTCGCGACCGGCTCAGTGATCTCGCAGGAGAGAGATTGGGATGAGAGAGAGTTTGAGGGCCAATAAATCGCTGCAGGCAACGCGGGATGGCGCTCTTGGTTCCGCGTCGCGGTTCACGTTGGTTGGTTCGGCGTGCCTGTAGTGGGCCCCCCCCCCGGCTTCAAGGGAGGTGTCTAACGGCTTTCGTAAGCGTGCCGTCAGGCTTATAACCTGCAGGTCAGAGAGTCACGACGAAAAAGCTGGCCACCAAACCACGACGCGCGCTCAAAATGGCCCTGCGATGTCCCCTTGCCGACGCGGACTTAAATTTAGCAACGCGGTCAGACAAAAAGACGGCCGACGAGACCGGCGTTCGCCGCGCGATTTTCCGCTTTGCTGGGGGCCAGAGGGCGCTAAGTTAGGATTGATATGTCCGAACCGGAGCCGAAAAAGGACCGAAAAATCAATCTGCGCCGCCCCGATGTCATGGCGGCGGTCCAAGCGCAGGTGCTTTCCCATTACCGCAGTGATTTGGTGGACCGCATCCGCAGCAAGGGGCATTGTCTGGCGGCGGACGGGTTGACGATCAAACTGGCGAAGGAGTTTGGCTTTTGTTACGGCGTCGAGCGGGCCATCGACCTGGCTTACGCGGCCCGCAAGGTGTTTCCCGCGCCCAAACCGATTTATCTCCTCGGAGAAATCATCCACAATCCGGAAGTCAACGACCAGATTCGCAACATGGGGATCACCATTATTTCGCCGCGACCGAGTGAGGACGAGATGTCGGGGTTGAGCGCCGGCGATGTGGTGATCATCCCGGCGTTCGGGACGGAAGTCGACACCCGGCAGAAGCTCGCGGCCAAGGGTTGTGAAATGGTGGACACGACGTGCGGGGACGTGATGAGCGTGTGGAAACGGGTGCGTCAATACTCGAAAGAAAGCGTGACGAGCATCATCCACGGCAAGGCGCGCCACGAGGAAACCAAGGCCACGACCTCCCAGGCGACAGCGCACGGGCCGGGGCATTATATTGTCGTGTATAATTTAGACGAGACGGATTATCTTTGCCGTTACATTTTACAAGGCGGGGACAAGAAGGAGTTTTTAGAGAAGTTCAAGGGGGCGTACTCCCCGGGCTTCGATCCGGATTTGCATTTGCAGGCGGTGGGCGTGGCGAACCAGACGACCATGCTGCGGGGCGAGACCGAGGAGGTCCAGCGGCGGATCAAGACGGCAATGATCCAGCGTTACGGGGAAGCGGAGGTGGACAAGCACTTCCGATTCTTTGACACGATTTGCGGGGCGACCCAGGACCGGCAGGACGCGCTGGGCAAGCTGCTGCAAGAGCCGATGGATCTGCTGCTCGTCGTGGGCGGATACAACTCAAGCAACACCTCGCACCTGGCCGAAATGGGCGAGGCGAAACTCCCGACTTATTTCATCAAGAACGCGGCGATGATGGTGTCGGACCAATTGATCCGGCATTACTGCCTGGCCAAGCAAAAGGAAATCGAGACCACCGACTGGCTGCCTCCGGGAAAGATCACGGTGGGCATCACCGCGGGGGCGTCGTGTCCCAACAATTTGATCGAAGACACGATACGGCGGCTCTTCGAGCTGCGGGGAATTTCGGTGCAGCAACTCCTGGCCAGCAATTAGGGCGAACGAAACCGGGCCCCCATCATGCCTTGTTCACGCCAGGAACTGGAGGAGCGGGAGCGTCATTTTCTCGCGCCCTTTGCGCAATTCAGCGCCGAAACCCGCGGGCGCGTTTACCCGGAGGAGCCGCCGCTATGGCGGACAGATTACCAGCGAGACCGCGACCGGGTGATACATTCGCGGGCGTTTCGCCGCCTGGAATACAAGACGCAAGTCTTTCTCAACGGCGCCGGCGACCACCTGCGGACGCGCCTGACCCACACCATCGAGGTGGCGGCTATCTCGCGGGCCTTGGCGCGGGCTCTGCGGCTGAACGAAGACCTGGCCGAAACGATCGCCCTCGCGCACGACTTGGGGCATTCCGCCTTCGGCCACAAGGGGGAGGCGGTTCTGAACCGTTTCATGCGGCGCCACGGCGGGTTCGAGCACAACCAACAGAGCCTCCGCATCGTCGAGGAGTTGGAAGAGAAATATCCCGAATTTCCCGGCTTGAACCTGACGTGGGAAGTGCGCGAGGGATTGATCAAGCACCAAACGACCTGGGATCAGCCGGGGCCCAATCCCGGTTTCAAGGCAAAGTGCCCGTCCCTGGAGGCGCAAATCGCCAATCTGGCCGACGAATTGAC
>DASRFK010000196.1:0-12539 GCA_035651635.1 Verrucomicrobiia bacterium | reverse complement strand
CATCTCTTGGTCGAGGGCTTTCGTCGGCCTTCGCTACGCTCAGGCCTCCTCAAGCCCTCGACCAAGAGATGGTTTCCCCAACCCAAATCACCTGTCCCCTTTTGAACTCGCGGCCGTCCCCTTTTGTTCCCGCCCCAACAGCCATTTTCAATTCCGTCAGCGGTTCATCAGCGTTCATCCAATGTTCATCCGGGCACATCCGTGACCCCGGCTTGGTTCGCAATTACGTCCGTCCGAGGCTCGCCAGAATTGCCCTTACGACGGACGCGCCGTCGATGCTGGTCATGCATCGGAAATCAATCGGGCACGTGCGCCGGAAGCAGGGCGAACACGGGGCGTCGCCTCGCAAGATGTGATGTCGCGGATCTCCGGGCAAGCCAGGCCCGGTTAGTTCCGGCGAGGTGCTTCCGAAGGGAACGACTACTGGCACGCCTAGCGCCGCCGCCAGATGCATCGGCCCGCTATCATTGCTTAACAGGACGCGACAGCTCGCTAATAACGCCATTAGCTGTCGCAGCGACGTTTTTCCGGCCAGGTTAACCACTGGCGCCCCGCTGCTCGCTGCCAGGTTCTCGCCCAGTTCCCAATCCGATGCGGTGCCAAAGTTCAACCAGCGGCAATGGGGCATCTGGCGCGAAGTGTCGCGAACCACGGCTGCGAATCGTTCCAGCGGCCATTTTTTCGCCGGTCCATACGCGGCGGACAAATTCAGTCCCAGCCAGACGGCTGGAAGATCTGAGCTGGCGGCGCTTCCAAGGTTGCACAGCGACCCAAAGGAAGCCGCAACCGCTCGAATTTCATCCAAGCTGATTTGCAGGCGAGGGGCGACCGGAGTTGGATCGCAGCCGAGGACCGCGCCGAGTTCTAAGTAATGATAAAGCTGGTGCACCCGTAGTCCCGGCTCGGCGTTTGAAGTAGTTTGGCGTCCTGATTGGATCGCTCTCTTAACTTCACGAATCGAACGTTTGCGAGGGCGCGCTTCAGGAGGTCGCACGGCCTCGGTGAGGAGCCAACTGCGCGTTGGCGCGGCATAACCGACCCGCCGCGGGATTCGACTTAACCAGGCCTCCAGGGCCGAGCGCGGTGAGTTCGGCAGAATTAGCGCGACATCAAACCGCCGGCTTCGGAGGCGTCGAGCCACCGACCAGGGATGGTCCCGGTCATTGAAAGTCTCGATGGCAGTAAGGCCGGGATACTGTTGCCACAACTGGGCGAGTTTTTCATTTGTGAGGAGTGTCACCTGTGCGTGGGGGAAGCGCTGACACAGGCGTTGCATCGCGGGGGTGGTCATTACCGCATCGCCAAGCCAGTTCACGCCGCGAACCAGTATGTGGCGCGGCTCGGATTCGTTGCGAGCAGCTTCGGCTGGCACAGGCTTCCTGTCAGGGGATGACCGCCGCGCCAGCGTGTTTGGCCAGGGGAACGCGCTCGGGCGGTGGAGGTTTCCAGCGGTTATGGACCCAGAACCAGTTGGCCGGGTCCCGGCGCACCGCCGATTCGAAAGCCCCATTGACGTCCAGCATAATGGCTTTGGTCGATCGCGGTTCTCCATTTTCACGCACTGGAATTTCGGCGCCCGCCTCGATGCGCCAGCGGGCCAGGCCCACCCGGTAACAAATCCCAGTGTAAAGGGTGGAGTGATACCTAAGAGCGAAAATTGCCGGCGCGGAGGAGGTGGAACAGTCATGACCCAAAAACGGGAGCCGCAAGCCGGCGTCACCGGCGTGTTGATCGGAAAGCAATCCCAGCATCGCTCCTTTCTGTTTCATGAACGTCCGCAGCGCCTGACCCTCAAATCGCCGTTCGAAAAACAAGCAACCCGAACGCGCCCGCAGCGATTGCAGCAGGCGGTTAACCGAAGGTTGTCTCAACCCGCGATAAGTAGTCGCCGACTTGTATGCCGGCGCGAACTGGCTGAAGCGCGCGTAGAGCTCAAAGTTGCCGAAATGTCCGATGGCAGCCACGATGGTGGTCGGAGCTTGCGGGGCCAGAATGGCGGGGGGAGCGACGAACTCGACATGGGGGCGCAACTCCTCAAAGGTCATCGAGGCCGTCTTGACCGCGCAAGCGAAGCTCTCGCCAATCCGTCGGAAATTCTCGCGAGCTATCGCGATAAGCTCCGCCTCCGATTTTTCGCCGCCAAAGCACATCCGCAGGTTTCGCTGGGCCACTCTCCGGTGCCGGGCGTCGAACCAGTACGCCAACTGTCCTCCGGCGCGGCCTAGTCGAGCCACCCATCTGAGGGGCAGGCTCTGAATCGCGGCGATGACTGCCCGGGCCAGGTAGTAGAGGACCAGGTCCATGGCTAACGAAAACAGATCTTGCGAACGCAGTCCTGGAAGTCATTGGCGCCGCTGAGGATCTTGATCTCGACCCGCATGAAGTAGATGGGCAAGTCCCGCCGGTCCAATTTCGGAAAGCGCACGGCATCCTTCTGTGTGGTGATGATGGCCTCGGCCTGGCGTTTCTTGCTGCGATTAATGGCGTTGAGGATTTCCTGTTGAGTGAACCGGTGATGATCGGCAAAGCGCTTGGAATAAACCAGCTCGGCTTGCAGCTGCACCAGGCTTCGCTCGAAGCTCTCGGGCTGGGCGATGCCGCTAAGTGAGGCGACCTTTCGGCCCTTCAGCAACTCCAAACCCGAGCGTTGACCCGTGAACACATCCTCCAAGTACAACGGGTGATGAATGCATTCGATAATGCCCGCCGAGGGATTGACCTGCGCGATGCGGCGGCGCAGTTCGGCAGTGTTGCCGTCGCTTTTGGTAATAAAAATGAAACTGGCGCGCGCCAGATGTGAGGGAGGCTCGCGCAAGGTACCGCGCGGCAGGAGCCGTTCGTTTCCAAAAGGTTGCTGGCGGTCGATAAGCACCACGTCCAACCGCCGCCCGCGGAGTTTCCAATACTGAAATCCATCGTCCAGCAACAACGTGTCACACCCGAACTTCTCGATGGCGTAGCGGCCGCTCTTGACGCGATCCTTGTCCACCAGGACCACGACATCCTTGAGGTTTGACGCCAGCATGTAAGGCTCGTCCCCGGCCATTTCGGAATCAAGCAATAGCGAACGTCCGTCGGAAACGACCCGAGGAGGGGTCGTATCGTCGCGAAGAAAAAGCTTGTTCAAAAACCACTGATGAACCGGCACGGGCTTGGAACGGTAACCGCGCGAGAGGATGGCCACGTTGCGGCCCTCATCGCGCAATTCACGGGCAAACTTTTCGACGACCGGCGTCTTGCCGGTTCCGCCGACGGTAAGATTGCCAATGGCAATGACTTGCACGCCGAGTGTGGAATCACGCAGGATTCTGAAATTATATAAAAACCGCCTCGTCTTTACCAGGACCTGGAAAACCTTTGACAGGCAGTACAGGAGTCCACGGACAGAGGATTCCTTCCACCCCTTGCGTTCTTCGAGGATGACCTCCAAAAGAAAGGTCTCGCCACTTTCCCGTAAAGCCCGAACTTTTTCAAACATCTCGATTCAGTCTGCCAATCCCACCAGATCAGGGCAAGCGAGCATCAAAACACGCGAGGCCGGATCTGGCGATCCGGCCCCGAGGTGGAAGTTTGCCGCCAATCCGGTTGTGCGGCAATTGGCTGAGTCGGATTTACTCAGCCGGTATGGTCCAATTGAAAGCGGCGTTCGGGGCTTTGCGTCGGATAAAAAAAGCGCTGCCCGGCTGGATTTGGACGCCGTCGGCGATATTAAACGAAGCGTCAAGCCACCCCTGGTAGCTCAAATCACTATAGAAAAAGTAAGTCGCGACCGAACCATCCGGCTGTACTACCAGAAGGTTGTCGCTCCCGGATGGATTGGACCCGCTGGCCAGGCCGGTCGCGGCATCGCCGCTGTACAGATTCAGCGCCGGCAGCGTCAACGGAGTAGCGCTTTTAAGAGTGCCCACCAGGTTATTGCCGACGTCGAGGGTAACCACCGCCGGGCCAACCTTAACCGGGCCGGCCAAATAAATATTCAAATCAGTGGCAACCCGCCGCCGGATCATCACTCCCTGTTCCGGGTAAATGATTAGGTTGTCAACTGGCGAGAAAGTTGCATCCAGCCAGCCATGAAATGTCGTGTCACTATAATAAAAGATAGTAATCACCCGCTGCGTCTGCGGATCCTCCAACAGAATATTGTCTGCCATTGACGGATTAGACCCGGATTTGAGTCCAGCCTCATTGTTGGCGCCAAAAATTGAAGCAATGGTGGAATGCTTGCGGAGCCGGTAATGGCTGCCGGCGGAGACAGCGTTGCCGAGACTACCGGCCAGGTTGAGAGATTGATTTGCGGTCGAGGTGTCCGCGATGTCTGCCATCCAGCCGTTGTCGAATTCGACATAAGCGGCAACGCCCGCGGTGCCAAACTGGTGATCGGTCCAGACGCTGTTGGTGTCGGTGAGCACAGCGTTCTGCAAAGAGCTGACAACTCCGGCCGTTTCCAGCGGCCTGGTCATGCGCAGCGAGAACATGCTCATCCTGGAGGCGCTGTTGCCGCTGCCTTGAATCAAGGAGGCGCTGCCAACCCAGACTTCGGAACTGCTTTGCACGGCGCCCCAAGCGGGACAAAGGCCTGCGCTGATCATCGCCGCGGCCAAGGTCGCCCGCAGCGTCCGTTTACACGTGAATTGGTCTTTCATAGAATTCTTTTGCTGCGGTCTAGTTTTGAATCACCGTCAGACGAATAAAGCGCGGGGTGGTTGGCGTGAGGGGGATCGTATCCCGCACGACGACCCAATTGAATTGCGAATCCACGGCAGTACTGCTTAGGGATACGATGTGGCTGTTATCCGAGTACCAGGTCTGTTTATCCCCGGATACTTCGGGCTGGTAGAGCAGGTTCAAGCCGGCGGTCAAGCGCTGCTTGTAACCCATCGCCAGGTATTTGTTGCCGCTGTCGTCCAGAATCCAAACGTTCATGCCCGTTGCGTTATCCGTAGGATTATTGGGATCGGTCCCCAGAGCATATTCGATCAGGTTGGATCGCCCGTCTCCATCCCAGTCACCCAGGGGATCCGCCAGCAGCAGATTGGGGACGGCGCTGCCGATTTCCTTGAGCACACCCCAGCCGCTGGAACTCAAAGTCAAATTGCGAAACTTGCAGGTGCCTGTTTCGCTCAAGTTTCCTTTCGCCAGGACACTGCCCGCGGTGGGCCGGACCTGGATATTTTGAAAGGTCAACTTGTCGGGAAACGCCAATCCCCCCCGACTCACCGAGGTAATCTCGATGGTAATGGTTTTTGAGGTGACCGTGGCCGTGATTGTCCCACCGTTGGCGACTTTGTTAATCGTCTTATGCCCTTCCCCATTGACCAAAACGGTCACAGGCGCGTTGGGATTAAATTCGAACCCTGCGGGGATGTTCAAAACGATTGTGCCCAAACCGGGGCCGCCCGTGTCTCGCGCATAGGTTTCTTCGATGACTGGGCCGGTCAAGGTGGTCCATGCTTGGCCGGCGGTGCTGGCAGGAATAGCCTCTCCTCCACGGGCGGGCGTTACCACGGCCGCGCCGCCGGCGGTCTTGCAGATTGATGTATTGCTCTTCTCCTTGGGCTCGGCTTTGGTTGAAATGGCCATGGCTGGCCTAAGGCTGGAGAGAGCAAGAACTCCTGTAAGGAGCAGCGCAGCCGTTGCGGATCTGGTTAGTTTCATATGCTCGTCCTTCATTGATTGCCGGGAACCAAACGGGCCTGCCAGCAGAACGCTCGTCGGCACCTGATCTTTGAGCGAACCCTTTGGGCCCCATGCTTCTTCGAATCCTGGTATTTCTCGCATTGCCCAAAGCTTAGGCTGGCACCGCCGCGCGGCAATCAGGGGGACGCAGGGTTGTTGGCCCAGTCAAACCACGAATCAAGTCCCCGGGGATCCACCGGGGCGAGGGCAAAAAAGCTGCAGGTCTTGCCCTGCGCGATGGCTGCAAGAATAGGAATGCGAGCTGAGCTGCTCGCAATCAGGGGTGGGCTTCCGAAGGAAAAAGAGGGAACCGCCGAGGCCTTAAGGAGTCTGGCCTTCTTCGAGGGAAACCAGGCCGTTGGCTATGGCGAACTTGGTCAGGCCGGCAACCGAGTGAATGTTCAATCGGCGCATGATCCGTTCGCGATGAGTCTCGATTGTCCGAACGCCGATGCCCAAGTGACTGGCGATTTCTTTGTTGCTGCGGCCTTGGGCGATAAGTACCAGGACCTCGCGCTCGCGCGTGGTAAGTTGCGCAAAAGGCTCCTTCCGGCCGCCGTTGTTGACCAGCTGATTGAGGGCGGCCTGCGCAATCTCAGGACTGAAAAAGGTCTCGCCGCCGTGAACTGATTCAATCGCCTGTAACAACTCCTCGGGCGAGGCGCCTTTGGACACGTACCCGTGCGCTCCGGCCTGAATGATCCGAAAGAGGTACTCTTTGTTGCTGTGCATCGACAGGATCAGGATCTTAATGTCCGGAGCCTCCTTGCGCAGGGCGGCGGTCACAGCCAAACCATCACGGCGCGGCATCGAAATATCCAGCAGAACCACGTCGGGCCTAAGTTCCAGAACTTTAGCAAAGGCCTCCTCGCCATCGGCGGCTTCCCCGACCAATTTCAGCCGCTCTTGCTGTACAAGGCAGGACTGCAAGCCTTTTCGGACCACCGGGTGGTCATCTGCGACGAAGACGCGTATTTTATGCTTCATTGCTAACAAGAGCTCCAATAAAACGACCCAGACCCCGTGTGTGTGTCGTTCTGCCCTGTTCTTCGCCTACTGAATCAGATCCAGGCGTCCAAGTAAAGGAAAAGACTTGTTTTCACAGGCGACGCATCGCGCAGCGCAGGACGAGTGGCGGCAACGAAATATTAGGCTACTTCTGCAATTGGAACGGCCCCGAAATGGCAGGCGACAGCGATGCGTTGCAGCTCAATTCTCCATTTGCACTGCTTAATCTGCAATTGGCAATCACCCAATCTTGGGACCCACATACTCAGGAGCGTGTCTCGCGCTCGCCGGTGGCCGAGGCGTCTTGCTCCATTCCCTCAATAAAGTAAAAGGGGGCCACATGGTGGCGTTGTTTTGTGCCGGATTTCTCTTTCGCCCAGGTGTAATGGCAATGCTCGCAATAATAATCCCGTTCCAATAACCCAACCTCAGCCAGCAAACCGGCGGCGAAATTGGTGATTACTGAGTTGCGGGCGAACTGCGGGTAATCCACCAGTAAGGATTTGCATGCCGGACAATGAATAGCCCGCTGCAACATTCGATCCGACTCCTCATCCCAGGCCGAAAGTAATTGTTCGGTGCGTTCAAACTGTCGGACCGGGACCTCCAGCCGAATCCCGGCCGCAGCTTTGGAGACGAACCACAACTTCTGCAGCCAGCGTTCTTGGCGGATCTGGCTGAAGATACCCGCATCGGTCAAGCGCCGATGAATCGGTTCGGCCTCAGCACGGTTCCTGAAGAGGGCAACAGGGATTGTGTTCATAAGAACCACTCCAGCATCTCTGCCGAAGCCCGCTACTCTTTTTTTGGCAATTAACCGGCTTTTCTTGCGTTTCGGGAACATGCTTTTATCGTGTAACTTACGAACTATGGCTTTGGCCTCAGTCGCACAACGGGCTGCCGAAATGTTTGCGAAGTGTTTCGGCCGCGCCCCTCAGTGGCAGGTCGCCGCACCCGGCCGCGTCAATCTGATTGGCGAACACACGGACTATAATGACGGATTCGTTCTTCCGATGGCCATCAATCGCTATACGGTGCTGGCCGGCGGGCGCAATAATAAGCGCGAAGTTACACTGCAGAGCGTTACCACAGGAGAAACCGCGACTTTCGGGCTGCGTCCGGAGGTGCAACGAGGAGAGCCTGGCTGGTCCAACTACGTACGGGGAGTCGTTGCCGGCTTTCAGAAGCGCGGCATGAAAGTCAGCGGGTTCGATGCCGTTATCGATTCGAGTGTGCCCTATGGCGGGGGAGTCTCCAGCAGCGCCGCCCTGGAGGTGGCCGCCGCCACGTTGATGGAGGCAATGCTCGGCCAAAAACTGGACCCAATCGAAAAGGCTTTGTTGTGTCAGGTTGCCGAGCACGAGTTTGCCGGGGTTCCCTGTGGGATCATGGATCAGTTCACTTCGGTGCTGGCCAAAGAAGATCACGCTTTGCTGCTGGACTGTCGGTCACGGACGGCGCAGTGGGTGCCCATGAGCGATCCGTCGGTGACTGTTTTGATCATCAACACCAATGTTCGCCACAAGCTGGTTGACGGCGTGTACGCCGCCCGGCGCCAACAATGCCAGGCGGCGGCGCGAATTCTTAAGGTTCCGTCCTTGCGTGAAGCCACGCTCGAAAAGCTTGAGGCCGTTCGGGCCGGAATGGATCCGGTCGTTTTCCGCCGCGCCCGGCACGTCATTGCCGAGAACGAACGGACGCTGAAAATGGCGCAGGCCATTCAAGACGCGGATTGGGCCAGGGTCGGCGAACTGATGTACGCCAGCCACGCTTCCTTGCGTGATAATTATGAAGTCAGCTGCCCCGAGTTGGACGCCATCGTGGAGATTGCCAGGCAAATCCCTCCGAGGGACGGCATGATCGGCTGCCGGATGACCGGCGCAGGCTTTGGCGGATGCGCAGTCAGCCTCGTTCGAACCAAAGCACTCAAAAGTATTGGACGCAAGTTCGAAGAGGGATACGCAGGCAGAACCGGCAACATGCCGGGGATTTTCGCTACCCGACCGGCGGGCGGCGCGCGCGTGCTCTGAGGGCCTATTTGTCGGACTTGGATTTAGCGGCCTTCATGTGATGATAAATGTCGAGCGAAGGTTTCTGTCCGTCCCGCGGCCGATCGAAGTTTGTCGCCATCGTCCAGCTATCTCCGTCCAGCACGTAAATGGAAACGTAGACGTCATCCACGTCGTCCAGGTTCGAGGCTGAACTGCCGGCGCGGATGTGCGAAAAGCGCGCGGCGCTGAAGGGCCCCAGCTTTTCCACAGTGAAGTCTCCTTCGGCATAAAGCACCAATGCGTCGTCGGCGCCCAGGATTTGGAAGATGAACTTATTCTTTTTGATCTCGATGGTTTGCGTGACGTTTTGGCCCTCGTTATTGAGCTTCTTCACAGACCATTTTCCGGACAAAGAATCGAGATCATCCGCCCTGGCGCCGGGGTTGCAGAAAAGGGCTGTAACGCACAAGCTGAACAATAGTTTCTTCATAAGGTATAAGGTTTGGTTCGCCGGGATAGTCGTCTCGAGGACCCGGGTAGTCAAGAGCATCGGTCACGATTGAATTTGCGGCTCGATTTGAAGCGCGCCGGCGTCGAACCGAGACTCCGAAAGCCTGGGCACGGTGCCGCGAAGAGGCCTTCCGATTCCGGCCAATCCCTAAGTTGCGTGCATCCCGGGTGATCTCCAAAAGCATTGTTTGTTCTTGTCGAAACGGGGCAGTTCGGTAGTATGCCTTGGTGCTCGAAGCGTTCAGATTAACAACCTTTGTAGTCGGCGACGCGCAGATCTCTTAATGAACGCTTCCCCGGCCACTTTGGATAGCTTTCATCGCACTGTTGAACCCGCCGCTCCTCGCCGGCGGGGAACGCTCCTCATCGTCGATGACGAGGACGGCCCTCGTCAGTCGTTGCGGGTGATTTTCAAGGATGAATACGAGATCCTGCTGGCGGGCGATGGTCCGTCGGCGATCGCCCTGGCGCAAAATCATCGGATCGACGTCGCCGTGCTGGATATTCGTATGGCCGGAATGTCTGGTATCGAAGTGCTCGAGCGGCTCAAATTTGTCGATCCCTCGATCGAAGTTGTGATGATGACCGCGTTCGAGACAACCGACACCATCCGTCAGGCATTACGATTGCGCGCGTGCGACTATATTAACAAGCCTTTCGACATTTCCACCATGCGCGCCGCGGTGGCCAATGCCATGCAACGCCGCACGCTCGAAGGGGAGATCCACACCAACGCCGAAAAACTCCAGGAGCTTTTGACCGAACTGCAAAACCAAAAGGTGGAAGAGCAAATGGCTCATACCCGCGGCGAAATTTACGCGAGTATTATCCACGACATCAACGGGCCGTTGACCGTTATTTCGGGTTTCGTGCAATTATTGAACCAGCGGATCGGCAACGCCACCCAACTCGAATACGACGACCTGGAATTTGTTAAGGACCGGCTCAAAACGATTACCCGCCAGGTCACTAATTGCATCGAAATCTCCCGACGCTATCTCAGTTTCCTCCGCCGACATTCCGAAGACACTCCTCGCGTCGGCATTAACCAACTGTTCACCGACCTAAGCCACCTGGCGCGCGTGCACCCCAGCCGCCAAAACAATCAGCTTACCGTTCAGCCTTTGGTCGAAGATATCGCCGTGAGAATGAATGGCACGGATGTGATTCAGGTGCTGCTGAACCTCACGGTAAACGCGTTTCAGTGTTCCCCCAAAATCCACAACGTGGAAGTCCAGGCCGTGGTCCTGCAGCAATCGCTCGATCTGGCTCAATTCAAAGACGGTCCCCGCGAGCGCCTTTTGAACGTCGAAAACTTCGACAATGTCGCGCCGCTGCTGCGGATTTCGGTTCGAGATACCGGCCCGGGTATCCCGCAAGAGATTCTGCCCAAAATATTTCAGCCATACTTTTCCACTAAAGGCGCGCGGCAGGGCACTGGGTTGGGTTTGAACATCGTTCAGCGCCTGATCAAAGAAGCCCACGGCGCCCTGCATGTTCGCACTGAGCCCGGTGAAGGAACTACCTTTACGGTTTATCTCTGCGCCGTGCCGCTATCGCCCGTGAACGGATCGACACACGCCTGAGACAGGCACCGGACGCCGGCCTTCAACTCTCCGTCGGCGAGGTTGCGGCGGCCACTTTTTTTCCCCTCAATTGATGGTACATCCGGTCTGCGTTCCGGCGGGAAGTGGGCAAAAGACAGGAAGACCGCTCCGCCAGCCGGATGAGGCCCGCCTCCGGCAGTCCTTCCACTCGGAAGACAATATGCCGTCCGTAAACAAACAAAGCTCGCCCGCCCCCATTCCGCTGTTGGAGGTCGCGCATGTCACTGAAAGGCACGCTCAACCGAACGGAGTCTCCATAAAACTCCAGTGCGTTGGCAGAGTACGAGACGATGCCCACATCGTCAGCATCGTCGAGAAGTGCCCTTAAGCCGGTGTGTATCCGCGGCTGGCGTGTCAGTTGGACGACAAATTGATCCGGGATTTCGGGGCCCAGTCGCAAGGGCCGCACCAAGCGGCAGATGTAAGGATTGCCGAAACCCAGTGGCAGAAAAAAAGTAGCCACCACAATTGCCGCTAGCGGAACCAGGAAAGTCACAACCCCGAACGGGAAAGCGGTGACGGCCAGAATGGCGATCAGGACCGGCAGGAACAAAATCAATCCGTACAGACTGCTGGTGATAATAGCGCCCAGCGTGAACCGGGCGGGGCTTTGAACCTGGAACCTGGCGGCCGAGGTGGTCACGCCCGTGAGGCTATCCAGTGGGGCACCGCCCGTCAAACCTCTCCGGCGAAGTTGGCGAAGTTGCCGGAGTTTTATTAATCTCAATCAAAGGCGTGAAAAGTATCGTTTGCAATCAAACAGTCGCTGTCTATGATGCAGCCACGGGAAGAAATTGAGCCATGAGCCCAACAACTCCTCAGAGCGAGAAGAAGCGCCTCAATGTCCTCTGGCAGTATGACCTGCTGGACACCGTGCCGGAGGCGATCTTCGATGATCTCACCGAACTGGCGGCCGGAATCTGCGAAGCGCCCATCGCTTTGATCTCGCTGGTGGATGAAAAACGCCAGTGGTTCAAATCGAAATTTGGGACCAGCGTGAACGAGACATCCCGGGATATCTCGTTTTGCGCGCATGCCATTCAGCAGCCTGATTTGTTCATTATTCCCGACGCCGCCCAAGACGAGCGGTTCGCCACTAATCCCCTGGTTACCTCGGATCCCAAAATCCGGTTTTACGCTGGCGCCCCACTGACCACTCCCGATGGATACGCGCTGGGGACTCTCTGTGTCATTGACAAGGTCCCGCGGGAATTGCGCCCGGAACAAAAGCAAGCCTTGCGGGTTTTGGCGCGCCATGTCGTTTCCCAACTTGAACTGCGCCGGCGAAACCGCGAAGGCCACCATGCCCAGATGGGTGCGTCGGGGAAGCAGCAGGCCGGGGCCGCTGAGGAAATTGTGAGCTTACGCCGTCAATTGGCCGAAGCGCGCCAAAAGCTGGCGCAGCGCGGCGAAAAGAAGAGTGGCCTGAAGAAGCCGTCCCGGCGTTCGGCTGGAAAAGTTAAGCAGAGATAGAGCCCGGATCAGCGGTGGTAATCGTCCGCATAGCGCCGAATATCTTCCTGCTGCCAGTCGCCAAAGGCCACTTCGAGCACACGAACCGGAGTTGTTCCTGCGCAGCTGAGCCGGTGCTTTTGTCCCCGACCAATCCAGATCTCCTCACCCGCGACGCAAATCCGTTCTTGGTCCTCGACTTGCACCAGCGCCCCGTCGTCGAGGACAATCCAGAGCTCGGCTCGGCCGCCGTGCGATTGCAGACTCAACCGTTGGCCGGGACGCACGGTCATCA
>DASRFK010000195.1:0-6384 GCA_035651635.1 Verrucomicrobiia bacterium | reverse complement strand
CGCGACGCAGGCCTATGCGTCAGTGGCGTCAACGCTGGAAGATTTCCTGCGCAACCTGAAATTGGACGCTGCCGCCGCCTTTGCCGATGCGCTGGCCTTATCGCGAAGCGCAGAGCAAAAGCGGCAATCCGCGCAGTCCCTGGAGCGCCTGGCCGCCGTGCAACGGGAACGCAGGCGGCTGGGCGACATAAGCCAGGCAGACATGCTGCAATCGCAGGTTGAAGCTCAGCAATTTGAGAACGAAGTGCTCTCAGCCGAAGCCGACGCTGAGAAGGCTTCACTCGCTTTGTGCGGTTTTTTGGGCCGCAATCGCACCCAGGACCACTTGATTGCCAAAGGGAACCTGGAGCAACCGCCGCGCGAGTTCGATGTCTCGCATTTGGTGACACGCGCGCTCGAAGAACGCCCGGACCTGGTAGCGCTGCGCCACGCGCGGGATGCCGCGCAAACGCGGACACACGAGGAAAAGGCCAACCGCATTCCAAACCTGGACATAGGAGTCGACTGGACGCACAGCACCAGCTCAGAGAATTCGATTGCCCCGTCACCCGCATTCGACTCGGTCGGTCTTTCGGTATCACTACCCATCCAGTTGTGGAATAGGAATCGGGCGGCGATTGCTTCCGCCCGGTTTACGGCGGAGCAAGCGCAAAAGCAGCTCGAGGCGGCCCAACTCAAGGCGGAGGTGCAAATCCGCCAGGCTGTAAGCGGCTACCGCAGCGCGGTCGAACGGGTCCGCCAATATCAGAGCGGAATACTGCAGGACGCCGCGGCGGTGCTCGAAGCCAAACGTTTTAGTTATCAACGCGGCCAGTCCACCCTGCTCGAACTGCTCGAGGCGCAGCGAACTGATAACGAGGTCCGTTCCAGCTACAACGGTGCGCTGGCAGACCAGGCTCAGGCGCTCATCGAACTGGACCGAGCCGCGCATCTATGGGAAATCCACTTTTAACCAATAGGAGGAAGAGAAAATGAGTGCCAGGCTGCATCACCGATTGATCTGGGCGTGCGCCACCGTATGTCTCGCGTTCGTGTGTTCGTGCTCTCGAACTTCCAGGCCAGGTGGCTCGGAACCGCCCACCTCGGCCACCATCGCGGGCGATGATATCGTCTTTTCGCCGGGAGCCCGTCAATTGAGCTACCTGACCATTGAGCCGGCGCGTGAGCGAAAAGAACTGGCGACGGGATTAACAGGACGACTGGCCTGGAACGACGACGTCACGGCCCGGGTTTTCTCCCCGGTGTCAGGCAGAACCATTGAAATTACGGCTAATCCAGGGCAAATCGTGCGGGCCGGCGATGCGCTGGCTCGGATCAAGTCGCCAGATTTCGGGCAAGCTCAAGCCGACGCACGCAAGGCCATCGGCGATCTGAAAATTGCGGATCGCACGCTCGAGCGCACTCGCGAATTGTTGAAACACGGCGCGGCCTCAGAGAAAGACCTTGAAGGGGCCGAAGCGGATCACACCCGGGCGTTCTCGGAAAAAGAACGAGCGGTGGCAACGCTCTCGCTGTACGGGGGAAGTCCCGACGTGCCGGGCATCGATGGAATTTTTCAGCTCAAAGCCCCGGTCAGCGGCACAGTTGTCGAAAAGGCCATCAGCCCCGGGCAGGAGGTCCGCTCCGACCAGGTCGGCGACAAGCCTTTGTTTGTCATTTCGGACCCGGAGCGGCTCTGGTTGTTTCTTGATGTTAGCGAGGCGGATGTAGCCTCGTTAAGCCGCGGGCAGGAGGTAATCGTCCGGGCGCGGGCGCTTCCAGATAAAACTTTCCATGGCCACCTGGAAATCATCGGCCAGGGTCTGGATCCGGCCACGCGAACCATAAAAGCGCGCTGCCTGGTGGACAATCCGGACCAGCAACTTCGGGCGGAGATGTATGTCAGCGTCGACGTGACCAGCGCCAGTTCGGGGGTGGACGTTCCGACCAAGGCAATCTTTTTGAAGAATGACCAGCCTTACGTGTTCGTGGAGAAGGCCCCCGGCCATTTCGAAAAGCGGCAGATCCGGATCGGCTCCGAGAGCGAAGGCCGCTCACTGGTTTTAGAAGGAGTGGCGGCCGATCAGCGGGTGGTGACCGAGGGTTGTCTATTGCTTGAAGCGATGCTTGAGGGAGAAAGTTCATGACGGGCACAGTAGCCAAATATGCGCTGCGTCACCGGGCGATCGTATTGGCGCTTACGGCCCTGTTTATCGTTGCCGCGATCAACGCGCTGCGGCACCTGCCGGTGGAAGCCTACCCGGACGTGACCAACGTCTCGTTTCAGGTCATTACGTTGTTCCCCGGGCACGCAGCGGAAGAAGTCGAGCGACTGGTGACGATTCCTATCGAAAACCAGATGAATGGAATTCCAAAGCGCACCTCGATTCGCTCGATCACGCTCTTCGGGTTGTCGCAAGTCACAATCACCTTCGAAGATGACGCCGACGTAAACTTTGTCCGCAATCAAGCCGCACAGGACCTGACGGCGGTGGACTTGCCACCGGGCGCACAGGCCTCTTTATCGCCCAATGCCACGCCCATCGGCGAAATCTTCCGTTACACCCTCAAAGCACCGAAAGGGTTTCCGGACGTGGAACTCAAGGCGCTCGAAGATTGGGTGGTGGAGCGGCAGTTCCGGACCGTTCCCGGCATTGTGGATGTGGTTGGGTTCGGCGGTCCGACCAAGCAGTACCAAGTGCTGATTGAACCGGCCAAATTGCGTTCCTACGGAGTCACGCTCAAGCAGGTGTTCGATGCGCTTGCGAACGGCAACCAAAACGCAGGGGGCTCTTATATCGAACACGGGCCTGAACTGTACATCGTGCGGGGATTGGGCTTTGTTCAGTCACTTGAGGATATTCGCAATATTGCGGTGGACACCCGCAGCGGCACGCCCATAAGGATTGGCGATCTCGCCCAGGTGCAGATCGGGAGTCAGATTCGTTTGGGGCGGGTAGGAAAAATTGTGCCGGGCCAACCCGACCAGGACGACGTTGTGATGGGCATTGTGATCATGCGCCGCGGGGAGAATGCCCTCGAAGTTCTCAAACGCGTGCGTGCCAAAGTTGAAGACATCAACCGAAACTACCTGCCAGCAGAGGTCAAGTTGGTTCCCCACTATGATCGGACGGAATTGACCGAACGCACTTTACACACGGCCCGTAAAAACATGATCGAGGGCATCAGCCTGGTGCTATTGGTTCTGATCCTGTTCCTTGGTTTTGGCAATTACCGTTCGGCCTTGATCGTGGCCGCGGTGGTGCCGCTCTCATTGCTGGGCGCCTTTCTACTCCTCGATCTGCGAGGAATCCCCGCCAATCTCATTTCCCTGGGTGCGATTGACTTTGGAATCATCGTGGACAGCGCGGTCATCATCGTCGAAGACGTGCTTCACAAACTGGAACAGAAACAACCGAGAGCCGGCCATCTGCACAACACCATTATCGAAGCAATTCAACAAATGGGCCGCCCGATTTTGTTTTCCAAAATCATCCTGTTAACAGCCTTTATCCCTCTCTTTACCTTGCAGCGGGTCGAGGGAAAAATTTTTCGCCCCATGGCTCTGACCCTGACCTTTGCCCTGGTGGCTGGAACGGTACTAGCCTTGACGCTGATTCCGGTGCTGGCCAGTTTCGCGTTGCGCGGTAAGTTCTCCACCCGCGAGTCATGGGTCGTCAGGCGGTTGGTGCGGGTTTACCGGCCGCTGCTGGACTGGAGCACCAGGCGGCGAGGTCTTCTTCTGGGCGCGGCGTTGCTCCTTTTGGGCGCCGCTGGAATTGTACTCAAAAACATAGGGACCGAATTTCTGCCCAAGCTCGACGAAGGTTCGTTGTGGGTGCGAGGTTTTATGCCGCAAACCATTTCGCCGACCGACTCGGATCATCTGGCCCGGCACGTTCGGCGGATCCTGGCGTCGTTCCCGGAAGTAAAAACTGTCGTGACTCAACTCGGCCGGCCGGATGACGGAACGGACGTCAATGGTTGGGATATCATCGAATGCGCCGTGGAACTCAAGGATCGGTCCAAATGGAGAACAGCACCGAACCGGGACGGCTTAGTTGAGGCCATCAATCGCTCATTGTCGGAAATTCCCGGCATGCCCTTCCAGTTTAGCCAGTACATTGAAGACAACGTGAACGAGGCCGTGTCGGGCGTGAAGTCCGAACTAAGTATCAAGATTTACGGCAATGATCCCAACCAACTGCAGGCCCTCGCGGACCAGACTGTCGATGTCCTGGTGAAGATTCCAGGCGCGGCCGACGTGGGGACCGAAAAGCTAATTGGCCAACCTCAGGTTCAGATCACGATCGATCGGTCGGCCATCGCCCGCTATGGCCTGACCATCTCAGATGTCCAGCAAATCATCGAAACGGCGCTGGGCGGTTCCACGGCGACAAAAGTGCTCGAAGGGGAACGCAGCTTCGATCTGGTAGTAAAGCTCGCCCCCAAGTCCGTTTCGGATTTGGACGCGATTCGCAAAATCCCCGTGTTCGGAGCCAGCGGCGAACGCCTAACCCTGGCGGCCGTCACTTCCGTGGATGTTCGCGCGGGTTTCGCGCGGGTTTTCCGTGAGGAAAACGCCCGCCGAACGGTGGTGAAATTCTCGGTCCGCGGACGAGACCTTGGCTCTCTGATCGCTGAGGCGAAAGAAAAGGTGGACGCGGCGGTCAAATTGCCAACCGGCTATCGCATGGAATGGACCGGAGCGTTTGAAAATCAGCAACGCGCCGTAAAGCGGCTGGAGGTGATCGTTCCCATCACCCTGATCGCCATTTTCTTTCTGCTGTTCGTTGCCTTTGATTCAGGGCCGTTGGCGCTGCTGATCCTGCTGGTGGTTCCGTTTGCGGCGGTGGGCGGCATTTTTGCGCTGCCTGTGGCGGGGCTCAACCTCTCGGTTTCTGCGCTGGTGGGCTTTATGGCACTTTTCGGAATCGCCATGCTCAACGGGGTAATCCTGGTCGAACGGATCCGCGAGCTTCGCGGACGAGGGTTGAGCACGATAGAAGCAATTCGGCAGGGAGCCCTTTCTCGCGTGCGGCCGGTGGTGATGACGGCGCTGATGGCGGCGCTAGGTCTGCTCCCAATGGCGCTCTCACAGGCGGTTGGGGCCGAAACATCCCGTCCTTTCGCGGTCGTAATTATTGGCGGTCTCATCACTGCGACGCTGGTGACGTTGCTGTTGCTGCCTTTGCTCTATCCCTGGTTCGAAATCGGGACCGCTTCCACGGAGTGACCGAATGATCCCCCCCTCAGCGAAGACGACCGAAAGCAGTGGCGAAAAGCGCCGGATCTTCATTGTGGACGACCACCCTTTGGTGCGCGAATGGTTGACGAATTTTATCAATCAGCAGCCTGATCTGACGGTTTGCGGCGAGGCGGAAACCTCCAGTGACGCCAAGTCTGCAATCCTGGCCCAATTGCCGGATGCGGCAGTCATCGATCTTTCGTTGAAGGACTCCTCGGGCATTGAATTGATCAAGGAGCTTAAACGATGTTGTCCGAAAGTCGCCGTGCTCGTGCTCTCCATGCACGAGGAATACCACTATGCTCAGCGAGCCCTGTTGGCCGGAGCGCGCGGTTACGTGATGAAGCGTGAAACAACTCGCAGTGTGATCACCGCAATCCGGGACGTACTCCAAGGAAAACTTTTCCTCAATCAAGGCATGGCCGCCACCGTGGTGGAGCATCTGGTTACTCAACGGGGGGGAGAACCGGGGTCGCCAATTGAGACATTGAGCGATCGCGAGATGCAGGTTTTCGAGCTGCTCGGAAAGGGATGGAGCACGCGCAAGATTGGCGAAACTCTTGGGATCACTGTTAAGACGGTGCAGGCATACTGCGTCAGGATAAAAGAGAAACTGCACGTCCAGAGCGCCACGGAACTGCGGCGCGAAGCGGTTCGCTTTCAGGAGGCTGAACGGTGCTGAATTTACAATCTAATTGTTGTCACACCTGGCTGGCGCGTAAACGCGGATTTTCCTGCCTCGATGAGCTGCCCCGGATGTCTGGCAAACATGCACACCCGCGCACCTTGACCCCAGTGCCACTTTCAGCTGTTAATGGCCGTCACTAGCCGTGACCAGCGGTTACCGAGAACTGTTCAGTGGCTAACCAAGGCAGGCGCGGCCTTGGCGCTATTGTTTCCGATGGCAGGCTCGACAACCCGCAGGTCTCGCATTTCGGAACTTCAGAATTTCGGAAAATTTCCGCCTGCTGTCAGCGCCTGGAGGAGACGCGATTCCACTAGCGCTTGCCATTAACCGTAAGCGTTCATAGGGGTGCATTCTATTCGGACTGGGCCGGCCGCGATAAGCTGCCGGGATGAATAACGGAATAGTTCGTCGAGAAGAGTTTTCCTCGACAGAGATCTCCAAGGTCCTGGCGCGCTACCGCCAAAGCGGG
>DASRFK010000194.1:0-42587 GCA_035651635.1 Verrucomicrobiia bacterium | reverse complement strand
GTTAGTCTCGCCGAGACACCACCGACTGGAAAGCCGGATGCGGGAAATCCGCCCGTCCGGTTTGGAGGGAGGGGTGGCGCGAAAGCGCCATCCCTACCCCTATCGGCGCGCGGACTTTCAGTCCGCAGAGATCCCGGAACTGAATCTGGCGCAGGGAAGTTTGGCGTCAGGCGGTAATCGGCCGTTTCTGCGGGCAAGGAATGCGCGCGCGCCGGCGCGCGGACTTTCAGTCTGACTTTCAGTCCGCAGAGATCCAGCCGTGTCGGTGGACTTGTTTTGCCTTTGCTCGCGGCTCGGGTTTCCTCATGCTTAAGAGCATGGCAGAACGGATGATGTCAGAGGTGCTTGCCAAACCAGATGTGGCGTTGGAATTAACGCTGCGTCCATCGCTTTTTTCGGAATTCACCGGCCAAGCTAAGGTCAAGGAGCGTTTGGAAATCACGGTGGCAGCCGCACGGCAGAGGGGAGAAGCCATTGATCACGTACTGCTTAGCGGGCCGCCGGGGCTAGGCAAAACCACCCTGGCCAATATCATTGCCAAGGCGATGAACGCGAATGTCAAGAGCACCAGCGGGCCGACGATAGAAAAAGCGGGTGACCTGGCGGGCTTGCTGACCAACCTGGAAGAAGGGGATGTCTTGTTCATCGATGAGATCCATCGATTGCAGAAGACCATCGAAGAGTACCTCTACCCGGCGATGGAGGATTTTAAGTTGGATATCATCATCGATCAGGGGCCAAATGCCCGCAGTGTTCGACTCAACCTTCCACGTTTCACCTTGATCGGTGCCACCACCCGCAGCGGGCTGCTGACAGCTCCTTTGTTGACCCGGTTCCCGATTCGCGAGCGGCTGGATTATTACCAGGCCGATCAGCTCCAACACATCGTTTTGCGCTCCGCCCGGTTGCTCAATGTCGAGATCGAGGACAAGGGCGCAAAGGAGATTGCCCGCCGGAGCCGCGGCACTCCGCGCATTGCCAATAATTTGCTGCGCCGAGTTCGCGATTTTGCCCAGGTCCGGCACCAGGGCCGGGTGACGCCGGAAGTGGCAGACGCGGCTTTGGCCATGCTCGAAATTGACGAGAACGGCCTGGACGAAATGGACAAGCGCATACTGGAGGCCATCATTACCAAGTTCAGCGGCGGGCCCGTCGGGCTGAGCTCGCTGGCGGTGGCGGTCGGGGAAGAGCCTGACACGCTGGAAGAGGTATATGAACCCTATTTGATTATGGAGGGTTATCTCAAACGGACGCCTCAAGGACGCGTTGCGACCGAATTAGGTTATAAAAAATTGGGCCTGAAACCCGCCGCTGCCGGCCAGCCGCGCCTGTTTTGACGCCCCCCAAACAAGGCAGTTGAAGAATACGGACGAACACTGAGCTGATCTCATCCCCTGTATCAGTGTTCATTGGTGTCCATCCGTGTTGAATGGAACGGCTGCGGCTTCGGCCCCTGCACAAATGGCGGATTTGTGGTAGGTTTGCACATGGTTGAAACGGCTAAACCGAGGCGAGCCGACCAGGTCATTCAGTTTTCTGTCTTTACGCCCAACCGACTGGGGCGGTTGCATGACCTCATAAGGCTGCTCAACGCGCGAAACGTTCACGTTCTGGCGTTGATGGTGCTCGACACGACCGACAGTGCGATTATCCGGCTGGTGGTTGACGATCCGGATAAAGCGCGCGAGCTTTTGGTTCAGGAGGGTTTTCCTTTTACCGAGAGTTACCTGGTCACGGTCGAGGTTGATTCGAGCGAATTGAGCCGTTTGATGGCAACGCTTTTGGAGGCGGAATTGAATATCAATTATCTTTACTCGTTTATCCCACATCCGCAGGGCAAATCCATCGTTGCCTTGAGCATGGAAGATAACGATATGGCCGAGCAGGCTTTGGGGCGGCACCAGTTCCGCACGTTGCGCCAGAGCGATATTTCCAGGTAGCGGGCGCAGTTCTCGCCGGGAGAAAGAATTTGGTGGGGCGCGTTACTCGTGCGCGTTATTTAGTGTGGCAACGATCAGCGCGCGCGCAGCCGGCGCGTCCTACCCATTCCTCTGAACCCCGCAGATTCGGGGCGACCACAGAAGAAGATTCAAAGTTCTTGTTCCCGCCGGAGCGATTGGGTTTGCTGGAGAGGCCTGATCCGATGAAATACTCTGCCACGCTGATTCTCAAGCTGCACACGCTGGCCGCCACGGCGGTGCTGGCCGCGTTTGGGGCAACATCCGCGGACCGTCCTCAATGGGGCGAGGCCAGGTCGCGCAATATGGTTTCGGCCGAAACCGGCTTACCCGATTCCTTTGACCCGCAAACCGGAAGGAACATCAAATGGTCGGCCCGGCTGGGAACCGAGGCCCACTCTTCCCCAGTTATTGCGGGAGGCCGCGTGTACATCGGCACTAATAACGGCAATCCGCGTGACCCGAAACACCAGGGCGACCGTGGCGTGCTGATGTGCTTCGACGAAAAATCCGGTGAACTTCTATGGCAATTGGTCGTGCCCAAACGCGACGAAGACATTTATTTTGATTGGCCCAACAGCGGGATCTCCTCGCCGGCAACGGTCGAGGGCGACCGCGTGTACATCGTCAGCAACCGCGGCGAAGTGCTTTGCCTGGATGCGGAGGGTTTGCGCAATGGAAACGACGGGCCGTTTCAATCGGAAGGCGCGCACATGACGCCGCATACCCTGACCGATCAACTCGTGCCAGGCCAGTTGGATGCCGATATCCTCTGGCGGTTCGACCTTCCATCCGGGGCCGGCATTTGGTCCCATGACGCGGCGCACAGCTCGATACTAATCGATGGCGATTTCCTCTATCTCAATTCAGGCACCGGGGTCGATAACACCCACAAACGCATTCGCACACCCGATGCCCCCAGCCTGGTCGTGCTGGACAAGCGCACGGGAAAATTTGTGGCCCGCGATTACGAGCATATGGCGCCCAATATTTTTCACAGCACTTGGTGCGCTCCGTCGCTGGCGGACGTCAACGGCAAACCTCTGATTTTCTTCGGCGGCGGCAACGGGATTCTCTACGCTTTCGAGGCGTTGCCAAAGGCTCGAGTTTCCTTCACGAACGCCCAGCCGATTGGTTTGAATAAAGTGTGGCAGTTCGATTTCGATCCCGACGCGCCGAAAACCAACGTGCATCGCTTCAACAGCAATCGCCAGGTTAGCCCCAGCAACTTCTACGGCATGCCCGTATTCGATCGAAATCGCATCTACCTGGCCGGCGGCGGCGACCTCTGGTGGGGCAAAAACCAAGCGTGGCTCAAGTGTATCGATGCCACCCGGACCGGCGATATCACCCGTAACGGGCAGATTTGGTCGTATCAATTGGAGAAGCACGTGATGGGAACGCCTGCGGTCGTGAATGGCTTGGTCTTCATTGCCGATTGCGGACGCAAGTTCCATTGCGTCGACGCGGAAACCGGCAAGGTCTGTTGGACTCATGAAATCAATGGCGAAGCCTGGGCCTCGCCATTGGCCGCCGACGGCAAAGTGTATATTGGGACCCGAAGCGGGACGTTCTACGTGTTCGAGATCAGTCGTGAAAAGAAGCTGCTGAGCTCGATCGAACTGGGCCAGCCTATTAGCGCGACCGCCGCCGCCGCGAACGGCGTTCTATACGTGGCGACCATGAATCGGCTGTTCGCGCTCCAAGCGGGGGCCAACTCGACAAACCGGTAGTCGTAGGCTTGGCATATCAGGGCGCCCGGTGGTGGTGAGGTGTTCAGCCCCAGCCGGGGCTTAATGTTTATAGTAAAGAGCAGCCTTATAACCCATTAGCCCCCGCGGGGCGCAATGTTCAATTGGGCCGCATTTCGCCCCGCTGGGGCTTGCGTATTATTCGCTATACATTCTATAAACATTGCGCCCCTCATGGGGCTGGCCCGCATTAGTGCTTAGAGCTTGCTTTGGAATTCGGTTTGGAGTCCCGCCTTTAGGCAGCCTTTAGGCGGTTTTGGCGCCGGGCCGCCTAAAGGCGGGACTCCAAACCCCATACGCCCACCCCCGAGTCGGCGCCACGGGCATTGACACACCACTCGCCTCGCGCCAATCTCGGCCGTCAATTAGCCGTGCTCACAAATCCGTGCTTATGAACATTTACAAGCTTCTCGGCAGCCGGGCAATCACAGCAGGACTTGCGCTCACCTTCGTTTTATCCCTCAGCGCTGCCTCTCCAAATCCCAATGGGGTGGCAGGGCGCGAGCGCGTGTCCTTCAATGCCGATTGGCGTTTCACCAAAGACGACCCGTCCGATGCGACCGCTCAACTCGATTACAACACTCTGAAACCCTGGTTGCTGGCCAGCGCTTCGGAATTGGCTACGAATGGCCAATCCGTGGCGCGACCGGAAGGCAATCCCGGCGCCGAGCTCAGCTACGCCCAGCCGGCGTTCGACGACTCCGCGTGGCGCAAACTCAACCTCCCTCATGATTGGGGGATCGAAGGTCCCTTCAAACAGGAATACCCCGGCGAAACCGGCAAGCTGCCCTGGTGGGGCGTGGCCTGGTACCGAAAACATTTCCAGTTGCCAGCAAGCGATGCCGGCCGCCGGATCTTTCTCGAAATGGACGGCGCCATGGCCTACGCAGCCGTGTGGGTTAATGGCCAATTCGTCGGCGGCTGGCCTTATGGCTACGCTTCGTGGTCTCTCGATCTGACTCGCTTTGCCAAGCCCGGCGCGGACAACGCCATTGCCATCCGGTTGGACAATCCGCGCGATTCCTCGCGCTGGTATCCCGGTGGTGGAATTTACCGCAATGTTTGGTTGGTAAAAACCGCGCCGGTCCACGTGGCTCATTGGGGCTCGTTTATCACCACGCCAGAAGTGAGCGACGCGGCGGCACAGCTTAATCTCGCTGTTTCGGTTAAAAACGATTCTACCGCTCCAGTTAAAGCCCACATCCTGACCGAGATTTTCGAAGCCACTCCCGCAGGTCATCCCTCTGGCAAACCGCTGGCTTCACTCGAACCGGCGACGGCGGATGTCGCCTCCGGCGAGGTTGCCTCCGCCACTCTCAAGGGGAGTTTGCCCAAACCAAAACTTTGGTCTCTACAACGGCCTCAGCGCTATGTCGCGGTGACCGCCCTGCAAGTGGATGGCCGAGTGACCGATACCTATGAAACACCCTTTGGCATTCGGACCATAAAGTTTACCGCCGATAACGGTTTCCTGCTCAACGGAGCGCGAGTCGAGCTCAACGGTGTGTGCGATCATCACGACCTTGGAGCGCTGGGCTCAGCCTTGAACGTGCGCGCCCTCGAACGCCAGGTCGAAATACTGAAGGAAATGGGCTGCAACGCGATTCGCACCAGCCATAACCCGCCTGCGCCCGAGTTGCTCGACATTTGCGATCGCCTCGGCCTGGTGGTCATGGACGAGGCATTTGACTGCTGGGTGCGCGGCAAGAAACGCAACGATTATCACCTGCTGTTCCCCGATTGGCATGACAAAGACGTACGGGCTTTGGTCCGTCGCGATCGCAACCATCCCTGTGTGATTCTCTGGAGCATTGGCAATGAAATCCCGGAGCAAGGTTCTCCAGCCGGCCACCAGGTGGCGGCGCAGCTCGCCGCTATCGTCCACTCGGAAGATCTTACGCGACCGGTCACCGCCGCCTGCAACGACACTCGGGCCGGCTTCAACGGCTTTCAAAAACAAGTCGACGTTTTCGGCTATAATTATAAACCGGCTGGCTACGGCAAAGTCCGGGAAGCGAATCCGGCGCTGCCAATTTTTGGCAGCGAGACCGCCTCATGCGTGAGTTCCCGGGGCGAGTACTTCTTTCCAGTCAGCGACGATAAGAACCAGGGCAAGGCTGATTTTCAAATGAGCTCCTACGATCTCTATGCGCCCCCTTGGGCTACTACTCCTGACACCGAATTCCGCGGCCAGGATGAGTACCCCTTCAGCGCGGGCGAGTTCGTCTGGACGGGGTTCGATTACCTCGGCGAGCCCACCCCCTACAACGGTGACACCAGCAACCTCCTCAATTTCACCGACCCGGCGGAAAAAGCGCGCTTGCAGAAACAACTGGAGGAGCTGGGGAAAATCCGGGTGCCTTCGCGCAGTTCCTATTTTGGCATCATCGACCTGGCCGGCTTCAAAAAGGATCGGTTCTATATCTACCAGGCCCGCTGGCGGCCAGAACTAAGGATGGCGCACATCCTCCCGCACTGGACCTGGCCGGAGCGCGTCGGCCAGGTCACGCCAGTCCACGTCTACACCTCCGGCGACGAAGCCGAGCTCTTCCTTAACGGAAAATCTCTCGGCAGGAAAATCAAAGCGGCCTATGAGTATCGCTTGCGCTGGGATGACGTGGTGTACCAACCCGGGGAACTGAAGGTAGTCGCCTACAAAGACCATAAAGTTTGGGCCCAGGAGGTGGTTAAAACCACCGGCTCCGCCGCGCAACTCCTGCTCAAGCCCGACCGTTCCGCCCTTCGTGCGGATGGCAATGACCTGAGCTTCATCACCGTTACGATTGCCGATCACAATGGCTTGCTCGTCCCGAGAACTAAAAATCAAATCAATTGCTCCGTAACCGGTCCGGCCGAGATCGTGGCCATGGACAACGGCGACCCGACGAGCTTCGAACCTTTCCAAAGCAGACAGCACACCGCCTTCAATGGCCTGTGCCTGGTCATCCTGCGCTCAACCGGCGAACCGGGCCACATCACTCTCACGGCCGCCTCCGAGGGTCTTCAACAGGCGCAGGTGAGCCTGCAGGCCCGATGAACCGGGTCGTTGACCCGTGATAACCCGCAGCGAAGGCGAAAATTTCCGCGCCCCCCAAAATCGCAATCGCAAATCGTAAATCGTAAATTCCCAATCCCCGGATCCCCATCTGCGGTCGCCCGGAATCTGCGGGGAAATCCTCCGACGCTTCCGGCTGGATCATAGCGTCCGCAACTACAACCCGCCCTTGCCCGCCTCACCTACAGCTGAATTGACGTGACATTTAAGCAGAAACTATAATTATATAGACACGTAATACCAGTGTAGTTAATGAGTACCGCAACAACTGCTATTTCGAAATGAATCTGCTTCGCGCGCGGGGAGTTCTCAGACACTCTCCAACGAACCCCCAGCCGAGCTTACCCCTATGAAAACTCGCACTCAAATGGTCTTCTGTGTCGCGCTTCTGCTGAGCGCTTCAGTCGGAATTGCCGCCCCTCTTGGCACTGCTTTTACTTACCAGGGCAAGCTGAGCCGGGGCAGCACCGCCGCGACGGGCTATTTTGATTTCAGTTTTGCCCTGTTTGATTCTGCCAGCGGCGGTGCGCAGCACGGTTCATCGATCGAGTTATCCGCCGTCCCGGTCGCCTCGGGAAGCTTCACCGCGACCTTGGATTTCGGCAATGCCTTCGATGGAAACGCCTGCTGGCTGATGATCTCCGTTAAGACCAATGCGGCGGCGAACTACACCGTCCTGAACCCGCGCCAGGCCATTGCCCCGGCACCGTACGCCTTGTACGCTCTGACACCCGCCGGACCTCAAGGACCGAAAGGCGACACCGGTGCAACTGGACCGATGGGTCCTCAGGGGGCCAAAGGCGATGTTGGTCTGACAGGGCCAACCGGACCCCAGGGTCTCAAAGGAGATACAGGCGCCACTGGAGCGATCGGTCTGACCGGTCCACAAGGCGCCAAAGGCGATACCGGCGCAACGGGGGCCACCGGTGCTCAAGGGCCTAAGGGCGATGTGGGGCTTACCGGCCCGACCGGACCGCAAGGCCCTAAGGGTGATACCGGTGCGGTTGGCCCGACGGGTCCGCAGGGTCTCAAGGGGGATACTGGAGCCACGGGCGCCACCGGTCCTCAGGGGCCCAAAGGCGATGTCGGCCCTGCAGGGCCGACCGGGCCCCAGGGTCTCAAAGGAGACACGGGCACCACCGGAGCGATCGGTCCGATGGGTCCGCAAGGTCTCAAGGGGGATACTGGAGCGACTGGTGCCACCGGCCCGCAGGGTCCTCAAGGACCGCAGGGCACACCAGGATCCGCGGACGCGTGGTCTTTGACTGGAACTGCTGGAACTACCGCAGGCGTCAATTTCATTGGGACGACCGACAACAAACCGCTGGAGCTTCGGGCGAACAATTCGCCGGCGCTTACGTTGAAACCATCGCAATGGGGCGCCTCGATTTCCGGCGGTGGCGGTGCTAACGCCAGTGGCGCGACTGCGGTGGCGCTGGGCTACTCGACAACAGCCAGCGGCTCCGCCGCTGTCGCCCTGGGCGACCGGACCACGGCCAGCGGTTGGGAATCCACCGCGCTGGGTGAAGTGACGACTGCCAGCGGCGATTACTCGATGGCTATGGGAAATTACACTAAAGCCACGAATTCCTGCTCTACCGCCATGGGCACCAATACTCTGGCTGGAGGTGTTGGTTCGACCGCGATGGGACGCAACACAAAAGCGCTGGCCTCCAGCGCCGTCGCGATGGGTCTGTGGAGCACTGCCAGCGGAGCCAATTCGTTGGCCGGCGGCTATAGTAGCACGGCGGCGGGGTCGTCGAGCGTGGCCCTTGGCTATTACGCCTACGCCGACCACGGTTATTCCTTCGTTTGGAACGATGGGAGTTCGGGCGTCAGTGGCGATATTCACACGACCGCTCAAAACCAGTTCATCATCGGGGCCAGCGGCGGGGTAGGTATTGGCGCGGCCCCCGGGGACGCCCTGCTCGATATTCAGGGCAATGTGCGGTTGAATAAGAATGACATTTACTTTCGAGAAGGCACCGATCGCAATCACGGCCTAGGTTGGTATGGCGCCGGCCGGCTCTTTGGCACCGTCAGTCCGGACGGGCCGGTTATATACGGCTGGAGCGGAGGCGGCCTGGGCTCGACCTCAGGTGGCTCACAACTGTCCCTCCAGTGGTTCAGCACGGGCAACGTTTCGGTCCGGGGTACGCTTTCTCAGGGCAGCGATCGAAACATTAAGACCGACTTCATGCCGGTCTCGAATCGCGATGTGCTTGAAAGAGTCTGCGCTCTGCCGGTGCAGACCTGGCGTTACAAAAGCGAACCCGAGGGAGTTCGGCACCTCGGGCCGATTTCGCAGGATTTTTACGGTTCGTTTGGGTTGGGTGAGGATGATCGTCACATCACTACGGTGGATGAAAGCGGCGTAGCGCTGGCCGCGATTCAAGGCCTGAACGAGGTGCTGAAGGAAAAAGACTCTCGAATTGGAGCCTTGGAGCTGGAGATTGCCGACCTGAAAACGCTAGTGACTAAACTGCTCGCTAAATAAAGAGGGAGATATGGCGCCTCGCGAAGATTACTTGGACCGCACGAGACCGCAGGCAAATCCTCCGTCACCGCGGCGGCCTTCCCCGGGACGACCTCGGGTCGGACGATCCTGGTCAGTTTCACTTTCGGGTCGCTGCCCAGCGATTCTGCTGCTGCTTGGTTGGGTCGCACTGCTGATGGCTGCCCAAGTGCGCGCAGATGAGAGCTACACGGTCGACTGGTGGGACACTGGCGCCGGCACAACCAGCACCGGCGGGATTTACAGCCTGAGCGGCAGCATCGGCCAGCCGGATGCCGGCAGTCTAACTGGAGGTGAATTTACTCTCATGGGCGGCTTTTGGGCCGTTGCCCTGCCCGCCGAGACCATGGCTGCGCCGTTACTTACCATTTCACTGACGGCGACGAACACTGTTTTGTTGAGCTGGCCTTCCCCCTCATCCGGGTTCGTGCTCGAGCAAGCGCCAAGCCTGGATCCGCCGGACTGGTCCCCCACAGGCTTGACGCCAACCGACGATGGGGCCACGCGTAGCGTCATTGTCCCACTTGGCCTGGGAACGCGGTTTTATCGGCTGAGCCGGTAAAATTCGGCCTCCGGTCAGGTGACTGCCGCTTCGACAATTCTCAGATCACCCTTGTCACCGTCCAGTACGGCGGTCACGCCAACGGGCAGAGTTGCGTTGTAACGCACGTGACCAAACGGCAAACCGAGCACCACCGGCACTTTTAGCGGCAACAGTCTTTCCCTCAGAACGTCTTCGAGGGTTTGCCGGTACTCCGTGCAGCGTTTTGCTTTGGGATCGCGGCAGTTCTTATTCACCCCAATGGCTACCCCCGCAACCCTCTGAAGCAACCCGGCATTGAGCAACTGAGTCAGCATCCGGTCGAACCGGTACGGCTCTTCATTGAGGTCCTCAATAAAGAGGATGGCTCCGGAAAGGGGAGGCTGGTAGGGCGTGCCGAGCGACGCGCACAGAATCGAAATATTCCCTCCGACCAGCGGGCCGGACGCAATGCCCGTCGCAAGCACCTGAACGGTTTTTTTTCGGTAACCCTGGCAAAGGCTGCCTGGCGCGCTGGCTTCCATCAGGCATTTTAGGAAACTGCGCCGGGTAAACTCGGGCATATTATCTTTCAAGAAGTCCGAGTTCAACATGGGTCCATGAAAGGAAACCAGGTTGGCTTTCTCCAGAAAGGCGCAGTGGAGCGACGTGATATCACTATAGCCGACGAAGACTTTTGGATGGCTGCGAATCACGTCGTAGTCGAGCCGTGATAGCAGGCGCGCTGTCCCATAACCGCCACGGAAACAAAAGATGCCTTTCACGTCTGGCGCGCTGAACATCTCCATCAGATCATCGGCGCGTTCCTGGTCGCTGCCGGCCAAAAAGCCCCAGCGCCCGCGCAAGTTCGTGGCCGGTCGCGCTTTAAAGCCAAGGCCTTCCAGGGCTGCGAGCCCAAGGTCGATGCTGGCGGCATCCGCGGGGGCGCTGGCCGGCGCGACGACCCCAATAATGTCTCCTTGCCTGAGACGCTCGGGTTTAAGGACCATGCAAATCGCGAGATTTATCCTGGCGGAGCTGTTAGGCAGCCGAATCCGGCTGTGGCGGGGTGCTGAGCGCCAACAATTGCATGCGGGTCAGGGCGAAAGCGGCGCGCAGTTCTTGCAGGACCGCCGGCACGCTCTCGATGGTGGTTGCGGCGCCGAGTTCTTCGAGCTTGTGGCATAAAATTGCCATGCGTTTAGCGCCCGCCTCCGCGCTCAGCTGTTTGAATGCGGCCGCGGCTTTGGCCAGGTCCCCTGGCTCAGCGGCGCATTTGCTCAATTGCGACAATTCCTGCGGCGCAGCTTCCAGGAATTGCTCGATCGGCGTGGGAGTGGCGCCATTCGCGGCCGCGCTTCTCAGTGTAGCGATCAGCGCCTGATCGAGCAGTTCCTCAGGCGAGGTTGCTTTGGCGCGCAGGAGGATCTTGGTATCGGAATGCGCCGTCTTGAGCGGACCCCAGCGTTCGAGAGCCGACTGTATTTCGGCGACGCGAACTGGCTTGGAGATGTAATCGTCCATCCCCGCCGCCAGGCATTTCTCGCGGTCGCCCATCAAGGCATTCCCAGTCATCGCGATAATGGCCGGGCGGCGTTCGGGGCTCCAGCGCTGACAAATCTGGCGGGCCGCGTCCAAGCCATCCATCTCGGGCATTTGAACATCCAAAAAGATCAGGTCGTAAACTTTTTGTTCGAGCGCGTGTAAAACCTCCAGGCCGTTATTGGCTAGATCGGCACGATATCCCAGTTTGTGCAATACGCTCAGGCCGACTTTTTGATTGATTGGATTATCGTCGGCCAGCAACAGGCGCATGGGCAATCGCTGGGCCAGGTCCGGGTCCAGCACCGGAGCGGTCGGGGCCTTTTTTTCAAATTTGGGTTGAGCGCTCACGGCCCGGGACAAGGCATCCAGCACTTGTGCCGGGCGAATGGGTTTGTGGATGTACCCCGAAATGCCGGCCTCGGCCGGTCGTGGGTCATCGCTCCGCAGTCGAAGGGAAGATAACAAGAGCAAGGGCACCTGCGCCCCCGCCTCAAGTTGGCGGATCCGGCGGGCCAAGTCCATGCCGTCGGTTCCGGGCAGTTGCAGATCCAAAATAATTGCGTCATAGGACGGCGCATTCTGAAGCCGCTGTAACGCCTGTTCCGCCGAGCTCGCGATCTCGAGCGGCATGCTCCAACCGCGCGCTCGGGCCGAAAAGATGCGCTGGTTGGTCGGGTTATCTTCGATGAGCAATAAGCGTTTACCGGCAAGGCGCGCCTGGGTGCCGAGCCAGGACGGAACACCCGCGGCGGCGGCGGCTCGGGCGACCATCGTAAAATGGAAAGTGGCTCCCTTGCCGGCATCGCTTTCAACCCAAATCTTGCCGCCGAGCAGTTCGGCCAGCCGTTTTGAAATCGCCAGGCCCAGACCCGTTCCGCCGTATTGGCGCGTGGTTGAGGCGTCCACCTGTTGGAAGGATTTAAACAAACGAGTCTGCTTATCGAGCGGAATGCCAATCCCGGTATCGCGAACTGAGAAATGCAACGACCATTCCTCCGGGTGCCGGAGGAAGTCCGTGTCATGGGGTTGGCCAGGCTGGAGCGTCCGCTTACCCCGGGCAATCGGGGCCACTTCGATAACCACTTCGCCCTGGCGCGTGAATTTTACGGCATTGCCGATGAGGTTCACCAGGATTTGCCGCAGCCGGGTGACGTCGCTTACCAGGATCTTTGGAATCGAATCGTCGACCAGGTAACAGAGATCCAGGTTCTTTTCGGCGGCTTTCGAAGCAAGCAAGTCCAAGGCTTCCTCGATGCAGGTGTGAAGCTCGAACGGATGGTTCTCGAGTTCAAGTTTGCCGGATTCGATCTTGGAGAAATCCAGAATATCGTTGATGATCGTCAGGAGCGCGTCGGCGCTGCTGCGCGTGGCCTCGACATAATCGCGTTGCTCATCGGTCAATTCCGTATCCAGCAGCAACGCCGTCATTCCCAGCACACCATTCATCGGGGTGCGGATTTCGTGGCTCATATTGGCGAGGAACTGTGATTTGGCGAGGGTGGCTTCCTCGAGCTTTTGATTGAGCGAAATGAGGGCGGCATTACTCTCGATCAGTTGTTGCTGGCTTTCGCGCAAGGCCCGGTAGGCGGCATCGCGTTGGATGATGTTCAGGAACGCTTTGGAGTGATACCGAATCCGGGCGATCAGCTCGATTCTGTCCGGCAATTTGACCAGGTAATCATTGGCGCCGAGCGCGAAAGCCTGGCCTTTGACCTGGGGATTCTCATTGGTCGAGAGAACGATAATCGGAATGTCTTTGGTGCCGGGGTGAGCGCGGTATTGGCTCAGCAAAGTCAGGCCGTCGATTCCCGGCATCACCAGGTCCTGCAGGATCACCGTCGGCTTGATTTGATTGGCCACGATCAGCGCCTCACGCGCATCCGCGCAGTAGTGAAAATCCATGTCGGCCTGGCTGGCCAGGGCGCGGCGAACCGCCTCGCAGACCATCGCTTGATCGTCAACCAGCAAGACCATCACGTGGTAGTCGGGCACAGGCGCAGGCTGGCCTGGGTCGACTGAGGCGGCTGGATGGTTTGAAGATTCAGGCATGGTCATGCGGCACCAGCGCGCCCAGGGAGCGGAGGCGCAGACCAATTTGGTCAAGATTCAGGATTTCTGCGGCGGCCTTCAGGTGGGCTGCAGCGCGGGGCATTCCGTAAACGGCGCTGCTCGCCTGGTCCTGTGCGATCGTATGATGTCCTGACTGGCGCAGGTTCAACAGACCTCGTGCCCCATCCCGGCCCATTCCGGTCAGCAGGAGCCCAGTGATTCTTCCGGTCCAATTCTGTCGAACGCTGTTGAAAAAAACATCCACCGAGGGCCGGTACGGATGATCTTCCGGTTGCTCGGTATAGGCGAGCCGCCCGTTTGGGGCCAGGACCAGGTGCTGATCGCGGCCGGCCAGCAGGATGGTGCCTGGAGCCGGAACATCCCCATCTTGTGCCAGGCGGACGCGCAGAGGACTCTGGTCATCGAGCCAGTTTGCCAGCGCCGCCGCAAATTGAGCATCCACATGCTGGATGATGACGATGGCCGAGCCTAGGGTCGCCGGCAGGTAAGACAGTATCCTGGCCAAAGCCGCTGGACCTCCGGCAGAAGCCCCGATGGCGATCAGGCGTCCCAGGGCAGGATCGGAGTCTGGTGACCCCGGCGTTTCCTGGATTATTTTGCTTGGCGGGACCCCAAGGAGCTTGCGAATGGTTTCGATCTTGGCGAGCAGGTTTGACGCGCCTTTGCATGAGCCGGGCCATTCCAGTACCGGCGTATTTACCGCGTCCAGGGCCCCAGCGCCCATCGCCTCAAACACTTGGGCGCAATGGCCGGTGACGCTGCCGGTGACGACCAGGATGGCACAAGGGCATTGAGACATAATTCGGCGGACGGCTGCGACACCGTCCATGCGGGGCATAAAAAGGTCCATCAGGATTAAATCGGGCCGATCCTGGAGGCACAGATCCAGTGCCTGATGTCCGTCGGAGGCAGTCCAGGCGATTTCGTGGGCCTTGGAATTTAAGATCACCCGGCGGATGGCTTCCCGGGCCAAGGCGAGGTCGTTGACAATCGCGATTCTCATGGACGTGCTTCGCCGATCAAATCTATCACAGCTTGAACGAGGGTCTCGTCGTGAAAGGAGCCCTTGGTCAGATAATAGTCAGCTCCGGCTTCCAGACCGCGCAGGCGATCCTCCTCGCGGTCTTTATAAGAAACAATCAGAACCGGCAGGTTTTTCAAGCGCGGATCCTGCTTTATGCGCCTGGTCAATTGGATGCCGTCCAGCCGGGGCATATCCACGTCCGTAATGAGCAAGTCATAAGTGCCCGCCCGGACCGCGTTCCAGGCATCCATCCCGTCGATGGCCGCCTCGGTGACATAGCCTCGCCCCGCGAGGAGCTTGCGCTCGAGTTCTCGCACCGTTACCGAATCATCCACTACCAGGACGCGTTTGGGTTTGCCCAGCAGTTCGCTCCACGGCTCCGGCCGGATAGTACTGAGAGTCCCTGTCTCGACCAGCTTTTCAATGGAGCGTATTAAATCTTCCACGTCCACGATCAGCACCGGGGCTCCGTCCTCCATCAGCGCCGCTGCACTGATATTGCGCATCTTGCCAAGGCGGCCGTCGAGCGGCTGGACGACCAGTTCGCGCTCACCCAGGAACCGGTCCACCACAATCCCGAATCGCGCGGCGCGGTCTTCCAGAACGATGACGGGCAATTCACCCTCGGCGAGCCCGGCCATGGCGCATTCGAGCACCTGGTGAGCGGTGATTAAACTCACGCTCTGATCGCCGAAACGGAAATGCGGACGGCCGTCCCGCATCTCAATCGAGGATGGGGCGAGCTTAAGAGTGCGGGTAATCTGGTTGAGCGGAAGGGCGTACGGCTCGCCGCCAATCTCGACCAACAAGGCGCGCAACACCGATAAAGTCAGAGGCAGCTGCAGTTGCACACGCAATCCGCGGCCCGTTTGATTGATCAGGCGAATCGTGCCGCGGACGCTTTTGATCATGTTTTGCACCACGTCCAGGCCAAAGCCCCGCCCCGAAAGCTCGGTAACAGTCTCTTTCAACGTGAAGCCCGGCAGGAATAGAAACTCGAGGAGCTCCGATTCGCTGAGGCGTTGGGCCACTGTGGTTGTGGTCAGGTGTTTGCGGACCACGGCCTCCCGCACGCGCTCTAGATCCACGCCCGCTCCATCGTCGGCAACGGTTACCAGGAGCACTCCCGCGCTGTGACGGGCTTCGAGCCGCAGGCTGCCTTCAGCGGGCTTGCCCGCGGCCTGCCGAGCGACCATGCTTTCACAACCGTGGTCCACGGCGTTGCGCAGCAGGTGAGCCAGCGGGGCTTCGAGTCGGTCCAGGATGTCGCGATCCACCTGGGTGTTTTCGCCAAAAATCTCAAATCGAATCTGTTTGCCCAATGACCGCGCCAGGTCTCGCACCATTCGAGGGAACCGCCGCACGCCGTCGCTGAAGGGTCGCATGCGGGTGCGCAATACCTCGAGGTACAATCGTTGAGACAGTTGCGCCGAACGGCGGTCAAACAAATCGAGTTCCTGCAGCCGGTCCCCCAGGAACTGTTTCGCATCAGCCAACTCGCGAAACAGCTCCACAAAATAGGCTTCCGTCCTTTCGGCCATCCCGGCAGCCTCCAAAGCCTGGCGCAGATGCCGCAACTGCTGGTCCAGTTCCGCTTGATGTCGTTTCAATCGTTGAAGCGATTGGGCAAAAGGTCCCAGCCATCTCGAATCCACCAGCGATTCGCCAGCCAGGGCCAGCAACCGGTTGAGGTTCTCGGCTGTAAGCCGGACCACACGTTCGGGCGATTCCAACGACCGCGCGCTAACTTCAGGCGCAATCTCCGACGAGAGCGATGGGGGGGGCGGCTCCCTCGCGGCAGTCGATTGGTCAGTGAACACGGGGCTTGCCGGCGCGCCGGCAGCACTGTGAGCCTTCTCGGGCTGAGCCTGGGTTCCCGTCTGGACGATGTGCGCCAGGCCAGCCAGGAATTTGTCGATGTGGACGGCGTGATCGGTTTCCCAACCGAGCAGCGCGCCGTCGCTGCACCTGGCCAACTGGCCGAGCAGGTCGACGCCTTCAAAGAGCACGTCCAATTGGTCTTGCTCGAGCACCAGTTGCTGGTGCTGAGCGGCCACAAAACAATCCTCCAGCGCGTGGGCAACGCGCACGGCCCCTGGCAGATTGACGATGCGGGCCGCTCCTTTGAGGGAATGGGCCGCGCGCATTAGAGCTTCAAAGGTTTGCGGCGAGCCGGCCCCGCCTCGCTCCAATTCGAGCAATCCGCTGTTTAGAATTGCCGTCTGGTTTTCCGCCTCAGCCCGGAACAATTCGAGCATCGAGAAATTGCTCAAGTCCTCGTGCGGATGCGGGTTCATGGCAGGCTTTGGTGCAAAGTCGAAAAGACCGACCGGGGGTCCAGGAGCGCCGCGGTGCGCTCCTGCCATTTGATGAGAGCCTGCTCGAAACGGACTGCCGGGCTGGTCAGTGCCACCGGCGGGTTTTGGAGCTCCTGCGGATGGAACCGTTGCGGCCCATGCACCTCATCAACCGGAAAGGCCAGCCGGCTGGTTTCCCATTGCAGCACCAACAACCGGTGATAATTCTGCCGGAGCTCCTCGGGTGCGGGCACCGGGTCGAGCTGAAGCAGATGACTCACGGAGATGCACATGATCAATTCACCGCGCACATTCGCCAGGCCCAGCAGAATGGGTGTCCGGCGGGCGGGCAGCGAATGGATGGGCCGCTTCTCGGCCACCTCCTGGAAGCTATGGGTGGGAAGTGCCAGCCAGCGGTGCCGGATTCGGAACAGGATGACCGAGACGCTGCCCGCTTCGGTAATTCTTCTCTCCTCGGCAAAATGCTGCGCCCACTCGCGCCGGTAGTTGGGCGGCAACGGCCGATCGATGAGCTGAACGCCCGCCGCTGAATAGACCGGGCAATTTCGGCAGTGAACAAACTTGCGAAGCTCGGGGCAGGAGCCGTCGCCATAAACGCCGATCTGGCTCCAGCAGCCTGTGGCCTCGAGGGCCTGTTCCGGTTGGGGCCTACCGGGCAGGCTGGCGCTGACTGGAGGCTCGGCTTGGCTCACAACCCAATTCGCTTTGGTTCTTCCAGCGGCAGCCCATCTGCTCTCGCCCCAAGGGCGAGACACCCGCTCTGGGGTGGCGTTGCGGGTCCGGCTTCGGAGCAAAGCAGTTGCCGGATGGGTTCCGTCACCAGGTGCTCGGCCCGCAGCCAATGGATTGGTCCCGGCGCTTCCAGCAGCACCGGGCCAAGATAGGACGCCGAACCGAGCTTAACTCCCGAGCTGACGAATTCGCCCGGGTCTTTACGCAACATTTGTGTAACGCTCTCGGCAATCAGCCCAAGTGGCCGGCTTTGACCGAGAGCATCCAGGTGATTGATAACAATAATACGCGTTGTCAGCCGTTCACGAGCAGGCTTTCCCGAGGTCAACTCGCTCAGGTCGAGGGCCGGGACCGCCCGGCCGCGTAGATTGAAAATTCCCGCCACCCCCTTCGGGGCCTGGGGAAGGGGCGTGATATCAAGCAGCGGCAACACCTCCGCTACTCGATTGGCCTCCACGGCGTAGCGAACTCCCCCCAGCTGGAATATCAGGAAAAGCATTAGATCGCCGCGCCGTAGCCGTCCCCGGCTAGCGCGCCGGCCGGTTGCGCGCTCAGTTTAAATCGGGCGACGCTCGCCTGCAGGCCGCGGGCTGCCCCGTTGAGCTGTTCGATGGCCAGGTTGGATTGGCGCAAGGAATCCGCAGTTTGTTGTGCCGCTTCGCTGAGCTGCGTAAGCGTTTCGCTGATTTGCTCGGCTCCCGTGGCCTGGGCGTGCATGCCCTCATTAACGGTTTGAAACCGCGGCGTGAGTGTCTGGACTTGATGAATGATCTGCCCCAACTGCGTGCTCACCTGGCGCACTTCCGCCACGCCACGCCGCACTTCATCGGAGAATTTGTCCATGCCCATCACTCCGGCTGCAACGGCCGAGTGCATTTCTTTCACCATTTTCTCGATGTCATACGTGGCCACGGCCGTTTGGTCGGCAAGCCGGCGAATTTCCATCGCCACCACGGCGAAACCCAAGCCGTACTCGCCGGCTTTTTCGGCTTCAATCGCGGCATTGAGCGAGAGCAGGTTGGTTTGATCGGCGACTTTGGTGATGGTCGTGACGACCGAGTTGATGTTGGTCGTTTTCTCGCTCAACACCGCCAGTTTGGCCGTGATCGATCCCGAAGCTTCCATGATCTGGTGCATCGTCGCTTCCATTCGGGCAATCGAGAGTTGGCCGCTCCCCGCCAGCTTGGCCGTCTCTTCGGCTACGTGGTTTACTTCGTTCATCGTCTTTACCAATTCCTTGGAAGTGGAGGAGATTTCCTTGGAAGTGGCACCGATTTGCGCAGTGGTGGTTGCGATCTCGTGAGCTGTGCTTTGCTGTTCTTTTGCCGTCGCCGCGATCTGGGTAGCGGTTGTATTCACCTGGATGCCGGAGCGCTGCACCTGGCCAACCAATTCGCAGAGATCGTCCGCCAGCCGGTTCAATCCCTGGCCCACGACCCCGAACTCATCTTTTTGATCCAAAGCCAGCCGCTCGGTGAAATCGCCGCGCCGCATCCGATCGAGATTTCCCACCAACCGGTTGAGCGGCTCCGCGATGGCCGTGGATTGCTGGCGGCCGACCAAATAAGCGATCAGCGCCACCAGGATAATGCAGGTGCCGCCGATCACCGTCACCCTCAGGGCCCGTGTCGATTCGTCATTTTGCACCTTATCGACCTGGACCGCCAAATTATGAAAAAGTTGATCGCGCCGCCGGCTGATGCGCGGATAATTCTTGTTGAAATAAGTCAAGGCCCCGGTGACATCCGTATCTGCGATGGCCACTACCTTCTTGTGAAAGTCTCCCAGGCTTGCCTCGCCGGAGCCGCGCGCAAAATCATTCAGATCCTTGACCGCGGGTATCAAGTCGGAGAAGTCTTTGTAGGCTTTTTGAATGGTTTCCAGCTCGGTTTCCAGTTCCAACTCGGCATCGTGGTGCCGTCTTAGTTCCGGCTCGCTGTTTGGATCGAGTGAAAGCCCGCGCAGGGCATCGATCATCAACATCACGTCGTAATAAACCCGGTCGCGACCTCGAAAGAGTTGTTCGCTTCGCTGGCTGGCATTGGAATGCTCCCAGGCGACCCAAAAGGCTAATCCGACCGCAACGAACAACAAGCAGATGAGCAACAGGAGTGCTCGATCAAGGCGCTGCCAGATAGTCATTGGTTTCATGCGGCCTGTTTCTACAGCCCTAATCCTTATCCGTTTAGCCCCGTGAAAACAAGAATGTTCTCGGCTCTTTCTGCTCGCCTCCTTTGTCCGACTACGATAGAACGCCGTTACAACATGAATACCCATCGCTCAACCCTGTGCCTCGCTATGCGCACGGAGAATTTCGCGGCCGTAAAGAAAATAGCCGTTCCCCTTTTACTGCTATGCGTGGTGGTTTCGGTAGCGCGTGCCGAATTGAAGCTGCCGTCGATTATCGGGGATCATATGGTTCTACAGCAGAACCTTTCCAATCCCTTATGGGGCTGGGACGTGCCAGGCACCCAGGTCACCGTCACCTTCGCCGGGCAGACCAAGTCGGCACAAGCCGGGCCGGATGGCAAATGGATGGTGAAACTGGATCCAGTGCCGGCCAATGACACGCCGCAAACCATCACCATCAACGGCACTCAAAAGAGGGAGATTCAGGATGTGCTCGTCGGCGAGGTCTGGATGTGCTCCGGCCAATCCAATATGGGTTTCACCCTGGCGAGCGACTGGAACGGTGACATTGACGCGGCCGCTTCGAAGTTGCCCAACCTCCGTCTGATTAAAGTCCCCCAGGTCGGGACCCAGGAGTTGCAAAACGATTTCAAAGGTCAATGGCGTGCCTCGACGCCGGAGACGGCACGCAACTTCAGCGCGGTTGGATTTTATTTCGGCCGATACGTCCAGCAAATCCTCGGCGTGCCGGTCGGCCTGATCGACAACGCCTGGGGCGGTTCAGCGGCGGAAGCCTGGGTTCGCCGCGAATCGCTGGAGAAGGATCCGCGGTTCAAGGCGCTCATGGAAAGGACTGTCCAACAGGAAACCCGTCTTCAAAGCGAGGAAGCCAAGGCCGAGTACGAAAAACAAATGGCCAAATGGAAAGAGGACCAGGAGAAAGCCAAAGCCGAACAAAAGCCCGCGCCGCGCCAGCCTGCTTCTCCGTTTCAGTGGCTCAGTGGCAATGCGCGTCCCGGGAATATTTTCTGCGGCGTCGTTTATCCCACACTCGGTTACGGCATCAAGGGAGTCATTTGGTATCAGGGCGAATCCAATGCCGGGCGCGCCCAGGAATACGCGGAACTCTTTCCTTTCATGATTGAGCAGTGGCGCAAGGAATGGAACCAGGGCGACTTTCCGTTCTACTGGGTGCAGTTGGCCGATTTCATGGCGGAGAAGCCCGAGCCAGGTGAGAGCAGTTGGGCGGAATTGCGGGAGTCACAAACCAAAACTCTAAAACTTCCCAACACCGGCCAGGCGGTCATTATTGACTTGGGTGAAGGCAAAGACATCCATCCCCGGAACAAACACGACGTGGCCTCCCGATTGGTGCGCTGGGCTTTGGTGAAGGATTACGGAATGAAATTCCCTTTTCGCAGCCCGGAGTTCAAAACCATGGAAATCAACGGCAACAAGGCCCTGATCACCTTCGATTGTTTCGGCAGCAGCCTCCGTCCCTTTGACGTCGATCAGGCGATCGGTTTTGCGGTTTGCGGCGAAGACAAAGTGTGGCACTGGGCTAAGGGTGCCGTTCAGGGAAAAGACAAAGTGGAAGTGTGGTCCGAGAAGGTATCCAACCCCGTCGCCGTGCGGTATGCCTGGGCGGACAATCCCGTCTGCAACCTCTTCAGCAACGACGGACTCCCGGTCACCCCGTTCCGCACCGACAATTTCGAAATGATTACGCGGCCAAAGAACTAGCCATTCCCTCAATTCAGTTTAGGCGCACGCGGTAGAAGCGGGCTTTGGCGCCGGGCGGGATAGCAGCCTGGTAATCGAAAGTGCCGCTGGCGGGTACCACGCCGGTATAAATGGTGCCCCAGGTCTTTAGGTCATCGGAGGAGTCGATGGCGAAACTTGTCCCCGCGGGCGCTTGTACCGATAAGTTGAGATTGCCTTTGGCATCCACGACGGGAGAAGCGATGGATGGAGTCTTGAGGGCGACATTGATTTGTATGTCTCCGACTGCGCCAAAGAAGCTGTCGGCGGCAATTTGATAGGCAGTTCCAGCGGTCGCATTGAAGGTCAGCACGGTGTCCGAGTTGGTGCCGCCGCCGAACCCGGCGACGACTTTCTGGAGCGCGGCTAAGGCGGCCCCGGTGTAAACTGCGACCCGCGGCATCAACGGTTTGCCCACGGCGTCCACGATTGCCGGGCCCGTCGCCGGCGCTGTCCAGGTCCACCAGATGGAGTTGGTGGCGGGGGAGCCCGCGTGAGCCGGTTCACCGGGTTCGGCGGTGGCGGTGGTCGTTTGGCTCGTTCCAGAGGCGCTCGCGCCGAGTAAGGCCGTGCGGTTGGCAAACAGGTCGTTGCTCGGTGCCGGAAGGTATTCGACCCATAATCCAAACCAAACGCCGTCGGCAAAACTGGTGTCGACCGCGATAGAGTACGCAGTGGCGGCGGTGGCGCGAAACAGATCGTCCGCCGTTGCAATGGAGTCGCCATTGGTCAGGTAATCGAACGTGGAAGACGTGGACCCGATGGCCGTCAGCGATGCCACCGCCGAACCGGTGTAAACGCCAAGCAGCAGTTGATCGGTGGAATTGGTGGCTTGTGCTACCGCGCGATAGAAGCCGGTTTGCGGTGCGGTCCAGGACCACCAAACCGAAGCGCCTCCGCTCTGGCCGGCTTGGCTGGGTTCACCCGCCTCCTTGGTGGCGCCAAAGTTCTGTCCCAGGACCGCGGCCGAAGCAGGCAGCGCAAAGCGGTTGGCGAAATTGTCGTTGAGTGCAGGGGCGGCAATGATGCTTAGAACAAACGGATCGCTTTGGGCCACCCCAGCAGGGTTGCTGGCCTGAACCGTCCAGCTGCCCGACAGGCTCGGGCTGGGATTGGTGATCGTCAGAACGTTGGTCGCGCTGGAAGGCCCGTATGGGACATTGCCATCGAAGAGTTGATAGGCAATGGGAGGCGTCCCGCGAGTGAAGACCTGGATGACCGCGTTGGAGATCTGTAGCACCGTTTGATTGGTGGGTTGGACCACAAAGCTCGGCAAGGTGTTGCCGGTCGTGAACTGCACCTGGTCCACCCACGCCGCGGCAAGGCGGTTGGTGTCGACCCCGCCGTTTCGTCGGAAACGCCAGCGCAAGGTTTGCGGGCCGGTGCCCAGGAAATAGGATTGCTGTTGCCAATCCACCACGCCGGAAACGATGGCAGGCTGAGTGATGCCATTGATTAAAAAAGTGAATTGATCCAGGTTCGTGACCGAATCCACTTTCGCCCAAAACGAGAGCGTGCCCGGCCCTTGGACAACGGTTTCCATCCAAGACTCACCCAGGCTGCTGACGGGCCCGCTGCGCGCGGCGCTCACTCCGTCCAGAGTGACATTGGTTTGTCCATACCAGCCCAGTTCGCCTCCGTTGGTCCAGACCAGGCCCGGCTGGTCGGTGACTTGGGCCAAGGGCAACCCGAAAATCGCGCGCAAGGTTTGCGACATCAGAAGTTGGACGGTGGAAGGATTGTTGGTTTTGGTGGTTACGCTGGTTTGCGTGAGAAATGGGCCGCGCCAGGCGACGAACTGCCAGCCGTTGGCCGGCGTTCCGATGTTGGTCACCGTTTGACCGTAATTGTACTTGGCGAGCGTCGGGGAAGCTGTTGCGGTGCCGCTTCCTTCCACGACATAGGTCAGGCGGGGGTCCACTGAACTGGCGGAACTTGGCAGCGTGCCGTCCTGGTATTCCGTCAGGTTATTGACTCCGTCGGCGTCGGGATCGTCCATGGCGCCGTAGTTAAGCATGTCGAAGTACTTGTACTCCCACAAATCGGGCAGCCCGTCGCCGTCGCTGTCGAGATTTGGATCGGCATATTCGGTGATCACCAACTGATCGACGAAGGCGGCATCTTCAGGAATGGTGGTGTAGCCGGTGTCGAGGGATGAGCCGTCCGCCGCGTGATGGAAGGTCCAGTTGAGCGTGTGAGTTCCGGCGCTCAGATAGGACGTGTGAAAAGTCCAGGGAGTGACATTGAACAGCTCGCGAGTCGAGTTAAAGATGCGGTTGTTATCGATGAGAAATTGGACAAAATTGTCAGAAAGATCGGAGCGCCACCAGAAGCTGACGGTTCCATCTCGAGCCAGAGTTACGGTGGTTTGCATCCAACTGACTGAGCCACCCGTGCGCTTGACCACCGGGGCAGTTCTCGCGGCGGACACACCATCGTGGTTTTCGTTGGTTTGACCCAGCCAACCGCCGTCGCCGCCCGTGGTAAACACGTTGGTAACGCCCAGCACCTCGTTCAAAGGAAGGCCAAAGACGGCCTGAACGAATTTATCCCCGTTCATCACCAAATTCGTGATTGAGCTGGAGCCGGACAAATCGCCCGCCCACGATAGGAAGGTCAAGCCCGGATCGGGTATCGCGGTCAGAACCACTGAATCCCCAGTATCGTAGTGGTCGTTGTTTGGACTTATGTCGATCTGCCCGCCGATGGGGCGCAGAACCAAGCGCGAGAGCAACGATGTCTTGTTGGTCGGATTGGTCCCATCCCGGTATTCCGTGAGGTTTGAATTGCCGTCACCATCGAAGTCCATCGCGCCGTTCTGGTTGGTGATCGAGCCGAAGTTTGCGATTTCCCAGGCGTCGGCCAAGCCGTCGCCGTCGGCATCGAGTTGCAATTGGGCGACCACGCTGGTCGCCGAGCCGAAACTGTTGGCCACAACCGCATAGTACGAGCCAAAGTCCGCGGAACCGACTTTCGGGATCACCAGCGAGTCACCGGTGGCGCCCGAGAGGGGAGTGCCGTTGAAAAACCACTGATAACTCATCCGAGGCGTTCCGCCGGCCACCACGGCAAAGGCCGCTAATTTGCCAATACCGACAGCCTGGCTGATGGGACCGGAAAGCCCATTGGGAGGAACCGGCGTGCTGGCGGGAGCGATCAGCGTCGGATTGCCCGAAGCATCATAGTTGATGTTGTCTGCCCAGAGGCGAGTCAACGGCCAAAGGACCAGGAGCGCGATGATCGAGCTACAAGCCCGGCTTGACCAGATGTGTGAAGCGCGCGGCATAGTGGCGGCAGGTTTGTTAGCGATATCCAGTTCCGTTTTCCCAAGCTCCAGGCGGAGGATTTTGCGGAAGCGGACTCAGCCCGGTGGTCGTTGGCGCGCTGGCGGGGCTGCTCTCCGGTGAGCCCGAGAATGGAGAGGTAATAAACTGTATGATTTTATCCAAGACACTCGGTTCCGGAGCCGCTTCGTAAGATTTCATCGTCTTACGGGTAGGGGCAGGCTCTTTGGCCTTGTCGCAATTTTTACCGTTCATCTGGTCCAGTGCGGGGTCATAGACGCTGTGGACAGCCTGGCTAAGTGGATCAACTCCCTCTTTGCCGGTTTTTTGCGCCTGCTTGAGTGTCTCCTCGTAATCTTTGGCGGGATTTTTTGTGAGGTCTTTCATCGCCTCTTCCCCCTGATGTTCGGCTTCCTCCTCGGCGGCCTTTTTCAGCCCCTTTTCCATGACGGTATCGAGCTTCTTGCCGTAATCCTTGGCTTTATCGTACGCGTCGGTGCCTTGCTTTAACTGCTGCACGGGTTCCAAATCCTGGGCAAGCTGAACCGCTCCGGGCTTTACGCCAAAACCAGTGGGATCGACATTGTTCAATGGGTCGTTGGCGGCATAGGCGTAAAGATTGAGGCCGCCCGCCTCCTGGCCCGGGTCGCGGTTAAGCCATCTTCCAAGCTGAGGACTGTAGGCCCGGAATGGGGCCAACAGCAGCGAGCTGGGTTGATGTTGAAAATGGCCGGTGAAGCCAAAGCCGGGTTCCAGGCTGCCGCTCAGAAGCTGACGCTGACCATAAGGAGTATAAGCGAACTGTCCTTGTACCACGCCCGCGGCGTCGGTGATTTCCCTGATGGAGCCCAGGTGGTCGTGGGTGAAGAAATAGCTGCCCGAAGGTAAATCCGGGGCGCCTTGGCTCGAAATTCCAAATGTTGAGAATCGTTTCAGGACCGTGCCTCCGGTGGCGTCTCTTTCCTCGCACAGTTGCAGCCCGCACCAGAGATAGCGACGATCGCTGATCGGACTGCCGTTGTCGGTCTCCACAATGTGGGTCCAGCGGTCGTAGCCATCGTAGTGAAATTCGGTTCGATGAGTGCCGTTGCTGATGGCGGCCAGCCGGTTGGCTGCGTCCCACGCGAAAGCCATGCCGGGGAGGGCGGAGTTGGTTGCGGCCGTCAGTTCGTTGAGAGCATTTTCCTGGAATTGCCGCGGCAAGGGGCCTTCCTGCAGCAGCGTTGTGTTGTTGGCGCCGTCGTAGTTGTAGGTATAGGGTCCGCCGGACGTGCCGCCTGACGAAACGGACACACCCACTAAACGATCGGCGAGGTCATACGCGGGCTGCCAGTCCTGGCTGGTGTTGCCTTGGGTTTGGATCCAATCAGTCAACTGCCGCCGGGAATTGTACTGGTAGGAAAACTGGGACAGCACCGAATTGTCGGGCAGATAGTTGGTGATACTTCGCAGCAGCTGGTCGCCACTGTTCTGGTAATAAGCGTAATCGGTGTGCTGGCCATTGGGATATTTGACGGAGGAGATGCGCCGACTGCCACCTTCCCAGGCAAAGTTGAACGCCCCGAGCATATTGGTCAAGCGGCTAAGTCGATCGGCCGTATCAAAGTCCCTGCGCAGGGCCACACCATTGATGCCTCGCGAAATGGCCCGGCCCAGTTCGTCGTAAGTGTACGCGATGGTATCATTGGGCCAGGGCCCGTCGATCGAGGCGAGTTGACCCGCGCCCAGCGCGGGGGCGGCGGTGATCGGATAGTAAGCGTAGGTGGTGGTGCCTTCACCGTCCTGCATCGTGGACACGCGCGGATAATTGGGATCGTAGGTAAACTGCACCGAGGGCGTTGGGTTAACTGCGTTCAGAAAGGTTTTCCGCTTGAGCGCATTATCGTTGTAATAATCAAATTGCGTCACCTGGTTCTGCTCGTCCCGCGTTTCCCGCAGGCGCCCCGTGGTGTGCTCGTAGTCATAACGAACCAGCGAGCCGTCCGCATATCGCTTTGCCGTCACTCGCCCCTCGATATCCCGCAGCCAGGAAGTCATTCGACCCAGGGGATCGACAATGGCCTCTAGCTCTCCGCACCGGCACCACTGGAAACGGGTCAAACGTCCCAGCGGATCCTGGATCGATTCCAGTTGAGCGAGGGCCGTATAGGTGAAGGAAGTCACCCGGCCCAGTCGGTCGCGGAAAGTCCCGGGCTTGAGCCGATCGTAGGTGATTTGCTGGTAAGTGCCGTCCGGAAATGTCGCTTTCGTCAGGCGGTCCAAATCGTCATATTCCAGCGTGACCGCGTAACCATCCTGGTCGGTCGCGGTTTGTAATCGGCCAGCCGCGTCGTAGGTGAAGGTGTCCCTGTCCTGAGCGCCTGGCAACGGACCGTCAATAGCGGTGAGATAGCCCTTGCTATTGTACTCGAAGGTGTTCGTCTCGTTCTTCGGGTTGATGGCGGTCAGGACCTGGCCGCGACCATTGTAGGTATAAACCGTGGTCTGCCCCGCGGCGTCGGTGAGGGTCACGGGCCGGTGTTGATTGTTGTAGCTGGCCTTAAGCACTAACTCATTCTGACCCTGCCGCGTTTGGCGGACCTCGAGGAGATCGATTTCGTTCGTATCGTAAATGAAACTGAACGTGCGGCCCACCGGATCGATTGAGTTGGTTAGATTGCCGTAGGAGTTGTACGCGAATTGGGACAACTGTGTCGTGGCATCATCCAGCACGCGGCCGATCATGGAAGGATGATCGTCGGTACCGGGGAACCACCCGGCGCCCTGACCCGGATAATTGAACCAGACGCGATTTTCCAGGGGGCGCTTGATACTTTCGAGAATTGGGCCGGAGGCATTCAGGTTCTGAGCGTGAGTGAAGTGATAAATCACCGCTTTGGTGTAATCGTTGGTGTTTTGCGAAAATCCCTCCGCGTAGGCCTTTTTATCCCAGTAGAAAACGTTTCGGGCATAGAGCCACGCGTTCTCGGCGTAAGTGAGGCCGCGCGGCACGTTTTGCTGCAATTCGCTCGGGTCGACTCCCACGTTATTGTTCTCGCAGTACTGCAGGCGTTCCTTGTCGCCATTGGGGTCGGTGATCTCGACACCGAAATTGCGATTGGCAATGACGAAGGGCTGAAAGTGTGTGGTTCCGTAGGGCGTGGTCAAGTCCGGCATGATCGGCCACGAACTTATTGCCCACCCCGGGAAAAACGTCAGTTGCGAACTCATGCCAACGACATCGATCAGGTTGGTCACGTAATATAAATAGGCCGGCGGGCTGCCATCCTTTACAATTTGGTACTGGAACTGTGCCGATCGGCCAAACGGGTCGGTGATCTTTGTCACTTGCCAATTGAATTGCACATTGCCCTGTGAAATCGGTTGGGGCGGAGGATACCCGGGATCGGTCAGACCGTACTCCAGAGTCGTTCGTTGTCCCAGCGCATCGACAATGGCTGTAATCCGGCCTGGAAAGTTATCGTCATACTCGATCGTGGCGGCATTGCCGGCTGGATCTACCACTGCGGTCAACAACGAGAATTGCGTCGTGCTGGAAGCTTGTGAGTAAGCGTGGCCGTAAATTTTTTTGCTCCCGTCCGGCAAATTCCAGATGTAGCCCAGGTTGATATTGTTAGTTGTCAGGATCGTGAAGTAGCCCGGGTTTCGGAACTCGCACCGGAAAACGCCGGTTTGAGTTGGATCTTCAATAAAGGTGAGCCAACCGCCCTGGTCGTACACCCGCAAGTTTCCCGACGGGTTCGAAGGGTCGTCCTGCACGAACGAATTCCAGTTACAGGACCAATTCTCGCCAAGAGTCGTGCCCCACCACGAAGCGAACTGCCGCATCCAATTATCCTGCGCGCTCATGGTAAAGGTGAAATAAATCGGCGGCCCAATCGGCGGCCGATATCCAATGGGGGTGTCGGAGATTCGCTGATTGACCAGCATCAAATTAAAATCCCAGGTGGCCATGCCATGGCATTGATTGTCATTGAGTTTGTCATCGCGATCGCTGGTGGCATCGGGATCGGCCTCCCGGGTTGTTCCTTTGCCCCAGACGGAGCCGGCTTCGGCCTCGCCGACCGCGCGCCACCCGGCAGGCAACGGACCGGCCGGTACTAGAAAGTAGCCGCTGGCTTCATCATCCAGCGTCGCCGCTGAGGCCCAGGTGTCGTTCCAAAAGGTTGGATCTTGTGTGAGAAAGAGTTCATGCGCCTCGCGAACCACGGCCGCATAGTGGCCAACTCTCCAATGAATCACAGCCGGAACGATCAGCTTTGCTCCTGGACTGCGGAACGCGATTTGGTAATCCATGCCTAACTGGTGGGCCAATTGGGCCACTTCTTTGAGGCAAATACCGTTGGTGGTGGACTTGGAATTAAAAATCAGCGGGTGACAGGCATTGGTCGGGTGTTGCCAGGAGCGAAGCCGATCCAATGCCAGCGGTCCGCAGCGAAAAGCAATTTCCGGATGCTGGTCCATGGTCGTTAACCCGAACCGGGCATCCTCGATTTGTTTGGCGTAGTAGCCCATGAGCGGCACGGCCTGAAGCTGGCCCAGAAGCACTCGCAGCGGTTCCATGCGCCCCAACCGGGCATAGAGGTTTGCCAGCGACGCCGCGGCCTGTTGACAAGGCAAGGCCAATGGCTCCTGCCCTTGCCTTACCGGACGCTCCTGCCAGGCGCGCTCCCAAGCCTGTAATGCTTTGGAAAAATGACCCGTCTTGTAATATTCCTCGCCCAGTTCCGCGAGAAGGCTCGCGCGCCAGGCGGAGTGGGGGGTGGTATCGAGAAAATCTGTTATCGCGTTAAAGTCATCGCGGGAAGATCGTTTTGCAAACCGGTCAAGGGCCTGTTGAAGTTCCTGGTTTTCCTGTGGGGTGGGCTCACCAATTGGCTGCAGCGGTTGAGTGGAGACCTTGCGCCGGGAAAGCGCGTCCGTCAGGCTACTGGCAGCGTTGGAACCAAGTTCCCGTTTCGAGCCTGGGGCCGCCGTTGACGACAAGGCCGCAAGCATGGTCAGCATTGCGGCGCAAAGAAACATCGTTAATGATCGCCAGTTCATGGGCTTCAGCTATGGAAACGGGAGCGGCCGGGCCAACCTTTCAGAATTCTAAACGAAATCTTTAGGAACCTTTATCCGCGAAAAAGTTGAAAGATTGAGCTCGCCTCTCCCGTTTCAACAGGTAGACATGCCTGCACCTGACATGCAGCCAATACCGGACGACCCTCTCCAGACACGCGCTTCGCTGCTGGCGCGCTTGAAGAATTGGGAGGACGCCGATAGCTGGCAGGATTTTGCCAATACCTATGAGCGGCTAATCTACACCACCGCGGTCAGGGCCGGCCTAAGCGACTCCGAAGCAAAGGATGCCCTCCAGGAGGTGCTGATCTGCGTCGCCAAAACGATCGACGACTTCAAGTCCGACCCGGCGCGCGGGACTTTCAAAGGGTGGCTGCTGAACCTCACGCGCTGGCGGATTGCCGATCAACTGCGCAAGCGTCCGGCGGCGCCTCCTTACGGCGGCGGCCGAACGCGCGTGCCGGACGATACACCGACAGTTGACCGTATTCCTGACCAGACGGTGGATGTCCTGACGGGGATTTGGGAAAGCGAGTGGCGCCAGAGCCTTATGGAAGCGGCCGTGGCCAGGTTGCGGCGCCGCACCAAGCCAAAACAGTTTCAAATGTTCGAACTGTATGCGCTGCGCAATTGGACGGGGACTAAAGTTGCCAAAGAATTGGGAGTCAGGTTGGGCCAGATTTATTTGGTGAATCACCGTTTGCGCAAACAGCTGCAAGAGGAGTTGGCAGCTTTGGAAAAACAGATGCGCTAAGAGCGTGTTTTAAAACCTCGGCTTGGGCCTGGGAACCTGAGTTTGGAGTCCACGCCTTCAGGACCTTTTGGCGCCGGGCCGCCTAAAGGCGGGACTCCGAACCCATCCGCCCGCGCCCAAGTGGGTATTTTTAAACCACGCTCTAAGGTAAACGTTTGTTACCAGTTCGAGTTCGGCACCCAATGTCATCATTGCGGACAGGGTAGGTGCCGAGGAAGATTCGCATTCAGTACCCCGGGGAGAGGTACCCACCAGATCGCTCAAGCCACTTTAGCGCTGTGAGCAATGCCGCGCCATGCTATTGGTTGATCGCTCTTGCGCCGATTCTCGAAGGCGGCAACTCCAGGACCGGGGCCTTTTCTTCGCTGTACCAGGCGGTGACTTGTTGAGGTTGGGCGGCCTCCCAAATTTTCACAGTGTGGTCGCGGCTGCTGGTGGCAATCCGCCGGCCATCGGGAGAAAAGGCGACACCATCAATGATATCAGTATGGCCCTTAAGCGTGAGCAATTCCCGGGGGACATTGTCCTTGCCGGAGTCCAGTGCCAGGTCCCACAGCTTGGCGGAGAGATCCGTACTCGCAGTGACGACCCGGTGACCGTCTGGTGAAAAGGCGAAGCTCATGACCTCGCCGCTGTGGCCGGCCAGAGCGGCGAGTTCCCGCCCGGAGCGGGCTTCCCACAAACGGGCGACTTGATCCTCAGTTGCTGTGAGGATGCGCTGACCGTCCGGCGAGAACGCGATTAAATGGATGACCGCATGGTCCTTGAAGGAGAGGACGTTCTGGCCGGTGACTGCGCTCCATACGCGCACGACGGCGTCATTGCCGCCAGTTGCAATCTGGGTCCCATCCGGAGAAAAGACCGCACACCGAATCTCGCTTTCCGAGCCGGACAGGGACAGCAATTCCCGGCCGCTGGCGGCGTCCCAAAGTTTGGCGGTGCCGTCGCCACTGCCCGTGAGGAACCGTCGGCCGTCGGGGGAAAAGGCGACCGATCGAACTCTTGCCTTATGTCCTTTCAGAGTGAGCAGTTCCCGGCCGCTGTCCGCTTCCCAGAGCTTCGCCACATGGGCGGAGCCACCCGTGCCGGTCAGGACGCGGCGGCCATCTGGAGAAAAAGCGGCGGACCAGAACTCATCGCCCGGCAATTCGAGAGTGAGGAGTTGGCGCCCAGTGGTTGCATTCCATATCCTGGCGGTACCATCCTGGCTGGCCGTAATAATGTGCTCGCTGTCCGGGGAGAATGCCACGGCCAGTATCCACGCGCGATGCCCGCTGAGCGTGAGCGGGTTGCGATCCTCGGGCGCTTCCCAGAGTTTGGCCGTCTTATCCGCACTGCCGCTTAAGAGCAACTTGCCGTTGAGCGAAAAGGCGACCGAAATCAAATGCGAAGTGTGTCCCTTGAGCGTTGCCAGTTCGCGGCCGGTGGCGGCGTTCCACAACTTAATTGTCCGATCGCCGCTGCCCGTGGCGATACGTTGGCCATTCGGGGAAAAGGCTACGGTGCCAACGCCAGCCGTATGGCCCTGAAGGGTTAGAAGTTCGCGGCCGCTTGAGACTTCCCAAACTTTTGCCAAAGTATCCCCGCTGCCCGTCACAATTCGCTGGCTGTCCGGTGAGAAGGCTACACCCCAAACTTTGTCGGTGTGCGCTCTCAGCGTTATGAGTTCGCGTCCGCTGGCAGCGTCCCAGATTTTGGCAGTCTGGTCGAGGCTGCCGGTGGCGATGCGCTGGCCATCGGGTGAGAAGGCTACCGACCAAATCCTTTCCTGATGGCCCTTAAGAGTCAGGGTTACCCGCCCGCTTGCCAGGTCCCATACTTTGGCCGTCCGATCCTCGCTGCCCGTCACTAGTCGCCGGCCATCGGGTGAGAAAGCCACGGACCAAACCGAACCGTTGTGTCCTTGGAGGCTAAAGAGCAACCGGCCGGTGGCTGCTTCCCAGACGGTTGCCATTGGAGGCCGGGCGCTATTTGTAACCCATGCCCCATTGGCGACCCAACGGCCATCCGGAGAAAAAGCGGCCGCGTAAATCGGGGCACCGTTTCCCCGGAAAGTTGCCAGCTTTCGGCCGGTGACGGTCTCCCAGACCTGGGCGACTCCATCCTCACTGGTAGTGACCATACGGGAGCTATCGGGGGAAAAGGTGGCCGCCGTTACAGCACTTGAATGGAAGAGTGTTTTTAATGGCAGATGCAGTTGCCGTTGCCAGTAATACCATTCGAACCCGCGATCCGGCCACGGCTCGGTCTCGTTGAGCAATTGTTGGAGCCGGCCGATATTATTCTGGTCCCATGCTTGTTGGGCCAGATTCATGTCGGCGCCATAGAGCAGGCGCCGGGCATCGGCTTTCTCCGCGTCGGCGCGGAGGCGCTGCGCTGTTTCGGCACTCCGGGCATGGTTGGCCTCAATGGCCTGCCAAGAGGTCATGATGATCCCTAAAATGAGGCTGGCGATAACCGCGCCGACGGCGGCAAAGGCCAATTTGTGGCGTTGCCAAGTCTTGAAGAATCGGTAGCGCACACTCGGAGGACGCGCTATGACCGGTTCGTGGTCCAAATGCCGTTGCAGGTCCGCCGCCAGTCCATTGGCTGTCTCGTACCGCCGCGTGCGGTCCTTCTCGAGGCATTTCATCAGGATGCAATCGAGGTCTCCCCGCACGGCGGCTACCTGCTCACGCCAGGCCAGTCTTGGCGAGCGCAGGCGAGCGATCTGGAGATTTTTCCCAAGCGCTGACGAGGGCCGCTGGGGGTCTACCTCTCGAACAATGCGACACATCGCTTCGAGGCTTGTTCCCGTGAGGTCAAAAGGTGCCTCGCCGGTCAGCAGTTCATAGAGGACCACTCCCAGGCTGTAAATATCGCTGCGGGTGTCAATGTCGCGAGTGCCAAACTGGACTTGCTCCGGGCTCATGTAGGCGGGCGTGCCCATAAAGGCGTTCACGCTCGTTAAGCCTTCGCTCTGGTTGAGCGGTTGTTCGGTGGCCTTGGCAATGCCAAAATCGATCACTTTGGGCACCGCCACTCCTTCCTGTTCCATCACCAGTATGTTCGACGGTTTCAAGTCGCGATGGATGACACCTTTTTGGTGCGCATGCTGCACCGCTCGGCACACCAGAATGAAAAGCTCCACCCGTTGGCGTACCGAGAGTTGCCGAGTCTTGCAGTAATCCGAGAGCTTCTGTCCGATGACCAGTTCCATCACGAAGAAGGGCCGGCCCGCTTCGGTCGCTCCGGCGTCCAGCACACGGGCGATATTGGGATGGTCCATCATCGCCAGGGCCTGGCGCTCGGCCTCGAAGCGCGCGACAACGGCTTGCGTATCCATGCCATGTTTCAGGATCTTGAGCGCGACCTGTCGCTGCACTGGCTCCTTTTGCTCCGCTACGTACACCGACGCAAAACCACCCTCGCCGATCTTCTCGAGTAAGCGGTATCGACCGACTATTGTTCCCGGTCCGTGCACCTTTAGGTCGTGCGCATCGCGCTGGAAGCAGCACGGACGGCGGCGAAGCCAATCCGCGCCAACAACCAATAGGGTATCAATGTGGTCACTCGATCCGCCATTCAGGTAGTCTTGCGCTGAAATATTTGCGAGACCGGGCAGACAATGGCTGAGGCCGCTGGGCAATTCAAGCCTGGCCAGATGATCGCCGCGACTCATCGGGCTTGTCGCGCCGAAGCCCTAAGAACTTTTGCGAAGGTGCATGGTAGATCGCTCCCGAGTAACGGAACGCAGCTTGCGAGGCCGGAGGACACTTATACAATGCAGATTAATTTCAAGATGTTCGAGTGTGGCCCCTGACCCCGTTTCCCGTTTCGTTTTCGTTTGCAGACTCACTGGCCCTTGGCTCCCGAATCCGGAACGCTCGATTGCAAACCCGTCATGGTGAGAAGAGGCAAGACTGTGAAGCGGCCCCGATCGTCATAAACGATGACATACAAGCCTCTGGGTGGGATGGATATGTAGTTCCGACGAGGCACCGCATACTCCTTTCCGTCGGCCATCCGCAAGGTGAATGGAACTCCGATGGCTGCCGCAGACTCAACTTGCTCTCTTGTCATACAAGTAATCTTGCGTGAAGCCACCACCGTGGCAAGCAGCATTGCTCCCAAACAACGTCCCGCTCGCTCTAATGACGCTGCGCCGGCGGGGTCAGACCGTAAAAAGAATGTCGATGCTTCGTCAGATCCCCAGCTGGATCTGCTGCCCGCCGGTTTTGCAGTTATTCATGAATTTGTGCAGAGTGGTCTGGCACCTTTTGATTTTCTGGGACGGACGGTGACGCAGAAGAACTTGAGGCGGCTATGAGGCGGGGTGCCGGATGTGTGGCCAACCGGTAAAACATCATCCCTTGCGACGCTGCAACCGTTACCTCGTTACGAAGATTTGTCAGGTTCAATTTCGGCGTAATCGGGACATCGGTCCATAGGGGCTTCGCAAGATCGCTGCTCTGTTCAAGAACAAGGCTTTGCGATGGGATTATCCATGAAATCATCGTACCGCCCGGTGAAGAAATGACCTGCAGACTGGGCATTGGCTCAGTTTGCATAGCATATATGCCGCCTCCACTTACTGCAGCCAACACTTTGTCTCCATCTGCGGAGGACGCCACCGAAACCCAGTTGGTCGCTGGCGCCTTGACGGGGATCCAGTCTGCGCCGGAGTTGGTTGACAAGTAAGTTGTATCGCCAGTGCCCACTGCTATTAGCCGTTCCCCGTCGGCAGAAGAAGCGATGGAAGCAAACTCGGCGGACGACGTAACTCTCGCGTTCCAGTTCGCGGCTCCATTTGTCGAAATGTAAATAGTCCCGCCGCTTAAGTCGAACCCGTTGACCCAGGCGGCCAATTTATTCCCATCAGCGGAAGAGGCGAGCGAGGCGGCATAACCTTGACCAAGTACGCCCCCCGAAATCCACAACCCCGAGCCAGCCCAGAGGTTGGAATCAGATTCGACCCAGATGTTCCCTTGGTCGTATGACGCGATCAGACTTTTAGTTCCATCCGCGGACGAGGCAATGGACAGAAAACCAAACCCAACTGGCACAGCCTGAAAACTTAGATTCGTCCAATTGCCCCCCGAGTCCGCCGAGGCGAAGAGTTGCCCAGTTCCTCCAACCGTAAGGATTTTGGTCGCATCCGCGGAGCATGCAATCGATGGCAGCCCAGGCCCGGTGGCCGCCCAAGTTAGCCCGGCATTTCGAGAAACATATGTTGCCCCGCTTGCGACTGCGGCCAGGGTATTACCGTCCGCAGACGCGCACACCGCCAGGTAATTCGAGGTTGGGCTGTTGATGGGCCGCCAGGAGGCTCCGCTATTGGTCGAAAGGAAAATCGGTCCATTTGCGGCCACCGCCACTACTTTGGCCCCATCCGCTGAACAAGCCACGGCCCTCCAACTATTGGTGGGAGCACTCGTTTGGGTCCAGGTTTGGGCAACCCCTTGGCTCTCAAGGCTGCTTGTAACCAACACGGCGTCGAAAGCCGACAGAACAATCCAGCGGATAAGGGCACCTTTTTTGGTAGAGAGCCGGCTCATCTTCCGGGTCCTGCTCATCGAATTGCAACCTCTGCTGACCACTGGCTCAAGTCTATCTCAAAAGAAGATAAAGTAAATAGTTCATTTGAGCATGTTAGCCTTCACTAATGTTCGAATAATTGGACAAGCCGAAAGGAATTTGCTTTTTGGCCGTCCGGGCACTTGACGCGCTGCGGGTGAAGAAGAATTGAATTTTGGTCCGGGTCGAAATCCCGGGGTCGTAAGATTCGAATTCCGAATCAGAAAGGCGCAAGAGGCGCAAAATCTGGAATGGCTTACCTTACGTTCCATCGAAATCTTGTGCTTTTGACTTTTTCCGGCTTATCGCCCGCCGAAGGCGCAACAAATCGTTCGCGCCTTTGGCTGGTTATGCTTATGCTTTGGTTCAGAGAACCTTGCGGGTCGATGAAACGAGCTTTCGGCGGAGTTTTGATTAACGAGACAGGCCGGGTGTTGCTTCGAAAACCGACCGGCCTCCACAAAACGCGGGTGTGGACTTTTGCCAAAGGCAAACCCCTGGATGGTGAAACGGCCGAGCAGACGGCGTTGCGGGAAGTGTTTGAGGAGACCGGCGTACGGGCCAAGATTATCAGCCGCCTGGCGTTTCCGCCCGAGGAGGAGATCGGCGATGATTTCTTCCTGATGCTGCCGGTGGAGGAAACGGGGCGATTTGACACCGAGACGCAAGCCATCGTTTGGGCGACGCGAGCCGAAGCTGAAGAGCTGATTTCGATGACCGAGGATGCGGGGCGCCGTATGCGCGATCTGAAGATTTTACGTTTCGCCTTTGAAACGGTTGGCGCGATTCGTGGCCAGTTGCCCCCGTCCATCGGCTCAGACCTGGGGCTCTGAGCTCAGCCGGATCCCGGGCTAGCGCGCCTCTTCGGGGTGCGGTTGGCCTGCTTGTTCTGGCGCTTTACCTTTATGCTCTTCCTGTGTTGGGCTGGTTGAATGCGCCGGCGGTTCGGGTTTCTCCTCGAGGGCTGGGGGTGACTGGATGAGCGCCTTGCCGAAGAACACGATTCCGACGGCGCCCCCGACCATTGCCACATACCAGAATTCCTTTCGTTTAGCCACGACCGCCACGGCCACGATGGCGATGGCGATATGGAAAAGGGTCGCGGAGCCTTCGAAGGTTTCATGGCTTTCCAGGTGGCGCTTGGAAAGCTCTTCGAGGCTTTTTGCCGAAGACTGGATCTCGGGCATTTGTTGGGCATATTCGTTTCTTTTGTCGAGATCGGTTTTCCGTGGCTCAACATGGCTGAGTTGGGCGGAATAGATCTTGGCATCCAACAAGGACGATTTGATGGATTTGGCCTGATAATAGTTCCAATCATCATTCGCCTTGATGCGGATCAGGGTGGACTGGGTGAGGTGGCTGGTAGCCAGAGCGCCGGCCGCGGCGGCCAGGGCCGCCAGGATGGCGGCGGTCATGGCCGCGGCCATGATCCATTTGGCCCCGGGGTCATGACCGCCGTGGCTGGCGTGATGATGAATCTCCTCCTGGACGTGCTCGGTCGGGTCGTGGCTCATACGTGTGCTTTATCGCTGGGATTAATTGCTTGAGCCTTGCAGCCCAAAACCTCCGGCGTCAATTCAAAACCCTTCCGGCCTGTTTGGTTGTGTTTGGTTGGGCGCCGCCGGAACGGAGAGGCCCCCGCCAAATGCAACTACCAGCCTTGGGCGCAAATCGCCGTTGGCGAAGGTGCCCTTCCTCTGCTAGCGTGTGCTTCGTGCGTGACATTATAAAGAAGGTCTTCTTGGTCGGCGCTGCCTGTCTCTCATTTCTGAACGCCTCGCCGGCGGCCGATCGGTTCGCCGATCGCTTTGTTTGGATTTTCGGTTGGGATTTGGAGAAGGACAGTGACGTGCCGGAGATCACGCGGGTTCTGGAAACCGCCGGTCAACATCGGATTAATGGAGCCGTTGTGTCGTTCGGGCTGGACGCGCTCTCGAAGAAATCCCCCGAGTACTTCAAGCGTCTCGATCAAATTAAAAAGAGCTGCGACGATAATCATCTGGAGCTCATTCCCTCTTTCTTTTCGATTGGATATGGCGGAGGGGCCTTAGCGCATAATCGCAACCTGGCGGAAGGGCTAGCGGTCGAAGACGCTCCTTTTCTCGTGAAAGACGGCCAGGGAAAGTTGGACGACCCGGGCGCAGTATCTCTTAAGAACGGCGGGTTCGAAGAGTTTGACGGCAACAAGATCAAGGGTTTCGATTTTTGCGATCAACCCGGTGAGATCAGTTTCGTGGACAAAGAGACCCGGCACGGCGGCGCAGCTTCCCTTCGACTCGAGAATTTCACGGCCAACCAATATGGACATGGCCGCGTCATGCAATCCCTCCAAATACAGCCGCGTCGCTGTTACCGCGTGAGTGTCTGGGTAAAGACCGAGAACCTGGAACCGGCCAATGCCTTTCGGGTACAGGTTTTGGCCGGAGACCGTGCTTTAGCGCCGCGGGATTTTCATGTGTCCGCTTCGAGTGATTGGCGCAAAATCAGCATGCTTTTCAACAGCATGGGCTTTGACAAGGTTTCACTGTACGCCGGGCTTTGGGGTGGGAAATCCGGCAAGCTCTGGCTGGATGACTGGAGCGTCGAGGAAGTGGGACCGGTGAACGTGCTGCATCGACCCGGCACGCCGGTGAAGGTGGCGAACCAGGACGGTTCCGTCGTTTACACAGAGGGCAAAGATTACGCGCCGCTTCAGGACTCTCAACTAAACCCGTACCGCGACGATGGAGAGGCCATGCCGCTGAAGATTCTGCCGGGTAGTCGCATCCATGATGGGGATCGGCTCAAGGTAAGCTGGTACCATTCGATGCTGATTAATGATTCACAGGTCACTCTGTGCATGGCGGAACCGGAATTATACCAAATTTTTGAGCAGGAAACCAAATTATTGGCGAAACATTTGCAGCCCAGGAGCGTATTACTAGGGACAGATGAAATTCGCATGGGCGGCACTTGTCAGGCCTGCAAAGGGCGGGATATGGGCGAACTCATAGGCGAGTGCGTGACCAAACAAGTTTCCATTTTGCGCGATATCATCCCGAGCGTGGAGATCTACATCTGGTCCGACATGTTCGACCCTAATCACAATGCTCATGGAAATTATTACCTGGTGGAAGGCGATTTTACCAATTCATGGAAACATGTGCCGAAAAGCCTGATTATGGCGGTCTGGGGCGGCCAACCGAGGGAAGCGAGCCTGCGCTTCTTTTCCGAGGAAGGCTTTCGGACCCTGGTCGCCTGCTACTACGACGAGCCGGACCTGAAGAACGTGGAAGGCTGGTTGCAAATCGCGCGGCAGACGCGCAAGGTGCGCGGGTTCATGTACACCCCCTGGGAAAAGAAATATGACCTGCTGGCTGACTTCGGCGACCTGTTGCGGAAACCCGCGCCGGCTGGCGCAGGCACAGGCGCAACTCCGTCCAAATAAGACATCATCGCACCATGTTATCGAGTGGTTTTGGAGGTGAGCGTCGGTTCGTGAGCACCATCCGCTCCCAACGCCTATCCTGCAGGTCGGGACTTTGCAGGCGGTGGCTATGGGCGATGCCGGGGGCGAGATTCGGCTGGCTATTCTTCCTGTTCCTTACTTGCTGTTGTGCGTTATCGGGGGTGGAAGTGCCGGTGGATGCGACCGGCCTTGGCTATACGAACGTACGAGCTGCCGAGATACCCTGGTCCATTCACATCGTGAAGGTGGCGCGCTCCAATTCTCTATACGAGGTGCACTCGGTGCACGCCGGCGGCACAGCCCTGGGTTTGGATACTCTGAGCGATCAACTCAACCTTGTTAAGCCGGTGCTCGGCGCGCCTGTGGCGGCCGTTAACGGTGATTTTTACCAGCGTGATCGCAGTTATGCCGGAGCGGCTCGCGGATTGCAGGTGGTCGACGGCGAATTGCTCAGCGGTCCCGGGAACAAAATCAACATGTGGATCGATGTCGATGGAGAAGCGCACGCCTCTCCAATGATTTCAAAGTTCGAGGTCACCTGGCCGGATGGCACGGTAACGCCTTTTCGGCTGAACGGAGAACGTTCGCCCAACGGGGTCGAGCTGTACACTTCCGCCATTGGGCGCTCGACTCGCACGAGCGGCGGTGGACGCGAGCTGATTCTCGAGCGCGAGGAAGGCAGTCCCTGGTTGCCCTTGCACGTCGGCAAGAGTTACACCGCCCGAATTCGAGAAGTCCGCGATTCCGGTAACACAACGGTCACTGCCAATACGCTGGTGTTGTCGCTCGGGCCTGGCGCTGCGCGCCGATTGGCGTCCCCGGCAGTTGGGGCGTCATTGAGCATTTCGACCGCGACGCTGCCAAGCCTGCACGGCGTGAGAACGGCGTTGGGGGGCGGGCCCCTGCTGGTGCACAATGGCCATCGTCAGCGCATCGAGGAAGGGGGTTCAGAGAGTTATGAGTTTAGCTCGATGTTCGAGCGTCATCCCCGCGCGGCGATCGGCTGGAACCAGGACTGGTGGTTTTTGGTTGAAGTGGACGGACGGCAACGCTGGCTCTCGGTAGGAATGACCTTGGATGAACTAGCCAGATTTATGGTCAGCCTCGGCTGCCAGGAGGCGATGAATTGCGATGGTGGAGGCTCAGCTACCTTATGGTATGAGGGAGAAGTGCGCAACAGTCCCTGCGATCGCTCGGAACGGGAGATCGCCAATTGCCTTGTGATTGTGAAAAAGAAGAGTCCGAATCAAGCCGCCTCTCGAGGGCAATGAGCTATGGCACGATCGGGATCAATCATCCTCGAAAGACTCCGTTCGCTTTGTCGCTTGCATTCGGACCATGAACCAGCCCCAGGTTGTCGCGCCAGCGTCTTGGAGTGCGGCGCTATGCGCCGCTTTCGGGCGTGGTGCGATTCCCAAAAGCGCCGCAAAGCGCATGCACTCCAAAATCTTCGGAACCCCTCATGGTTCACGCGAAGGGCTAATGCAATTGCCGCTGTGGTGCTGCTGGCCTCAATGCTGTCCGGGTGGAGCGCGGAACCCGAAATCTCCAAATCTGAACGCTGGTTTTTCTACACCAACGAGGTGAATGACGAGATTCCCCTTTCGATTCATATTGTGCGGGTCGAGCGGGCGCGGACGGATTGGGAGTTTTGCACGGCCCTGGGCAAGGGAACGACTTTGGGCATGGCAGTGGTCTCCGACCAGGTCAAAGCCCTGCCCGCCAATTGCGGCCAGCCGCTGGCAGCCATCAACGGCGATTTTTACGAAAAGAGCGAAAAGTACCTGGGCCGACCGCGTGACGTGCAGATTCATGAGGGCGAGGTCATCAGTACTCCGGCTGGCCACACCTGTTTTTGGATGGACCCTGATGGTACGCCCCACATGATCAATGTATTTTCGCGCTTTCGCGTGATCTGGCCTGACGGCAAATCCACGCCCATCGGCTTGAATCAGTTGCGTGAAGACGATGCTGCAGTCCTGTTCACGCCCGTGACGGGAACTTCCACCCGCACTAGCGGGGGTTTCGACCTCATTCTCGAAGCCGCCACCAACAGCCCTTGGCTCCCGCTCAGGATCGGACAAAAGTACACCGCGCGCATACGGGAGCTGCATACGGGCGGCGATGCTCCGCTGACGCGCGAGACGATGATTCTGTCCCTTGGGCCCGCCCTGGCGGCAAAGCTCCCCACGCCGCATCCGGGCGCCAGCCTGCAGTTGGTTACCGAGACATTCCCGGATTTGTCCAGCGCACACATGGCCATCGGGGGTGGCCCTTCTTTGGTCGAGAACGGTAAGGCGATGAACTGGCCCGGCTTCCTGCATATGCGGCATCCCCGCAGCGCCTTGGGCTGGAACAAGGATTACTTTTTTATGGTCGAAGTCGATGGCCGGCAAAGCAACCTTTCGGTCGGTATGACTTTTTCGGAATTGGCAAACTACCTGGTGAAGCTCGGATGCACCGAAGCGATAAACTTCGACGGAGGTGGCTCGGCCACTCTCTGGGCGCTGGGCGCGGTGCGGAACAGTCCCAGCGAAGGCGATGAGCGGCCGAGCGCCAATGCGCTGGTGTTGGTGAAAAAGAAATCCGCCAGTGCCGCGCACTAATAACTTTGATGGTCCAAATGCATCCGCGAAAGCGAAACGCTTTTCGAGAGATCGTCCGTCCGCAGAGATCTCCGAACTGGACGTGGCCAAGGAAGCGTTTGGTGTCTGCCGCTTGCCGGGCGTTTCTGCGGGCAGCATGGCCGCGCGCCGGGCGCGCGGACTTCCCAGTCCGCAGGGATCGCCGAGCTGGACGTGGCGAAAGGATTGTTCGGTGTCTGCCGCTTGTCGTGCGATTCTGCGGGCAGCATGCCCGCGCGCCGGCGCGCGGACTTCCCAGTCCGCAGGGATCGCCGAGCTGGATGTGGCCAAGGAAGCGTTTGGTGTCTGCTGCTTGTCGCGCGTTTCTGCGGGCAGCATGCCCGCGCGCGTGCGCCTGTGAAGGCGTGCACACTGCGGGGTGCAAGTCCCCGTCAGGCGGAACGTTCACCCGCCTGTAACCGAAGGCTACTGCGTCGTGGCGACACGAGGTGGAGAGCTGCCGGAGGTGAACAACCCG